>RAYO01000057.1 GCA_003612335.1 bacterium 1xD42-67
ATAGATAATTAACCATTATCCTGCAAAATAGGTTGCCAAGCGTGTAGATGTCCCTTTAAGATGCTGACTACCCTAAACCTACACCAGCTACAATCCTCTAAAAACGCAATTCAATTACTGTTATGTTCGGACGGTAGCCCTCCTGTTCATGCTAAATGTTATAAAGAACGCCTCACAGTTCAACGGACTGTGAGGCGTTCTTTACTGTTGATCAAACAGTTTGAGGCTGGCTACCATAGCTTCAATATCCTGTTCGCTGGGGCCGGGCGGCATTTCTAAAGGCGGACTGTCCTCTGCTGTAGCGATAGTCTTCCCCACCGTGAACTCCCCTATAGAGGCCTTAACCATGTCCCGGACCATTGCCAACAACTGCTCCTTGGTATGAAGCGGCTGATAGGTAATCTTAATTTTGGCACCTGGCAGGTCTGCCTCTGGGTGACGCTGCAGATAATCCATAATGGCCATAACTATGAAATCGCTCTTCTTATTCCCCATGCGTTCTAAGAGCGCCCCTACCCTTGCCTTCTCCTCTGTATCAGCGCTCCATTGGAGAGAAAATCGGAATCTATCATCCCTGCGCAAAGCCTTCACCGACCTTCTGGGCCTGCATCTGACGTAACTGGGCGGTGGCCAACATCCCAAAGCCTACAGCATTGGCCTTGGGGTCAGCAATAAATTCCGCTTTTGCAACCTGGGAAGACGCTTCAATAAAGGGCCGGAACAGCGCAGCACCACCGCCAGTGAAGATAGCAGGAGTCGCCCGCAGATCCACTTGGAGCTCCCGAAGCTTATCCAGAATACCGGCTGCATAGCTTTTCACGGTGGCACGAATGGTATCCTGTACATCGTTCGGGAGAATGGTCGGACGCCCTTGAATCACATCCGCGATATGGTCGTCATCAATCTTGATATCGTGGAGTGCGCTGACCCGGCCAATGATGCCGTTAGCCATGGGGATGGCGCCCATCTCCAGACTGCGGCAGAACTGCATATCCGGCTGCACACCACGAAGCAAAAGCACGTCGGTGGTAAAGCCGCCAATATCCACCACAAAGGTACGGGGATTTTTCTGGATAATTTGCGCTTGCGGAACCACTGCGGCGTAGGCTTGGGGATATACCAACACCTGGCAGATCATCAAACTGATGGGGGTATCATTGAATTTGAACTGTACGATACCCCGCTTAAAATACTCCGCAAAGCGGTTACGCAGCTCATAGTGCTCAGGAGGCAAGCCAACAGCCAGCCTCGCTTCCACCATAGGCTGCAGAGCCTCCCGCTGCCGCAGTTCTTTGGCGATAGCAAACAGGCTGAGGATGAAAAACCTTTCATCCTTGGTCTTATCCCGCATGTAGGGGATGCGTTCTCCGGACAGAGTCCAGAATGTGCCGTTGAACTCCAGCACATCGGTCTCCACAGGAGGCTTTACCGGGTAGTCCGTCAGCCCAGAGGTAAAGACAAAGTTGGGGGTTTTGATGGCAGAATTGCCGTGGTCAATTGCAAATAGCATTACGATCACTCCTATTCATTCAGATACTTTATTACACCGAGGCCAATGCGTATTTGCAACAAGAATGAGTATATCAGCTTAAAATATCTACAATAGAGGATATACAATTTCTTCGTTGGCATGATGGCATCAAAAAAGAGCGAGACAGCACCTGCTGCCTCGCTCTTCAAAATAAGAATACTGTCACTCCAAAGGAAGCTTTCTCATAAACCACTCCCATATATAATCGTCCATCCCATTATAGTCTGGAGACCACAGATAGGTACCAAAAGTCAAGGGCAGCTCACCCAGAAGCTGTATCAGATTGCCATAGGCGGCTTCCACATGCCAATTTTTCAAATAGTCCATATCAAAGCATGTCATCACATGGCGAACACCAAGCCCTACCAATTCTTTCAGTGTCTTTTCCAGATAGTGAAGGGAGGTAACCCCGGGGATGGCTAACACCGTCTGCCCGGTAAAGAAATGAACGATGTCCGCTTTCATATACCCTTCGATCAGGTAGACGCATTCTTGAACAGGGCCAGCCATATGGCACCAATTTTCTGCACCCACACCGTCCTTTTTGTCAACGCTGGAAAATGTGAGGAATTTTCCACCCCGGCTCATTTTCTTATCCAAACGGATATGGATACTCTGGATGCGGCCCAATCGATCCCGACAAGGGATCATGATTCCCCGGAGATAGAACGCCATTGTCCATCGGCCATCCTTATCGCGGTAAAACCCAGGGACGCCAAATAACTCATGTCCCTCTGTGATCAACTCCTTTGCCAAAGCGTGAAAGCCAACCATCGGCGTCGTACGATATCCAAGCCGGTCAATCTCCTGGTTGGTCAGGCCACGCCCGCGCAGGTTATCACGATGATCCGAGGCCAGAGTCAATTTGCTCAAGAGTGCCCTATAGACGCGATCCCGTGCTTCAATGCCCACCAGTGGAGCCTGTGGTATCTCCGCTGGTCTCTGTCTTGGCTGCACGGTTTTCTTACCGCGTGATTTTCCAGACTCATAACATTCACCGCCACCCAGCCGGTTGATTAGTTCCTGCCGCACCTTATCCCGCGGCACATTGGCGTAATAAGCATAGAGGTCAAAGACCCCGCCCTCGAACTGGCCACACTTAGGGCATCTAAACACATTACGTTTGATATTGATATTAAGGTGTCGTTTCCGAGAGCCAGCATGGTCACAGACTGGACAGGGAATATTGTAAGAGCTTTTCCCCATAGGCGGCTGCGGAATTGGCAGAAGCGGTAGGATATCGTTCATTTGAAAGCGTAATTCCATTTTCACTCAACTCCTTCCCTCCACACCATGTACAGCGCCGGACCGTGTTTTACATCCTCTCATTTTATGTAGGAGGCTTTGTTTCCCGGAAAACTGCAGTGTAAATGACCTCCGTGCCGCAGCGTTCTTTGGTTAGTTCCAGCAGTGAAAACCAGTGACCGTATTCTTCGAAATCGTCAGTAGGAATAAGGGCTGGAGTATCTTCCAGGGTCAAATAATAAATCTTGCAAATTTGAAGCTGGTCAAAACTTCCCACCGTATAGGACTCCACATGGTCTGGAGTATAGTAGGATTCTGGCTGTGAGTCGGACGTACATATGGCAACTACTACACACAGCCAGAGCACAAGAAGTCCGATGATGCAGAAAAACGAGCGAACAGTTTGCTTCATGGCAATTCCTTTCTGGGGGCCGGTTAAAACCGGCCCCCCTGTTCAGTTAGGTTAGGGGGCGGTAGTCCTGACTGCCTCATCGCAAATCAGCTTTGCGGCGGCTGAAATCTCCGCATTGCCAGTGTACTTATTTGCAACCCAGTTCAGGGCTTTGGGGTCGATCTGCAACACATCCCCCAACGTCTTCCCGTTGTACTTGGCAATCGGGCAAGGTGCTTTTAACGCTTGCTCAAACGGAGTGAGCGCAGGTTCCTCCGGCACAGGTGCCGGTGCGGGCGTAGCCGCTTGGGAAGCCACTGGCGGCGGAGACATACTGCCTTCAATCGAAGAGTCAGCAGGTGTACCGCTCCACATGATACCTCCCAGTTCATCCACAACAGGTGTGTCAAAGGCATCGCCGGCCGCACCGAACTGAAGGCCGAATCCTGCGTTACGCAGAGCGATACCCACTGCAGCGGTCTGTGCCCATTCTCTGGGGGAAACCGTAGGCTTATCTGCCAGATAGCCCCTGGACGCCGTTGCCTCAGCCAGGAATTGCTCTACAGAAGCGGAATAGTGGGGATAGACCCGGGCCGTGGCTACAAAGCAGTCCTTACCCGACGTGACGGAGACAGCAATACGCCCCTCCGGGTACTTCAGCCGGAACCAACCGATCTGGGCCATGACCGGAAGCCGCAACCGTTTATCGTTGCCCCCAGTACTGTTCAGATCCGTGTACTCCACCGCCAGTGCAGAGGGGTCGAACCCTTCTACAGCGTTAATTTTCTGCAAAGCCTCCATAGCGGCCTGCTTTACTTGGGTCGTTTTATCTGTACTCATTGCGTAGTGGCCTCCTTCTCTTTCTTTTTCAGGGGAACAAACGTGTTCCGAAACTGGAGCCATGCCGGGAGCAGGGTTTGCACCACCCTGCCGATCTCATGGCTGTAGCTCTCCGGGGCGGAGGGAGCAAAGCTGGAAAAACGCTTGCGATAGTCCTCAATAACTCGCCCCAGGTTATTTTGGGCGGCATCCCTCTCCTTCTGCGTATCAGGGCCGCGGTTAGGTCCATAGCGGCGCTCCAGGGCAAGGCACTGCACATAGGCATCCAGCATCTTATAGTGTCCTTGGAGAATTGCCGCTTCCACACAAATAGGGGCGGTTCTGCAGAACATCTGGCAGGTTTCCAATACCCCAATGCGGTATACGAGCTCACCATGCCACCAGACCGCGTCAGCCGGTACGTTGCCTTTGGCAATGCGCTCATCCACTTCTCTGCGGAGGTTATAGTAGTTTTCAAGAACAGTAGGCATATTGTTTTCTCCCTTCACTATACTGCCATTTGGGTGATGCGGGCTGCCAATAAGGTATTGCGGCGCTCAGTATCCGTGGTGTTGATGGCCCGGACAACAGCCGGCCACTCACCTACGATCAGCGCCCTGCACTTGGCGCGGGTGAGGCCTGTATAGACCAGGGGCCTTTTCAGCATACGTCCGTGCAGGTTCTGCACACTGAGCAGCACTGAGTCATACTGACCGCCCTGAGATTTGTGGATCGTGGTGGCGTACGCCAGATCCAGATGGCTCAAGGTCTCGTTATCCTCATAGGCCACAATGCGGTCATCGTGGAAATCAACCTCCACCAGGAACCCATCCTCATTTCGCTCGATCTTTCGGATGTAGCCGATATCACCGTTGCTGACCTCCTCCCGGTTCTTGGTCTGCATGACCTTGTCGCCCAGTCGAAAGACGCGCTGACCCATGACCAGTTCCGGTTTATCCGGTCCGGGTGGATTCGCCAGCGCCCGCAGCCGTTCATTCATGCTTCGGACGCCGGTTTCAGTTTTGGCACGAAACGGGGTAAGCAATGCCACATTGTCCACGCCATACCGGCCCACCTCCTGCATATACAGCCGCTCCAGCCATTCGGCGGATTGCTGGATGTCGGAAGAGGAACCGAACTGAAAGTCCTCATCAAATTGCAGGTCGGCATTGCCATGGCGGATGCGCTGAGCGTTCTCCGCAATCATGCTGCCTTCGCTTTGGCGAAACACTTTATCCAACATGGTCATGGGGATCCTTCCGCAACGGATCAGTTCACTAAGTACTGCCCCAGGCCCCACAGACGGGAGTTGGTCAGCGTCCCCCACCAATACCAGCCGGCACATAGGCGGAAGCGCATTGAACAAATACCAGGTCATAGCCATGTCCAGCATACTGACCTCGTCCACGATTACCAAGTCGGCATCCAACGGCTCTGGCAGACTGAGGGTATTGGTTTCCCCAGCGGTCAGATTCAGCGCTTTGTGAACGGTGCTGGCGGGCAGGCCAGTGCTCTGCTCCAGCCTTCGTGCCGCACGCCCTGTAGGCGCACAGCAAACGATTTTTGCGTTTGGAAACGCTTTGCAATAAATGTTCAGGAAGACACGCTGGATGGATGTCTTGCCAGTTCCGGGGCCGCCTGAGATCAAGCAGAGAGGGGATGCCAAAGCGGTTTTGACTGCTTGCCGCTGCTCCTCTGCAAGGATAAATCCCAATTCCTCCTGCTGCAGATCAATTTCATCGTCCAGGTCGCCGATATAAGGCAGGCTGCTCCGTTGAAGCATTTCCCGGACACATTGGGCGACGCCTTCTTCGGCCTTTGCCGTGACAGGACGGTAAACGTAAGCCTGATATAGAACCAGTCGATTCGCCTTCAGCATTTCAAATGCCACGTTGGCTACGGTTATTCGGCCCAATCCGGACGTACGCAGCAACTCTACCGCCTGTTGGATAAACCGCTCTTTATGTAAGCATAGGTGTCCCTTCTGCTCTGCCAACTCCAACGTGTAGAGCAGTCCGGCGGCAACTCGTTCTGGCGCAGTGCGCGGAATGCCCTGACGCTCTGCCAGCCGGTCCGCCGCGTCAAAAGACAACAGGCCGCGTTCATATACCTCATAAGGACGTTCTTTTAGCAGCTCTTCCGCTCTGGGGCCCAGTTCTTTCTGTAATCGAACGGCCTGTCCAGCGTTGATATCCAGCGGCGCCAGCATAGTTATAATCCGCCGTGCACTCCGAGTTTCCAAATAGGCATTTCGGAGCTGCTCACTGCGTTTGCCGCTGATACCCGGTACTTCCAGAATACGACCCGGGTCATTATCCAACACCTTTAAGGTCTCGTCCCCAAACGTATTGTAGATACGCTCGGCGAGCGTCTTTCCAATGCCAGGGATCAGCCCGGACGAGAGATAGGCAATGACTCCATTCTTACCAGGGTCGATGATTTCCTCATAGGCCTCCATCACAAACTGTAGACCGTACTTTGCGTCCTTTTTCCACCTGCCGGTCATGTCTACCTTCACCCGCTCCATAGTAGGCAAATAATATCCTACTACTGTAATGCTGCTCAGCTTGTTGCCCTGGGCGTCCAGTACAGTTTCACAGGGTGTATAGAGCGCCACTGTGTAGCTCCCGCTTTGAGCAGCCTCGATGGTTTTTGGATAAATCAGCCTGAAAAATTTACACTTCATCTCCAGCCTCCTTATGCCAGCACAAGTTCTCTGGCGGGGATATAGACAATCCGCTCCTCCACCGAGTGTTCGCTGGCGATGTGCAGGGCCTCAGTCACGATGTCATCGGCCAGACGGTCAAATTCCTGCACCAGCTCCGTCCGCTGCTTGAGTTCGTACATGGACCAATCCCCAAAGTCTTCATCCATATCAACACCTTTCCCCGGATACGAAAAAATCTGCAGAGGTGGCTTGATGTAATCTACACGGGCCTCCTTATTACATACCCCGCACCGGGTCCCGGTTTCTGCTATCGAAGTGTAATTTTTTTGTCCGCAGCGTGTACAGTAAGAACGATATTTGCTGGGTTTCGTCCCGCCCTGATAGAGCACCAGGTAGCCACCGCTGCGGCCATTCCAACCGGCCTGCCACAAATAGTCATGCTGTTGGTTAAACGTATTGATCACGCCCCGAAGACGGTCATAGAACTCCGGGAGCTGGATCAGCTCCCAGAGTTTGTCCTCCGTCTCCCGATTCAGGCCAAGATTGTATAGCTTCATGTTACAGGCATAAGAGGTGCTGCGGTTCCAGCCACTCATGGTGTCGTAACGAAAATGGCTGGACAGATAGGCGATCATGTCCGTTCTGGAGCTTTTGTCAACACACTTGGAAAAAAAGCAACGATCAGGACTTGTCTTTTCTGCCATTTGGCATCTTCCCCTTTCTCAAATCGGGCCGTTTCATACCATTTTGCATTGCAGAGGTCAAAAGCACATCGCCCAGATCTTTCGGGCCAAGCCAGTCTGTTCCGCGCTGCTCCAATCGTTCAGTGTAGTTTTTCATGAAATTCATATAGGCCTGGACTTTCTGATCCATACTACGCCTCCTTCAAAATGGGGAGCGGGGAGGCATTTACTGCTCTCCCCGCATATTGTCGCCCTTGTTACACAGGCTGGACAGAAACCTTGATCTTCCGGCTTTCCGAAGCTTTGAGCGATTCCTCATAGATACTAGGATGCTCTTTCTTGAGATAGCCGGAATCTACACGGCGCGTGACCTTTGTCACAAAGTCTACCAACAGTTTATCCGTGGTAGTGGTCAGTACACCGTGCTCATGAGCTTTCATAAGCTCCGCGATTCGAACGCTATGCGCGTCAATTTTCGCCTCGTTTTCTTTAAGTTTTTGTTTCAGAGAAGTATTTTCGTCTTGGAGAGCAGCGATTCCACGCAAAGATTTCTCATATTTCAGAGGAAACTCAATCGTGGGAAGAGATTTTTGACTCGGGCCGCAAATATTGGCCAGTGCTTTCAGGGCCAGTTTAGGGTCTACTTCCGTCATAGCGGGCGGCTTGTCGTGCCTCAGACTCCAAATCCATTGGTCCAGCCGTTCAAAAATCATATCCTCCTTGGCCTTATCCCGAAGCAGGCTGGGGGTAGCCAAGTCATTATCCGGATTGTTGCCCCAAAGGGCAGAGAACGCGCCAAAGTTTACATCCAGAACAGCCAGATAGTAGCGCAGTTGGAATTCGTAATAGAGCGGATAAGCTCCATCGGCCCAATCGGCCGCCTTATGGTAGGTACAGCTCTTACACTCCAGAACGCCTGGTTCGCCATTGGATTTTTGGATCAGCCGCCGGTCGATGTCTGCCAAAGCATAGGGAAAGTCGGCGTGCTGATACATGTTCGTATCGTCAATGACGGTGTCCCCAGTACGTTGGGCATAAAAATGGGCGGCAATCGGTTCTAACAGGTGTCCCATTTCTAACTGCAAGGGATTGGGTTTCGACTTGGGCTTGAGGCGCCCCTTTTTCATCATCCACAGTTCCAGCGGGGTCGTCCACGGTGACAGGCCAAAAATTGTGGCTACATCGCTGCCGCCTATCGTGTACTCAATATCCCCTTTAGGCCCATGCTCCCGGCATTCCAACCAGCGGGTTTCGTCCATCCCCGCGCAGTCGCACAAGATGATCGGCGCTGCCATTACCAACTCACCTGCTTTGCCAGATCATAGTCGCTCCAGCGAAGGGTCAAGGCTCTGGCCATGTTCTCCTGAAGAGACAGCAATTTACTCTCAGAAGCACCGCTGATTTTCAGGTTGAACGGAATTTCCTGCATAGCCATAAACACATCGTGAGCGGAGGCGGGCATGTTGCCGTTTACCGCTTCAAACATGGCGATAGCCTCTATTGCGGCCTTTTTGGGCATAGCCAGTTTTTTGCATATGGCAGTCATGGCGTTAACGGGATTATCCAGGTGGATGGTAAGCAGGTTGCTCAAACGAGCAACCGAATCACCAAACTGAGCAAACAACATTTCCAGACTGTCTACAAAGTCCAGAACTGTGGTCTGTCTGCGGTGTTCAACGGCCACTATGCCGCCGATGTGGATGGGGTACTGAAGTCCCATCAAAAGCGCCGACACCTTGGCTGAGGCTACCCCCGTATCCGATGTGGAGAAGCGAATGCCAGGCATCAGCTTAGCCGCTATGGCCGCCTTTCCTTCGGCCGTCAGCAGCTTTTCATAGGTGCTGAGCAAATCCGCTTTCTGCCCAGGCAATTTCCAGGAGGCGCTTGTGATGGCGTGGTCGGAATAGCCGGACTCAAACTCATTGCCAGGGAACCGCTCATTCATCTTCTTCTGCAGCCCATCCAGCAACTGGTCGATTTCCAGAACGGAATAGTCACGACTGTCCCCAGAGTGGGCGGCCGAGACCTTCTCGTCCCGGATCAGCAGCAGGGCGCTGTCCTTGTGCAATTCCAGGCAGGAGTTAAGCACTTCTGCCAACTTAGCTCGGGCGAGCTTGGGCAGAGCGGTGCCATTGATCTTTGCCCGGTCCAGCAAGCTCTTGTAGGCAGTGTCACGCAAAGGGAAATACCGGCCCCCAACCTGGATCGCCAGTCCCAGGTTGTCGGCCGTGTCCGCAATAGCATCCTGGCTGACAGCGGGGTCAAAACTGGAGGTATCCCCGTAGAGCGGGGATGACTTGTCCAGCGCCGCCACACGCAGGCCATGGACCTCGGTGCGTTCCCAACTGCTGTCTCTCCGTGTCTTTTCATGGAAGGCCAGCATGGCGGGGAAGGCGGTGAACTGGGCGAAATAACTGTCTTGGCACTGTTTAACCATTTTTTGATCGCTCCTTTTCTGATTTTTATTGTGGCAGATTGCCCTAAATATACAAAAACAGCGTCCCTCTCAGAACGCTGCATTTGCCAGTATGAAATTGGCCCGGAAAACAAAAAAGTGCCATCTGCAAAAATGCAAATGGCACTTCGATACGCGGAAGACTATGCGCACTTCTCCTGTGGCACTGATACTTATATTTGAATTATATCATCTTTATGTGGCCCCGTCAATGCTGAAACAGCAGGTTATTTTTGAATAACGGACAAATTGCGGAAAAAATCTCACTGCATTTGCCGGTTATAGATCATGATACGCTGGCCTTCCTGATTGCAGCAGGGCCTCTATCGCCTCTTCAATAGAATCATAATATCTTTGTCCCTCAAATCGAACGGCGCTTGCTGTGTCGCAATTGCGCTTAAAGATAAACTTGCCAGCATTTTCTGGAATGCGTTTTACAATAACCATCTCCTGCTTGAATCGATCAAGATAAATTATCTGCCCATCAGGAAACTCTTCAGCATGTGTTTTTTCATATACCCCATATACTTCTGTGGGGATCGCGCGAAGTGTAACACCATGTTCGATCATGATCTTCTCTAGCTCAACCAAGGTCATCTCATGCCCTCCTCACTAAGCGTATTTTTTCAGCGCCCACACACCGCGCCCAGGGCTATAAAAGATACTCGGGTGATATTGCAGGGTCTGGCGCACTTTGTCTTTCCAATGCTGCTGGTGCTGAGCGCGTTTATAGTTTCCAACTGCCCCATATATTTGCTCCAGTGAGACTGGACAGCGAAAAGACTCCATAGCATCGGCCAGAATATCCCGCCATGTGGCGCCCGGCATGTCCCGGACATCACCTTTCAGTTGGTAGGTCATCAACAAAGGATAAATGAGCGGTTCATCTTTCCGCAGGAGCAGAACATACTCATGGACAATAGGGATGAACCGGCCGCTGTAACTGCGGCGGTCGGAGACACAATTGTGTTGAGCTTTGATAATGACATTCTCCAGTGTCCCAGGTTTCGTCAGTTCAAAGATCATGCTCAAAAGCCGCCCCTTTTTCTTGATGTCTCCCACCAAGACCGCCATACGACCACCCTTCTCCAGGGCGCAGAACTGCTTCATCATACAGTAGTTCATCGCTTGGACAAAGGCTTCCCAGGTGGGTATCCGGGAAAGGTCGTAGCGGCGCGGGTCATACCCATACCGCTGCTGCACCTCTGACGCCCGATACATGACATCCGAGTATTTGATAATATCCCAGTACGGCGGATGCCAGAAAATAAACTGCGGCCGCTCAGGAATATCGCAGTGGAGCAGATCAAACCCGCTGTGCAGGTCATAGGTGTGGCTGGAAATGCCCATGGCCCGGGCTGCGTCGCCGGTCGTGTTGCTGCCGCACATATAGTCACAGATATCCTGAATACCAAAGTGGGCAATCAGATCCTGGACCAGTTTGGGGGAGCAGTTCCCGCGGTAGCGGTTATTACCGCCCTCGCCTCGTTCCGGGTAGGATACAACGGTTGTAAGGGCACTTGTTTGATTCGCCATCATGTGGATGACAGCCTCCTCTCTATTGAATAGCACAAGGGGACTACAGGCTCAGCCCATAATCCCCTTGCTCTTATTTTGAAATCAGTCCGTTAAAATCAGCCGAACCTGTTCTCGGATGATGCTGCTCAAGGCATCCAGCCGCTCCTGTTCAGCGCGGATAGTTGGATGCTGCTGGAATTGAAAGTCCTCCAGCCGTTTCAAATCATTTCGTATCGAATCGGTCAGCAACCCCCGGGCATTCAGGAGAAAATCCCTGCCCAGTCGCGGCCTGCACCGCTTCAGATACCACGCCGGTTGGGAGAGCTGGTCATTGTCCAGCTCTGGCAACAGGCTTCGGTTATGATCGAACACTGGGGCCATATGATGGATCTCCAGTGTATCTGTATCGAACAGTACACCAAAGTTTCCATAGTGCCGATCTGTGTTCAGAATCACAGCGTCCAGAACGCACATCCGCCGAAAGGCATCCTCACTGCCAATACTGGAGAAGTACGTCAACAATTCAGGAATCGTGCGCTCCTCGCCTCGAAATACCGCACTGGCCTTTGCAAGCCCGACATTCTCGCTGGTAAACAGCGGACACTTGCTAACGAGCTTGTCATGATGGTAGCCCATGTCATACGGGACTGCGCCAGGACATAGCTCCGTTGCAAGCTGGGCGGCCAGATATTCCGAAAGCGGCTCGATCTCATAATGTGCGCTTCCGCTTTTATAGAGGCAGATGTCAGGACCCTCCCGCACCCAGCACTTGGCGTAATAGCCGTCTGTGCCAAATTCCGGTGAGGTAGAGGAAAGATCCGTCTCACTGACCGTACCATCAAAGGCAGCTTGGCTGATGATCTCGCTGAAATCGTTGGTGTATAGGGACACCTCACGCCAGGTCAGCACTGAGTCTGCAGGACGCACCCAATAAGTGTCGTTCAGGGACAGTGCATGGGTCACTTGCAAAAATCCCTCCAGGTCATCGCACCCATACTGTTCCAGCAGCTGCTGGATATGCTTACGGTGCTTGGGCGCTTTCCGCATTTCCAAGAAGGCGGTAAGGCCACGGTAGCCGATAGGGTGCAAATTTGTGTGCCATTGCAGCTCACTAAACTCCGGCTCACCAAATTCATTGCGGCGGCAACGGAAGTCCAGTATGGGAGCGTTCTTATTCATCAGGACATAATTGGTCTTTTTTCTGTGATCCGTCATTGACTCACCTTCTCCCCCGCAGATGTCTGTATTATACACAGAATACACCCATTTCGCAACGACAGAATTTAATCATCCGCCGTTTTCCACCGATTGGTAGTCAATATCAATAGGCTTGCTGGTTAGAATCTGGACATAGCGGCGGAATATCTTGGCCACCTGTTCCTCCGTAAGACTGCGGTCTGTGTCGTTCAACTGCCAAGGATAGCTCGGGGAATACAGCAAATAATCATTGCAATCGAAATCATCACAGGCAGTCAGCGGTATCCCTTCGGCCTCTTCAATTACTTCTCGGAGTAGCGTGGCGAGCCCTAAACTGAAATCCTGATCATATTCCATATAATCATCCCAGGTAGGGTCAGCCACACCTGAATCGGACAGCCATTTCTGGACTTTGGCATGGAATACAGGAGCGCAATCCAGCAACTGCTCTAATTTCCCAACATCCTGCTCTGTAATATCATCAACGCATATACCGTAGCCATAATTGTGCCATGTATCATAGCTCATGATCTGTCCTCCTCTTTTTTCGTAAGATGTTCTCTGATTGCCTTGGCCCGTAGTTCGCGGTCAGAAACAAATCTGTCACGATGTTCCAAAAGATACCGACGGGCAAAATAGGTCAATGTGCCGCCCCACTCGCCAAATGTTTGCATAGCTGCCAGAGATGTGTCCAGGGTCTTATAGGTTCCCAAGTGCCACATCACTTCTCCGCCGTCTATCTGGGTCTTTCCTTCGGCATAACAGTTGAGATAGATGCCCTCGTTGTTGCCAAAACTCACGTTGGCCACAAATGTAAATTCATTGCAACTGAATTCAGTGGGAGACCCCCATGTATCCGGTAAAAAGTAGTCCAAAATAGCCTTGGCTTTGGCATAATGACCGCTATCCACAGCCATTTGATGGATTCCCCTCATAAGCGTTTCTCGGGTCTCATGGCAAACCCTAACTTTGATTTTAGGGTCATCTTCCAGATATTCCTTACAGATTTCCGCAGTGGAACTGCCATGAAATTGTTTCCGCACCTGCGCACAGGGATGCCCACAACTGATCGTTGGGTCATTTCCAGGGCCAATAATATGCCGCCACACGCAGCACCAGCACAGCGGCTTGTCATAGTTCATCCGGTTTTACCTCCTCAGATTTCATAGCCTCAAAGCTGTAAAAGTCTTCATCACATGTAAAGCACTGATATTTGTAGCCTGGGAGCAGGCTGGGAAACAGCGGACTCTTGCAGCGCGCACAAACTCCGCAGCTCTCCAAAAACTTCATGTGTTCCATTTCTTCATCTGTACAGCCTGCATCAGAGAGGATTTTTTTGGCGTCCTCCACGTTGTCAAAGATGCGAACACAATCCTCATCATCCAATAGAAACTCCATCTCACTGTTGATGGTGATACCGTCTACAGGACGGCACACGACAACCTTGCTCATATTTGTTCCTCCTCAAGATGGGCAGAGGATGGCCGCAAGGGCCCATCCTCTGCCGGTGTTATTTCGCTGATGGTTTTCCCGACAGCACTTAAAGTACAATCATACTGTAGCACTGCGGATTACGGGTCAAGTCTCTTTGAAAAGTTTCCAGTTGATGCGCTATCTCTGATATACGGGACAAGATACTATTCCCATATTCATAGGGCATAAGCTTGTCCCGAATTCCCATCATCAGCGCCAGCTCCTTATCGTCAATGTGCCCACAGTGGATTCCGCGGGTCTCAACGACATGGGCCTGTGTGACCAGATGGCGGAACAGGGCTGCTTGCTCAACAACTGAGGACTTGTACATCTCCCACTCCGTCACTAGGGTTCGCTTCATGTGAGCGGAATAAGATACCTTGACCTTTTGTGCTTTCGCCATCTGCAGGACCTGATGGTAGTTGTCTAAAAGGGGCTCCAACTCCCATCGACTGCTAAGGCACATATCCACAAAACAGGTGCTTGGGCTGGTGATTCGGACGTGTTTATCGCTGATCTCATAGCTCACGTTCTGAATCAACGAGCGAGAAAGATACTCCACATCCTGCCGAAAGTCAGGAAGTTCTCCTTGCAGCAGAGCAGCAATAGGTTCCCATTCAATACGGCCAGCCATATATGTGAGAATATCTTGTACATCGACTTCTGCCACCATTTCCAGAGAGTCCAAGCGATGTGGCGTTGGGGCCCAGATACAAACGCCATTCGTGATTCGGATTCTACCGTCATCATCCACGAAAATGAGCCCTTCCCAGCCGACAGTCTTATGGCGGCATAGATTGACGACCCTCATTCAGACACCTCCCTGGCTTCAGGACAGCTCTCCATGTACGGGCGGCTGTCCACTTCTCCGGCGAAGTTGATCCCCTGATAAAAATACTGGTTTCCGCTGTTGGTAAAGGTGCTATAAGTGGGCCGCAGACGCCCTGTACGGGTATCCCGCTCATCGCTGTAAGGCTCACTTACTTGGAAGCCAGCCAAGCACCCTTGCCCACCTTTCAAGCTGATTGGCGGGAGAATGTTCAAATAATACTCATACCATCCTCTGGTAATTTCCTGCCCGCGCTGGGCGGTGGTGATATCAAAATCGCTGTTGTGGAGACGGTCTGCAAACCTTTCGTCCATAACAAGTACCCCTTTCCAAATTGAGGTTTTCGCCGTGTCAAAATTCATCCTCACCAGTGAGAATCTCGGCAATGATAATAGATGCAGCATGATCAAGGTTCACTTTACCAGCCAGCTTTTGTACAACACCGTTGATACCAGCACTGCTGTCCACGGACACGACGTAGCCCCGCTGGCTGCCGTCAACATTCCGCACAACCACTGTGTAGCGGCAGGGTTGGTGCTCCTTTTCAAATTCTTCCCGCGTCATGCAATCCACCACATCTTTGCCACAGGCAGGACAAGCGGTGAAAGAATGGCCGCAGATCTCCTCGTCGTGGAGCACATCTGGTGTGAAATACTCACCGCAGGCGTCACACTGGATGATCTTGCCGCTGTTACAGGCAGCATCCGCGCAGCTATCACAGGTACGCTGCTCTTTTCCAGCAATACCACGGTTGACAAGCCGTGTGTCCCAGATAGGAAACATCTGGTGGCAATATGCGCAGACATAATTATTTTCCTTTTCCATGGTAATCTCCTCTCTGTTTTTGTTCAGTCTGGCTATACTGACACTCTCAAGAATAGCGAGCAGCAATCACATCTCATCAGGACTCTGATACTGATTTCGCAAGGCAGCGTCACGATCAAAGTGAGTCAGTAATGCAACACCCTGCTTTTTCACAAGAAAGAACCAGGGTTTTAGGCCATCGTCAATCTCAATAACCTCATCCGTCATAGGCAAAAAATCGAGAATAGACGATAATAACTGCCTCTTCGCTTCTCTCTGAAAAACTGCGGCAGTCATATTGATATGACCTTCATGTTTTAAGGCGTATTCGTGCCCCCGGGGAGTGATCTTCAGACCCTGTTGCTTCATCTTGTATCGGCAGTACCATACATTTGTATCCTTATAAGCATAAAGGCGCAGCTCAATGGGATCTTTGCGTTTCGGGCACCAGGACGGAGGATATACCTTCGGATCCCGCTTTTTCATCTCCCGGGCACGCTTGCCAGCCATACAGTACCTCCCCCCCAAATGCAGGGTGACTCCTTTGACTTTCTGGAGTACAGTCTCCGAGCACAATAGATAATCCGAGCATTCATAGCAACGGAATCGACAGATTTTCTTCTCTGGCATCACATTACCTCTCTACTATCAGGTTCCTGTTTCTGCTTTGCTTCATAAAAATCCATTTAATCATCCTTCTCTATAAGTTGTGGGCAGATACTTCATACCAGCGCGGACAATAGAGATCGGCCGTCACTCGGGAGCGGATTTGGGTATGCACCAGTAACTGCCGGCTTTCACAGACACCATATCGGGTGAACCGGCCCTAATACATAGCCAGCTTCCTTATGGCGTGGGTATGCACGGTTCCTCACTGTCGATTTTGTCGAGTTCACGAACAAGCCCATCAACGCTTACCCCTGTGACTGCGCCAACCCTTTCAATACAGTTTATCAGGCGATTATAGGCAGAGACCCACTCCGGTCCATCAATATCAGAGTCCTCCCCGAACCCGAAGTATTGCTGTAGAATATCTTCAAGTGTCATATAATTCAAGAGTTCTTCTTCTGGGTGTTTGCCCCCATCAGAGGGCACCCTTTCTGCAGGACCAGTCTTGTGAGCGCACAGATCCCGAACCGTTTTGCAACATACCTCTGCCATCTTTACTCCTCCTCATTCTCAGGCGGAAACGGGTTCCCATCGCCATCCCGGACACAGTAGTGGTGGCCATCAAATACTTCGTTGTATCCAGCTTTGCCAGTCGCCCTGCAGTTCGTACAGGTCCAGAAATAAACGGCGCCTTCATCGACCGACTCCCTTTCGCCATATTCGATAGCACCGCCACATACAGGACAGATGTCTTCCTGGGCGCCTCCATCGGTGGTCTCCTCTTTGTCGATGGTAAAACCTCCGAACGGAGAAAAGTCGAACTCCGGCTCCTGATCAGTGTCGTAAGGAAGTCCATGTTTCTTTATAAACTCCTCCACAGTATCATTTGGAATGTAGGATTCTCCATCAAAAGAAAATCGGCCATCCAACAGCACCGCTTTGATAACATCCACTCCGTTGGTATTGTCGCTGCCCAGGATGCTCTCGACTTCATCATCCGTCAGATTTATGGACACACCGGCCCTCATCCACAGTTTTTTCATACTTGCTCCTCCTTGTTGAACTCGCACAGGTAAAATTTGACCGTGTCGCCAGACACCTCATAGTCGCAACGGCACCAAGCGCCCTTCTGAATGAACCATACATCACCGTTCATCGTATTAAGGTACTTAATGCCGTTATTGATAAGAAACCTCCGAAGCAGATCGTTTATCGAGTCACTATCATGCTCGAACTTCGCCTCGAACCAGAATGTCTTCTTCACCGGAGGCTCTGTCGGCCTCCTCAGATCAAAGTCCTTACAAAACCGGCTAAACTCGTTCTCTGTGGGCATTTCGGTCCCTCCTTTTTTATGGCCTTTCCCGCCAAAAGCATCATATCCTGCTTCCTCTATGCCAAAATATTTTTATCTCTGCACGAATGGAAGCCCAACTGAACATCCGGCAGGTAACGAGGTTATCGTTCCACCACCAGTCTCTATCCGCAAAACTGCCTCCTATTCTTTGGGCATGGTAACGCCTGCTTGCTCCAGTATTTTCTTTACTCGGTCTGGGTGTTCTTTGATGTACCTATCGGAACACATTTGGAGATCGCTTTCCTTGTTGTTGACTTTGTGGAATGGGCAAAACGCCTTGCATTCCCCATAAATGGCCGTCTTCAAAAATTCAGTACAGTAGGAGCGGACCGCTTTCTTTAACAAATCCGTTTCAAGGCCCTCTTCATCCACTTTGGGTGCAAAGTGATCGGGTCTCACAAACAGTTTGTCACGCTCTAAAAGCCCAAGCATTACCAGCGCCTCCATAAATCCAAATAATTGATGACAGGCTGTGTCCTGGTTGACCAAAGAGTAATGGCGATCCCCAATCTCACGGCGAAGCCTCTGCTCACATTTCGTAAGAAGATAGGCGATGAACTCCGGACTGCTCCAGACCAGGCTTTTGCAGATAATCCAAACACCGTGGTCATCAGCATGGCTGGAGGTGACCTCTCGATGGGTCAGTTTGGAGAGCAGCCCACAAAGGCAATTATTATCCACCCAGTCATCTTCAAGGAATACCAACACATCCACATCACGCAGATCAAGGCACGCACAGATTTTTTCACTGAGGGCCTCATTCATTTTGTGAGAGGTTTCAAGCCGCATATCCCAATAGTAGTAGTCCTGTCTGCGCAGATCGACAGTGAAACCGGGACCCAGCTCTGCATCTACAATCTCTTGGAGCTGTGCCGTCAGTTCGTCCCAGCTCAAGTAGACTGTTTCATACGCAGGCATATGTCCCCTGTTAAGCGTCTGCGCCAGGCCGGTGTTTCCCTCCACTAGTGGTCCATAAAATCTAAAAATTGCATAATAGTGGACGCCATGTTATAATGACCCCAGCAGAAACGAGGGGGT
>RAYO01000058.1 GCA_003612335.1 bacterium 1xD42-67
CACTACGAACGATGCCAGAACCAAACTGAAACATCTTTACCCTATTATAGAGGTTTAGACTTTACAAAGCACTACAAAAGGAATAAAGTACATATTGATATTTTTACCGCTGATGCCTGCCGCCTGTTCAAGGTACAATAATGAATATCTGGAAAGGGGGCATGTCCTGTGGACGAAGTTACGCAATATGGGAAGTACCTACGCGATTAAATTACAAAACTAAGAAATCAAAAAGGCATTTCGGAGCATCGCTTGAGTTTGGAATTGGGAAAAAGCGGCTCCTACATCCGGTCAATCACCAGCGGGGCCACCATGCCTTCTATAAAAGAGTTGTTCAATATCATGGCCTATTTTGAGGTCAGCCCCCCTGAGTTTTTCTCCGGGCTGCAAGGAAAAAACATCCTGCTAACGGCACTGGAGGAAAAACTGCGGGGATTGAGTAATGAGGACTTGGAAAAAGTATCTCTTTTTATTGACTGGATCACAGGGAGTAGGTCTAACAATAGTATGGATGTGAGACACTGAGCACCTCTTGATAAAAAATTATTTATCATACTGTCCCAATTCTGCCTTCATCTACGTTATATATAGTGAGGGGCTTGAATCCGTTCTATTTTCCGCTTATAATAGAACCATCCAAATTATATCAGGTATCCGAGGAGGTGAGGACATGACCATATCACAGATCGTACAGTATCAGCAGCAGAACCGAGCCAGCCGATTTTCGCAGAACCAGACCGGAACAAAGCATGTTAATCCATATGGCACACCTGGAATGAGCCTGAACGATGCGGGCGACTACAAAAAAATAGTCCCTGTTGATGAGTCGGTTGTAAAGCAGGTAAAGCAAATTGCCATGGACCACATGAAACGGGGCTACGGGACCAGCGATGGGGAGGATATCAGCTCCGCCATCAGAAGCTATGTGATGACATTAGCCCCTGAAGACCGGCTCTCCGCATCATGGACGCTGAACGAGATTTTCCATAGTGAAGCGACTCGACTGGGCGAATACGTTCACCAGGCGGATCCTTCATGGACATGGGGCAAGCCCTTTGACACAAGCATCCTCGACAATTACACAGGCGGATTTGATGTACAGGCGTGAAACCGTATGTATTACAATATGGGGCCCGGGTTTGCTGACACAGCAAGCCCGGGCCCCATGTTTTTGACAGATGGAGATTATGCGTAGCTGTCGTATCCGTAGTTGACACGCATGTTTGCCGTAGCGGTGGAGACCTCGGTAAAGTCAACACCCTCGTTGTAAATGTAAATTCGCCATGTCCCGCCTGGGTACAAGTCATTGAAAGCCGTGATCGTAAACCGGCTGGTGGCGGAAACATACTGCTCATACTCATGACCCACAGGGTCGGTGATGACAATATAGAATGGAATGCTACCGCGACTTACAGTGACGCTCAGCTCGACACTGGTGACTCGGGCGTTATCCGAAAGCCCACCGGAGGATACGGTGAAGACCTTTGATTTGGAACCGGACATACTGTTCATCGTACCGGTTCCGCCGGAAAAGTAATTGTTGTAGATGTACGCCGGGACAGCGGCGTCAGGGCTGCTGGTTACCTCCATGGCGCTGGCCGGGGTCCCCAGCATGGTGCAAAGCATCAGGCAGGCGAGGAGTAGGGAAGAAATTCTCTGTTTCATAATACAGGCTCTCCTTTTTTATGATATGTTGAGGTTGTACGCTCAAATGAAATTATCTCATTGGAACCACCCCTATTCTTACACCAGTCGTAATGTGGGGATTTAGGTGCAGAGTTTTTAATGCTGTTCCAGGACAGCGGCCCTTTTATCCATATTTGTCAAAAAGGTCTGCCAATCGTTTATGTAGTTCTGGTGTGTAGAGTTGCTGCTGCGCGGGGAGCGTCCTATTTGGGCAAGTAGCTGCTCTATCTCCCGTTCGGATCGTGTCTGCTTTCTGGGATCTGGCGCTGTATAAAAGGTTTCCCAATACCGCTCCATAGGCGCACCCCAACGTACTGCCTTTGGATTGTTCACATAGGCCTGCGTTGTCATAATCTCACCTTGCTCAACACCGACTCGAATTGCCTCTGGAGCATCGCCGCCATTCTGGCGATATGCGCTTAGTATAGCCTCATAGATACCATGGAAGATGTCATAATCAACGGCTCCAGACGGGCACTCAAGCTCGCTGGACGCTCCCGAGTCCTCCAGGCGGTCCAGATACTTGCCCACAGCTTCCAGGGCCACAGAATGCCCCTGAGCGCGTGAACTGCGCAGGAGCAACGCCATACTCTCGCTGACAAGTTTTCGCTGGATCAACGTTTCTTCCTTCATATCCGCAAAGGCAAGATTTAATGCTAGCTGCGCCTCATTTCGGCTGCCCACATGCGCTCCCTCGATCTCAAATTGATATGCCTGGGCAAGATGCCCGGCTACCGTCAGGTCCTGAGTAGAGTATGTTCCTCTGGCTGGGGCAGAATTGGCTTTATCGGGTACTGCAGCTTCTCGGAGCTGAGTGGCCATATAAGCATCATGGTTACAAAGCCAGAAGCTGTCGGGGCCGGTTTGGGCGGCGGCGGTGTTTGTCTGTTCCAGCAACGAATGATATGCGCAAACTCTCTGCTCGATAAGAGCATCCAAACTGATTCGAACCGCTTGTGCATCTAAATCGGAAATACCCAGGCAGGTTTGCAAAAGGCGGGTGTACCCATCTATCAAGCCAGTCATCCCTGCTACCCAGATCTCTCCTAGGATGGATTCCTGCTCCGCCAACTCGCACCCTGTAAAGTTACGCCTTAGTTTATCCAAGACTGAAACATAGCGGGAGGCTATGTAATTCAAACTCTCGGCCAATTCTTCTGCCGGCGTGTCTCGGAAGTTCCGAAACTCCGATTCAAGCCCATGCCAGTCAATTCGACCATCAAGCCCTTCTTTGCGAAGATGGCACAAATAGCCTGCAATCTCCTCCCGCGTGGGAGTCATCTTCAGATTACCGCTGCGTAGACGCGCCTGCAAACGTGCCATTGAGGCGGCGTCATCTCTCTGGACAATCGTGTTTTCCCTCTGCCAAAGGCTTGTCGCAGCATCCACAATAGAGTACCGGCTTTGGAACCCTTTCAGGTTGAAGATGTTGATTGGGGGCCGCAATCCGACATCAAATGCAGTGGCCTTCTGTGGTGCGCCCTGCGCACGATGATTCTTGGACTGCCGAGCGATACCCCCGGGTGGATGAAAAACTTTGTTTGTATCAATCTGCATACACACACCTCAATTCCGGTGAGAAAACTTTCCCCTTAGACTGCTTTCTCGGTTTCAGTAGGATAGATCAGTTTAGGGCTCTCTTCAAATCGATCAGTTTTGCCGCGGCCAGTTAAGGGCTGGCACAGATAATCTCTGATGTCCAGTCTGGCATTAAAGTGTGTACTCCAGTTTCGGACGAAGAAAGCTGCCATACCATGCTTTAACTGGGATGGCTGCCATCCGCTTTTGATCATGTAGCTTAGTTACCCAAATTCCTGTTCACTATATATAACGTTTAAGACTGGTAAATTGGGACACTATTTTTGACTTTTTATAAAAACTGGGGCAAGCGTCATCGCTTACCCCAGTTCGGAATCGTAGCCCAATAATCGACTTATTTTGGGCATGTGCGAGTAATAGAAAATGCTTCCTGCGGTTCACCATTGATTATGGCATCCACATTTAAGGTATATGTCCCACCCTTGACAACAGTAGCTGTTTGGCTAAAGTCCAGCACACCAGAATCTTTTGCATCCCAAGTCCTAATACATCTGCTGCCGTTCCAAAGTGTTATCGTAGCAGAAATATCGTCGCTTTCGTTTTCTGAAGTAATGAGTACTTTACAAGTTGCGGTGGTATCTTCAAATGTAAGACTAGGAACCTTAAGTCCTAATCGAAAATCTACCGCATTGGCTGGAACAGAAAGCACCATCATTAATACTACAGATAATGCAACTATACATTTTTTCATTTTTGTATCACCTCCTCTATACTATATAACGAAACAGATAGCCAATTGTGGACACCTAAAATAAATTTATTATTACGAAATTTTCTTTTGAATACTTTCCGCCATTTGCACGAGCTCATCTTTATCAAAAAGGCCATTGATTAAAAACACAATACCGCTTTCTTCATCTGTCCACACAATTACGTTTGCTTTTCCTTCACGTTGATCAGCATAAAGGAGCGCAGAATTTGTTCCTATTTGCACAGGGTAAACATCGGCATATTCTTTGTCAATATATACTTCAGCGGCAACAGGGTCAGTCGTATAGAAAAATACGGCTATCATTCCCGCTTCATTTTTGAAGATAGTATTAACAAAAGCGCCAGGAACTGGAGCAGAGACTTCTTGATATCCTTCAGGAATCCATGTAAGCTGATAGATGGCTCCCTCTTCCAATGTGTTTTTTGATTCTCCAGTATACCAATATACAAAATAGTTATCACGTATTTCTCTAACCCATCCTATAAACGCCGCTCGCGCCTCTACACTAAATGTCAGTACACTACCTCCACCAACCAGAACAACCAAAAGGAAGCACGCCACGGCCTTCATGATCCGATGTCTGATTGGATGTTTTGTACGGCGAATCAACTTTTCCATTTTGCGCTCAAACTTCGGAGAGAATGTAGCCTCACAGTCTTCCGGATCCGGGAGACTGGCGAGCAGGCTCTCTTCGGCCTTCTGGGCAGCTTTGCGCAGCCGTTCATCAGAGATCATAAACGCCCTCCTCTCGGCATATTTCCTCCAGCTTGGCCTTCGCCCACTGATCCAATTTCCTGACTGCAGCAGGTTTCATGCCAAATATATTGGCAATTTCGTCTGTAGTGTACCCATAATGGTATTTCAACATGATGACATGCCGGTATCTCGGCGAAAGCTTTAAAAGGCACCGTGCTACATCATCGTCTTCGGGTGGGGGAAAAGAAAGCCCAACCTCATTTTCGATGCTTTCCAAACTCACGAAACGCTTGCGCATTCGATAAATATCAATCGCTTTCCGTTCTACAATAATCGTGACATAGCCTTTCGTTGTATGGCTCAATGGATCGTAGACCTTCTCCATATGTTCGGAAATACTGACAAAGGCATTATGTACCGCATCTTCCGCGTCAAATTCGTTTTCCAAAATTTTATTTGCAATTTTGAGCATATATGCCCGATGGTGCTCGTAGAGCTGTTCAAATTTTGTTCTATCCTCGGGATCCTCTATCGCCTGCAAATAGATAATCATGCATCAATCACCCCGCTTTCAATCTATGGTCACTGTGCTAGAGACGGCTGTTATTCTGCTATCGGCCGCCTGGATACGCTGTTGCCCATTGGATTCTTTTAGGATTGCTAGCGCCCGGAGATATGATCGTTGCCCATGATTCTTCATACTCCCGCAGCGGTACCGCTGCGGGAGGCCGCTTATAAGCGGCCTCATTATACAGTCTCTGCAGTGAGACCCGCCCGCACAATACCTGCTCCATACCTCTCGCACAGCCGCAGGCTTAAAGCTTTTTAGATTGGTTTATATCTTGTCCTGTATAGGCCAGTTTATCCAGACCTACCAAACTGGTAGGCCTGCGAGAAACGCGTCCGTTTCATCAGGAGAAATATCGTTTATCTCGATGGCTACAAAATCTTCAGGTTTGCTCGCTTCATAAGTGCCGCGCTGACTTTTTAATGCGGCATAGACTGTCCAAGTACCTGTCTCTGTATAAAAGTGATATAGGTTGTTTCTGTCAATGGGTGGGGTGTGTACTACGCCGGAAGGGGATTTCGCATAGATTGTAATCTGTGAAACGTCGTCATCCTCCGGCTGAACATAGATATAGGCATAATTCTCCACCGCTGTGCGTTGAACCGAGATGGAGTACCCATTCAGCGGGTCCACAACGGTGATGATACATTCTGCGCTCATTGTGGACTTACGATTTGACGCCTGGGCGGTGATTGTAGCGCTGCCCGCAGACACAGCAGTAAGCTGGCCATTATCATCGACCTGGACAACCGCTTTATTGCTGGATGCCCAGAACACCTCGCCGCCTTCCGTGTTGTCAGAATACAAAACCGTTGCGGACAGCGCCCCAACATCCCCAGTGGTCATGTTCAGGGAGCCATCACTGAGCATCACCTGGGTAATCGTGGGAGTAAATGCTCCGGTAAGGCAGGCCCATACCAGCAGGGCGGCGCCCGCTATTGCGGTCAAGAGAGCAACTGCCAGGATTTTTTGGCGCTTATTTAGGCGCATAAACGCATCTACCAACTCTTTTGGGTCCTTAAACATCGAAATAATGGTAAGCGCATTTGCGCTAAACCCGACTGGATCACTCACCTGAAACCACCTCCTCCCTCTACGCTGCAACTTTTCAATGTTAGTATATCATAGAAATGCGCATTTTGGTAGGAAGAATCTGTATATTCGACATGTTTTTTCTCGCTGTATCAGTGTGGCCACCCATATTTCGGGTGGCCGCTGCCTTTTTCACTGAGTTTGGTCCGTTTTACTATCATCTTTGCTATTGTTTACGACCTTAACGGCGGCAAGGAAGCTATTCACAATACTTTCCAGGTATCGGTACTGTTCGGAAGGGAGTCCAGAGATATTTTTCATCATTATTCCCAAATCCATGTCAGATACTTTCCCAAACAGCAGATAGTCCGCGCTGATTTCTAATGTCTCGCACAGCTTTACAATATTCCAGGGGCGTAGAGCCTTGACTCCTGTCTCAGCGGTGGAAATGGTCTGGCTTGTCACCCCCGCTTTCTCTGCCAATTCCTCTTGTGTCAGCCGGAGCTCTTTTCTACGTGTTGAGATTCGTTTCCCCATCTCTTTTAAAAGATTATCCATCAATCCCACCTCCTATAGCTTGATATTGTACTTGCTATAGCGTAAAAAATACATCGGCCATAGATAGAAAAAATTAGCCATAGCGTGTATAATAGGAGGGCCAGGTAGAATCGCTTATGATGCGCGTGCCAGTCGTATCGCCCAATGGGGCTGTGTCAGCTGAGCTGGTACATGCGTCATCGGCAATTATCCGCCATTGTAAAAGTGATGTGCTAAGGACTCGTCACCCCTACATCGAAAAAAGGACCGCCCCATCCACTTGGAAGATGCGGCAGTCCTGTTTGGCAACCAAAAAATTTGTGAAGAAAGGTTTAAGGTGCATAATGGTACAGCAAATAACGCGGCTAAAGTTTTGGGCTCATAAGTCCTGCTCCAAACTGAGTATATTCTGGACAGAGCATTCACCCCGGTATAGGAAGAAAATAGACGCCCAGATCGCTGCATTTGAAAATATGGAAGTATCGGAAGAACTTCAGCAATTGGCAGCGGAAACGGTGGCCGAGTATGAAGAATATATGAGTTCTGAGCCAGTTTTGGTCCCACAAGATACTATGCTCTTTTCCAGTGGGCACCATAGCCGCCGCTGCAATTTCTTGACCGCCCGGCGTTATCGTGCCTATATACGCATGAGCTACATCTGGGCACAGAAACACGGTATCAACACATTCATAGCCGATTATACGACCCCTTTCGGGCTGCTGGCACTGGAAACACTTCTTGAACTCCGCAGCATCGGCGAAGACTTCACGCTATACACCATCAACAGCAGACATATTGGCCGGAGAAAGAGCTACCGCCTGATCTGGGAGACCGACTTGGAACTCGCCTGGATCCTGGCCAAGTGCGATTATCGCTACCAATGCCTTTACTCCGCGGATACTTTGTATAAAATCTATTTAAACTCAGGCACACACTGTAATGAAGATGGAATCCAAAGGAAGCGGTAGATGGTCAAGTTCTGTATCTAACCGTTTGGACAATCGCTGGATACCATCATTGTTAGTCGGACGCCGTTCTTTAGAAGCACAAAGGAGTCGCCAATATGGCGGCTCCTTCGACATAGGGCTCGTTGTTGACTGCATTTTTCCCTGTGTGTAACCTGTGACTATCCCAACGTCATCACCACAGCAACGCGGGTGGCGCTTCCCAAGCCTTACTATAATATGCCGAATGTGGTGGTCAGTTTCTGCCCTGGCATACAAGAGACGCCTTCTAACAACTCAACAATCCAATCTCCCAAACTTATGACGGCCTGGCCTAGTTGTATTTCTGCCGCCGTAAATCAAACGCCGGCATAGTGCCCTCCAAAACATCAACGATATGATCCCTGATTTCAGGATTCTCAATAGAGCCAGAATGGTATTGGATTTGGTAGGTCTCTTTATTCATCTCGCAGTAGATGATCTGTTCCGCATCACAGGCCACAGCGATGTTAGGATTATGTGTAACAACAATCACCTGCCGGCGCTGTTTGGCCCTGCAAATGCAGGGCACCAATTTGCTGAAGACAGATTGGTTATCCAAATTATCCTCCGGCTGATCAATGATAATGGGCTTACTCTCCTTGCTGAGCGCGAGATAAAATATGAGGAGCACGATCCCGCGTTCACCTGGGGAGAGCTCGGTCAAATCGCGCCCTCCCATTTTGAGCTTGAAATTGACGTCGATATAGTCAAGGCCAAAAATCAGATCGTAAAAGCCCTGACGGTTAACCACTTTCTGACCTGCGATGTCAAAGTCCTCGGTGGTCGCTTTCGCAATCTGGTGGACGAATGAAAGAACGCTATCCACATCATTAAAATCAGTGCTTCGTACGATTTGTTCAAACTCTCTGTACCCATCCCCCACAGAACGGCCGAACTTCCCTTTGAACCGTTGGTCGATATACCGCAAAGTATCGTTGGCAATATTCGTGTTCTTCATGAACATCTCAGCCTGGAAAGAAATACTGTCCTCAAAGCTCCCCAGAAGCCTAGTTATCTCATCCTGTACGGGCGTGTATATACCTTGGTATATATCAACCAGCCTATACTTATCACGGTACAGTTGCTGCACCAATTCGTCACGCTTTGCGAGCGCCTGCGAATATTCGCCTTCAAGGCGGTCTGTGAGATAGTCCAGCTCGCTCTGATAATAGTCCAGGGTATCATCTATATCAGCGGCACCAATAATCTCAGTGCGTTTTCTGTTCCACTCCTCCAGATCGGACAAGTATTTCTGGTATCGCTTTTCTTCGTTGTCAGCAGAAGAAATCAGCTCGCCTTTCTGCCGTTCAAGTTCCTGGAGTTCCGCAGCCAAACCTATTTCAGGGGCGTTGATGCGGTCCTGAAGCGCCTCCTTATCCTCCAAGGCTTGGATCACTAAACCTTCAAGGTATTCTCTGGGTGATACAGCAGTGACCGTACACTCCGTTGCATCCAGGCCATACTGCTTAGCAAAATCGGCAACAGCATCGCTGACCTCGCTGAACCTGGTTTCAAAGAGCCTGATCTGACCGATCAGGGCATTGGCCTCATTGATAAAAGTGTTTTTATTCGTAATCTCGGCGTTGATGTCGTCAATTTCCTGCCGCTTACCTTGTATCCTCTGGTTTATCTCAGCGAGTTTTGTTTGGTACTCCATATCGGCATCCTTGGCTGCGGGCTGTTTCACCTCGGCAGGCTTGGATTTATCATGCCGAGATAAGGTTTCCTTGGATTTATTCAGGTCGTCTGCTATTGCAGTCTTATAGGATGTGGCCTTTTTGGTCTCCAGCCTGATGATCTGACCATTCAGCTCTTTCAAGGCCGCCTGTCCAGCCTCTATGCTGCTCTCTATGGGCCTTGCCCTCTGCTGAACCAGTTCATAAAGATTATGGGCGTCTCCGCGCTCTGAGCGGTCAACATAAGAGAAAATGACTTGGTCGATCTCCCGCTGGAAGACCTTCTCTATATCATTACAGACTTCTTCGATATATTTTTGAGGGAGGTACTGGGCATCTTCTACGGTTGTTCCAGCCTCTGCATCACTCAGCAAGGCGCTTCGTGTTACACCATCCGCCCATGTTATAGTTGCCTCGTAGTCGTTGGCAAAGTTTTTAGGCGGCTTTCTGAATCTGGTTGGGTTCAGGAATGATGCGTACTGCATTGTATGGCACTTGCAAAGGAGCCCGACAATATCCGAAAATGCGCTCTTCCCGCTGCCCTTGTTGCCAATGACTACAACCATCCCCGGATTCAGCGGCAGGCTTATGTCAAACCACGGCTTAGTCCCGCCAGTGAAGTGTTCGCTTGGCGCCACCGCGATCTTCTCAATATTAGCCTGCTTATCCTTTTGCAGGCGGTCAAGCATAGGGGGGATCACCCCGATATATACACGCTCTTTCGGCTGATACAGGCACTGTCTCAAACCGGCGAAGGTGCGATCCGCTTTGATCCATAAGGCTTCTTTGGGATTATATTGGTTTGGATCGTGGCAATCCGAACACATGACCAGCGGCTTCCTCTTAATAAATTTGAATACATGCTCGTCGTAATCGTCGATGTCTCGCTTCTGTCCGACCTCAAAGAAGTCTACCGACTCGGCGATGTCTTCTTTGATTGCCTCCTTGACTGGCAGCGCATTCGAAATTTCTTTATCAATACCATTGGTCTTATGACCGGCGTGGATGGTAAGCAGGGCATTATGTGCTTTGGCAAATTCCACTATATCTTCAAAAGACCAGTATATCGTCTCTTTTGAGTCCGGTGCTTTCGCCTTGCTTCTAATCATAATGGCGTCAAAGTCATTCGACAGGTCATCAAGGTCAGACTGATCCGAGAAGATCAGGATCACATGCAGATTGTTCGCCCCCTTGTCCGTCCGGAGTTCAACACCGGGAAAGAACACAATGTCCGGGGCCTTTGAGCGCAGGCTTTCGATCCTCTGCTTGTCAATCAAAAAGTGGTCTGTGATTGCGGCGGCCTTGATACCGTTGCTCCTGAGCGCCGTGCATAGCAGTTCATCCGCGTCGGGACCTTTGTACTTGTAATCGTAAGAAGACGCTGTGTGGACGTGTAAATCCCACCTGTTCCATTCGGAGCCCTTGCAATTACCCATATTCTATCACTTCTCCTTTGTGATCTGCTGCTCCCGGTATATAGCCAGCGGCCAGGAGCAGCCTGCGTAATCATAAAACTTTATTTGCCCGGTCATGATGTGCTGTACAGTGGCCTGCCATCGAAACAGATTGCACTTGAGGTGATGTGCCTCCGCATCGCTGCTCGTTGTTACAGGAGCCACCTGATGTATGGGGCATATGCCTGGGCATATAACTTTCCCCCATATAAAATATATGTCGTAACAAGTCGATTTGGGGACAAATATTTTTACTGAAATTTCTTTTATGCTATTTGCCGTCTATCCGGTCCCGGCGCAGCTGTTCCAACACCTCTCTCAATTTTTCCGGCACAGGGAGTCCTACATGTACTGCGTTTTCGAGGATGATCAACCCTTCAACCGAAAGATAATAGAGGATGACAGCCATGCGCAGGGCAGGCGTACTTGTCAGAACATTGGAATCAAGAACATTTCCAACCCCAACCAGGATAAAAATCAGGATGGGCTTGAATGTATCCTGGGCCCAGGCCCTGCTGAGCGGTCTGTGATCAACTATCGCGCACATGCCGTCCGTAATATGGGCCATCACCACAAACACGGCCAGGGAAGAGAGCAGACTATCGCCTCCGCCCCAATACCAATCTGCAAATGCCTTTCCCCACGAAAGCACCAGGTTCCCAAAATCACTCATGTCCTTGCCTCCTCGCTACATCATCCAAGTACAAATATTTATGGTTTGTAAATGGGAGGGTGGTGTGTTACTATTGCATTGAGCGCTCAATCTGTAAATGATCTTACAGTATCGCGACGCGATTTGCAGTAACAGGAGCAGGGACATTTAAGTGACAATGAGGTGGAGTTATGCTGCTTGCTGATGTCTTCAAAATTTTAGCGGCCCAGACGGACCCTTTGGGCTACCGCAGGACAGACCTGTACGAAAAGCTGTTCCAGGGCATTTTAGATGAAACGAGTTTTGGGCTGGAGGATATTGTCAAGCAGATCTTCTCCGGCTCCCGCCCCCTGAACAGTGCTCTCATGCGTGAACTGTGTGGGCCGGATGGATTTCGACGCCTGTGCGGCAATATCCAGACTAACCTCCTCACTGTCATCGGCAACCACAGTGGCCTCCATGGGCAACTGGCCAAGCTGCTTACCGACTGCCCATATACCAGTCAGTCCAATATCAAAAAAATAATGGCAGCCTGTGACCCTGCACAAGCTGCCGAACTATCACGCTTTATAGCTGCCTGTATTGTGTGCGGTAGCTATAACACCTCACAACTCAAAAAGAAATCCCCGAAGGTCCAAGACCTGTCTACGCTCAGTGTAGTATATATGGGCCTTGATACCCCGGCTGAGGCATTGATCCTGAAGAATGAGCTCTGGACCGCCGCGCAGCTAAATTATTCCGCCTCCCACAGGGAAGGCGGCCGCTTTTACAATCTGAATATCATAGAGCGACTGCTGCCGCAAGGGTATGTCGCGGACGGCCGCTTCCAATCCATCGGTAAAACGGAGGATGGGACGGTCGCGCCGCTGGCGGAGCTCTGTGCACAGTCCAATGCTGATATTGCCATTGTCGGGGACGGCGGGATAGGGAAGACGACATTCCTCCAGCATCTGATGGAGGATGCGTTTCTTGCGCCGGATGGCAGTGCGCGGCGCTACATGGGGAATCGGCCTGTCCCATTCTTCATTGAGCTCAACCGCTGCCCGGACCATATCCGGGACTGGTATGACGGCGCACTGGGGAAAACCAACTTCATCACACGGTACATTGGCCAGATATGGGAGAATCATGCCACACTGGACTCGGTATCCCAGCAGACCCTTGAGGCGGTTGAGAAGGAGTTCCAGCGAATCCCCAGCGACGGGAGGCCGCAGTACCTGCTTCTGCTGGACGGGTTCAACGAGGTGCGGGCCGGCGGAACCATCCGTGCCGATCTGAGCAACGAGATATCCGTGCTGCACACATACGCCAATGTCCGGATCATCACCACCAGCCGGGAGACACAGGCGGCCTATTATGCCTCCGCATTTAAGAACATCCGCCTGGTCGGCCTGGAGGAGACTGAGATCCTCGCACACCTGGAGAAGTGCGGTATCCCGCAGCCGGTGATTGGGGAAGTAAAACGCTGCGATTCCCTGATGCGATGCTTGAGGATCCCCCTCTACCTCTGCATGTTCTCGGCGGAGCAAACACAGGACAGTTTCCTGCCTCAGACGGCAGGTGAGATCCTGTACTGCTTCTTCCACAAAAACTCCGCCTTTTATAATGCCCGCGCCCGGATGTCTGAGGCGAGAAGCAGCAAGCTGACGGAGCCGCAAATTGCGCTTGTCCTGGACTTCGTGGTCCCATACATCGGCTGGTCCTTTGAAAACAGCGACGTCTTCTTCATGAACGAGCAGAAGCTCCGGACAGTGATCTCTGAGGCCATGCAGCACATCCAGGCGATATTTGCCAGTAGTGGGACGAATCCATTCCCGGACTTCCAGTACAGTGGGGCGTCGCTGCGGGCAGCGGCGGAGTCATTTTATGAGCAGGGGAGAGGGCTGGATACCAGCGCCATCCTGGCCTGCGCATATGACTACCTTGGCATCGTCTATCAGTACCAGCTTAATGAAGGGGACTTTGCGGACCGGGTCCGGTACGCCTTCTGCCACCACCATTTCCGGGACTACTTCTCCGCCATGTGGGATGTGGGCCTGCTGTCTATGCTGCAGTGTGTGATGCCGGAGGCATTTTCCGGCCCAGGCCAAGAAACCACAGCGTCGTGTAGCTTCCGGCGCTTTTTGGACATGCGGTATTGGCAGACCCAGAAGGTGCAGTTCATCAGCGAAATACTGATGGAGCACAGAAATAAGCCCAAACTGAATGAAAAGGCGCTGAACTGGTATCTACCGCAGCCGGAGCATGACGAGGCCCGGGTACTGACCAACGCCATCGACTATTGCCGTAAACTGCGGCAGGCGGACATTGAGACACGATATGTGCTCCCCAACATTCTATCCGCCGTTCTGTTCGGGCGGAAGGAGTATTCCGGGATGGACCTGAGCGGCCTGGACCTGCGCAAGTGCTGCTTCTTCAATATCAATTGCAGCAGGAGAGGGGAGACCAGGATCCTGGCCGCTGATTTCAGCCGGTCTATCCTGACTAAGGAGAACTTCCAGCCCGAGGATCATCAGGACTACATCATGGAGTACCGCTATCATGGGAAACAGTGCTTCACCATCGACAATGATGGAGTGATCAAGTGCTGGGATATGCTGTCCGGCAAGCTGGAGTTTGAGCTACGCTCTGCGGACCCTCTGGGTATTTCCGACTTCTCCAGCAAGGGGTTCATGAAGGTGTCCCACGACGGGCGCTGGCTGGCGGCCAAGGTCCAGGAGTCCTGTGCTGACGGCATCCATCTCTATGTGAACTTGTTCGACCTGGCCGCTCCCGATCTGCCGCCGAAGCGGATTGCACCGTCAGGTACGCACAATGCGCTCAACTACTTTGAGTTTACCCGGGACTCCCGCAGCCTCCTGCTGCTCTGCGACCATACGATGGTCTACTGTATGGATATCGAGACTGGGGCGCAGCTCCACAGCGGCACCTTCGACCTCTATAAGCAGAGCGAACTGTATGCTGATTCCGCAGACTCGCCTGTCTTCGCCTATACTGCGGAGTACAATACCTATGAGACGGACGCGGCCCTGATGGAGACCTGGGACAACGATGACAGCAGTGATTACAGCGACGATGAAGATGATGAAGAGGAGTTCCCGGACGGCATCCCATGCTCGCTTTGCGCCCTTATACTCACAACGGGCGAAATGCGCACGCTATACTCATACAGCGGTGAACCAGGCGTGGCGCCGACTGTCGCATACGACTACAACACTAAGTGCTTCCTGCTGTATAACTATGATGGGCACCATATTGAGCGGTTCGACTGTATAACCCAGCAGCGAGACACGATCCTGGAGGAGCTGACGGAGCAAAGCGACACCCCGCCGACAGAGATCCATCCCCACCCGGAGCACCCGAACGAGTATTACGTCATGTACCCCAACGTGTGTTTTGATGCGGTGATCGACGCAAACGGAAACGGGAAGATCCTGATGACCTACTCAATAGAGGGCGTGGAAAAACTGCTCCCAAACTCAGACCTGAGCGGCGAGCTGCAGTTCAAGACCGCCGTGGCCCCCACGCTCAACCGGTTCATTGTGGGCAATGACACCAACACCTATGAGTGGGACACGGAAAACGATGCCCTGGTTCGGAAATACAACTGCGTCTATTACAACTGCACTGCGTTCTTTACCAATACAGCCAAGGACCTGGCCATCCTCGTCCACCGGCATAACGGGGTCTCCGTCTTCCGGGGATCGCCCGCCAAGCTGTACGCACAATTCTGCTTTCATGACCCTGAGTACCTGATCGACGTGGCCAGCTACGATGATGCCCACAATACCCTGGCCTTGGGCTTTGCCCGGCCCGACCACGAAAAGGTTATTCTGCTGGACGTAACAACGAGCCGGGAGAGGATGATCTACTCCTCTACCCGGCCCGGTGAGACGATTGCAAATATGTGTTTCCATGAAGATGGGAACCTGCTCCTGATCACGACCCAGTATGAGTGCTATGAGTGTGAGCTGGAGAGCGGGGCGCTGACAACGGTGGTGAAATCAGGCCCAAATGAGCGACTGGCCGCCGGCCACTACAGGGGAGAGGAGGTGGAGGTTGCCGTCGTGGAACACTCCGGGCAGGAGCAGCCTGCGGTGAAACCGCACTGCACCTACTACCGGCGCGGTGCCGATGGGACGTATCTCCGCTCCTGGTACTACTTGATGCCGGAGCTGGATGAAAAGCTGTTCCGCTACTTCCTCTATGCAACTAGCGACCTCGGTTTTGGCGGATCAAACAATGAAGAGGGCTTCCAGCAATACTGGGTGACCAAGGGCTTTTTCCTGGAGCGGCTTCCAGAGCTGAAACGGTTCTTCCGGCCGAAGTGCTATACCTGGCGCGGGAACCGGAAGCTGAAGCTGGACAAGGAGTTCCAGCCCCTGGACGAAATCTTCGTCTGGCACAAGGCAGCCATAACAAACCGGTACAGCGTGGGGGATAGCGGGTTCAGCCACATGTATCTGGTGGATGATATGTCGGAGGCGATCATCACAGATAATCGGCGGTATTTGCTCTATCAGAAGCCGCTGAGGGGACTTACATACCAGCAGATGAAGGAGACTTTTCAGAATTGCTTTACTGGTGTGCATCCGGATACCTATTGGGATTTAGCGATTCCTTGGTATGATGGGACCTTGGTCGGGTGTTTTGAGTCTTACAATTTGATACACCTTTCCGCAGCGCGCAATGAACTGCTGGATACAATTGAGAGCTGTCCTGGAGTCTCTGTATTGGGATGCAACTTCCAACCGTCGAGCCAGTGCGTTGGGCAGCATAAGAGCTGGTGGTAGAGATACGGCATCAATATCCCATACACTCTGTAGTAAGCTTGCACCCTCTGGCGATTCATCTGCGGATGCGAAGTCAAGAAAGACAATGCCCCCAATCCCATACAACAGCCGCTTGCGTTCGTTGGGGTTGAGGGCTTGTCACATACCACTGCAATGCTGTGCCCATTTTCTTATCAGAGCACCTGAAAGCCTATTGGAGTCCAACCGTCCTCGATGCGGACAGTCGCTCCTTTTTTATGCTCCTTATAATCGCTGGATGGAATTTTGTATTTTGCGTAAAAGCGCACACCTGCATCGCGGCACTCTAAAACAATCGCAAACTGGTCTGGAGTTTGATGTACCCTAGGCACGAGAATAGAGGACAGGCCTGGTATCGCTGGTGATACGGTGGTATATGTCTCGCCATCAATAATTTCATACCGTATTACCATTCCGGTTTTTACCTTGTGTTCGGCAAAAAAGCGTTTGACTTCGCGATTGAATAACGGGCGGTGGAAACCAGATGAAACCATTACAACCGTGTATACCCCAAGCCATAGAATCAAGGCGATCATTATTACCTGGTACACATCATATGGCGGGCGAAACAACTCGGAAAGCAGTTCTAACAACATGAGAATCTTCCTTTCCTTGATTCTATTGTGGTAAACGGCAACTCCATTGTATGCAAAGCGGTACCAAAAAGCAATGGTACGGATACTCAATAAATCCCTCCATCAGTGCTTTTCTCGCTCTATTCAAAAAGGGCCATTACCTCCAATCTGATACCGGGCCGGGAGAGGATTATCTACTCCTCCACCCAGCCCGGTAAAGCAATTGTGAATATGTGCTTTATTAAGCACCTTGCTACCGGCCACTTGAGATAGGCGTCGCCGCAATGAACGCTCTGGGCAGGAAAAACCTTCAATGTAAACACACGGCACCTACTACCGACATAGCGTAGATGGGTCTAACCGCCACTCTTGGTGCTATCTTCCACCAGAACTGGAATAAAAGCTATTCTGCTACTTTCTCTATGCAACTGTAAATCTTAGTTTTGGAGGGTTAAACAACAAAGGGGCCCCTAGCAATACTGGGTAACCACAGCTTTTCTGAAGCGCCTGCCAGAGCGAAAGTAGTCATGGCAGACCAGTCATGTTGCAAACAACATACTTCCGTATATATCTAACAAATGAAATATAGGAGCTATTATTCATCTATTGGTGTAAGTATTGGAAGTCCCGTCGTTAGCAATTCAACAACGGTATCAATCTGGTCGAATAGAATGTAATCTTTGATTTCATCTGTGGGTCGTGTTCCAGATACTTGCTCTTCAAAATATCTCAAATAATCTGAATCTTGAACTAAAAGAATACTGCTCTCCTTTTCTTCACAATGACTAAATTTTGTCGAGCGCGAAATGTAGGCATTTTCTATCGAACATCTAATGTCCCACACAAAATCAAATGTCAATTTGTGCTTTGTTCCGCTCATATCGGTAAAAAACACTTCATAGAATTGATTTCCACCGCATATTTTATCAATGCTGGAAATCTCAACACAAAACTCACAGTTTACTAACTTTTCCATATATTTCCTCTCTAATATCGAATTTTAATGCTAGTGGTCCATAAAATCTAAAAATTGCATAATAGTGGACGCCATGTTATAATGACCCCAGCAGAAACGAGGGGGT
>RAYO01000059.1 GCA_003612335.1 bacterium 1xD42-67
CGCAGATCCCTTTGTGAGACCGCCCCAGGCCCCTGAGTGACACCCTATAATTGTCCTTGACTTGGGGTACAGTTTAGGGTTCGGTTTAAGTCAGTTGCCTAACCCTATGTCTGCAGCCTCACTTTTTGATGAAATCACCAGAAAGTCTATTTTTGCAGCCTCCACCGGGACTTGCCGTTCTACCCAATCCGGTTCCTGACAGGCAACCCCGCTCGGCGCTGTGTCGTGTTGCTTTCCTTGGCCCGCTCCCTCAAACTTAAGATCATGGCAGGCTTCCCCGAAAAAGTATCGGGATTGGACGGTCATTTACTTTTACCCCAGACACAAACGTGCCTGGGGTACAGCGAAAAGCCTATAAATGATATCCAATCCATTTCGGGAAAGCCTGTTAATGATGATACAAAAGTAAAATAATTTGCCTATTGAGCCGCTGTGTTACCAGTGTAACTCTGGCAGGAAGCCCTGTCAAGGGGAAATTTGGAAAGCAGAACTTTATTTGCTCTGAATATGACGATACATTATACCCAGTACACTGCACTTTTGTCTAAGGTTTTCTTTCGTTCTCTCCAATCGGGCATCAGTGTTGTCAGAAAATCATAAAAGTGTTTTGAGTGATTTGGATGGGCAAAATGGCAGAACTCGTGCATCACCACATATTCGATGCAGTTTCTTGGCACTTCGAGAAGACGCTTATTCAATGTAATGATTCCTTTTTTCGCTAAACAAGAACCCCATCGGGTCTCCATGTTTCGGATACGCAGTATAGGCATTGGTATCCCATATTTTTGAAATACCGGGTAGGTTTCCGAAATGATTTCGCCAAAGATGATTCGGCATTGTTCATCCAGATATCGTGTCACCATTCTTTGCTTTTTGGCAAAGTCATCGGGGTCTTTGATAAAAAGATACAAATAGCTCCCGTCAGAGGAAATTTCTTCTTGGACGTTCTTCTCCACTTTCAAGCGGACTCCTCTGCCCAGCAGATAAAACGTCTCGCCGCTGACATACTGCCTGGGCTGAAGGGCATACTGCGCCATTTCAAGAAATTTTCCCTGGGCTGAGCGAATATAGTTTCCCTTACTTATTACAAAATCATCCACTTTTTTTGCCGGGATATCCGGACTTACCGAGACATACACTTTGCAATCTTTATGAATCCGCAAATTGAGGTTCTTTACCGGCTTTTCTTCCAGCACATAGCGGATTTCGCTGCCTTCATATAAAACCGTTCTTTCTTGCGCCATTGCTGTTAAAACCTCCGAAGCGCCACTGTTTTCACATTTTCAATGATCTTATCAATGGTGTCAAAAGACAGTTTTAATCCCCGTTTTTTCTCATAGTCATAAAAAAGGTCATCAATATCCTGCGAGATTCGGTCGTGGATCGTTTTGTTGTCGGTCCAGTCCACTTGACTGTGGTTAGCCACAATTTTTGTAATCTCTTCCGCAATCTCCGCAGCAAAATCAGGAGAAACTTCCGCTTCCTTCGCTTCGTCGAACACCGCTGACAGAACACCGTAAAACGCCTGGGCGTGGACATTGTTCTTAATGGATTCCGGGTAGGTCACAGTGCTCCTTCCAGCGTGATAGTCTTCCATGATGGTACGCATTTTCGCCAGATATTCCGCCTCGGAGATCACCTTTTCCTTGTACTGCTCCAACGCTTCCCTGATCCGCTTGGAGAAGCTGTCATAATAGGCGGGATTCTCCTGATACTTTTCGCTGATGCTGCGGGTCAACTTGCTGGTAATAGCATCAGCTTTTGCCCGAAGAGATCCCAATTCCTCCAATTCCCGCTCAAAGTCATCCTTATTCAGAATATCTATGGGGCTGGTGATCTGCTTTAGTCCAGCTACCGAGAGGTGTGTATCCAGAAGATTTTGCATCAGCGGTTCATATTCCCGGTTATCAATGGCATCACAGTAACGGATTTTCACACTGCGGCGCACTTTCGAGAAAAAGATAAAAGTGTTTTGATACCGCTTTAATTCATCCTTTGGAACGGCCGCATACGCCTGTTCCGCATTCAGTACTATATTCAACGCCTTGCCAAAAGAACAGAGAAGATGGTAAAAGTTCTCCCGCTTCTTATCGTCAGCAAGAAATACTTCCACCTCTTCGGCGTCACGGGGATTTTTCAAGCCTGCAAACAGTTCCGTCATCTGGGTATAGGCTTCCCGCAGACCAGCTACAGACACCAGGACATCCACCACAACACCCTTCAGGTCTCCCCCGTCAAAGTTCTCTAACCCAGCGCCGCTGTACAGATCCATGGCAGTATCCAGTTTTTCGATCAGTCCACGGTAGTCCACAATGAGGCCATAGTCCTTGCCCTCATACAGACGGTTGGTGCGGGCAATGGCCTGGAGCAGACCATGCTCTTTCAACTCTTTGTCGATGTAGAGCACCTGGCAGATGGGTGCATCAAAGCCGGTAAGCAGCTTACTGCACACGATGAGAATATCGATGTCCCCTGTGCAGAACCGGCTCTTCATTGCCTCTTCATAGGCATCTGCGTCACCGTAGCGGTTCATCATTTTATTCCAGTAGGCGATGACCTTATCGTCAGCCCCCTCATCTACATCGTCTACGCCTTCCCGGAGATCGGGCGGCGAGATCACCACGGCACAGGTCAAATCGCCGAACTGCTCAAAGCACTCCAAATAGCGGACTGCATCCCGCTTGTAGTTTGTGGCCAGCATGGCCTTGAAGCCGGTGTTCTGATACCCTTCGATGAAATGTTCATTGATGTCCAGTGCAATCCGCTTGATCCGGGCGTCGGTGGAGGTGAGACGGCGAATGCTACTCCACTTCCGGGAAAGGTCATCCCGCTGAGCTTCCGTGAGCCGTTTGGTGGTCTGTTTGAACCAGAGGTCAATATTTGCCTCGTCCACATTCTGCTCCACAAAGCGGCCTTCGTAAATGAGCGGCACAATGGCTCCGTCCTCTACACCGTCTTTGATGGTATATTTGTGGATCAGCTTTCCGAACTTCGCCATGGTATTTTTCTCTTTTTTCATCAAAGGCGTTCCAGTAAAGCCGATATAGCAGGCATTTGGGAACACCGCCCTCATTTGGGTGGCCAGCAGGCCATGGTTGGAACGGTGGCTCTCATCCACCAGCAGGAACACATCCCGTGAAAAATTTTTGTGCTCCATTTTTTCGGCGGTATTGAATTTGTTGATGATGGTAGTAATTATATCTGCCTTGCCGCTGTTCAGCAGTTCCACCAAATTCCGCCCGCTGGATGCCCTGGCCGGATTGAGACGGGTATGGGTAAAGGTGGCGGCAATCTGGCGATCCAACTCTTTCCGATCAGTGACAATGACCACCCTCGGGGTGCAGTCGGACAACTCCATTAAGATATACTTTGCCAGCATCACCATGGTCAGGCTCTTTCCACTGCCCTGAGTATGCCAGATGACACCGCTTTGACGATTGCCCTTTTTGTCTGGCTGTTGAATCGTTTTGATAATCTCTTTGATGGCGAAATATTGCTGATACCGGCAGATTTTCTTCACATTGGCGTCAAAGAGCACAAAGTACCGAATCAATTCCACCACACGTTCTCGACTGAACAGAGAAATCAAATTTCGATCCTGCTCGGTGGGGGTACGGCCGGCCACATACCGGGTCAGCGCATCCTTCAGAAAAGCGGTGTCCTGTTCCTTCCACACATTCCAGAACTTCTTGGGTGTTCCGGTTGTGGCATACTTCACAGCGTTTTTATTGGTCGCCATCACAATCTGAGCAAACTTGTAGAGTTGTGGAATGTACTCCTTCTGCTGGTTGCGGATATTCTGTTCCACGGCCTGTTCCACGCTGACCTGTGGGGCCTTGCACTCAATCACTGCGAAGGGGATACCGTTGATGAACAGCACGATATCCGGGCGGGCATTGTGAAGCTTGTCCCGGCTGTCCACCGCGAATTCCTCGGTCACATGGAAAAGGTTATTCTCCGGGTGCTCCCAGTCGATGTATTTCAGGTTGAAGCTGAGGGGTTTTCCCTCGCCCACGGTTTCCGGATAGCTTTTCCCCAATAGAAGGGCATCATAGATCTTTTCACTGGTACGCACCAGGCCGTCGGTGAGGGGTTCGTCCAGATCTTCCATAGCCCGCTCAATGTTGGCGGCGGAAAATTCGTTTTCCGCGCCCGCGAAGACATAGCGGTTGAGCCGCCGGAGCTGGCCCCGGAGGATGTCTTTTAGTAGCACATGGTATCGGCTGCCCCGCTGGGCCTCACAGTCCTCCGGGGATATGTAGGTATAACCCATGGACCGCAGCAGATCAATGGCCGGCCGCTGGCTGATGTTTTTTTCTAAGTACAGGGAACTGTCCATGGTTTGCCTCCTTATACGTTTACCCTCACGATCCCCGTCAGCAACAGCTGCATCAGGGCTTTTTTCTTTTGTTTTTCCTGCTCGATGTCCTGCCGGAGCAGGTCAAGTTCACGGTCGGCAGTAGAGAGGACTTTGGCAATGGCAGCTTGTTCTTCGTTTGGTGGTAGGGGAATAGGCATAGCAAAGAAGTCTTCGTCTGAGATACTTATCCTATCGTGCCTTGCTCCGTAATTTGCAACACCCTTCACATACTTGTGCCAACAAGACGACTGAAAATAATACTTCAGATAATCTTGGTTGATTTCCGAGGAGAAAATAGTGAATATCGTATAAAGCGGCGACATGACACCGATTTTCCCGGTTTCATTTACATTGATTGGCCCACATGGGGCCGTAACTGAAATTCGGGGGTTATAAACAAATGCTCCCGGCACAACAATATAATATCCATCAATTCGTTCCTCGTTTGCTATCTCTTTATCAAATTCTTGGTCTTGTGATACGATTCCATGTTGTGCGCTGTTAGATAGAACGAGACTATATTGGAAACCAGGGTTTTTCTTTTTCTGTTTTTCCGATAGTTGCTTCAATAGTTTTGTTTTCCATCCCCTATTAAACCCCGGCAGATGCTTCTTCCCCGTCAAAAGCTGTTGCATCAGATATTTTTTCTGCTGCTGCTTCTCAGCAATTAGTTTTTGTTTCAGTTCAATAATCTTGTCCTGAGTGGTAAGGATTTCGGCGATTTTTTTCTGTTCGTCAATGGGGGGCAACACAATTTTACTCTTCAAAAAGCGGTCCTGTCCCAAAGTTTTGTTGCGCCCGGCACCTCCGGGAGATGCTGCCTCCAGAATATCGTTTCCTCGCTGTGTCAAAAAATAAGAAATCAGGTAATCGATAACAACTCTATCGTTTACAGGACGGTACATTGGAAAACGATGGGAGCCAATCATTCCTACTTCAGATTGTGTGGTTTTCCCGATTGCCTGCTCCCAGGCAAAAACGATATTTAGGATAAAGCAATCCGGCTCAATCCAAAAGACGGACTTACTTCCCAGGTCTGCGCCTGTAACAGGTTCTTTATAAAAAAGCCCCTTCCCGTGAGAGCGAATGCCGATTTGCGTGTACAATTCGTTTGATTTAACCTCCACTGGCCTCTCCACACGGCTAAGGCAATCTCCAAGCATATGCACATTCCAATCAGCAGGGAGAATCCCTGCTTTTGTCTTTTCGTATCCCTTCGGTACTTTGCCCCGCCGAATTTGGTCCATTCGGTTTTTGATTTCTGGTGTCATACCGTAGCCCCTTCTGATTTTATGAGTGATGGAAATTTTTGAGGTTGTTGAGATAATCTGATTTGCTCATTGCGTCGCCATTCCATTTCAACAACTTCCTTGATTCGGTCAACAGGATGGACTACTGTGAGTCCGCTATTCTCTGTTTGAACCATTTGTACCTCACCTGTTTGTTGGCTGATTAACACATCCTTGTAGGGAAGGTATGCACTCAAGATACCTATAAGATTTGATGAATTGTTAGACGGAGTGCCCATAATTGACAACGGTTCAGGACGGCTAATGATTGGGCCGCCCGAGTTTCCTGGAAAGGTCTGTGCGTCAATAAGGAAAATTGGAGTATTTTGTGCCAATAAGAACGCATCCCTAATTCTTGAAATACATCCCAACCTACAAATGGGAGATTTAATTTCATATACCAGATTCATTGGGAATCCAAGGGCATATACAAGACTTCCTTCTTCTACACCAGTACGCTGCATTTGTTCTAATGTAAGAGTATGAGTATTAATTTCAAATGCGTTCCAAATCGACATATCACTTATTAATGCCTGGGGAGTAAATTGAATCGCAATAATATCTGTATTTTGATTTGGATGAGCGGAGAACAGTGGATGACCCATGTTGTCGTACAGATTAATATTATAATCCTTTACAAAGGTACCACTAAGTGAATTAAAACGCATAAAAATCTGACGTAAATTTCCAATTACATGTTTATTTGTTATTATGTAGTAAGTTGAAAAATTGCTGTTTTGCAATTCTTTTCTCTCTACTATAAAACCGCTTCCTATCCAAATTCTTTTACCATCAGCATCAAATTTTTCAATTCCAATCGCTACAACTGCATTCATAAACTGTTCAGGAATAATAGCCATATTTGATGTCCTCCTTTTTATAGCCCTAATTCTTCTAAATACTTTTTCATCTGTGCCTGCACGTCGGCAAGTTCCACCTCAATGCCGGCGATGTTCCGCTTCACCTCGTCAATATCCACCAGTTCTTCTTCCTCAAAGGTATCCACATACCGGGGGATATTCAGGTTGAAGTCATTCTCCCGGATTTCGTCAAAAGAGGCCACATGGCTATATTTGTCCACTGTTTCCCTGGCCTCATAGGTGCTGACGATCCGGTCAATGTCACAGTCCCGGAGGATATTCTGGTTTTTTCCCTTCTCAAAGTTTCCATCGCCCGAGGCGTCGATGAACAGCACATCCCGACGGGGGCGGTTCTTCTTGAACACCAGGATACACGCGGGGATGCCAGTGCCGTAGAACAGGTTGGCGGGCAGGCCGATGACCGCGTCCAGCAGATTCATTTCAACCAGCTGGCGGCGGATCTTCCCCTCACTGGCTCCGCGGAACAGCACACCGTGGGGCAGCACTACCGCCATGCGGCCGTTTTCCGCATCCAGGCTGGAGAGCATATGCAACACAAAAGCATAATCGCCTTTGGAAGCGGGGGGCACACCCCATTCGAAGCGGTGATAGGGGTCCAGCTCGGCGGACATTTTCTTTTTGCCCTTGCTGTCTGCCTCCGCCTCTGAGAGGAAACCACTGTCCCACTTGTCTAAGCTGAACGGAGGATTTGCCACCACCACCTGGAATTTCATCAGGGCATCGTTCTCAATATTTTGCGGGTTAGAGAGGGTATCACCCTGCCAGATCCGGGCATCGTCCACGCTGTGCAAAAACATATTCATGGTGCAAAGCGCCCAGGTCTGTTGGTTCTTTTCTTGGCCATAAATTGCCGCCTTCCCGCCGGGCACCTTCTTATACGCTTTCAGCAGCAGGCCGCCGCTGCCGCAGGTGGGATCGTAGATGCGGTCGTTTTCTTTGGGCTGTACCAGAGAGGCCACCAGCTCGGAAACCTGGCTGGGGGTGAAGAACTCACCGCCCTTCTTCCCGGCATCCGAGGCAAACATGGCGATCATGTATTCGTAGGCATCGCCGATGATATCGGCAGAACCCAACTGACTGGGACGCAGGTCAAGGGAGTTGAAGTCCTCCAGTAGATTCCGCAGGGTTGCGTTTTTCTCTTTGGGATCGCCAAAATCCACCTGGGAGTTAAAATCGATGGCGCGGAACACATTGCGCAGCTTCCCGCTGTTGTGTTCCTCAATGTGGTTCAGTGCCACATTGATTCTCTGCCCGATTTCCGCATCGTGCCGGTTGGCGTAAAGGAAATCAAATGTGGACTGCTCGTCCATCGCGAAACGTTCCCGGCTCATGGCCCGTTCTACCCGGCGAATATCTCCGTCATACTGTTTGATATACCCTTCGCGCCTCTCTTTGGAAACATCGCTGAGGTATTTCACAAACAGCATGGAAAGAATATAGTCTTTATAACGAGAACTATCAATCTTGCCGCGGAAACTATCACAGGCGTTCCACAGGACCTGCTCAATATCTTTTCTGGTCGTCATGGTGTTTTTCTCCTCATATTTTTTTGTGCGTGATTTATCACAGCGGCATAATATCTTTCTTTCTCATCGGCCAATTTTTTTAATAACTGTGTTTCCTGCTTTGCAAGTAGATTCAACTTCGCTATTTTTTCTTGGTCTGCAAGGGGGAGGGGTAATATTTCCAGATCGGCAAAAAATGTAGGTCTTACCGCGCTGAGCATATTGCTGGAGCTGCTTTCGTAGATTTTTTTCTTGATGTCCGGCGTATTCAAGAGCCAGAGAAGGTATTCAGGTAGCATATATTCCTGATTTAAACGAATAATCGCAAAGTTGGAGGAAACTACTATTCCTGTCATGTCTGTATCGATCAGGATCGCAGTATAAGGGACACTAAGCCGGATGATGATATCACCTTGCTGCGTTAAATACTCCTGACGGAGTAGTTCGGTTGCGTAAAACACTTCCAGACTGTCAGGCAGGATATATCCATCCGGGTGAATAGCCCGCAGATTCAGTAATGGGTAGCGATATGATGATATCTCCCGAGAGAGTTTTCTTGATAAGACTAATCCGCTTCGAATGGCAGCAACAGTTCCAAGATTCATTGTTCACTCTCCAACTTGTCATGGCAATTAAATAACAATCTAATTTAAACAACTCCTCTAACATTGTCTGCTATTATATCTCAATCCAAATCCCATGTCAAGATGTTATGGGGAAAAAATAACATCTTGGTGGCAACTGTATTGCCCGTTCAATGCTATGGGGGCACTTTCACAAGAAAGTGCCCCCATGATTGATTAGGTATCGCTTTTCCAATGCTCTCAACGGTGGTTTTGTAGTTGTCCTTGTGCGGAGTAGCCCTTCGGCGGCGGGTACATATTTTCGGAACGTACATTTGCCGCTCTTTGGAAAATGGAGTATTATTAATTTGTAACAGAGTGAAACTCCACACAAAATTCATAATTCTCTGCTATAATCGCATCGGTGAGGTGAATCACATGGCAAAAATTTTAGTAGTCGAGGATGAATACGACATCCGGGAGCTTTTACAAAATTATTTGGAAAATGAGGGTTATCAGGTTGCGACTGCCTTTGATGGTGAACAAGCTATCGAAGTATTCCGCAGTTCCAACGTCGATTTAATCCTGCTGGATATTTTGCTCCCCCGCTTAAATGGCTATGAAGTATGCAAGGCCATTCGGGAGGAATCAGATATTCCAATCATCATGCTGACAGCTCTCGACAGCGAAGAAGATCAATTAAAAGGTTTTGATCTGCGAATTGACGATTACATACCAAAGCCCTTTTCCATGCCAGTCTTGCTTCGCAAAATTGGCGCAGTTCTGCGCCGTGCGATGGGAGACAGCATTTCCAACCGGATAACCTATAAAGCCTTGATCCTGGATTTGGAGGGCTACAAGGTCTATATTTCCGGTCAACTTGTCGATTTGACCCAAAGAGAATTTGAGCTGCTGAAAGTCCTGCTTCAAAACCAAGGACGTGTTTTATCCAGGCAAACGCTTTTGAATCGTGTTTGGAGCTACGACTTTTACGGTGATGAAAGAATTGTCGATACACATATTAAAAATTTGCGAAAAAAGTTGGGACTGGATTACATCGAAACAATCAGAGGGGTGGGTTATCGCATTGATTACGAAATTGAAAAATAGCCTGACAACAAAAATTTTCCTCGTCACCTGCCTGCTGCTGACGGCAGTCTGTGCTTTGACCTATGGCCTGATTGCCCAGCTTATGCCGCTGACCTACACAGCAGATCAGGAGCGTCTGCTGGCTGACCAGGCTGACCGACTGGCAAAACAGTTAGAAGAATATACACTGGCGGACTGCGGACCGCTTCTCTCGCAGTTCACTTTCCAGTACGGCGTCCCGGTGAGTATCCAGGATTCTGCGGGGAATGTTGTCGGTGGCGTTGACCCCTCTGACATCATGCCAACAGGAGAAAATGGGCAATGGGTAATGCTGCCAACACATTCGTCAGGTGAGGACATTCGGCCCAACAACGAAAACGCGGATTATATCGTATATTGTATTGGAAGCGATTTTTCTTTTAAGGATTCTTCTGAAAACTGTCAGCTGCTGGTATTTGCCAGCACTCGCGTGGTCAATCAGGCAGCGGAGGCCTTGGGACATATCTGGCCCTGGCTGGCTGCGGCCATTCTGCTGGTGTCTGTGCTTACCTCCCTATTCTACGCTCACTTCATCACACGACCCATTGTGCGATTGAGCGGCATCTCCCAAAAGCTGTCTGAACTGGATTTCAGCTGGCGGTGCAAAGAGAAGCGTACCGATGAAATCGGTACGTTAGCCCATAATCTGGACGAACTGGCGGATCATCTATCCCGTTCCATGCAGAAGCTCCAGGCCGCAAATGATGCCCTCCAAAAAGATGTAGAGCGGGAACAGCAGCTGGAGCAGGCCCAGCGGGATTTCTTCTCGGCGGTTTCCCATGAGCTGAAGACCCCCATCACCGTTATGAAGGGTCAGCTGGGCGGGATGTTGGACGGAATTGGCGTATATGCGGATCGGGACAAATATCTGGCACGCAGCTTGGCTGTGGCGAACCAGATGGAGAGCTTGGTGCAGGAGCTTTTGACTGTCTCCCGTATGGAAAGGGGTGGGGAGCTGTCTATGATTCCTGTGGAACTCACTGCTCTGATTCGGAACTGTCTGCAAAATTACGATGAACTTTTTCGGCAGAAAGAACAAGAGGTTGTCGCAGATTTACCGCCGGAAATCTGGAGTGCGGGAGACCCGGCCCTCTTGAAAAAGGCCCTGGGCAATCTTCTCTCTAATGCCGCGCTCTACTCGCCGGAGGGCATCAAGATTTGGATTTCCGCCCGTAAGAAAGGCAACAATATTATTTTGAATGTAGAAAACGATGGAGCGCATATTGCCCCGGAGCAGCTGCCGCACCTTTTTGAGCCGTTCTTTCGCAGCGACCCATCCCGGAGCCGTCAGACAGGCGGAAGTGGATTAGGGCTTTATCTTGTTCAGAAAATAGCGGAGCAGCATGGGGGCAGCTGTCAAATCCAAAACTCTGAAAGAGGCGTCTGTGCGACACTGATTCTGCCAAACTCCACACAAACCACATATTAACCACAAACGAACTCCACATTCTTCTGTTATCCTGACTGCAATCTCAAGCAGAAAGGATGAAACACAGATGAATGTGGAGATTTCAAATCTGTCCATGACCTACCCATCAGGTAAAACCGCCTTGCGGGAAATCAATCTGAACCTGAGCAGCCCAAATCTTATCGGCCTCCTGGGGCCGAACGGAGCGGGAAAGTCCACCCTGATGAAGCTCCTGGTGGCAGGCCTGCTCCCCACGGAGGGAGTGATCTCGGTAGACGGGAAACCTTTGATGAAACAGGAGCGCTTGTTGAAAGCCCGCTTGGGCTATTTGCCGCAGTCCTTTGGGCTGTTTGACGAGCTGACGGTCTGGCAGTTCCTGGACTACATGGCGGCGCTGAAAGGAATCGTCAACAGCAAGGAGGCCATTGCCGCCGCTATCCAAAGTACCAATCTGGAGGAAAAGCAGAAAGCTAAAATCCGTACTCTATCCGGCGGACAGCGCCAGCGGGTGGGAATCGCACAAGCCATCTTGGGCAATCCCCATTTCCTAATCTTTGACGAGCCTACTGTGGGCCTTGACCCGGAGGAGCGGATCAGTTTCCGCAATCTCTTTTCCCAAATGGCCCAGGACCGGCTGGTGTTTCTGTCTACCCACATCATTGAGGATGTTCAGTCGGTGTGCAATCAGCTCATTGTGATACACCAGGGCCGTATCCGCTTTGTTGGTACGCCTGCCGAACTAATCGCTGGAGCTGTGGGTCACGTTGGTGTATTCCGGGAGAAAGACCAGCGGCAGGAAGCGGGCCTGCATATTACCTCCCGTGTCAACACGGCCCAGGGTATCGTCTGCCGCGCCGTGGCGGAGAAACTCCCTGATTTTGTGGAACAGGTGGAGCCCGCGCTGGAGGATGCCTATCTTTATCTCATCTCCAGGGAGGCGATGCAATGAACACCCTGCGGCAATTTCGTTTGGAGCTGACCCGATTGCTCCAGAACCGCCTTACTTGGCTGGCGATTCTTTTGACCGCCCTCTCTCCGGTTGCCGGCCTGACGGTCTACCGGCCTCTGTATTCCAGCAGCGACAGCGGCTATGTCACCACCATGCAGGGGATGTATCTTGCAAATCCGGCTCTGGCCGGCGGTATTCTGGGGGCTGTTGTATTTGCGATTCTCACTGTCTGGAGCATGGACAGGCTCCGGCGGGACGGCATGGAAACCTTGACCCATGCGGTGGTGTCTCCCATGACCGCCGCCCTGACCCGGCTGGGGGCGCTGCTGTGTGTCTCCATTCTGGCCCAGGCCATTACCACGTTGGCTTGGCTTCCGTATGCCATAATGAAACTGGGTGCAGTCTTTGATGTGGAAAGCTATCTGCTGATACACCTGATTTTTATGTACGGAGCGATTCCTCTGGCGATTTTGTTTGCCTCCGCCGCCTGTCAATTCACCCGGCGGGCTGATTTGTCTCTGGCCCTCTTTGCCGCCTTTGCCGCCCTCAGTCTGACGGTCTGGAAGGAGAAATGGCAGCTCTGCTGGCTGAATCCCTGTGTTTGGGCAGTCTCCGATGATTTTTCCAATTACCGTATTTTTCGCTCGGTGGCCTATGTGCGCCTTACCTGGCTGCTGGCAATGGCCGGACTGTGGCTGTTGTCCTATCTCTGTGTGCGTCGATACGGGAAGGGACCGCTCGGCTCATTTGCTCATAATATCCGGCGATTTTACCGTCCGGCGATAGCGGCGGCATTGATAGCCTGTTCCGGCCTGCTCTATATGGGCCAGCCCTTCCTCGATCACAGCAGCCCGGATATGGATTATGATTTTGTATTTGCCTCTGAATATATGGAGGCTGTCACCTGTTCCGGCCGTTATGCGGATGTGCATCCTGATCCAAAAACGGGCAGTGTATATGGGAAGGCCCAATTTCAGCTTCAAAATACCAGCGGTCAGGAACAGAATGTCCGTTTCCTTATCAATCCGGGATATGAAATTTCCTCCATTCAAGCAAATGGCGCGGATGTGCCGTTTACCTTGGAGGATAGGCAAGAAATCAACGAAAAGGCGTTCGTTGTGGTCATCCCTGCCGCCCCGGAAATTGAGCTTACCATGGAATATGGCGGTTTTCCCCAGGAGTGGAATATCGTGTCCGCTGAACAGGGCAGTCTGGAAATCAGCGGCACCTATATGAAGCTAGAAAACGACGCGCTGTCGCCCTGTCCCTATAACGTGTGGTATCAGGGAGATCACCTTCCCAACGTGACGGACATTACCCTCCCCGGACATATGACCCCCATTTTGTTTGGGCTTGGCTCCACTGAGCTGCTGCGGGAAAACTCGGACAGCACAAAAACATGGCGCATGGAGCGGGATAGCTATCGTATGATTATATATGCCGGGGATTATATCCGGGAGGAAATTCCGGTGGAATCGGCAGACATTACTGTTAATTTCTATTACAGCCGTAAGCATCAGCCCGTCATGGAGGCTATGAACGCCGCAGAATCCATCCGCCAGACCATTGAATACTGTACCGAACATATCGGCCCGTTGTCTTTTTATGGAGATGGGACCTTTAACCTGATCGAGCGGCGAAGCGACGGCGGCGGATATGCCGGAGACGGCGCCAGCATTGCAGACGAGCTGGACTATACCGCTGAAAACCTGTCCAACGGCGCAAAAGGCGGCTCCTCCGCTCAGGTGACGATCCATGAAATTGTCCATCAATGGTGGGGCCTGGGGAATATGTTTGACCCCATGGACGAGAACGGCATTTGGTCTGCCGAGGGTCTGACCTGCTACACCACCTATCGCATTGTAAAGGCGCTGTATGGGGAACGTGAGGCCCAGACCAGCTTTGTGGACACTTGGCAGGAGGCCGCAGACGACTACTACAAGGATTTCTATGTCCGCCACCCGGAGTACCTGTCAGCTTTGCCGGAGCAGTATCAGGCTGACATTACCAACAACTTGCGAGGGATGCGGCAATATAACGAAATGCCCTTGAAAATCTTGAAGGCTGAACAACTGGTGGGCGGTGAGGAGGCTATGGACGAGATTTTGAAAGGTCTCTTTGGCCGGGAGCTGAACCCGGAATATCCCTATCTGACCTATCAGGAATTTCTGGATGCCTGCCATCTGACAGAGGAGGACTTAAACCTTGAATAAGATATTTCGATATGAGCTGCGGCGCTTGCTGTGGAACAAGCTGTTCTTCGGTACTCTGCTGGTGTCCCTGGGATATGGCTGGCTGATACTGACTGGCTCTGTGGTCCGGGGCGTGGCTCACACAGCGCCTTTTTCCCCATGGAGCTTTGGATACTATCTCAGCCAAGCTCTGCCGCTGATCTGCCTGGGAGAATTGTTTTTCCTTGCGTTCTTCTTCTCCAAGGAGGAGCGTCTGCTCCGGCCCTTGACCCAAGCCACCCCAATCAGGCAGCGGCGGTATGCGGCTCTGCGGTGTGGAGCGGTGCTGACAGCTACCCTTGTCCTCTGCCTATGTGTCGCAGTTCTGGCGGTTGGATTCTATGTGTCGCTGTTTGGGTGGGTGGATTATGGAGAACTGATTTTACCCGCTCTATTGACCCTGATCCCGCCCATTGTCTTTTGCCTGGGGGCAGGATTGATATTGAGCCGTTTTAATCATGTTCTGATTTACGGTCTTATGGCAGTGGTGATTTTGATGACCGTATTGCCCTTGCCCAATATAATCACCTTTTCTTTAAGTGGTTTTTTCTCGCAATTCCCGTTGAGCATTGGAACATTAGACCCAGCATTTTGTATCCCAAGCTGGCTTGCTGCATCAAGAATGATATTCGTCATCTTGGGTGTAACCCTTACAATTTGTGCAACAGATATGCAAAGCAGGAGACTGAACTTCCCAAACATAGCTAATGTAAGCACCCGAAAAGGTTGAAAATGTAGAGCCGATGAACTTGTGAGCAACCACCAGATCATCGGCTCTGCTTTTATTGGGCTGTACTATACCTCTTGCATTTCACTTGCCTGATGTATCCCCTTTATGACCGCTTCAACGATAACAAGGTCTTTGTCAGCCAGCCCATCCAGCAGCGTATCCACGCGCCGCCGTATGGAACTTTTGACGGTATCTCTGTCTTTGAATATGTGCCGGTCAAGAGAAACGTCAAACATTTCGGCAAGCTGAAACAGAAAATCCACGCTGGGTGTCTGTCCCTCGTTTTCGATAGCCTGGATATGCCGGGGAGCATAACCAATTACTTCCGAAAGTTGTTCTCGCGTTATGTTTTTGGCTTTACGGCCCCGTTTGATGTCCTGGCCAATGGGCATGAAGTCAAGTTTGAACCTGTCGTTTCGATTATTCATAAGCTCACCTCTGTAAGTTGGAAATATCATCACCATTTTATAGATATGTGAGCGCCAGTTAAACGAGGCACAATATCCTGATATAAGAGATAACATATCTCTTTTGACTAAGCTGAAAAGTAAATAAGCAAGCCCACCTAATAAAAAACGGTGTTTTGGGTGGGCTGTTTTGCTGTGCCTAAAAACGGCTCACGCCCTCCAGACCCGTTTTGAGTTTGGAGGGATTTCTTTGCGTTGGTCTGATACGACCAGCCCGCTGCTTATCAAAAGCAGCGACTATCTATGAGGCTCTATGCAAAAGCGAGGATGAACGGTTAAAAAAATCCTCGTTTTTGCATGGGGCTTTTCTATTCAGCAGGTAGAAGCTACACCTCTACAATGTAGTCCTGCTTTAACCCCTCGCTGTCGTGGCCCGCCCTCCAGTCTGAATTTCAAAAATTCAGATTGGAGGTAAAACAAAATGGCAGACAGCCATCCAAAAAACCTTGATCCCCGGCCCAAGCGCCGGAGGGATGAAGAAAACCCCTATGAGATATACACCGCTGGCATCAATACCGCCCATCCGCGTTACTTTCTGGCGTTTACAGACGGCAGCAAAGTAAAACGCTGGATGGAGATCGACAAGACCCTGTTCGATGCGTTCAACGAGTTTGAACTGGACGATCTTTCTTTTTTCAATGAAGTGGACAGGCACTATGAAAAGTCCGAGGTGATGGAGGCGACGCTGAATAAACGGGCCGCAAAGCCCCAGGAGAGCGTAGAGGAAGCCGTTTCTCAGCGGATGGAAGTGGACAAGCTGCATCAGGCAATCGCTAAACTGCCTGAAAAGCAGCGCCGCCGTTTGGTGCTGTACTACTTTGGGGAGTTTACATACGAGCAGATTGCGGAAATGGAGGGATGCACGATTTCGCCGGTTAAGAGGTCTATTGAAAAGGCAATCGAGAACTTAAAAAATTTTTTGATTTAGGGGGGCAAATTTCGCGTTTGAGTGAGGAAACAGGTGGAGGGCGATGGAAAGCCTTCCACCTGTTCCTCGTTTGTGCGGCGAATGGGTTTGACCTTTGAAAACTTCATACCCATTCATCAAGCACAGTCCCATCGCCGCAAGCCTCTTTTGACGCTGCGCCAGGATGTGCCGGACAAGACAGCGGGATGCCACACTATCATTTCGTCCACGGTCTGCCGTTCGGCATGGAGCGAGAACCAGCGGCCATGAAATACCGGGCGGCTCCCGGTACGGCCACGACCGGCGATGGGGACAATGAGACTCCTGTTCAGTCACAGTCCGAGCGTGATAGCGTTTTCCAGCGTGAAGCCCGTCGCAGGCAATGAGAGCAGCCGCATGAGAACCATGCGGGGGTGAAATTCCCGTGGAGCTGGTCGCCGCCAGCCGTTTGATGACTTCCCATAGCGGGCCGGGGTGTCGCGGACAAATAGGCTTGCTTTCATATAAGCCGGACAGCGGGACAGGTTTATGGAAACGGGAGCGTTTATGCTCCGCCAACCTTAATATGTC
>RAYO01000060.1 GCA_003612335.1 bacterium 1xD42-67
GCGGCTCTGACGCCGACAACGGCGGCTCTGACGCCGACAACAGCGGCTCTGACGCTGACAACGGCGGCTCTGATGACGGCCCCAGCGATCCCGGCGATACCGACGGCTTCTACATCGTCTATGATGACGAGGACGCCACGGTATACACCTGGACCTTCATCGTCTCCGAGCCGAAAGAGGTCTTCACCTGCGGCATCGAGGATCCCGACCACGTCCATACCCTGACGGACTGCACCGTGTTCCCCGAGCTGGCCGCCGGCATGGACCAGTTCTATGAGGAGCTGGCCGCCCTCCAGGCGGAGTACCTCGAGAGCCTGGACGAGGACGCCTACGACGAGAACGGCGAGCTCACCGAAGAGGCCCTGTTCGCCTTCTGCGAGCTGGCGGCCGCGGAGCTGAGCGAGGAGTTCGACGCCCTGGTGGCGCTGAACGAGCAGATCCCCGAGCAGTTCGCCGAGGATCCCGAGTATCAGGCCCTGGCCGCTACCCTGGACAGCCTGGCCGGTATCCTGGGCCTCGAACTGGATCTGGGGATCGAGACGCTGGCTGACACTTGGAGCAGCGTGAAAACTGCCCTTGAGGCTGGTAAGGATGTCACGCTGCAAAACAGTATCACCGCTGGAAGTGGCAACAAGACCATCACCATCAAAAAAAGTGTCACCTTGGATCTGAACGGCCATACGATCGACGGAAGCAGTGAAGTGGGCAGTGTGATCCATGTCAAAGATGGCACTTTCACCCTGAAGGACAGCGGTGGCAGCGGCAAGATCACTGGCGGAAAGGGAACTTTGATACAGAGGACCCAAAAGGGAGATACCGCTGCTAATACATACTGGCGAGTAGGCAGTGAGACAAACGTTGTTGATCCAGCAAGTGGCAAAAACACACTCAATGGTTATAACGCTATTATCGCTGACCGAAAAGGTGTGACCTGTGGCGGTGCTATCCTGCTGACCAGCACGGGCAAACTTGTGATGTACGGCGGCGCGATCGACAGCAACAACGCTGAGATGGGCGGAGGTATCTGCGCTTTCCGCGGAGCCAAAGTGACTATCTACGGCGGCCGCATCACCAACAATACGGCTAATGGATATGCCGGCGGCGGGATGTTCCTTGGCGCCAAGGACAATCTGATCGACCCGACCAAAAAGAACAACACCATCACGATCACTGGAAACAGGACCAAAACCAACATAGACCTTGGCGGCGGCGGCATCTTTGTGGACAGCGCTGGTTCTCTGGAGATCAAGAACGCTGTTATCACAAACAACACTGCTGCTGGTCTGGGCGGCGGCATAGCTGGATGCCTCCACGGTATGGTGTCTAACCTCTCTCCTGACACAGCTGCTATCTATGGCAACAACACCACTGGCGATTACCATACTCTAAACAATATTGTTGACCATGATGATCCAAAGCTGAAGTGGACTAATGGCCTCAAGCAGAACGCCCAGGATCTGTTTGTTGCTGGTTTCAGCAACATCGGCTCCCGTTCTTTGGGCGGCGCTTCGGCTAACTGGACGGGCCATGCTGTGCTTAGACAGGGCGGTCACTCCAATGTTCGCGGTGGTGCAGTCAGCACAGCAGACCAGGATCCCCTCATGGTCCAGGGCCTGTTGGGCCTGAAGGTCACAAATACCCATGACGTCGCAGCGGCTGCTGAGTCGGTCACCGCACCTAAGGTCATCATCAGCAGCAACCACTCCAATATGCACGGCGGCGGTGTTGGTACTAACGGCCTTTTGACCTTTGGTGAGCAGGATTTTTCCTACTCCGCTTCAAAGATCACTTTAAAGGCCAAGAAGAACGTGACCGGAGCTCAGGGCAACGATGGGAACTTGGGCGGCTACACGTTCCATCTGCTGAAGGGAAATACCCTGCTCGGTCAGGCTACCAGTGACAACAATGGTGAAATCATCTTTGCAAACCTGTCCACATCGTCACTGTTTGGCTCCAGCACAACGTCCGGCACTGTGAATGCTACACTGACGTTGAAGGAGATCGCCGGACCCAACGTCGGCATGACCTATGACACTGCTGTACGTACCATAACCCTTCGAGCAACGCGTACAGCTCAGGATCCGGTATATGTGGAGACTGCGGGCGGCGGGAACCATGTGAGCGTTTCCACATTTACGGATACTCTCACCCAAGCAAAAGTGTCTCCAGGTTCTGCCTCCCTCAGCAAGGATAAAAAGACCGTGACTCTGTCCGGCGACGCCAACTTCACCAACAAGATGGAGTATGGCACCTTGAAGGTGACCAAGAAAGTCGCTGGTCCTGTCCTGTCTGGCGATCCCACGGCGTTCTCCTTCACAGTAACGCTGTCTGCCCCCAGCGGCAAGACCGCCAACTGGAAGAACGTCACAGTCAGCGGCAATGCTACAGATGTGAACGTTAACGGTCCCACTGTCAGTTTCAAACTGGCTGATACTGGTACCGCCACCATCACCGGCATCCCCAAGGGTGCGCTGTATACGGTGACCGAGACCACCGACGGCCGCTATACCACGACCTGGGCCGGTCAGTCCGGTACGATCGGGGCGGACACGGCCGCTTCGGTCACCTGCACCAACACCCGTAAGAACACCGAACTGACCGTGAAGAAGACAGCGACCATCGGCCAGAACAGCGACCAGACCGAATATAAGCCTGGTCAGGCGGTACCGTTCGAGATCAAGGTGCAGTTGGGAAACAGCACCAAATCACAGGGAAACCACAATGGCAACATCTCGTGGCTGGGCGAGGGTGTGTACACCCTTACACTGACGCCCAACTTGAATGGCGAATCTAAGTCCATCACGATCACCGGCATCCCCACTGGGACCCCCTACACGGTGACGGAGCAACTGAGCAACGTTTACTGGAGCAACAATATCCCCAACGGAACGACCGGCACAGTCAGCGGCCAGACCGTCGAGATCAAGAACCACTACTACAAGCCCCAGACGACCAGCGTAGAAGTGGAGAAGACCTTCACCGGCGGCGAGGACTACCGGCCCGAGTCCGTGATGGTCGAGCTCCTGCAGGATGGCGTAAAGGTCAATGAGGCGCCCCTGAACGCGAGCAACGACTGGAAACATGTGTGGAGCGGCCTGGATAAGTTCCCCAACGAGACCGGTGATGCTTATGTCTACTCTGTGAGAGAGACCACTGTCACCTATCCCGAAGCTAAGGGCTATCTCGTAGACCGTGACCCGGGCAGCAGCATCATCCGCGTTCGCGGTGCAGCATTCATAGATGGGACAGACGGAACGAATATCAAAGACCATGAGATTCTGGGCGGCTGGCAGGTAGATGATGGTGTCGTGAACGACGGCAAAGCCATCATCACTAACACTTGGCGCGGCGCAGATGATATGGGCTCCGCCTCCTTTGAGATCATCAAGAAGGATAAGGAGAACAGCAGTCTGATCGATGGCGTTATCTTCAAACTGTACCAAGACGAGAAAGAGACGGCCACTGTGACCACGACGGACGGCAAGGCCAAGTTCGAGGGTCTCAAGGGGGGCACCTATGTCCTGAAGGAGTTCTCCCCCGCCACCGGCTACCTGGAGAACACCAACGACGACGGCTCCATCATCACCTGGGAGATCAAGGTAGAGAAGGATAAGCTCACTTCCGTCATGGAATTGGAGAAATCTGATGCCTTCGGTGAGAACACCTGGACCTGGAAAGCCACCACAGGCAACAACGTCAACAGTATGGTGGTCACCAACACCCCCATCAAGGGCAGCATCAGCATCACCAAGGAGATCTCGTTTGGTGACAGCGAATGGGGCGAGGTCAAGGACTTTGCCAACAAGGAGTTCATGTTCAACGTCTACAAGGGCACTGACACAACTGTCGATCCCTTTAAGACCGTGTCCGTGAAGCCTAGCGAGACCGCGACCATCAGCGACCTGCGCTACGGCACCTACACCATCACTGAGGCTGAGACCGATCCTGTGACGAACTACACCTGGAAGGGTGTGGACTTCGGCAACGGTCAGAACAGCATCACGGTAAAGGTGAAGAACAACGGTCAGGTGGTCCCAGTCACCGCCACCAACACCTACGAGCGCAAGCTGGTGGATCTGGCCGTCACCAAGAAAGTGGACTGGAACAGCACCAGCAACAGGCCCGACCTGGAGAACGATCTGTTCACCATCCGGGTCCAGCTGGGCAGCAGCTCCGACGTCGTTGCAGAGACCATCTATGCAGACAATGCTGTCAAGCCCACCTACTATTTGGGGGATGGCGTCTACGTGATCTATCTGAAGGATGGTGAGACCGCGACCATCCGCGATATCCCCTCCGGGACCCACTGGAGCATCGTCGAGGCCATGCCCAGCATGGGCACCGGCACCACCGATCCCAACGGCGACCCCATCACCCTGCCCAACAACGACTACAGCAACACCAATAAGGCGGAGCTGAAACAGGGCGGCATCCTGTCGAATCCTGGGATGGGGCCGATCAAAGTACCGATCACTGTCGAGAACCACTACTTCAACGTGAAGAAGGGCGACCTGTCGATCGAGAAGATCTTTGAAAGCGGCGGGGATCATCTGCCCGAGTCCGTCACCGTACAGCTGTATCGGAACGGCGAGCCCCACGAGAGCCCCATCCGAATCGAGAAGGGCTCTGACGGCAGGTTCACCTACACCTGGGACCAGCTGCCTCTGTACGACGGCGACGGCGGACGGAGATACGAGTACACAGTGAAGGAAGTCACCGTCACCTATCCCACCGGCAGCGGCTGGAGCGTGGACGCCCGCGACGGCAACATCATTCGTGTGCGCGGCGATGCAGCCACCGCAGACGGCGACCGCGAGATCCTGGGCGGCTGGCTGGTCAGCGAGAGCGGCCGTATGTTCGCCGCCGTTACCTCCAACACCGGCTTCCAAAACACCATCGCTCTCAAGAACACCTGGATCCCGGCCCACAACGTAGGCCAGATCGGCCTCAACGTCCAGAAGGTGGACAGCGAGACCAGCGCGCCCATCTCCGGCGTGACCTTCACGCTGACGAGCGAGACCCATGATGCCTACAAGACCGGCCATCCCCTCACCACAGACGCCAACGGCAAAGTGTCCTTCGGCGGACTGAAGGAGGGCACCTACACCCTCACAGAGACCAAGGCCGCCGATGGCTACCGCTATGATGAGGATGTCGAGCTCTCCTGGGAGATCAAGGTCAGCAGATCCGGCGAGCTGCTGGGCGTCAAGGACCTCACGGGCAGCTCCGCGGGCGAGAACACTTGGGGACTGACCGTTGCTGAGGTGAAGGACAATGTGCTCACCATCACCAACGAGCCCATCATGGGCAAGATCAGCATCACCAAGCAGATCGCCGGCACCGACAACGCCGCTGTCTCCGGCAGGACCTTCACCTTCCAGGTGAAGGACAGCGACGGCAAGGTCGTCAAGACCCTGAGCGTCAAGGCCGGCAGGACCGAGACCATCGATGGTCTGCGTTACGGCAGATACACCGTGACCGAGACCGGCAGCAATGAGGTCAGCGGCTTCCAGTACAACGGCGTGACCTGGAGCGGCGACGGCACCGTCACCGGCACCGGCGACAGCATCCAGGTAGAGGTAGACGAGCACGACAAGACCTATGCGGTCACCGCCGAGAACAGCTACACCGAGCTGGGCGGCCTGTCCCTCACCAAGACCGTCACCGGCGGCCGGGGCGAGGCTGACCGGGATTGGAACTTCATCCTCACCCTCACCGGCAACACCAGCAGGACCGCTCCCGAGTTCACCTTCAGCGGCGCCAACAGCGAGAGCGCCAGCCTGGTGAAGAGCGAGGACCTGGACCGGTACGGCAACGGCACCTATACCGTCACCATGAAGGGCGGTGTGACCCTCCAGGTCACCGGCCTGTCCGACGGCACTGAGTACGAGGTATATGAGGTCGAAGCCAACGACGATGGTTACACCACCAGTGCCGAGAAGGACGGCGTGAACATCCCCTATGTGGACGGCGCGCTGGAGGTGGAAGGCACCATCGACCAGGATGAGGCCAATCGTGTGGTCTTCATCAACCACAGGCCCGGCGGCGGCGGGAATACTCCCGACGAGCCTGATGAGCCCGACGAGCCTGACGAGCCTGATGAGCCTGATACCCCCGACGAGCCCGAGGTCCCCGATGAGCCCGTCCCCCTGGACGAGTTCGAGGTCCCGGACGACGACGTCCCCCTGGCCGGCCTCCCCGAGGAGGTCGAAGAGCTGGAGATCCCCGATGAAGAAGTCCCCCTGGACGAGATGCCTCAGACAGGCGACAGCTCCAGGACCGGCTTCTGGGCATCCCTCTCCCTCTTCTCCGGTCTCGCGGCCCTCTGGCTGGCACTGACCAAGAAGCGCGAGGACGACGACTAAAAAAAGCCCCTTCCCAAGGAAGGAGCTCCCGGCGGTCCGGAAGGGCCGCCGGGCCCGCCCGGCGGAGCTCTGCTCCGCTGGGCGGGCTTTTTCGTCTGTGCCCCTCCTCCCGCTTTTGGACCGATATAGTCAGCACACTTGAAGATCGGTAAGACCGATCTTCGACCAGCGGCAGAGCCGCCGGCGGGCAAAGCCTGTGCGCTGACTATGAAGTCTGGCACTAGCCGCAAAGAAGTAAAACTTCTTTGCGGCCACGCCCACTATATCTCTTGCGGACCGTCGGCAGACATGGTATGATGGGATCAGCCTATGGATACAGTCCCGCCGCCGCGGGACAGGATGAGAGGGAGAACTATGAAGGAACAGACCATGCCCCGCCGCGCCATCAAGGTGATCGGCCACCGCAATCCAGACACCGACTCCATCTGCTCCGCCATCGCATACAGCCGCCTGAAGAACATCCTGGACCCGGACCGCCCCTGCAAGCCCTGCCGGGCGGGCCTGCTCAACCGGGAGACGGAATTCGTGCTGGACTACTTCCAGGTCCCCGTGCCCCAGCTGTACACCGACGTCAGCCCCCACATCCGTGACGTAGACATCCGGCCCGCAGAGGGCGTGGACGGAGAGATGAGCCTGCGCCGGGCCTGGATGATCATGCGGGACCAGGAGCTGGACACCCTGTGCATCGTGGACCAGGACCAAGACCTCCTGGGGGTCATCACCGTCAAGGACGTGGCCACCGCCAACATGGGGGGGACAGACCCCTACACCCTCCAGACCGCCAAGACCAGCTATCGGAACATCATCGATATCCTGGACGGCACCGTCCTCGTGGGGGACGTGACGGATAAGACCGTCGAGGGACGGATCATCATCGGCGCAGGCAGCGTCGAACAGATGGAACGGGCCATCTCCCCCGGCGACGTGGTCATCGTCAGCAATCGCAGCGAGAGCCAGCTGGCCGCCCTGGAGATGGACGCCGACTGCATCATCGTATGCAATGACGGCAAGATCCCCCGGACCATCTGTATGCTGGCCGAGGAGAAGGGCTGCACGGTCATCACCACCAGCATCGGCACCTACGCGGCCGGACAGATCATCAGTCAGGCCGTGCCTATCCGCCATTTCATGACCACGAAGGATCTGCTCACCTTCACCCTCCACACCCCGGTGGAGGCGGCCACCAAGGTGATGGCCACCGTGCGCTTCCGCTACTTCCCCGTCCTGGATGACGACGGGAAGTACATCGGCGTGGTCTCCCGCCGGAACATGCTGAACCTGCACAGGAAGCAGCTGATCCTGGTGGACCACAACGAGAAGAGCCAGGCCGTGGAGGGGATCGACCAGGCGGAGGTGCTGGAGATCATCGACCACCACCGGATCGGCGCCATGGAGACCGACAGCCCCGTCTATTTCCGCAACGTGCCCGTGGGCTGCACCTGCACGATCGTTTATCAGATGTATCAGGAGAACGGTGTGGAGATCGACCGCTCCACCGCTGGGCTCCTCCTGTCCGCCATTTTGTCCGATACCCTGATGTTCCGCAGCCCCACCTGCACCCCCATAGACGAGCGGGCGGCCCGGGAGCTGGCCAAGCTGGCCGGGGTGGACCTGGAGGCCTATGCCGACACCATGTTCGAGCACGGCGGCGACGTCTCCGGCAAGACGGCGGCGGAGGTCTTCAACGGCGACTATAAGATCTTCACCAGCGGTGAGATCCGCTTCGGCGTGGGCCAGGGGATCTATATGACCGAGAAGAACCGCAAGGCCGCCCAGGCCCTGGTGGGCCCATACCTCCCCACCGCGCTTGAAAAACAGGGGCTGGACTACATCTTTTACATGTTCACCGACGCCCGCAACTCCAACACCGAGCTGCTCATGGCGGGCAGCGGCGCGGAGGAGCTGATCGCCAAGACCTTCAGCGCGGCGGTCCAGGAGGGCGTCGCCCTCCTCCCCGGGGTGGTCAGCCGGAAGAAGCAGATGATCCCCCTCCTCATCAACGCCCTCAAGCTGGAGCAGGAATAGGAGGCGGCGATGGGACGACCTTTGATCGAGGGCTGCGTGGATTCCCACGCCTCCGCCCTGGCCGCCGTCCGGGGCGGGGCCGACCGGCTGGAGCTGTGCGCGAACCTGTCCATCGGGGGGACCACCCCCTCCCCCGCCCTGTTCCGGCAGGTCCGGCGGGACTGCCCTGTCCCGGTGAACGTGCTGATCCGGCCCCGCTTCGGCGACTTCCTGTACAGCCCCGCAGAGCAGGAGGAGATGGAGGAGTCCGTCCGCCTCTTCCGGGACCTGGGGGCCGACGGCGTGGTGATCGGGGCCCTCACCCCCCTGGGGGAGCTGGACCGGGAGGTCATGGCCCGCCTCATCCGCCCGGCCGGGGGACTGGACGTCACCCTCCACCGGGCCTTCGACATGGCCCGAGACCCCTTCGCCGCCCTGGAGGCCGCCGTGGACCTGGGCTGCCGGACGATCCTCACCTCCGGCCAGGCCCGGAGCGCTCCGGAGGGGACCGGCCTTCTGGCCGGGCTGGTCTGCCGGGCCGGGGGCCGGATCGACCTGATGGCGGGCTCCGGCGTCAAGAAGGAGAACATCTGTCAGATCTTCCGGGCCACTGGGATCCGCAGCTACCACACCTCGGGGCGGCGGGGCGCAGCGGACAGCGGCATGATCTACCGCAAGGAGGGGGTGTCCATGGGCCTGCCCTCTCTGTCGGAATATGAGATCTGGCAGACCGATGAGGAGGAGTTCCAGGCCTGTGCCCAGATCGTCCACACCCTGGAGGAGGGACCGGTATGAGGCTGAGGCGAGCGCTCTCCCGGCTGGCCCTCCTCTGTCTGTGCGCCCTGCTCATGGGCGCCGCCTCCGCCTTCTCCGATGTGCCGGCAGGGAGCTGGTATGAGGGGGCGGTGGCAGAGATGGAGGAGACCGGCCTCCTCTCCGGCTATCCGGACGGCTCCTTCGGGCCGGGGGACCCGGTCTCCGCCGCCCAGTTCGTATCCATCACCGCCCGGTGCGCCGGGCTGACGCCCGTCCCAGACCAGACCGGCCACTGGGCCTCCGGGGCCCTCCAAGCCGCCCTTCAGGCCGGCTGGTACGACTGGGACGAGATCCCGCCCACCGGCGAGACCTTCGATCGGCCCATCCCCCGGCAGCTGGCCGTCAAGATCCTCATGCGGGCTCTCCTGCCCCAGGTCCGGGGGGACTATGTGACCGAGTCCCGGAAGATCCGGGACTTCTCCCAGCTGGACGGCCGGTACTACGAGCCGGTGCTGGCCGCCTACGCCGCCGGGATCCTCCACGGGGACAGCACCGGGAACTTCTCCCCCAAGAACAGCCTCAGCCGGGCGGAGGCCTGCATCCTCTTCCAAAAGGCCCTGGCTCTGGCCGGGACGGAGGGACCTGCGGTCCAGCCCGACGTCCCGCAGGAGGTCCCTCAGCCCGCCGTGACGGTCCAGGGGGGCGTCTCGGCCAACGGCTGGCTCCAGGTGACAGGCACCCAGCTGTGCAATGAGCGGGGGGAGCCTGTCGTCCTGCGGGGGATGAGCAGTCACGGGCTCCAGTGGTACGGACAGTTCGCCGGCGCGCAGCCGATTCGGAACACGGCGGACTTCGGCGCGAACCTCTTCCGGGCAGCCATGTACACCGGGGAGGGGGGCTACTTCAGCGATCCGGCGGGGATGGAGCAAAAGGCCGCTGCGGCGGTGGACGCCGCCATCGCCAACGACATGTATGTCATCCTGGACTGGCACATCCTCTCCGACGGGGACCCCATGGCCCACCTGGCCGAGGCGGAGGCCTTCTTTACCCGGATGGCCCGGCGCTACCGGGACTGTCCGGCGGTGCTCTATGAGATCTGCAACGAACCCAATGGGAGCGTGACCTGGGAGGGGGACGTAAAGCCCTACGCCCAACGGATCGTCAAGACGATCCGGGCCCAGTCCCCCCGGTCAGTCATCCTGATCGGCAGCCCCACCTGGAGCCAGGACATCCACCTGGCCGCCCAGTCCCCGGTGGAGGGGACGGATCTGATGTATACCCTCCACTTCTACGCCGGCACCCATGGGGCGGAGCTGCGCCAGCGGATCGACAGCGCCTTGTCCGCCGAACTGCCCATCTTCGTCTCCGAGTGGGGGACCAGCCGGGCCGACGGCAGCGGCGGCGTGTTTTTAGAGGAGTCGGCGGTGTGGCTGGACTTCCTGGCCCAGCGGGGGATCAGCTGGGCCAACTGGTCCCTGTGCGACAAGGGAGAGACCTCCGCCGCCCTGCGCCCCGGCACCCCCGCCGGCCGTCCCTGGACCTGGGAGGACCTGACCGGCTCCGGCCAGTTCGTCTTCTCCCGCTTCTCCGACCAGACATGAAACGCGCGGACGGCCTGAGCCGTCCGCGCGCTCTTTGGTGCGCCCCCATCGGATCCTGGTGAAAATTTACAAAAGATCGTGGACAAAATAGAAAAAATATGGTATATTGAAAGAGAGGCCAACCAGGAAGAGAACGATATAAGGAGGAAGAGCGATGGAGCCCAGGTTTTTTCAGATCCCAGTCAATGTTGGCGACGTGACGCTGCGCGTGGCGCAGGGACATTTCGCCACCCGGAACAGCCACACGAACTACTTCATCGATGTGACCAGCCAGCAGTCCTGCATCCGCGACGCGGAGGCGGTGGCCCGGCAGCTGGCCCAGCGCGACCTGACCCACAATACGATCGTAGACACCATCCTCTGCATGGACGGCACCCGGGTGATCGGCACCTGTCTGGCTCAAAAGCTGACCCAGGGCGGCTACCGGTCCATGAACGCGGGCAAAGAGATCTATGTCCTCCGGGAGCACATGGGCACCAACGGCAAGCTCATCTTCCGGGACAACGCCCGGCCCATGCTGGAGGGGAAGAACATCCTCCTGCTGATGGCTTCCGTCACCACCGGCGGCGCCGCCCGGAAGGGGCTGGAGTGTGTGGAGTATTACAAGGGCAGCGTAGTGGGGATCGCCGCCATCTACAGCCACATAGCAGAGGTGGATGGGATCCCGGTGGTCTCGCTCTTCGATACCAACGACCTCCCCGGCTATGCCAGCTACCCCTCTGACGACTGCCCCATGTGCAGAGCGAAGCAGGAGCTGGACGCGGTGGTGGATAAATTCGGATATTCCGCCCTCTGACCGGCCAGGGGGCCCGCCGGTCCGGCGGGCCCCTTTCCATATTTTCCAAGATCTGGGGGTTGACAACCGGACCTAAAGCCGCTATAATGGCTCCAACAACCAAACATCAGCAAACCTTTGAGAAAGAGTAGTAGCTGGCAGAGCAGACCTAACAGAGAGCCCTGGACGGTGGGATCAGGGCGGGATGCGGCCACGTGAATGGACTTTCGAGGGCGGCTTGAACGGGATACCTAGTAGATGCCGACGGGGACCCACCCGTTATCCATCGGGCACGCGTGATGGCGCGTGGAGCGAGCGGACGTTTTCCAAGACGTCAATTTGGGTGGTATCGCAGGAGCACAGCTCTTGTCCCATGTGGGACGAGGGGCTGTTTTTTTATTGCTCCAACAAAAGGGGCCCTGGCACGGCCCCCACATCTGCCGCCTAGATCTAAAATTTGGAGGGACTCGATATGAAAAAGACCATTACGATGAAGAAGCTGCTGGCCCTGTCTCTGGCCATGACTCTGTCTCTGGCCGCCTGCGGCGGCGGAAGCGGTCCCGATTCTGGCAGCGGCTCCCAGGGCGGCGGCTCCGGCGCCCAGCAGCCCACCTCCGGGACCACCTACAAGGTGGGCATCGTGAAATTCATGGACCACGCCTCTCTGGACCAGATCCAGGCCAGTCTTCAGGCGGAGCTGGACGTGCTGGGCAAGGAGCTGGGCGTCACCTTCGACTACGCCGGCTACACCCACAACGGCCAGAAGGACAGCGCGATCCTCCAGTCCATCGCCGCCCAGCTCATCTCGGAGGAGGTGGACGTGATCGTCCCCATCGCCACCCCCGCCGTCCAGGCCATGCTGGCCGGCACCGAGGACACCGAGATCCCCATCCTCTTCTCCGCTGTCTCCGACCCCATCACCGACGGGATCGTGGCCGACATGGACGCCCCCGGCGGCAGGGCCACCGGCACCAGCGACGCGCTGAACACCCAAATGGTCATCGACCTGATGCTGGCCGCCGACCCAGACCTCCAAAAGGTGGGCCTGCTGTACTCCAAGTCAGAGAGCGCTTCCACCAAGGCCATCCAGGAGGCCAAGGACTACCTGGCCTCCAAGAACATCGCCGTGGAGGAGAAGACGGGCACCGATACCAACGAGGTCTCTTCCGCTGTGGACGCGCTGGCCGCCGCCAAGGTAGACGCGATCTTCACCCCCACCGACAACACCATCCAGAGCGCCGAGCTGGCCATCTTCGAGAAGCTCCAGGACGCTCAGATCCCCCACTACGGCGGCGCTGACTCCTTCGCCCTCAACGGCGCCTTCTGCGGCTACGGCGTAGACTATGTCCAGCTGGGCCAGGAGACCGCCCGCATGGTGGCCGACCTGCTGGTGGAGGGCAGGGATCCTGCCTCCACCCCAGTCCGGATCATGACCGCCGAGAGCGCGTTCATCAACACCGAGACCTGCGCCGCCGTCGGCATGGACCTGGAGCAGATCAGAGCCGCCTTCTCCGCTTTGGGCATCACCGTCGTCGAGACCACCACCCAGCAGAGCTTTTCCTGAACCGTAACGCCCCCTCCGTCATTTGCTCCGCAAATGCCGCCTCCCCCATAAAGGGGGAGGGTTTGGGGCGCCCTCCCCTGGCTCCCCCTTTATGGGGGAGCTGTCGAGCAAAGCAAGACTGAGGGGGAAATCCCTCCGCGCAAAACTTTCTAGGAGGCGCATACCATGCTGTTATCCGTCGTCACCCTGCGGACCGCCCTGGAGATGGGGGCTATCTACTCCCTGGTGGCCTTGGCCCTGTTCATCAGCTTCTCCATCCTGAACATCGCCGACCTGTCCACCGACGGCTGCTACACCCTGGGCTTCGCCGTGGGGGCTACCGTCACCCTGGCGGGCCATCCCTTCCTGGCCCTCCCCGCCGCTATGCTGGCCGGGGCCCTGTCCGGCTTCGTCACCGCCTTCCTCCAGACCAAGCTGGGGGTGGAGAGCATCCTGGCGGGGATCATCGTCAACACGGGGCTGTATACCGTCAACCTGGCGGTGATGGGCTGGTCCTCCAACCTGTCCATCTTTGGGACGGACACCCTCCTCTCCCTGGTCAAGGGGCTGAGCAGCGCCAAGGTCTGGACCGATTGGAGCACGCTGATCCTGCTGGGGACGGTCCTGGCGGCGGCGGCGGTGCTGGTGGGCCTCTTCTTCCGCACCCGGCTGGGCCTGTCCATCCGGGCCACCGGGGACAACGCTGACATGGTCCGGGCCTCTTCCATCGACCCCGCCTTCACGATCACCGTGGGCCTGTGCGTGGCCAACTCCCTCACCGGGCTGGCCGGCTGTCTCACCGGACTGGTGAACAAGAGCTGCGACATCAACCTGGGCACCGGCATGGTGACGGTGGCCCTGGCCTCCCTGATCATCGGCGAGACCATGTTCGGCCGCTTCTCCATGGGGCTGAGGATCCTGGGCACCATCGTCGGGGCCTGCATCTACCGGATCGTCATCGCCCTGGCCCTGGCGGCGGACGTGCCCACCGAGTGCTTCAAGCTGGTGTCCGCCCTGATCGTAGCGGCGGCGATCGCCATGCCCCAGGGCAGGAAGCTGATCGCCCTCCAGCGGCAGAAGCTGGCCCGCAGGAAGGAGGGAGCCAAATGCTGAAGCTGACCGGGGTCACCAAGACCTTCGGGCCTGGGACCGTCAACGAGAAGAGGGCTCTGGATGGGATCGACCTCCACCTGGCCCCCGGAGCCTTCGCCACCATCGTGGGCTCCAACGGGGCGGGCAAGTCCACCCTGTTCCACGCCATCGCCGGGGTCTTCTTCCCCGACCAGGGCTCTGTCCTGCTGGGCGGAGAGGACATCACCTTCAAGCCGGAGCACCGGCGCAGCCGGGAGATGGGGCGGCTCTTCCAGGACCCCATGAAGGGCACCGCCCCCCACATGACCATCGAGGAGAACCTGGCCCTGGCCTATCTCCGGGCCGGCCGGCACCAGCACGCCTACTTCAGCCGCACCAGCAGGGCCGACCGGGCCTTTTTCCGGGACCAGCTGGCCAAGCTGGACATGGGACTGGAGGACCGGATGAAACAGCCGGTGGGCCTGCTGTCCGGGGGACAGCGCCAGGCCCTCACCCTCCTGATGGCCACCATGGTGCCCCCCAAGATCCTCCTGCTGGACGAGCACACCGCCGCCCTGGATCCGGCCACGGCGGACAAGGTGCTGCGGATCACCCGGGAGGTGGTGGCGGAGCACAAGATCACCACCATGATGGTCACCCACAACATGCACCAGGCTCTGGAGCTGGGGGACCGCACCCTGATGATGGACCGGGGACGGATCGTCCTGGACATCCAAGGAGAGGAGCGGAAGAACATGACCGTCAAGGACCTCCTGGAGCGGTTCCGGGCCGGGGCCGGGAAGGATCTGGACAACGATCGGATCCTGCTGTCGTGAATACAGGCCCGCCGCATCTGCGGCGGGCCTGAAAATTTTTTCCCGCCCCCTGGGATCTCGTCCCCCTCTCATGGATATTACTTTGTGAAAGGCCTTTCAAACACAGATCTGCAAGGAGGTGAGCCGCTTTGACCGACGAGGCGTTCAGTCAGGCAGCCCGGACCTACGGCGATACCATCTTCCGGGTGGCGTTCCATGCTCTGAACGACCACGCTGAGGCGGAAGACGTGATGCAGACCGTGCTCCTGAAGCTGTACGAGCACAAAAAAGAGTTCGAGAGCGAGGAGCATCTGAAGCACTGGCTGCTCCGGGTGACCGTGAACGAGAGCCGGCATATCCTGCGTTCCTTCTGGCGGCGGACCTCCGTCCCTCTGGAAGAACAGCGGGAGGCCGCCGCCCCCGAGGACCCGGAACGGGCCGAGACACTGGAGGCGGTGATGGCTCTGGAGCCCAAATACCGGGTGGCCGTCTACCTCTACTACTACGAGGGGCTGTCTGCAGCCGAGACCGCCGCCGCTATGCGGGCCAACGTGTCCACTGTACAGACCTGGCTGCTCCGGGCCCGGGAACGGCTGCGGAGATCGCTGAACGATGAGGAAGAAAGGGAGGGATCTGTCTATGTTCGACCCGAAAGTGTACCGTGAAGCGTGCCGGGAGCTGAGAGCTCCCGAGGATAAGATCGAGGAGGTCATCGCTATGACTGAAAATACCAACAAAAAGATCCGCCGCCCCCTGCGCACCGCCCTGGCCTGCGCCGCCGCCGTGGCTATGATGGTGGTGGGCGTGGCCGCCGCCGCTCCGGAGGAGTTCCAGGAGTTTTTCATCAACATCGGGGACGTCGTCCGTGTGGACCGCTACCGCTCCGATGTGACCACCGAGGACGGCGAGACGTTCTCGATGGTGCAGTCCCCCGAGGCCAAGGTGGAGGATCGGGACGGCAGGGCCGTCCTGATGGTGAACGGCGAGGAGGTCGCCGATATCACCGACGCTCTGGCCCAGGACCAGCACTACGTCTTTGAGGACTTCACCGAGGATACCAGGATCACCATCACCGTGGACGGCACCATCGACCAGTGGACCCTGGTAAAGGAGGTGGGCATCGTGAAAGCGGACGGCAGCTATCACCGGTTTGGCAGCGATACCGTCACCAGCGAGGACGTGGATACCAACCTGAACGGCGGTATATTCTTCAACGGCGACATTTTCAAGGACAGTTCTGTGGATGTGGCAGATGTGGAGGTCGTCACCAGTATGCATGTCACGACTACCGATAAATGTGAGGCAGACAAATAAAGCGCAGCGGGCCGGTCTCCCGGCCCGCTGTCCCTTTGCCCGCCGGCTAAAAGCCCAGCATTTTGGACCTGGAGCCCCTTGTTTTTTCCGGGGAGCTGCTCTATAATAGAAAGCCGAGGGAGCCGCCCGGACCCTGTGGGCGGAAAAAAACGAAGAAGGAGAACGCTATGACTGCTTCAGAGAAAAAACAGCTGATGGCGACGGCCTGCAAGGTACGGATGGGGGTGATCGAGGGGACGCACGGGGCGAAGGCGGG
>RAYO01000061.1 GCA_003612335.1 bacterium 1xD42-67
GGAGGAAGTAGAAGTACCGGAAATCAGCGAACCTGTAATTACGCAAACCACCTATGGACGCAGAAAGACGGCGTGACACTCGGTCACGCCGCCCTCTGCGGTAAATAGTTACTTGTCACTATTAAGCCTGGGCGATAGTTGGATACCCAATCGGCCCCTGATTTGCTCCATGACGGGAACAAGTTTAACCGGATCCGGCACCTCCAAGAGCATCTGCACCACCTTGCAGGCGGTTTCGCTCTCCTGGGTGAACACATGGGGCAGATAGATGTTGCCCTTGTTGGCAACTACCACATTGTCCATAATCATTGCCTTTAACTCCTGCTCCACCTGCTGCCGGTTCAGGCGCAGGTCAAGCTGGGGGATTTTTTCATTCAGCAATGAGAGTGCTGCCTTAACTAATGCCTCTGCTTCCAAGTAGAGATGGCCGTTCTCTGTGCGGGATCTCTCCAGCGTATAGAACAGCGCCCCTTGAACACGCATAGGGTCATGGAGGTCGCCGCCGGATTTCTGTACAATGGCGTCAACCCTTTTGAACCCGAAGCCGGGAATCTGGCACAGCCGAAACGGGCTTTTCCGCAGCAGCTCCACACCGTCCGGCCCAAAGTGTTCATAGATCTTCATGGCTGTGGTGGGGATCACCTTGAAGGGGGCCAGAAGAGTCATAATGTCACGCATGGCCTTACTTTCCGCATAGCCAGCCTTGATTTCATCCAGCCGCTCCTCGGTGATGCCCCGGATTTCCAACAGTTTATCCGGTTGATGCTCCAAAACATAGAGGGACTGAACGCCGAACCGCTGGATAATGGCATCGGCCGTTTTCTCTCCGATGCCTTTCAGCAGACCGGAGGACAGATAGCCCCGGATGCCCTCAATGGTAGGGGGCACGATCTCATGCCACCTGTCCACCTGAAGCTGGCAGCCATACTTTCCCTTTGTCCACGTTCCCTCCAGCTCCATCTTAATGGAATCCGTCTGGGGCAAATCATACCCAACCGCAGTAAACCGGATCAGATGGTCTCCAAAGGTGTAAGGATTTCGAGCATCCTCCGGGATCATCAGGTCTGCGGTTTTCAGCTGTAGGACGCAGTATTTGCTGGCAGGGTTGCAGAACAGCACCCTGTCAAATGCTGCAACAATGCTCATAGTCATACCTCCTGGGGCTTATGCCGCTTTTGGCTCGGCCCGTTTTACATTGAATCGCCTGCTTTCGGAGATCGAAACATATTCTGTGTAAATCTCCGGGTGGCTCTCTTTCAGCCGTAGCAGATTGTCCTTCAAAATGCTTTCCTTGTAGCTGGGATTGAATGTCACGGTATAGCTGCCGCTGGCGTCCTCATAGACGGCGGTGCAGCTGCTCCCCATGTCGGCTACAATCAGTGCCTTCATGCAGTCCATCTCGGCTTTGAGCCGATTTGATTCCGCATCCAGCCGTTTTTTCTCTGCTTGCAGCTCCAGGAACCGGAACATTTTCGCGGATTGGGGCGGTGTCAGCAGAACAGGCGGAGCATCCTTTGAGGATGGCCCCATCAGCCGGCGCAGGCTCTCCAGGATCAATTCGCCGTCGTCTTCAAAATAGGGCGGAGGTACTTGGGCCTGGACATTGTTGAGCCAAAAGTCCTCCTCCAGAGAGATCAGTTCCGATTCATAGTCCATGTCCCGGTCAATGTGCCGGATGATGACCTCTTCCTCGTTGTTTCCATAGAGGCAGCAGTAATAGACCCGGTTCAGGTTCATCACCGCCATGTAGTGCCGTCCCTGGGACTCGTAGTACACAGGAACAATCGGTTTTCCGTCGTACTCCCACTTGTCGCGGGCGTTGTAGTTGGTGGTCTTGCACTCCAGGATGGCTGTGCTGCCGTCGGGCATTTCCACAAGGAAATCCAGATCGGCCAGCATCCAGGGGTGGGCCGGGTGCTGGAACATACACTTGCGCCGGTAGATTTTCAGCCCGGTCTTCTTCGCAAAGATGCGGGCCACCAAATCCTCTAGCAGAGTTCCGACCTCCATAGCGACCCAGTTCCCTTCATCGTCCTCGATAGGAAGGTTCCGCTTGTCGTAGTAGAGGTCCATCGCCGTCCGAAAAGGGGAGATCCCCAGGACAGACGCCGCATCACTGCCGCCAAGTCCCTGGCGGCGGTACGCGAGCCATTCTTCCCTTGACAGGTCAGCCGTTTCTACCAGCACCAGCGGCTGATATTCAACGGCCTGTGCCAAGTGCAGCGACCTCCTTTCCGGGAACAGCGATCCTCAATACTTTCTGCTGGTTCTTCCTGCGGTTGAGCCTCATGGAGCCTGCCGCGCGTCTGGGATGGCCTCCCGGTTTCCAGGGTCTTTTACGTTTCATAGTCTGTCTCCTTCCAAAATTTGATATATCCTCAAAGCCTTTCGGCATTTGGGCAGAAAAAAAGCGAGAACGACCTAAAACTGAATGTCAGTTTTGTCCGTCGGGCTGACGGGCATTGGTCATTCTCGCATAGCTGGGGAAATCCCCAGAAAAAGCAAAAAGCCAGCAGCTACCGGCCATTTAGGCGCAGTAATACCACTGGCAACACATACAAACTTAACAGCGTGTGCAATTCGGATCGCTCCGATCACCAGGCAAAGCCCAGCTATCCCCGAAGGGAGGCGCACAAAAATCAATTACGCAGTTAGCATACCACAAGATATAGAGATTGTCAATGCAAATCTTCTATATCTTGTCTTTCTTTTTCTTTGCAGAAAATAACACGTTTGCTATCTGTTTATTTTTAGACGGGAACAACCCCGGTTCATGCTCTGCCGCTTTCTAGCGGAAGGCAGCGCACCTTGAAAAAGCTCTGCCATGTTGAAACATCAGCTGGGCCTCATACTCTGTCCTGGCAGTTATACAGGAGCGACGGACAGTGTGCATCCCGCGCACCCATCGCTGAAATGCCGCACAGCGGCAGCCTGACAATACGCGGTCTGGAGTGAGAGCGCAGGAAATGGGCCAGGAACAGGTTATCACATGAACATAATCACGTAATCAGCAAAAGTTGCTGTGTTGTTTCGCTACAATCTGGTATATTTGATAATCTGCTGGGAAATAGTAGAAATGGAAGGAGTGAGAAATATGGATATGCGTTCGGGGATCGATAGGAAAGGTATTGATAAGTCTTTACTTCGAGATATTAGCGGTGTGAGCATTGATATGACGCTGCCGCAACAAGAGCGTATCAAAAGCTATGTGGAACAAATCGGGAATCCATACTGTTACCTTGATGGTGATATTGTTGTCACAATCGGATACGCCGATACCGATGTCAGCTTACAGGATCGTTTGAAGTCCTATATTTCAAACTTGAAGTAAATATGGGAAAAAGCACCATCCCTTTTCGATTGACAAATTGCACTGAATATAAGATAATAACAGAGTCAATGGAGGCAGCTTGGTCAGCTGCCAGGGATAGGTACCAGAAACGAATTTCCTGATGATACCATTAGGAGGTTTGACGATGGCACTATATCCAGAGAAAATATATCGTTCCATGGCGTACTATCGGCTCTCCAAGAACGATCATGCTACTCATGAGAGCGATAGTATCTCGAATCAGCGAAAGTTAATACAGAATTATGCTGCTACTCATGACGATATTGAATTGGTGGGAGAAGCATATGATGACGGTTACACCGGGACGAACTATAATCGCCCCGGCTTTTGTGCTGTCATGGAGGCAATAGAGTCCGGCAAAGCTGACTGTGTGATTGTAAAGGATCTTTCCAGGTTGGGCAGAGAATATATTGAGACTGGAAAGTATTTAGAGATGGTGTTTCCAGACAAGGGTGTACGGTTCATTGCAATCAATGATGATGTGGACAGCGACCACCGCAGTCAAGGGGACGACATTTTGATTCCTGTCAAAAATATTATAAATGAATCTCAATGCCGGGAATTATCCAAAAAGCTCCGGGAGCAATTTCGGCTGCAGCGAAGTCAGGGAGAGTTCCTGGGCGCATTTGCGAGTTATGGATACCTCAAATCCACTGAGGACCGACACAAGCTGGTCATTGATGATTATGCCGCCGAGATTGTTCGTAACATTTTCGCGTTGAAAATGCAAGGCTATAGCCAACAGGCTATTGCTGAAAATCTGAATCATATGGGCATCTTACCGCCGTCTGAGTACAAAAAGCAGTTGGGACTGCGGTATCAAAGCGGCTTCAAATCGTCAAAGAGAGCAGCATGGACAGCCATGACGGTACGAAAGATTCTTACAAATACGATTTATGTTGGAGAATTGGTGCAGGGAAAGCGCGGCACACCGAATTACAAGGTCAAGAAGATGCGGGAGAGAAAGCCGGAAGATTGGGTTGTAGTGGAACATAATCATGAACCCGTCATTGATGAACTGCTTTTTTCGGCTGTTCAGAAAATGATGCAGAGAGATACCCGGACTTCACCTGATCACAAGACAGTTCAAGTTCTTTCTGGCCTGCTGTTTTGCCCTGACTGTAGCCGGGCTATGTGCCGGCGTGTTGTCACACGAGGCCAAAAAAAGTTTTATTATTACGTGTGCTCCACCAGCAAAAAGGGAATCGGATGTTCCAGTCACAGTATTTCGCAGGAAAAGCTGGAAATAGCTGTCCTGCACGCAATTCAGGGACAGATACAGAGCATCGTTGAGATGGACACGCTTTTGCAGCAGATTTCCTGCAATGAGTTGTTGGCCGTAAAGCTGAAGCGACTGGATATACTGATTGCCCAGGCGGCACAGGAATTAGAACGCTATGAGACTTTTCGGATGAAACTGTATGAGGCTATGACAGATGGCCTTGTTGATCGTGAAGAATATCATCAGATGCGGAAGCGGTACACGCAGCAAATCGAGACTTCAGAACAGGCACTGCATGAATTGGAGCAGCGCCGCAAAGAGACGGAGGAAGAATCTGCTCCGGACCGCACATGGATGGAGCAATTTTTACAATATCAAAATATCACCGCCTTGGATCGTGAGGTTGTCGTTACACTGATTGATAAAATCTATGTCTATGAAAACAGAGAGGTTCATATTGACTTTAACTTCCGGGATGAAATGGCGGAAATCTATGATTTGCTGAACGCTGCGAAGAAGGAGGCGGTATAAATGGCGCGAAAGAGCAGATACACAAGTCCGCTCCGAGATACCTCGGATGTACGCCCACAGTGTATCGCCGCTATTTATCTTCGGCTGTCCGTGGAAGATGGAGATAGTCTGGAAAGCAATTCGATTGGGAATCAAAGGAAAATCTGCCTGGCTTTTTTGGAAAAGCACAGCGATTTTGAAATCGGCGCATTTTATGTGGATGATGGCTGCACAGGCATGAATTATAAGCGGCCTGGGTTCCAGTCTATGTTTGCTGATTTGAGAGCAAAAAAGGCCAACTGCATTATCGTTAAGGACATTTCACGTCTGGGACGCCACTACATTATGACCAGTGAATATGTGGAAAAGGTATTTCCGGAGATGGGGGTCCGCTTGATCTGCATCAACGATGATTATGATAGTGAAGACGCTCATTCAGATCGGGACGGCCTATTGATGCCGTTCAAGCTCGTTATGAACGATACCTATGTAAAGGATACCGCGCGAAGGATTCAAAGCAGCATTCACGCGAAAATGGACAGCGGGGAGTATCTGCCGTCGTCTGGAAGCGTTCCTTTTGGGTATCAAAGAGCGCCGGAAAAAGGCACCTTTGAAATCGACAGCGAAACGGCCCCGGTGGTTCGGCGTATATTTGAAATGCGCGCGGAAGGTATGATGTTCAACGCGATTGCAAAAACGCTGAACCAGGAGGGAATACCCAGCCCGGGGAAAATCCGCTATGATCGCGGTATTACGAGGGCGGAGAAATTCAAAAATGCGCTGTGGCTTCGCGGAACTATCCGAAAACTCACGGGTGATGCCGTTTATACTGGCAGCCGAATCCATGGAAGAGTTACCCGAGAGCGGTTGGGTGGTGATAAAAAAGCAAGGCCAAAAGAGTTGTGGCAGATAATTCCTGACGCGCATTTGCCCATCGTAACACAGGAGCTGTTCGATCAGGTGCAGGAAGTAAATCGAGCGGAGTTAGAGCGCCGGGCCGCATATGATAAGCGAGATAATCCTGATCCGGACTATCGTGACATTTTTCGCGGAAAAGTGTTTTGCGGAGAATGCGGAGCGAAAATGACGGCGGGAATCTTAGCCGGCAGAAAGACAACTCCGGTTTCAGTCTATTTTAACTGCAATCAATATCGCTATTCTAACCATCGCAGATGCAGCAATCATTACATCCGGCAAGAAACCTTAATGGATACCTTAAAGCATTTCCTCGATAAGCAAATGGAAATTGCTGTCGATGTCGAACGATTGGCAACAGAAATGCGCAGGATGGAAAGCACACCCGACAGCGCACGGAACCGTTTGGCAAGTCTCCGCCACCGCCGCATGAACCTGGAGGCGAAGCAGGAGCGGCTTTTAGAGGATGTGACTACGGGTATTCTTGACCGGGAGGAGTATATCCGAATCAAAGCACGGTATCGCAGCGAACATTCACTTTTGGAACAGCAGGAACAGAACATCTCCAGGGAGTGCGAAAGAATCAAAGCTGCACTTGGAACGGCAGAAACCTGGCTGGCTGCAATCCGGCGCTATCGGGAGATACCAAGGATCGACCGTGAAATCGTAGATGTGCTGGTAGATCGGATACTGGTATTTGAGGACAGAAGTATCCGGATTTCTATGACTTATGGCAACCCTTATGCATTACTTGAGACGTGTCTGGATGGCGATGCCGGAGGTGCCAGTCATGTTGGATAGCGGTAAACTGAAACTTATGTATCTTCGGCTCTCGAAAGAAGATGATGACATTGCCGGGAAAGGGCAGGAGAGCTTTAGTATCGGCTCCCAAAGGCTTCTAATCCAGCAATATGTTGAATCGCATTCAGAGCTTGGGAATTACAGCGATTTTGAAGAAATCATTGATGATGGCTATTCTGGAACAAATTTTAACCGTCCAGGAGCGGCACGCCTTTTAGAGTTGGTAGAGACAGAACAAGTAGAAACGATCATTGTAAAGGATCTCTCCCGGTTTGCCAGAAACTATCTGGAAGCGGGACATTTTCTGGAGTTTGTCTTTCCCGCATACGATGTTCGGTTTATTTCCATCAACGACAACTATGACAGTTGCGCTTATGGGGAATCTACTGGGGGCTTGCAGTTGGCAGTCCGCAATCTGATCAATCAACTATACAGCAAGGATATATCAAGGAAAATTAAAAGCACTGTCGATATGAAGAAGCTGAATGGGGAATACGTTTACGGAGCGGTTCCCTACGGTTACAGGAAAGGGGAGAAGAAAAACACCATCGAGGTAGACCCTGAAGCGGCCGAGGTGGTACAGAAGATTTTCCAATGGGCATCTGATGGTATTACGGTAACGCAAATCGCCCGTCGTTTAAATACAGATGGAATTCAAACTCCATCTATGTATCTGAAGAATGTTCGGGGAAATTATCGGGTCAGTTTGTACTGGTCATTTGATTCTGTAAAAAACATTTTGATCAACCGAATTTATACGGGTGATACGGTTCCCTTCAAGTCCCATGTAGTAAGGGTTGGAAGCGACCAGGTAAAGCTGCTGCCGGAAGATGAACAGCTTGTAATTCCTGATACACATGAAGCAATCATAAGCCGGGAAATATTTTTCCAATCCAGGAAAGTTATTAAGAGCAATGTAAAATCGAAATCACAGGGTCCCTCCAGCTTGTTTTCTTCTTATCTGAAATGTGGCTGCTGCGGAAATAAGTTGCACAAAGGACGCAGGAGCAATCAAACATTTCGATGCGCTACGGCAAGATACGCACCGGATACGAACTGCGCGAATGTGCACATACAAGAGAAGCGGTTGGCTGAGGTAATCCTGCGGGCGATTCAAAGTCAATGTGCTGTGGTGGATACAAAAGTGCAGACCGCGAAGGCTGTACGAAAAGGAACCCTTTCGGAACAGGCTTCCCTTCAAAGTGAATTGCAAAAGCAAAAGCGGAGAGTTGAAAAGAATCAGACGCAGGTGATGCGCGATTATGAAGCATACATCAGTGGCAATCTGTCAAAGGAAGCGTTCCTGCAAAGAAAAACGGCAGCCAAAGCGGATGAAGCGGAGGCTGGCATACAGGTGCTGCTGCTGTCAAAGCAGTTGGAGCAGTTAAACACTGAGGCCAAGTCCATTGAATCCATGCTTCAGGCAGCCAATCCGTTGTGTCGGCACATCCGCATTCAAGAATTGACACCGGAACTTTTAAGAGAATTTGTCCAGAGTATTACAGTATATCCGGACGGGATCATTAACATCATGTGGAATTACAAGGAAGCCTTTGACATCCCGGATATGACGTGTGAGTGATAATAGGGACAACATACTGAAAGTTCAAGATGGTTTCGTGGCGGAAAACATTGAAAACACACGATTTTAGGAAATAATGTTGGATGTTGTCTCTAATATAAATCACTCGTTTTCTTCAAACAGATTTTAGTAAAAACCTTGAAACCCTTGCAAATACACGGATTTAGAAATTTGAAAAAAAGTGTTGTCCCATATTGACATCACTCGTGAGCGGCTCGCCGATCCTCCAGAACGGCCGTCTGGTGGGGGCGGTGACCCACGTGCTGGTCAACGACCCCACCCGGGGCTATGCGATCCTGGCGGAGAACATGCTGGAACAGGCCGTCGGGAAGGACAGCGCAGCACATCGATGAAATGGTGCGGACCCGGACGGATCGTCCAGGTCCGCATCGCTGTCATGCGGCAGCGGGGCCTCACCAGACCTCCCTGACCCGCCGCATGGAGGAGGCAGGGATCTGGAGCTCGCTGCGATACTTGGCTACAGCCCGCCGGGACACCCGGATCCCCTCCCCCTCCAGGGCGGCGCGGATCTGTTCATCTGAGAGGGGCGAGCCCCTGTCCTCCTCCCGGATCAGCTTCCAGATCTGCCGCTTGACCGTCTGAGCAGAGATCCCCTCGTCCGAGACCTGGACCGCCGCCGTGAACAACTCCCGCAGGGGGAAGCACCGGCCCTCAAAGCATATCCACTTGTTCTTCACCGCCCTGCTCACAGTGGAGACGTTCAGTCCCATCTCCCCCGCGACCTGCTGCATGGTCATGGGGCGCAGATCGCCCCCCAGGAAAAAATCCCGCTGGAGGGCGGTCACGGTGTGGAGCAGCCGCAGAAGGGTCTGATACCGGCCGTCCACACAGCCGATCAGCCGCCTGGCCTTTGCCGTGTGCTCCTGGATATAGCGCTGGACCTCCTGGTCAGAGGGGTCTGCCAGCCCGCCGGCATACTCCAGGTCGATCTCCACCCGGGGCATGGCGGCGCGGTCCAGCTCCACTGTCAGCTTTTCCCCCTGGCGGGATATCAGGGCGTCGGGCACCACATAGGGGACCTGCTCCCTGCCCCGGAACCCCCTGGATGGGATGGGGGACAGGGACCGGATCGTGTCGCAGGCGGCGGCCACCGCCCCGGGCTCTGCCGAGAAACGCTTGCAGAGGCCCCGGCGGTCCCCCTTGGCCAGGCTCTCCAGCCCGCCCTGGATGATGTGCAGCGTCAGTTCATCGAAATGGTCCCCCTGGGCCAGCTGCAGCACCAGACACTCCGACAGGCTGCGCGCCCCCACCCCTGGGGGATCCAGCATCTGGATCACGAAGAGCGCCTGTTCCAAACGCTCATAGGGGACATGGGTCTCCTCCTCCAGCTCCTCCAGGGCGCAGTCCAGATATCCCCGCTCGTCCAGACAGCCCACCAGATACCGGCAGATCCACAGCATCTCCCTGTCCAGCCCGGGGAACTGGCCAAGCTGCTCCTCCAGATGCTCCTGAAAGGTGGCGTCCCGCACATAGCGGTCCAGGGGATCCATCTCTTGGCCGGACCGGTCCCACGCCGTCTGGGACCGGAGGGCGGAGGTCTCCCGCCGCCGGACCGGCGGCGCCCCCTCGAAGGAGGGGCTCCTGACGATCAGCAGGGGGTTGGACAGCGCCTCCTCCCGCAGCATCTCATCCAGCTCGATCAGGGATACCTGGAGATACTCCAGGGACTGCCGCATCCTGGGCGTCAAGCTGAGCTTCTGTTTCTGTGCGACAGACTGTTTGAGCTCCATGGGCTCCCTCCTCCCCGCTGTCCACGACCGTCCCGATCGGGATGCCTCATTCTACCCCCTTTCCCCTCCGAAAAAAACAGCTTTTCTTCTCGATCTTTTGGTCACTTTCTCCATATGTTCCTGGGCGCAGCACCCATCCCCTCCCGGTCTGCCGGTCAGCTCCCGCTGTCTCTCCACTTTTCCTTGCCTTTCTGCCTGGAGCGCACTATAATAAAGGTGAGATCGATTCGGAGGTGATGAGATGACAGAACGGCCTACCCTGAAACAGATCGGACGGATCGCGGGGCTGTCCCATGTGGCGGTATCCAAAGCCCTGCGGGACGCCCCGGATATCTCCGCCGCCACCAAGGAGCGGGTCAAAAAGATCGCCGACGAGCTGGGCTACACCCCCAACCTGGCCGCCCGGAACCTCTACCTTCGATGTACCAGCTCCATCGGCATGGTGGTCCCCGCTATGGGGGAGAACACGGCCTATGACCTCATCTTCAACGAGGTCAGCGCGGCGGCGGCAGACCTGGGTTTCTGTGTCATGCTGGGCAGCAGCCACCGCAGCCTCCAACTGGAGGAACAGCACTGCCGCATGATGGTGGGCAACCAGGTCGGGGCCCTCATCGTGGCCTCCTGCACCAGCGACGTGTCCCACATCAAGACCGCCTGCGGCTCCACCCCTGTCATCTTCATCGGCGGCAAGACCGACCCCGAGGAGCCCTACGCCATCCTCTGCGACTACCACAGCAGCGGTGAGACGGCTGTGGCGCACCTTGCCAGCCTGGGCCATCGGGACATCGCCCTCCTCACCTACGGGCCGGAGAACCGCACCATCCTCCAGAAGGAGGAGGGCTTCGCCCAGGCCATGGAGCGGCGGGGGCTCATCCCCTGGATCCTCCGAACTGGTCACGCCTCCAACACCGTCCAGGCGGGGATGGACGCGGTGGAGATCCTGCTGGCGGACGGCCCTCTGCCCACCGCCCTCTGGTGCGCCAGCGACTACATGGCGGTGGGGGCCATGAACGCACTGAAGCTCCGGGGCCTGTCCATCCCGGGCGACATCTCGGTGGTCGGTCACGACGACCTGTACTTCGACCTCTGCCCCGATATCGGCCTGACCACGCTCCACACCCCTATGACAGAGATCGGCAAGGCGGCGGTGGCCCTGGCCATGGACCTCATCCACTCCAAGGAGCAGATCCAGCCCCGTCAGGTGTTCCGCCCCTCTCTGGTGGTCCGGAACAGCACCGGCCCGGTCCGGGAGCAGCCCTATGGGTGAACGGGAGCGGCGGCCCCCCCACGTTTTCCTGATCCTGGCCGGACTGCTCCTGCTGGCGTCGGCGCTGACCTGGCTGATTCCAGCAGGCAGCTTCCAGCGGGCGGTGGATGGATCCACGGGGCAGACCGTCGTGATACCGGACAGCTTCGCATTCGTCCGCCCCTCTCCGGTGGCCCCTTGGCGTCTGCCCCGCCTGCTGTTCCAGGCCATCTCCACCGGCTCCGCTCCAAGGCTGATCTTCTTCGTCTTTTTCATCAGCGGGGCCTTTGAGATCGTCATGGAGAGCGGGGCCGTCTCTGCCCTGTGCGCCTGGGCGGTAGGCCGGGCCCGGGACCGGCGGCGGCTGGTGGTCCCTATCTTCGTGGGGGCCTTCTCTCTGGTGGGCTTCACCATGGGCCTGACCACCGCCTCCATCGTCTTCCTCCCCTTGGGCATGGCCGTCGCCCGGTCCCTCGGGTATGGCCCCGTCACCGGTATGGCCATGGTGATGCTGGGCACCAACGCCGGCTTCGCTGCCGGAGGCTACAATCCCTTCTCTGTGGGCGTCGCCCAGGCCATCGCGGAGCTCCCCCTCTACTCCGGGGCCTGGCTGCGCTGGCTGCTCCTGGCCGTCCTGGCGGTGGTCACCAGCGGATATATCCTGTACCGCGCGGGCGGACCTGCTCCCTCCGACGCGGCGGACCTCCCTGCGGCTCCGCCCCCCTCCCGACCCCAGGGCCTGATCCTGGTCCTGCTCTCCGGCACACTGATCCTGGTCACCTGGGGGGTGAGCGCCCGGGGCTGGGACATGGGCGACATCGCTGCGGCTTTCCTGGTGCTGGGGCTCCTGTGCGGGGCCGCCGCCGGCTTCGGCGCAGGACAGATCTGCGCGCTTCTCACCCGCGGCTGCAGCAGGATGATGTCCGGGGCACTGGCCATCGGGATGGCCGCCGCGCTGCGTCTGGTACTGGCCGAGGGCCAGATCCTGGACACCGTGGTCTTCTCCCTCCTCCAGACCGTGGAGCGCCTGCCGGCCTGGGGCCAGCTCCTGGGGATGTTCTACGCCAACGCCCTGCTGGACCTGCTGATCACCTCCGGCTCCAGCCACGCGGCGGTCGCCATGCCCCTGATGGTCCCCCTGGCTGACGCCTTGGACCTGTCCCGGCAATCCGCAGTGCTGGCCTTCCAACTGGGGGATGGGCTTGTCAACCTGATCTCCCCCATCTCCAACACGCTGGTGAGCTGTCTGGCTCTGTCCGGACTGAGCTACTCCAAATGGCTCCGGTACTTCCTGCCCCTGGTGGGGCTCTACCTGGTCATCGGCACAGGGGCCATGCTCCTGGCCGGGGCCGCAGGATATTGAAAAAAGCTCCGGCGGGTCCTTTGGACGCGCCGGAGCTTTTTTACGGTAAAGGGAGATCAGCCGCCGAACACCTTGATCATGAAACCAGCCGCACAAGCGGAGCCGATCACGCCAGCCACATTGGGGCCCATCGCGTGCATGAGCAGGAAGTTGGAGGGATTCTCCTTCTGGCCCACGGTCTGAGACACACGGGCGGCCATAGGCACGGCGGACACGCCGGCAGAACCGATCAGAGGATTGACCTTGCCGCCGGTGACCATATACATCACGTTGCCCAGGATCAGACCGCCGGCAGTGGACAGCAGGAAAGCGGTCAGGCCCAGCACGATGATGCCCAGAGTCTTGGGCGTCAGGAAAGTGCTGCCCACGGCCTTGAAGCCGACGGACAGGCCCAGGGGGATGGTGACGATGTTGATCAGGGCGTTCTGAGCGGTGTCGGACAGACGCTCGGTGACTCCGCTCTCACGGAACAGGTTGCCCAGCATGAGCATACCGATCAGGGGAGCGGTGTCGGGCACCAGCAGAACGACGAAGATGGTCACGGCGATGGGGAAGATGATCTTCTCGGTCTTGGAGACCACCCGCAGCTGACCCATCTTCACCTGACGAGCCTTCTTGGAGGTCAGGGCCTTCATCAGAGGAGGCTGGATCATGGGGATCAGCGCCATATAGGAGTATGCCGCGATGGCGATGGCGGGCAGCAGCCCCACAGCCAGCTTGGAAGCCGTCAGGATGGCGGTCGGGCCGTCGGCGCCGCCGATGACGCCGATGGCGGCGGCCTCAGCGGGCGTGAAGCCCAGGACCAGAGCCATCAGGAAGGCGGCGAAGATGCCCAGCTGAGCGGCAGCGCCCAGCAGCAGGGACATGGGGTTGGCCAGCAGAGGACCAAAGTCGGTCATCGCGCCGATCCCCATGAAGATGATCGACGGATAGATGGCCCACTGGACGCCCTGATAGAGCACCCACATGAAGCCGACGGTACCACTGTGGGTAGCGGCGTCATAGACAGGCTCGGCAAACAGGCCGGTGATGGGCAGGTTGGCCAGCAGCATACCAAAGGCGATGGGGACCATCAGCAGAGGCTCATAGCCCTTGCCGATGCCCACGTACAGCAGCACACAGGCGATGAACAGCATCACGAGGGTCCGCCAGTCGAACAGTCCCGTATCAGGGTTGGAAAGGATAGCAGCAAAGCCGGAACCGTTGGCGATCGCGAAAATTACATCTTTTAAGAATTCCATACTTTACCCCTCCTTTCAACCGATGGTGACCAGCAGGTCATCGGTATTGACGGCGGTGCCCACAGCAGCGGCCACAGCCTTGACGGTGCCAGCCACGGGAGCGGTCACCTCGATCTCCATCTTCATGGCCTCCAGGACCACCAGGACGTCGCCGGCCTGGACAGACTGGCCCACAGAGCACTCCACCTTGAAGATGTTGCCCGGCATGGGGCTCTTCACCGCGGTCTCGCCGGCGGTGGGAGCGGCGGCAGGGGCCGCAGCAGGCGCGGGAGCCGGGGCGGCGGCGGGAGCAGGTGCGGCGGGAGCAGCAGCCACAGGGGCGGGGGCGGGGGCCGCAGCGGCGGGGGCGATGTTGGTGATCTGGAAGGAGCCCATGGGCATCCCGGACTCCTCGGCCACGGCGGCCATCATCACGGCCACCAGCTCGCCCTCATCCACGGCAGGGGCGGCGGGAGCGGCGGCCGGCTTGGGCGCAGCAGGGGCAGGTGCGGCCTTCTTGGCGGGCGCAGCGGCCGGCTTCTTCTTGCCCTCGATCGCAGCCACGATCTTGGAGGTGACGATGATCACCACCATCAGCATGGCCAGCATGACGAACACTACCAGCAGACCGGAGACGGCGACCAGCAGAGCCTGAGGCAGGCTCAGCGGGTCAAAGGGGTGGATGATCGCTTTATCAACACTTGGCATAGCTTAACAACCCCCTAAATCAGCCCAGGGTGACCAGCAGATCGTCAGTATTGACGGCAGTGCCCACAGTGGCGGCCACGGCCTTGACGGTGCCGGCCGCAGGAGCGGTCACCTCGATCTCCATCTTCATGGCCTCCAGGATCACCAGCACATCGCCGGCCTGGACGGACTGGCCCACAGAGCACTCCACCTTGAAGATGTTGCCCGGCATGGGGCTCTTCACCGCGGTCTCGCCGGCGGCGGGGGCGGCGGCAGGAGCAGCAGCGGGGGCGGGAGCCGGAGCGGGCGCAGCGGCGGGGGCAGGAGCGGGTGCGGCCACAGG
>RAYO01000010.1 GCA_003612335.1 bacterium 1xD42-67
AAAAAATGTCAGGAAACGAACTCCTTGTCCCCCATGGCTTTGACGCCCCTTTTTGGTAGACATTTGGTAGACCTGGGCACGGTTTGCCTGAAAACAGAAAAGGGGCCGTCCGAAAGGACGGCCCCTGGGGGGACGGATATTCGACCGGTCTGCTGGGCCTCACGAGAGCGCTGTCTTCGAGCTCGCAGGAACATCTCTCAACAGCCATGCAAAACCGTTGGGCCACAGCTCGATGCTGTGGATATCTTCATATCGGGTGCCATACATCAGCTCAGTATAGGGCCCGCTCCGGTCCGCCCCGGCATGGACGAACTGATCGCTGAAGTTGAACAGACAGATCAGTTCCCGATCCCCGGATCGGCGGCACAGTGCCAGGACCCGGCTGTCGCCGCTGTCCTCTACCTGCACATCGGCCGCAGCATCGAAGCAGGGCTCGCCGGCTCGGATAGATATCAGCCGCCGCAGGCCCTGGAAGAGCTTGCCCTGATAGGTGTCCGGGTCGTCCCGCAGCTCGGCCAGCCCCCACTGGAACCGGCCCCGGTGGAGGTAGCGGCTGTCCCCTCGCTTCTCCAGGTCCGCGTGGTAGGTGTAGTCGTTGAACTGGCCCACCTCGTCTCCGCTGTAGATCACGGGGATACCGCTCTGGGAGAGCATCCAGGCGTGGAGGGTCAGATCGCAGGCCACCGCCCGCTCCAGGGCGCAGGGATCCCCCTCGAAATCAGCCGCCTCCAGCCCGCAGAGAGAGGCGGTGGTGCCGCACAGCCGGGCATCTCCCAGGCGGGGATCGTCGTTATACAGCTCCCCCCGGCTGGGACTGCCCTGCCATCTGCCTGTGAACCAGTCGTTGAGATATCGCTTGTGGGCCACCTCGTCGATCCCGCGCTCCTCCCTCAGCCAGGGGTAATCCAGCCCCCAGCCGATATCATCATGACAGCGCAGGTAGTTCAAAAACAGGAAATCCTTGGGCAGGGCGCAGAGGATCTCCATCTGCCGTTTCAGCAGGGAGGCATCTCGGGTGGCCAAGGCGTGCCAGGTGGTGGCCATCGTGGTGACATTGTAGAGCATGTGGCATTCCGGCTCCTCTGGAGTGCCGAAGTAGGGGGCCACCTTGGCCGGCTCCATCACCACCTCCCCCAGCAGCAGGACGCCAGGACAGACGATCTCACACACCATGCGCAGTATCCTGGCCAGGGTGTGGACCTGGGGCAGGTTCCGGCAGTTGGTGCCCAGCTCTTTCCAGATATAGGGGATCGCGTCCAGACGGATGACGTCGATCCCCCGGTCAGCCAAAAAGAGGAGGTTCTCGGTCATGTCGTTGAACACCATGGGGTTGGCGTAGTTCAGGTCCCACTGATAGGGGTAGAAGCTGGTCATGACGATCTGGCCGTCGTCCAGCTGGGTGAAGCTGCCCGGAGCGGTGGTGGGGAAGACCTGGGGGACGGTCTTTTCAAACTCCCGGGGGATGTCCCAGCTGTCGTAGAAGAAGTACCGCTCCCGGTAGCCCGGCTCCCCCGCCCGGGCCTTTCGGGCCCACTCGTGGTCCTCACTGGTGTGGTTCATCACGAAGTCCAGGCACAGGCTGATCCCCGCCTTCCGGCAGGCGGCGGCCAAAGACTCCAGGTCCGCCATGGTGCCCAGCTCGGGCTGGACAGAGCGGAAATCAGAGACGGCGTAGCCCCCATCGCTGCGCCCCTTCGGAGACTGGAGCAGGGGCATGAGATGGAGATAGTCCACCCCGCACTCCTTGATGTACTTCAGCTTCTTTTTCACCCCGGCCAGATCGCCGGCGAAGTTGTCTACGTAGAGCATCATGCCCAGCAGGTCCCGGCGGCGGTACCAGCCGGGATCTGCCTCCCGGCGGGCGTCCTGGTCCCGGAGGGCCTGCTTCCGATCCTCCCAGCACATCTGGAGCATATGGACGAAGTAGTCGAAGGCCCCCTCGTCCCGGTACAGCCCCATATAGAGCCGCTTCAGCTCATCATACCGGCGGTACAGCCGGTCGTGGAACTTAGTTTTCCTGATCTTCACCGCGATCTCCTCCAAACTGTTTCAAAACGGTACGGATGAAAAAGCTCCCCAGCAGACAGGGGACAGAAAAGCCGATCAGCAGCAGATAGAGGGCGCTGATCGGGAAGGCCAAGACGGCAGCCGCCAGCGTGCCGTAGACGGACAGGGCGGCCAGCGCCGCTCGAAGGGGCCTCCCCACCCCCAGGATCAGGGCCAGCCGCAGGCACTCCTTCGCCGGCCGTTCGGCGGCGAGCAGGCCATAGAGGTAGGCGGAGGCCAGGATGGTCACCAAAAAGACGGTGGAGCACAAGGTGAACGGGGCCAGCAGCAGGGGCTGGACCGCAGCTCCGCTGAGATAGTACCACGCCCCATAGCCCGAGACCACCAGGGGCAGGGCGGTGCAGGAGAAGGCCAGATATCCCCGTTTCCAGTGCTGCCGGAAGGCGGTCCGGTAGTGATAGCCGCAGTCCACTGTCTGGTCCAGGACCATCCGCCGCACCACATGGACCATGGCGAAGATGGCCGGCGGGACAGTGACCACCGGGACACAGCTGAGCAGGAAGAGCAGATTGAGCTTGAGCAGCGAGACACACTCCAAAGAGAGGATCTCCCCCAGGCGGGCCGCCCCCGTCTTCTCCGGGGCGTCAGGATCCACCCCCGGGCCGGGCGTAGCATAGTCTTTTTTGAAGAACATGGCCGCTCCCCTCCTCCTGTGTCCACTGTTTCTAGAAAATATATCATGGGGGCCGCCAGGTAGCAAGGGTAATATCCTGACCTGACGGGGAGATCTGCCGCATCCCTCCCCAATGTCATATCTTTACACAGAACATCCGGAATTTACCCTTGTCGCCCCCCAAGACCCGTGATATCCTGGGGCAAAGATCGCAAAGGAGGAGATCCCCTATGGCAAGCATCACATTCAAGCACGTTGAGAAGACCTACCCCGGCAACGTCACCGTCGTCCCCGACCTGAACCTGGAGATCCAGGACAAGGAGTTCGTCATCCTGGTGGGCCCCTCGGGCTGCGGCAAATCCACCACCCTGCGGATGATCGCCGGCCTGGAGGACATCAGCAGCGGCGAGCTGTACATCGGCGACCGGGTGGTCAACGATGTGGCCCCCAAGGACCGGGACATCGCCATGGTCTTCCAGAACTACGCCCTGTACCCCCACATGACCGTCTACAAGAACATCGCCTTCGGCCTGCTCCAGAAGAAGGTCCCCAAGGACGAGATCGACAGACGGGTCCACGAGGCGGCCAAGGCCCTGGATCTGGAGCACCTGCTCAACCGCAAGCCCAAGGCCCTGTCCGGCGGCCAGCGCCAGCGTGTGGCCCTGGGCCGGGCCATGGTCCGAGACCCCGCCGTCTTCCTGCTGGACGAGCCTCTGTCCAACCTGGACGCCAAGCTGCGCACCGCTATGCGGGCCGAGATCAGCCGGCTGCACAAGAAGCTCCAGACCACCTTCGTCTACGTCACCCACGACCAGACCGAGGCCATGACCATGGGCGACCGGATCGTGGTGATGAAGAACGGGATCATCCAGCAGAACGACACCCCCCAGACCCTCTACGACTACCCCTGCAACCTCTTCGTGGCAGGCTTCATCGGCTCCCCCCAGATGAACTTCGTGGACGCGGTGATCGCCCAGAAGGACGGCGCTTTCTTCGCCCAGGTGGGCGGGAACAGCATCGCCCTGGCCGCCCGGATGGACAAGGCCGCTCTGGCCCCCTATGTGGGCAAGACGGTGGTCCTGGGCATCCGCCCCGAGGACATCGACGCCGTGCCCGCCAGTCAGGCCCACGACCTGGAGGGCAAGATCGAGATCGCTGAGCTGATGGGCGCCGAGATCAATCTCCATGTGGACTTCCAGGGCACCCGCCTGGTGATCCGCGCCGCCTCTACCTACACCGGCCGGGAGGGAGACACCGCCGCCCTGGTTCTGGACAAGGAGAAGATCCACCTGTTCGACAAGGAGACCGAGCTGGCCATCGCCCACTGATCTCCTTCCTGACGCATCCGATCTTCACTCACGAGGAGAGATCCCTATGCCCCACCGCCTTGAGAAACGCACCATCCAGCCCGCAGCCCCCGACGAGACCGTTCGGGGGCTGCTGGCCCTGCCCCTGGCCCAGGTCCTCCCCCTTGCCGCCGGCAGCTGGTCCGGGGGCTACGGCAGGACTGGGGACTATGTTTTCATCGCTGCGGTCCAAGGCAGCCACACTGTCTCTGCCCATGGCCAATATGCCCTGCTGGATCCGGGCCAGGCGTTCCTGCTGGACAGCCCGGGGGATTGGTCCCTCCAGGGGGTGTCAGACGGGCTGTGCATGACCGTCCTCCTCCAGGGAGAGCTGGTCCCCCGGCTGCTGGAAGACCGGCTGTCCGGCGGCAGCGCCCTCTTCCCCCAGGGCGGGGCAGTGGTCCGGGAGGCAGTATCGTCCCTGTCCATCCTGGAGGATGAGCAGGGACAGGCCGCCGGGACGGCGGCCTCCTCCCTGGCCTGGTCCATGCTGCTCCGGCTGCGCGCCCTGCCCCAAGAGCCCCGGTCCGATCTTGGGTCCGTCCTGGTGGAGGGGGCTTTGGCCATCATCCAGGAGGAGCTCCCCTTCCTGGAGGGGGTGGAGGATCTGGCCGCCCGGCTGGAGGTGTCCGCCGCCCATCTGAGCCGGGCCTTCTCCAAAAAAGTGGGCGTGCCTCCGGGGAAGTATATCACCCGGATGCGGGTGAGCTACGCCAAGCTGCTCCTCCAGGACCCGGACGCCGCCATCACTTACGTGGCCGAGGCCGCAGGGTTCGCCAACGCCAACTATTTCTCAAAGGTCTTCCGCCGGGAGACCGGACTGTCCCCCAGCGAGTATCTGGAGAGCATCCCCCGGCAGACCGTACGGCGGCCCCACATGATGGCATATGACCAGGGCCTTTGAGGGACGGGCCTTTTCCCCGCTGCGGCAAAAGGTCTCGATTCGTTGTTTTATCTAAAAGATAAACTCGATTTCTGTACAGAATAATGAAAATCAAAAAAATATTTCCAGATGTCGTCTCACCTGCTCTAAAGTCATATCTATCTGACATCCGGGTATATTTGGTCGGTCGCAGTCCATTTACACCGGGGAGGGCGCGTATTATCATCTTTACCACAGAATGTGCATTCCTGGTGTGTGAGGATCCGTATCCACGCCCCTGAACTGCCGCCGGCGATCTTGGTCATGGATACAGGCCCTGACAACAACAAAAAGCAGAGGAGTGGAGTTATGAAAAAGATACCCCGCATCTTGTCTCTGGTCTTGGCCATAACACTGCTGCTGTCCGTCGCCGGATGCGGCGCGTCAGATGGCAAGACCCATTTGACCTTCCAGATCTGGGATGTCGCCCAGCGCGACAGTATGCAGGCCATCTGTGACGCCTACACTGCCAAGAACCCCGACGTGGTCATCGAGGTGCAGGTCACCAGCTGGAACGAGTACTGGACCAAGCTGGAGGCCGCTGCTGAGTCCAATACTATGCCCGACATCTTCTGGATGCACACCAACCAGATCCTGTATTACTCCGACTTCGGGATGCTGGCCGATGTGACCGACCTCTATGACGACGTGGAGCCCAACTTCTATCAGGATCATTTCTCTGAGATCTCCATCGGCAACGCCCAGGGCAGCGACGGCCGGATGTACGGCGTGCCTAAGGACAAGGACAACATCTTCCTGGTGTACAACAAGGAGATGTTCGACGCCGCCGGGGTGGCCTACCCCGATGAGGAGTGGACCTGGGACGACCTGGTCAGCGCCTCCCAGACCATCTATGACAAGACCGGCAAGTACGGCTACATGGCTTACAACGACGACCAGATGGGCTACTGGAGCTTCGTCTACCAGGCGGGCGGCTGCATCCTGACCGAGGACAAGACCAGGGCCGGCTTCGACCAGCCGGGCACCAAGAAGGGCATGGAATTCTATGTGGGCCTGCAGGACTACGACTGGTGCCCCAAGCAGGCCTACTTTGCCGAGACCGCGCCCGGCACCGCTTTCTTCTCTGAGATCGGCGCCATGTACATCGAGGGCAACTGGGAGCTGATGAACAAATGCATCAACTTCCCCAACATGGACGGCAAGTGGGACATCGCCCCCATGCCCAAGTGTCCTGACCCCGTCAGCGGCGACGGGCGGGCCACCATCTCCAACGGCCTGTGCTACTCCACTGCCGCCCACGGGAAGACCAAGGATATCGCTCTGGACGTGCTGAAGTTCTTCGGCACCGAGGAGGCCCAGCTGCTGGCCAGCTCCTACGGCGCGGCGATCTCCGCCTATAACGGCACCGAGCAGCCCTACTTCGACGCCTTCGACAAGGCCGGCTATGACATCAACGTGGAGATGGTCATGGACCAGTTCGAGTACGGCGTGCAGAACGTGAACAACTCCGCCAAGCCCAAGTGGAAGAGCCCGGTGCTGGACGAGCTGAACAAAGTCTACAACGGCCAGCAGAGCCTGGATTCCGCGCTGGTCAACATGCAGGACATCGTAGACACTGAGACCGCCAAGAAACTGGCGGGAGACTGAGAGGAGGGACCTGTGTGAAGAAAGGAACGAAGCTGTCCGTCGCGGCGCGGCGGGAGGAGAACTGGGGCTGGATCATGGTGGCCCCTACCATCATCGGCCTGCTGGTCCTCAATCTGTGGCCCTTCGTCCAGACGCTGTACACCAGCTTTTGTGAGCATCTGGGCTTCGGCCACTACAAATTCATCGGAGTGCAGAACTATGTCGACATGTTCCAAAAGCCTGAGTTCTGGAAGGCCACGTGGAACACCATCTACTTCTGTATCCTCACGGTCCCTGTGGGCCTGTTCCTGTCCCTGCTGGTGGCCATGCTCCTGAACGCCAAGATCAAGGGCAAGGGCATCTTCCGCACCATCTTCTTCCTGCCCATGGTGTGCGCCCCTGCCGCCGTCACGATGGTGTGGCGCTGGATCTTCAATGCGGAGTACGGCATCCTCAACCAGATGTTCGGCCTGCATGTCAACTGGGTCACCGACTCCAAGGTGGTCATGATCGCCTGCGCTGTGGTGGCCATCTGGAGCAACATCGGCTACGACGCCGTCCTCCTCCTGGCCGGCCTGCAGAACATCTCCAAATCCTACTACGAGGCCGCCAATATCGACGGCGCCTCCAAGGTGACCCAGTTCTTCCAGATCACCCTGCCCATGGTCTCCCCCACCCTCTTCGTGGTGATGATCATGCGGCTGATGGCCTCGATCAAGGTGTACGACCTGATCTATATGATGGTGGAGGAGACCAACCCGGCAGTCACCAGTGTACAGAGCCTGATGTATCTGTTCTATCGGGAGTCCTTCGTGGCCGGCAGCCGCGGCTCCGGCTCCGCCATCGTCATCTGGACGGTGCTCCTGATCGGCATGATCACTGTGATCCAGTTCATCGGGCAGAAGAAGTGGGTCAACTACGATGTATAAGGAGGGATATCGATGAAAAACAGTGCTTCTCTGGAACGATCCAGAAAGATGACCACTATCCTCACCTATGTGGTGCTCGTCTTGGGCGCTATCATCATGATCTTCCCCTTCGTGTGGATGATCCTCACCAGCCTGAAGACCGTCCCTGAGAGCATGAAGGTGCCCCCCACCTTCTTCCCCACCGCGCTGATGCCGGGCAATTTCGGGGACGCGATGAAGAGCCTCCCCTTCCTGGAGCTGTACCTCAACACCGGCCTGATGGTCTTCTTCCGGGTCATCTGCGCAGTGGTGTTCAGCTCCATGGCAGGCTACGCCTTCGCCAAGCTGAACTTCCGGGGCAAGAACCTGCTGTTCGGCATCGTGCTGGTGCAGATGTCCCTGCCCAGCCAGATCTTCATCATCCCCCAGTATCAGATGGTAGCCAAGATGGGGCTGGCCAACACCATCTTCGCCCTGGTGTTCCCCGGCCTGGTCAGCGCCTTCGGCGTGTTCTTCCTGCGCCAGACCTATATGGGCATCCCCACCGAGATCGGTGAGGCCGCCTATCTGGACGGTTGCAACCAGTGGCAGACCTTCTATAAGGTGATGTTCCCCCTGACGGGGACCTCTGTGGCCGCCCTGACCATCTTCACCGCCGTCTTCGCCTATGGCGACCTGATGTGGCCCCTGGTGGTCAACTCCGACCTGAAGATGATGACCCTCTCCTCCGGTCTGGCCACCCTGCGCGGCCAGTTCACCACCAACTTCCCCGTGCTGATGGCAGGCTCCCTGCTGGCCATGCTGCCCATGGTGATCCTCTATCTCATCTTCCAGCGGCAGTTCATCGAGGGCATCGCCTCCACCGGCGGCAAATAAGCGTTTCCTCTTTTCTCCTTTTTCTGTGCAGACAGCCCCGACATTTTGACAAGTGCCGGGGCTGTCGCCCTATATGACAAGATCCCACCTCTGGACCGCCCAGGATCTGTCACTTATTTTTCCCGTTCCCTCTTGTCACCTTTTAAAAGATCTTGTATCATCAACCCGTCAAATCTTTTTCAGGGGGTATCCCTATGATCGTCATCGACAAGGAAAACAAAATCTTCACCCTCCACACCCAGAACACCACCTACCAGATGAAAGCCGACGAGTATGATGTGCTCCTGCACACCTACTATGGCCCGCGGATCAGCGGCGGCGACCTGTCCTATCTGATCCAATATGCCGATCGGGGCGCCTCCCCCAACCCCAACGAGGCGGGCCACCGCCGGGACTACTCCCTGGACACTTTGCCCCAGGAGTATTCCACCTGCGGCGTGGGGGACTTCCGCCTGCCCTCCATCGAATTCGAGCCGGAGGACGGCAGCCGCCTGGCCGACCTGCGCTATGCCGGCCACGAGCTCCGGTCGGGCAAATACTCCCTGAAGGGCCTGCCCGCCTTCTGGGGCGGGGACGAGTGGGAGACCCTGATAGTCCTGATGGAGGACGCCTCCACCCATATGTCGGTGGAGCTGTACTACGGTGTGCTGGAGCGGTACGACCTCATCACCCGGGCGGTCCGGGTGGTCAACCGGGGGACGGCCCCCGTCCGGCTGCGCCGGTGCGCCTCCCTGTGTCTGGACGTACAGCGGGGAGACTTCGACTTCATCACCTTCAACGGCTGTCACGCCCTGGAGCGTATGATGGACCGCTCCCCCCTGCGCCCCGGGGTCCAGAGCGTGGAGAGCGTCCGGGGGACCTCCAGCCACCACCACAATCCCTTCGTGATCCTCTGCGACCACGACGCCGGCGAGGACCGGGGCCTGTGCTACGGGGCGGCTCTGGTGTACAGCGGCAACTTCCTGGCCGCGGCGGAGCGCACCCAGCTGGAGCACAACCGGCTGATCCTGGGCATCGACCCCTATCACTTCTGCTTCGATCTGGCCCCCGGCGAGGTCTTCACCGCCCCGGAGGCGGCGCTGGTGTGCTCCCCCAACGGTTTTGGGGAGATGAGCCGCCAGTTCCACCGGGCCATCCGGGAGAACCTGATCCACGACCCCCTCCGGGGCAGGCGCCGCCCGGTGCTCATCAACAACTGGGAGGCCACCGAGTTCACCTTCAACGCCGACAAGCTGGTGGACATCGCCCGGTCCGCCGCCCCCCTGGGGCTGGAGCTCTTCGTCATGGACGACGGCTGGTTCGGCGTCCGCGACACCGATATGAGCGGCCTGGGAGACTGGTCCGTCAACGAGGAGAAGCTCCCCGGCGGACTGGAGGCCCTGGTGCCCCGGATCAAAGAGCTGGGCATGTCCTTCGGGATCTGGGTCGAGCCCGAGATGATCAGCGAAGACAGCCAGCTCTACCGCGAGCACCCCGACTGGGCCCTGGGCGTCCCCGGCCGGCCCCACACCCGGGGCAGGAGCCAGCTCACCCTGGACTTCTCCCGGAAGGAGGTCCGGGACCACATCTATCAGGCCATCCAAAAGGTGCTGGACAGCGCCGACATCTCCTATGTGAAGTGGGACATGAACCGCAGCCTCACCGACGTGTGGTCCGCCGCCCTCCCCGCCAGCCGGCAGGGGGAGGTCTTCCACCGGTACATCCTGGGGGTCTATGAGCTGCTGGAGCGGATGCGCCACGACTATCCCCACATCCTCATCGAGGGCTGCACCGGCGGCGGCGGCCGCTTCGACCTGGGGATGCTCTACCACACCCCCCAGATCTGGTGCAGCGACAACACCGACGCCATCGACCGCCTGCGCATCCAATACGGCACCTCCTTCTGCTACCCACCCTCCGCCATGGGAGCCCACGCCTCCGCCGTGCCCAACGCCCAGACCGGCCGCTCCGTCTCGATGGAGGCCCGGGGAGTGGTGGCCATGTCTGGCACCTTCGGCTATGAGATGGACCTGGGCAAGACCACCCAGGAGGAGAAGGAGATCATCAAACAGCAGGTGGCCTTCTTCAAAGAGCACTACGATCTGATCCAGCAGGGGGACTACTACCGCCTCACCGACCCCTTCCGGAACGGGCCCTACACCGCCTGGGAGCATGTCTCCCCCGACCGGCGGGAGGCCCTGGTCTCTCTGGTCACCGGCCCCGTCCAGGCCGCGGCCCCCTTCCAGACCCTGCGCCTCAAGGGGCTGGACCCCGCGCTGTGTTACCGTGTGGACGGCCAGGGCGCCTGGCCCGGCGACGTGCTCATGAACGCCGGCTGGCCCCTGCCCTTGCCCCGGGGAGACTACCAGCCCATGCAGCTGTATCTCCAGGCGATCTGAGCCGAGATCCGCCTATGGACAGGCTCCAGCCCCGCCGGACAGGATCCGGCGGGGCTGTGCGTCATTTAAGGGCCGCCTCCTCCCGGGAGGGGAGAGGGGCCTGCCGGCGGGAGGCGGACTTGGCCCACTCGCAGATGGGGATGGGGGCCATCGCCAGGGCCAGGACCGTGGACCACTGGGCCGGCGTCATGGGGGACACGGAGAACACCCCCTGGAGGGGCGGGACCAGCAGCACCGACAGCTGCATGGCCAGCCCTGCCAGGAAGGCCCGGTCCATAGCCGGGTTGGAGAGCACCCCCTGGGCGAAGAGGGACCTGTCCTCGCTGCGGACGTTGAAGGCGTGGAAGAGCTGGCACAGGGTGAGGGTGGCGAAGGCCATGGTATTGGCCGCAGCCCCCTCCATCCCCGGGGCCCCCAGCCAGCGCAGGCCCAAAAAGTAGGCCGCCAGGGTGAGCCCCCCCACCATCAGCCCCTGCCAGGCCAGGCGGAAGGAGAACTTCCTGTCGAAGAGGCCGGCGGAGGCGTCCCGCGGGGGCTCCTCCATGGCCCCCTCCTCCACCGGCTCCACCCCCAAGGCCAGGGCGGGGAGGGAATCCGTCACCAGGTTCAGCCACAGCAGCTGCACCGGCACCAGGGGCATCTGCTCGAAGCCCAAGAGGGTGGCGGCGAAGATGGTGAAGATCTCTCCGATGTTGCAGGAGAGGAGATAGTGGATCGCCTTGCGGATGTTGGCATAGATCCCCCGGCCCTCCTCGATGGCGGAGACGATGGTGGAGAAATCGTCGTCAGTGAGGATCATGTCTGCCGCCCCCTTGGCCACATCGGTGCCCGTCCGGCCCATGGCGCAGCCGATGTCCGCCGCCTTCAGGGCGGGAGCGTCGTTCACCCCGTCCCCCGTCATGGCCACCACCTTCCCCCGCTTCTGCCAGGCCTGGACGATGCGCATCTTGTGCTCCGGCGACACCCGGGCGAAGACGGCGAATCTCTCGATGTCCCCCTCCAGGATCTCCTGGGGCATGAAGTCCAGTTCCGCTCCGGTCACCGTCCAGTCCCCAGGGCGGGCGATGTCCAGCTCCCTCGCCACCGCCAGGGCGGTGGCCCGGTGGTCCCCGGTGATCATCACCGGCCGCACCCCCGCCATGTGACATTTGGCCACCGCCGCCTTCACCTCCGGCCGGGGCGGGTCCATCAGACCGAACAGGCCCAGAAAGGTCAGGCCCTGCTCCATCTCCCCCGGCTCCAGCTGCCGGGGCAGGGCCTTCAGCTCCCGCCGGGCCACCCCGATCACCCGCAGGGCCCGGCCCGCCATCTCCTCGTTGGCGGCAGCGATCCTGGCCCGGTCGGCAGAGGTCATGGGCCCGCGGGGGGTGGCGGTGCACCGGTCCAGCAGCACGTCGGGCGCCCCCTTGACGAAGGCCGTCCAGCCCCCCTCCTCCCGACCGTGTATCGTGGTCATCAGCTTCCGTCCCGAGTCGAAGGGCAGATCCGCCTGCCGGGGCCAGCGCTCCAGCTCCCGGTCCTGATTCACCCCGTCCCGGGCGGCGGCCACCACCAGGGCCCCCTCGGTGGGATCCCCAGAGGCGGTGGGGGCCCCGGCCTTCCAGTCCAGCCGGGCGTCGGAGCAGAGGCAGCCCGCCAGCATGGCGTCCCGCCGCCGGGCCCCGGGGGTGAGCCACACCTGCTGGACAGTCATCCTGTTCTGGGTGAGGGTGCCTGTCTTGTCGGAACAGATCACCCCGGCACAGCCCAGTGTCTCCACGGCAGGGAGCTTCTTCACGATGGCGTTCCGGGCGGCCAGCCGCTGGATCCCCAGCGCCAGGACGATGGTGACGATGGCGGGCAGCCCCTCGGGAATCGCGGCCACCGCCAGGGAGACGGCGGTGAGGAACATGTCCAGCATCCCCTTGCCCTGGAACAGCCCCACCCCGAACATCACCGCACACACCCCCAGACACAGGAAGGACAGGGACCGGGAGATCTCCGCCATCCGCCGCTGGAGAGGGGTATCCCCCTCGCCGCTGTCCAGGAGGAGGCCGGCGATATGCCCCATCTGGGTGTCCATCCCTGTGGCCACCACCAGAGCCGTCCCCCGGCCGGCAGTGATCAGGGTGCCCGAGATCAGCATATTTACTTGGTCCCCCAGGGGAGTGTCCGGGGGGAGGGGGTCTCTGGCCTCCTTCTCCACTGGCACCGACTCCCCCGTCATGGCCGATTCGTCGGCCTGGAGGCGGCTGCACTCCAGGATCCGGGCGTCGGCGGGGACCTGGTCCCCCGCCTCCAGAAGGATCACGTCCCCGGGCACCAGAGCGGCGGCGGACACCCGGAGGGGGACGCCGTCCCGCAGGGCCAGGGCGGTGGGAGAGGACATGCGCCGCAGCTCCTCCAGGGCCTGCTGGGCGTGGTCCTCCTGGGTGATGGAGATGATCGAGTTGACCACCACGATCACCAGGATGATCGCCCCGTCCAGCCAGTCCTCTCCGCCGCTGGCCGCCAGAGACAGCCCCGCCGCCGCCAGCAGCACCAGAATCATGGGGTCCTTCAGCTGGGCCAGGATCCGAATCAGCAGACCCGGGGGCTCCGGACGGGCCAGCTGGTTGGGACCGTACTTTTCCAGCCGCTGGGCCGCCTCCCGCTGGGACAGGCCCTGGGGCCGGCCCCCCACCTCTTCCATCACCTGCGATATGCTCCCGCTGTGCCAGCCGTCCATACTCTCACGCTCCCTTCCAATTTATTCCAGTATAGGCCGGACCTGTCCTGGATCTTGCAGAACTATGTCGAGGGGGAAAAAGAAAGGGGACAGGCCCATCAAGAGTTCCTTAAGATATGGGATATCCAGTTGTTTTTTTCGACAAAGCATGGTATAGTATGATAGTTATCGTCCGCTGTGGGCCGGCAGGCCGGCCCTGTGTGTGCGGCGGACGGAGGGAGGACCTGATGAAGCACCTGAGAGCTGTCCTGCTGCTCCTGCTGCTGGCGGTCCTGGCGGTCCCCGCCCAGGCGGCGGAGGCAGACTGGAACGGAACAGCGGCAGAGGCAGCGGGCTTTCCCAGTCCCCAGCGCCTGACCGACGGCGACCGGGGCACCTATACCACCGCCCAGGAGGGGGCGGCGGTCACCCTGTCCCGCTCCGGCGGGATCTCCGCCCTCTACCTCGAGTTCGACCGGCCCCCCCAGCCCTGGACCCTCACCGATCCCGCCTCCGGGCGGTCGGTCTCCCGGGGAGAGGAGGGCTTCCTCCACGAGTTCGCCGACCTGTCCGCCCTGCTGGAGGGCCAGCCGGAGACGGTGGAGCTCCGCTTCCCAGCGGGGACGGTCATCGCCGAGATCTACGCCTTCTCCCCCGGCGAGCTCCCCGACTGGGTGCAGATCTGGCAGCCCCCTCTGGACGAGGCGGATCTGCTGCTGATCTCCTCCCACTCCGACGACGAGCAGCTCTTTTTCGCCGGGCTCCTGCCCTACTACGGCGTGGAGCGGGGACTGGGCGTCCAGGTGGCCTATCTGGTCCAGCACTTCGAGGCCAACGGCGTCCAGGACCACAAGCGGCCCCACGAGCAGCTGGACGGGCTGTGGACCGTGGGAGTGCGGAACTACCCCATCATCTCCGGCTTCCCCGACCTCTACTCCGAGGGGAGGGACCGGGCGGAGGCCCTGGCCAACGCCCAGGCCGCCTACCGGCGGGCGGGGAACAGCTATGAGGACTTCGTGGGCTATCTCACCGCCTGTATCCGCCGGTGCAGGCCCTTGGTGGTGGTGTCCCACGACCTGGACGGGGAGTATGGCCACGGCACCCACGTCCTGTGCGCCGACGCCCTGGGCCAAGCGGTCCAGCGGGCGGCGGATCCGGAGCAGTTCCCCGACAGCGCCGCTGCCTACGGCCCCTGGCAGGCGGAGAAGCTCTATCTCCACCTGTACGGCCAGGGCCAGGTGGTGCTGGACCTGGACACGCCCCTGGACAGCCTGGGAGGGAAGAGCCCCTTCCAAGTGACCCAAGAGGGCTTCGCCTGCCATAAGAGCCAGCACTGGACCTGGTTCTACAAGTGGATCTACGGCACCAAGGAGGCTCCCATCACCCGGGCCGACCAGATCAAGACCTACTCCCCCTGCCAATACGGTCTCTATGCCACCCAGGTGGGGCCCGACCAGGGGCAGGACGACCTCTTCGAGCATGTGGAGACCTACGCCGCCCGCCGGGAGCGGGCAGCCCAGGAGGAGGCAGAGCGTCTGGCCGCCGAGCAGGCCCGGCTGGAGGCGGAGCGCGCCGCCCGGGAGGAGGCGGCCCGGCTCCAGGCGGAGGAGGAGGCCCGGGCCCAGTCCGCCCGGGAGCGGGCCCTCCTGCTCCAGATGGGGGGAGCGGCCCTGGCCGCCCTGGCCCTGTGTATCCTGGCCGGGATCCTCATATCCAAAACGAGAAGGAGGCGGTGACAGATGGATCTCTCTTCCGTCTCTGTGGTCATCCCCGCCTATAAGCCGGACGCTAAGCTGCTGGACACCTTGGCCGGCCTGGTCCAGACCGGCTTTCAGGATATCCTGGTGGTGGACGACGGCAGCGGGGAGGACTTCGCCCCCCTCTTCCAACAGGTGGAGGCGCTCCCCGCCTGTACCCTCCTCCGCCACCCGGTGAACCGGGGCAAGGGGGCCGCCCTGAAGACCGCCTTCACCTATTTCCTGGACCGCCGCGCGGGACAGCGGGGAGTGGTCACCGCCGACGCCGACGGCCAGCACCTGGCCCAGGACATCGCCGCCGTCTCCCGGCAGATGCTGGAGGGGGGACACGTCGTCCTGGGGGTCCGGGACTTCACTGCCCCCCAGGTGCCCCCCAGGAGCCGGATGGGCAACCAGATCACTGTGGGGGTATTCCGCCTCTTCTTCGGCATGAGGATCGGCGACACCCAGACCGGCCTGCGGGCCTTCCCGCGGGAGGTCCTGCCCGAGCTGGCCGGCGTACCTGGGGACCGGTATGAGTATGAGACCCAGATGCTCTTCCTCATGAGCCGGAAAAAGCTCCCCTTCGGCCAGGTGAAGATCGCCACCGTCTACCTGGAGGAGAACCGCTCCTCCCACTTCCGGGTGGTGCGGGACAGCCTGCGGATCTACGCCCTGATCATCCGCTATCTCCTCAGCTCTGTCTCCGCCGCCGTGGTCGATGCCTTGGCCTACTTCCTGCTGAAGAGCTGGTGGGCGCTGGCCCTGCTCCCCTTCCCCACCACCTGGACCGCCGCCGCCCTGGCCCGGATCATCTCCTCCCTGTGCAACTTCCTCCTCAACGCCCGGGTGGTCTTCGGGGGGAACCCCTCCGGCCGGGCCCTGGTCCGATATTACACGTTGGCGGTGGTACAGCTCTCCCTCTCCACCGCCCTGGTCTATCTGGCGGAGCTGGCTTTCGCCATCTCTGCCCCCGCCCTGTCCACCCTGGTCAAGGTGCTGGTGGACACGGTCCTCTTCTTCTTCAGCTTCCGCATCCAGCACAAGTGGGTGTTCAACAGCGAAAAATAAACGTATATCCGAAAGGGAATGATCCCCATGAAACGCAGATCTGTCTTCTGGCGGGCCTATCTGATCTTTGTAGCTGTCCTGGCGGCGCTGGTCCTCGCCGCCACCCTTTACGTCCGCTCGGTCTTGAAGGACTACGAGGCCTCCCAGCCTGAACGCTATGTCAAAGATGCCGCCGCCCAGCTGTCCGCCCAGGCCGCGGACGGCTCCCTCTGGACCCAGTATCCCCTCTCCGACGCCGCTCCCAGCCGCTTCGAGGAGGGCCGGGACCTGAGAGCTGCCTACCAGGCCCTGATCTCCGCCGAGGGGGTGGACTGCGTCAAACAGTCCGCCCGCCGGACCGACGACCACTTGGTCTACGATGTGGTGAGCGACGGCTTCGTCCTGGCGGAGGTGGAGCTGCGGCCCGAGGGGGCCCCGGTGACCAAGCTGGGCATCCTCAACACCCAGAAGTGGGCCGTGGAGGAGGCCCGTCCCGTCCTCCTGGCCCGGGACTATGCCCTCACTGTCCCAGACGGGTACACAGTGCAGGTGAACGGCGTCCTCCTTTCCCCAGAGGAGGGGACCTCCGACGGCGCCGGCGGGACCAGCTACGCCCTCTCCGGCCTGCGGACCAAGCCGGAGGTAGAGATCTCCGACCCCTCCGGGGCCAAGACGGGCTGCACCTTCAAGGGGAGCAAGGCGGTGCCCGATCTGTACCGGTACAGCCTCACCCTCCCGGCTGCGATCGAGGTGACGGTGGACGGCGCCGTCCACCCAGGCCAGCCCCTGGAGGGGGGCCTGGTCCGCCATGACATTGCCCAGATCGCCAAGCCGGAGGTCACCGTCTCCGACCGATACGGCAACTCCCTGGTCTATGACGGGGAGGACGGCCTGCCCCTCACCTACGCCACCATCACCGCCGCCAGCGGATACACCGTCCAGATCGGCGGACAGACCGTCCAGCCCTCCTCTTCCTCCATCCCCTCGGACTACGAGCACTTCGCCCAGTACGTCCCAGACCTGCCCCAGATCTCGGTCTACGACGCGGCCATCCTCCAGGACCAGGCGGAGATCAGGGCAACAGATCCCCAGGGGGCCCCCGTGGAACTGGAGCCTGGGCTGCACAGCTATGACCTCACCGCCCTGGCCGGCCGGCTGGACGCCGTCCCCCAGGAGGTGGCGGACCAGGTGGACGTGCTGGATGTGGCTCAGAAGTGGAGCCTGTTCATGAGCACCGACGTGCGCTTCTCCCAGCTGGCCCCCTATCTGATCCGCGGCTCCTACCAGTATGAGGTGGCCGACCGGTATGCCCACAGCATCGATATCACCTTCACCAGCCCCCACTCCCTGCTCTCCCCTCCCTTCACCGACATCTCCGTGACCAACTTCACCTGGATCTCGGAGCACTGCTTCTCGGTGGATATCAGCTTCGTCAAACACATGAAGCTCACCCGGGGCGGGATGCTGGTGGACGACCCGATGAACGACCGGTTCTATTTCGTCTGGTATGACGACACGGACGACCGTGTGGACAACGCCGCCTGGAAGCTGGCGGGGATAAAGGAGATCGTTGACGATGCAGGAACATAACTTTTCCAGTCCAGGGGGCAAGCGGCTGAGGAAGGACGGCCCCTCTGTGGGGAAGACGGTGGGCAGGACCCTCCTGCGCACGCTGGCGGTGCTGGGCGCCGCCACCGCCGCCCTGGCCCTGACGCTGGTGATCTCGCTGCACATGATCTGCGCCGGGGCCTTCCCCGCCGCCCAGCAGATGTTCGTCACCACCATCCTGGAGACGGGCCAGCTCAAGTTCCTGGCCTCCTGGTTCCTCAGCCCGGAGGAGATCCAGGAGATCGTGGACAAGAACTCGATGCAGGCCCTGGACGCCGATGTGGACACCGGCCTGATCCAGGTGGGGGCCCAGACCGGACCCTCGGGCAGTACGGAACAGGCCGACATCGAGATCGTAGAGGTCCCCGGCGCCACTTACACCGGCACTATGATGATCGTGAAGGACCCCTCTCGGGTCAGTCTGGCCACCATCTACCCCTGGCGGGAGAAGGGGATCCCCCTGGACGAGCTGGTGGAGGGCTGCGGAGCTGTCGCCGGGATCAACGGCGGGCTGTATGACTCCACCAACAACTCCGGCGGACGGCCCTACGGGGTGATCGTCTCCAACGGGGAGATCCAGCATAACCGGCCCTACGAGTGGCCCGGACTGGTGCTGATCGGCTTTACGGAGGACGACATCCTCCAGATCATCGACATCGCCGGCATGACCGCCAAGGAGGTGGAGGTCCTGATCCAGGAGCAGCGGATCCGGGACGCCGTCACCTTCCAGGAGGAGGCCAGCGACGCCAACAACCACTTCGTCCAGCTCATCATCAACAACGAGGCCCGGGAGATGAACGGCCGGGGCAGCGGCCTCAACCCCCGCACCGCCATCGGCCAGCGGGCCGACGGCTCGGTGCTCCTCTTCGTCACCGACGGACGGGGCAAGTCGGGCCACCTGGGGGCCTCCAGCGGCGACCTGATCGCCGTGATGCAGGAGTTCGGGGCGGTCAACGCCGCCAATCTGGACGGCGGCTCCTCCTCCTGCATGTACTACGACGGGGAGTATCTCATGACCAGCGTCACCTTCTATTACTCCAACTCCTCCTGGAAGCTGCCCGCCGGCTTCGTGGTCCACTGAAACGCCAAGAGCGGCCCGGATATCCGGGCCGCTCTCTTTTTTACGGCGGGGCATGGAGCCGCAGTATCCGCTCAGGGCAGATCGGCGGGCTCCCGCTCCTCTCCCGCTGTCTCATCCGCCGTCTCCCCCGCCTCGATGGCAGGACCGGCGGCGGGGAGGGGATCCTTCCAGTGGAGGCTGGTCCTGCTGAACAGTGGCTCGCAGACACACAGCACCGCCGGCATGAGGAAGATGCTCACCAGGGCGGAGACCAGGGCCCCCCGGGCCAGCATGGTGCAGATCGCGCCGATCAGGTCGATGGAGGAGACGAAGGACACCCCCAGGGTGGCGGCGAAGAGGACCAGGGCGCTGGTGATGATGGATGCGTCGGAGGAGTCCGCCGCGATCTGGATCGCCTCAAGGCGGCCTTTGCCGGCGCGCAGCTCGTCCTGGAAACGGGAGGTCATGAGGATCGCGTAGTCCACCGTGGCCCCCAGCTGGATACAGCTGATGATGCAGGGGGCGATGAAGCATACCTCCGCTCCGGTGAAATAGCTCATCCCCTGGTTGATCATGATGGCCAGCTCGATGGTGGCCACCAGCACTGCCGGGATGGAGACCGACTTGAACACGATGGCGATGATCAGGAAGATGGCGGCGATGGAGATGGCGTTGGTCACCATGATGTCCACGTTCATGGTCTCGATCAGGTCCCGGTACATGGCCCCCTCGCCGGTGATCATGGCCTCTGGGTCGTGGTCGTCCAGGATGGCCTGCATCAGTTCCAGCTGCTCGGCCACCGCGTCGGTGGCGGGCTCCCGGTCGGAGTTGACCATCATCATCTGATAGCCCCCCTGCTTCAGCAGGTCCCGCACATCCTGGGGGACGAAAAAGTCTGGGATCCCGGTGCCCAGCATCTTGTGATAGCTCAGCACACTGGTCACTCCCGGGACCTCCTCCATCCGCGTCTCGATGTCGCTCATCTGGGCGGGGGTCAGGTCGTCCCGCAGGAGGATGAAGTGGGACACCGCCATATCGAAGTCGTCCTTCAGCTTCTCGTTGCTGATGATGGAGGGCAGGTCCCGGGGCAGGGACTCGTCCAGCTTGTAATACATCTCGGTGTGCTCCTGAGAGTACCAGGCGGGAGCGGCGGACAGCAGCAACAGCACCGCGAAGGCCCGCCGGTGGCGGATCACGAAGGAATTGATCCTGTGCATACTGGGCAGGTAGGGCCGGTGAGCGAATCGTACGATATACTTGTCGAACACCAGCACCAGAGCGGGCAGCACGAAGATGACGGTGGCGACGCCCAGCACCACTCCCTTGGCCATGACCAGACCGATGTTCCGCCCCAAGGTCATCCGCATGAAGCACAGGGCCAAAAAGCCGGCGATGGTGGTGGCGCTGGAGCCGGACAGAGACCGGAACGCCGCCACGATGGCCTGGGCCATGGCGTCCCGCACGTCGTCATAGCGGGCCCGCTCCTCCATGTACCGGTGGTAGAGGAAGATGGAGTAATCCATGGTGACCCCCAGCTGGAGGACAGCAGCGATCGCCTTGGTGATGTAAGAGATCTCGCCTAAAAAGATGTTGGTGCCGAAGTTATAGACGATGGCCATACCGATCCCCGACAGGAACACCAGGGGCAGGGCAAAGGATTCCAGGGTCAGCAGCATGACCGCCAGGGCCAGGACCACCGCCAGAGCCACGAAGATGGGCAGTTCCTTGTCCATGATGGCGCAGGTGTCCCGGACCACCACCGAAAATCCGGCCAGGAAGCACTTCTCATTGCACAGGGCCCGAATCGCGTCGATGGCATCCATGGTCTCGTCCGAGGCGCCGGGGAAGTCATACTGGACGATCATCATGGTGGCGCTGCCCGAGAAGAACATCTCCCGGAGGGAGGGGGGGATCATCTCCGTGGGGATCTGGATCCCCACCATATTGGACAGCCACAGGGCGTTGGACACGCCGGGGACCTCTCGAATCTCGTTGAGCAGCTGGTTGCTGTAGCCGGATGGCATCCCGTCCACCACCAGCATGCTGGTGGCGGCCATATGGAAGGGCTCCTCCAGCAGCTTCTCCCCCTTGGAGGAGGGCAGATCCTCTGGGAGATAGGAGAGGATATCATAGTTGACGCGGGTGGCCACATAGCCCAGGGCCGAGGGGATCAGCAGCAGCACTGCCGCGAGGGCCACCAGCTTAGGCTTTCGGGTGAGCCAATGGGCGATCTTTTCCACCATAGGGCGCTCTCTCCTTTCAGCGGAAGATCCCGGTGATGAACGTCCAGAAGTCCCTGAACATCTGGACGATCCGGCCCCAGAAGGTGGTCTCCGCCTTGGCGGCCGCCGCCTGGACCTCTGCCGGGGCCTCCTCCACCTTGATCTCCTGGGTGCGGATCAGCACCTGGACACTGGAGGGGGAGGGGTTGCGGGGATCGGTGAGGGAGACGGGCTCGGCTCCGGCGTCCATCATCAAGATGTTGTTCACATCGCCGGTATACTCGTGCCAGGTGTCCTCCACGATGTCAGTGATGGTCGTTTTGGCGTCCCGCACGCCGTCCACTGCGGCCATCGCCTGGGCGGTCTGGCGCAGGGCGGCGGACAGCCCTCGGAGGGTCTGCTGGGTGCCGCTGTCCAGCTGGGCGCCGGAGGTCTTCATCAACGATTCCGTGTCCCCCAGCAGGGTCTCCAGGTCCCGCAGGACCGTGACGGCGGAGGTGCTGATCCGGCCCACATTGGCGATCCCCTCCTGGAGGGTGGGCTCATAGGCGTCCAGCACCTCCCGCAGGTCGTCCACATCCTCCAGGATGGTCTGGATCTTTTCGGTGGATCTCCGCAGGGCGGCAGACAGGTCCTCCGCATCGTCCAGCAGGTCGGTCAGGTCGTCCAGCTGCTCACACAGGTCCGCCAGGTCACCCACCACTGCGGCAGTGGGCCGGGCCACCTTGTCCATGGCCTCAGAGAGCTGGCTCTGGATCTTGTTCAGCTGGCTGGAGGCACTGTCCAGCCCGCCGGTGATCAGGTCCACCACCGCGCCGCCCACGGTACCGCTCTCGCCGGCGGTATCTTTGCCGGCAGGATCGCCGGTCCCGTCCCCGGCGGGGAGGTCCTCTCCCGCTCCGGTGTCCTCAGAGGCAGGGGGCTCCGGCTCTGCCGCGGCCCCGTCCTCCTCCGCTCCCGGCTGGCCGGAGGGCCCCCCCTCTCCGCTCTCACCGCCGGACATATCGGCGCTGCCCGGCGCGGCGCTGGCCAGAGCGGCGGACAGGATCCCCGTCCCGGGACGGACCGCGCCGGCGAGGGCCGCTCCTCCCATGGCGGGGGCCGTGCCGGCCAGCTCTTCCGATGTCCCATCGGCCAGGGGACCGCTGTTGTACACGATCCACAGGTCGTTCATCTGCTTGGCCTGCTCCTTGGAGACGCCGGGCAGCTTTTCACAGAACTGCTGGAAGGTCATCCCGCCCTTGGCCGCACTGTAGAGGGCCTCCAGCGCCTTCACGCTGGGGAGCTGGGCCCCGATCTCCTCCGCTGCCTTGGCCCGGACTTGGGCATAGACCGCCTGCCCCTGTTCCGAGGTGATGAACTCCTGATAGGTATCCTGGGTCACGCCCAGGCCCATGCCGCAGATGATCTTCATGGTCTGGGCCTCGACGATCTGATCCTCTGTCGCTCCGCCGGCCAGTGCCTCCGCCAGAGGGGCCGCCTTGGCCGCCTTCTCCTCGGCAGACGCCTTGTCCTCCCCCTGGATCATCAGCATCTTGATAAAGAAGTTCTCTCTGCTCTGGGTCTGGGCTGCCTCATAGGCCCGGTGGACCGTCTTCACCTGTTCCACCAGATCCTTGCTGGACCCGATATCCCCGCCGCCGATGGAGGTCCCGTCCAGAGCCCGCTTGAGCCGGTCCAGGCTGTCCTCCATGTCCGCCGCAGTGCGCATCAGCCGCTTCACGTCGCCGGTGCCGTCCTCCAGCGCGCGCAGGGCGCTCTCCAGGTCCTTCAGCTGGTCCTTGAGGGACACTGTGGTGTCGGTCAGGCTCGTCAGCACCCCTTTTGCGTCAGAGATCGTCTGGCTGAGGGCCTGCATCCGGCCCTCCACCGGCTCCAGCAGATCGGCGATCCCCGACAGATCCATCCGCAGGACGCCCGCCTCGTCATAGAGCAGGCCCTTGCCGTTGGAGATGGTGCTCCGGGCGATGTCCAGCTGGTCCAGACCGTTGGCGGAGGCATACAGCCCCCCCTGGATGCTGCTCAGCGCGTCCAGCAGGTCGTCCAGACTGCCGGAGAGGGCCCGGTAGTCCTCCTCCAGGTCGTCCTTGCGCTGGCTCAGCTTGGCGATCTCCTCCAGCTGGGCCAGGGTGGCGGGGACCATCAGGAAAGTCATGCCGCCAAAGGAGAAGTCGTCGCTGCCCACCCGGATGGTGAAGTGCTGCTCCTCCCCGGGGAGGGCCAGGAAGAGGACCGTGCGAAGATTGCCCACCAGCTGCACCTGGGCCCCGGGGGCCTCCAGAGACAGGATGTCATCCTGGTTGAAGATCGCCATAGCCTCCAGAGTGTAGTTGTACCGGGCGTAGTCGCTGGCCTTCTCATTGGGGACGATATCCAGAAGGATCTCCACCACCCCCGTCTTCCCCGCCAGCTCCTCGGCCCGGACGGGCACGCCGTTCAAAGTGTACCGCAGGGAGATGGTCCAGGGCAGTTCCTGGAAGGGGCGGGCGGTCTTGCCCTCGAAATAGAAGCGGGAGGGGGCCTGGTCGAACCGGAAGGCCGTGGTCCCAGTCCCGATGACAGCAGGGGTGCCGTCGGTGAGGTTCACCACCTCGTCATAGGCGCCGTAGTCGGTGAGGGAAGAGGCCCCGTTCAGGGCGTAGCTCTTCACCACGCTGCCCTCCATCAGACCGCCGTAGTAGTCCAGGGTGGCATAGTACGCCTCATCATAGGTGGGGAGAACGCCGCCGCCGGCAGGGGCGGCGGCAGACGGCAGGATGCTGCTCCCCGCCATCAGCACTGCCAGGGCCATAGACAGGATCCTGGTCTTTTCATTCCGCTGGGCCATATGGATTCCTCCTCGATATGATCAACGACCGTCTTCTAAAAGAAATCAGTTGACTTATTGAACGATGTTGATTATAATAAAGACAGTCCATCAAGTCAATAGACAAAAGCGGGGATGTGTCTAGATCGTCCCCAAGGAGGCATCAAGATGTTGAAAAATCCAGAAGACCGCCGGGCCCGGCGGTCACGCAAGCTGCTGAAGGAGAGCCTTTTGGCGCTGATGAAGGAAAAGTCCTTCTCTGAGATCTCGGTCCGAGACGTGGCGGAGGGGGCGGACATGAACCGCGGGACCTTCTACCTCCACTACTCCGGCACCACCGAGCTGCTCCAGAGCCTGGAGGCGGAGCTGCTGGAGGAGCTCCAGGCCCTGGTAGACGCCCATATGCAGGAGACCGTGGACGACGGCACCGTCCGTCCGGTGCTGGAGCCGGTGCTGGACTTCGTGGTGGAGCACCGGGAGATCTGCTCCACCCTCTTCGCCAGCAGCGAGGCCACCGGCTTCATCCAGGCCCTCCAGCAGCTGATCCGCCGCAACGGCACCTATCTGGTGGATACCTGGTTCCACCCCCAGGATGAGAGCGCCACCGATTATCTCCTCAGCTTCCTCACTTGGGGGGCCATCGGCCTTTTGAAGGAGTGGTTCTCCCAAGACATGGCCCTGCCCCGGGAGGAGCTGACCGCCGCCGCCCAGCGCATGGTGGACGGCGCCGCCTCCAGCCTGTTCTCCCAGGGACGGCCGGCGTAAGGAGGGGATATCATGGTCCCTTCTGCCCGTGAGGCGATCCAGGCCGCCTTCCTCTCCCTGCTGGAGGAGCGGCCCCTGCGGGATATCACCGTGAAGGACATCGTTCAGAGCTGCGGCGTCAACCGCAACTCCTTCTATTACCACTTCAAGGACATCCCCGCCCTCCTCCAGGAGATCCTGGCCCAGCAGGCGGAGGAGATCGTCGCCCGCACCGCCCCCGCCCGCTCTCTGGCTGACTGCCTGGACACTGCCGCCCGCCTGGCTATGGCCCACCGGAGGATCGTCCTCCATATCCGCCAGTCGGGGGACCGGGAGATCCTAGACCGGAACCTAATGGAGCTGTGCCGCCGGGTGGTGTGCAGCTATGCCGACACCGCCTTCGGCCAGGTCCCCATCCTCCCGGAGGACCGGGAGATCCTGATCCGATTCTTCCAGTGCGAGTGCTTCGGCCAGATCGCCGCTTGGATGGACAGCGGGATGCGCTATGATGTTGGGGCTCAGTTCCACCGGCTGTGCCAGCTGGGGGAGGGGATGACAGAGCTCCTCCTGCGCCGCGCAGCGGCGGAGGAGGGTGGATGAGACAAGGACAGGGCGGCCTGAACGGGCCGCCCTGTCTTATGCTCTGCCTTTAAGAGATACCGTTGAGTTTCTGATACAGCGCTTCCACGGTGGCGCTGTCCACCAGGGCGTCGGTGTCTTCCTCGGTCTCGCAGACCTCCACGATCCGGTTGAGGATATCCAGGTGCTCCTCGCCGGTGGAGGCGATGCCGATGACCAGACGGACCAGCTCCTCATCCTCGCCCCAGACGATCCCCTTCGGGTAGGTCATGACCACGATGCCCGTCTTTTGGATGAACTCCCGGGACTCGTTGGTGCCGTGGGGGATGGCCACATGGCTGCCGATCGCCACAGGGAAGCCGGCATTCCGCTCGATCATGCCCTGGACATAGCCCTCTGTGCAGTAGCCGCTGTCCATCATCAGCTTGCCGCAGGCCCGGATGGCCTCCTCGGGGGTGACAGGTGCGCAGCCCAGGACGATGTTCTTCTTCTCCAGCAGGATCGCGCCGGAGGCGGCAGGGGCTTCCTCCTGGACGGCGGGGGCGGGGGCAGCGGTCCCCTTGCGGGCCGCCAGCAGCTCCTTCACCAGGGCGTCATACTCCGGAGCGCCCATGAAGTTCTTGATGGGGATGATCCGGGCCTGGGGGGCGCGCTGGGCGGCCCGGCCAGAGAGCTCATGGTGGGTGACCACGATCTGGCAGTCCCCGGGGATCTCAGACACGGGATGATGGATGACCTCGATCCCAGCGATCCCAGCGTCCTTCAGCTTGTTGCGCAGCATGGTAGCGCCCATGGCGGAAGAGCCCATGCCTGCATCGCAGGCGAAGACGATCTTCTTCACGGTCTTCAGGTCCACGGAGGCTCCGGTCGCGGCGGCGGGAGCGGCCTGGCCCTTAGAGGCGGCCTTGGAGGCGGCCACCTGGGCCTGGGCCTCGGCCAGGTCGGCGTCCTTGCCGAAGAACTTCAGCAGGAAGACGGAGATCGCGAAGCTGACCACCGCGGCCACGCCGATACCGGCAAAGTTGGCCACATAGCCGCCCGGAGGGGTCATCAGGGTCTCGGCGATGATGCTGCCGGGAGAGGCCGCGGCCACCAGGCCGCCGCCCAGTGCAGACAGGGTGAAGATCCCGGCCATGTTGCCGATCATGGGGCCCAGGATGACGATGGGGTTCATCAGCACATAGGGGAAGTAGATCTCATGGATGCCGCCCACGAACTGGATGACAGCGGCGGCGCCGGCAGAGGAGCGGGTCTCGCCCTTACCGGCCACACAGTAGGCCAGCAGCAGGCCCAGACCGGGACCGGGGTTGGACTCGATCATGAACAGGATGGACTTGCCGGCCTCCAGGGCCTGGGCGGTGCCGATGGGGGTGAAGACGCCGTGATTGATGGCGTTGTTCAGGAACAGGACCTTGGCCGGCTCCACCAGCACAGCGGTGAAGGGCAGCAGGCTGTGCTCTACCAGGAAGCTGACCCCAGCGCCCAGGATATCGGTGATCTTCACACAGGCGGGGCCGATGGCAAAGATGGAGAGCACCGCCAGGACGCCGCCGATGATGCCCACGGAGAAGTTATTGACCACCATCTCGAACCCGGCGGGGATGTGGCCCTCCATCTTCTCATCGAACTTCTTGATGCACCAGCCGCCCAGAGGGCCGCAGATCATGGCCCCGATGAACATGGTGCTGGAGGTGGAGGCGATGGCGCCCAGCGTGGCCAGCGCACCCGCCACAGCGCCCTTCTGGCCTCCGACGGCCCGGCCGCCGGTGTAGCCGATCAGGATGGGCAGCAGATAGGACAGCATGGGCCCTACCATGGTGTTGATGGTGGCGGCGGGGCCCCACTTGCCCAGCCAGCCGTCCGGGATGAACAGGGCGGCGATCAGGCCCCAGGCGATGAAGGCCCCGATGTTGGGCATGACCATCCCGCTGAGGAAGCGCCCGAATTTTTGTACGCGTTCTTTCAATGTAGGTCGTCCTTTCTTCTTTTAAGATACTGCTCACACCTCTATGACCTCGGTGCAGTCCAGATACTTTCGGTCCGGGAGCTGGTCGGTGACGATCCGCGCCGCCTCCAGCGGCAGGATCGTGGCCGCAGTCACCCGGCCGAACTTGCTGGCGTCCGCCAGCATATAGACCGCCTGGCTCTTAGAGGCCGCCAGAGCCTTCAGCGCCGCCGCCTCGGGGTCCGGGGTGGTGAAGCCCTGGCTGACGCTGATCCCGCTGGTGCCCAGGAACACCTTGGTGAAATTGTACCGTCCCAAGGCATGCAGCGCCTCCGCCCCCACGATGTCTACCGTGCCCAGCTTCAGCGTCCCGCCCAGCACATAGACATGGAGATCGTGCTCCGTGAGCCGGACGGCAAATTCCACACTGCTGGTCACGAACAGGGCGTTGGAGCCCTTCAGATGGTCCGCCATGTGCAGCACCGTGGTCCCGGTGTCCAGATAGACCACATCGTCGTCCCCCACCAGGGCGGCGGCATAGCGGGCGATCCGCTCCTTCTCCCGGGCATAGCGCTGCTTGGTGGCCAGATCCGGCTCCCGGGCCAGGAACTCCTCCTCCTCCAGGCTGGTGGCCCCGCCGTGGACCTTCACCAGCCTGCCCTGCCGGGCCAGGGCGTTCAGATCCCGGCGGATCGTAGCCTCGGATGCCCCTGTGATCTGGCAGAGCTCCGCTACGCTGACGGTCTGGCGCTGAGACAACTGCTGCAGGATCGCTCTTGCACGCTGTTCAGCCAGCATATCCTCCCTCCTTTCTGATTGAAATTGAATTGTTGATTGCTTTTGACTGGCATGATGATACCATAGGCGGAAAAGAATGTCAACCGCTTTTCCCTTCTCTTTATCCACAAATATCCGCCTCCATTTTTGTAACTCCCGACAAAACACGGCTTTTTGAAGGAGATCGCCCCGTCTGCCCCTCATTCTTCCTCTCGATCTTTCGATCAGCTCCCGCCACGATCTCCCTCATTTCGTCATAATCGCTCATTTGACGGATATCGATCAGATCTGATCGATATTTTTCGGTATTTTCCTGTCTTGCACTCTGCTGGAGGGGGTGCTATACTATCGGCAATGAGACCAGCGGCACCCAGAAAGACCCAAAACTATCATCAATGAAGGAGCGATCTTACCATGAAACGAGCGATCATGATCGGCGCAGGCAACATCGGCCGGGGCTTCATCGGGGCCCTGCTGGAAAAGAGCGGCTACCATGTGGTATTCGCCGACGTGGCGGAGGCCCTGATCTCCGCCATCAACGAGCGGAAGAGCTACACGGTCCACATCCAGGACAAGGTGCAGGACCAGTGGACCGTCACCAACATCAGCGGGATCTCCTCCGCCGGTCCCGAGCTGGCAGAGGCCATCGCCGGCGACTGCGAGCTCATCACCACCGCTGTGGGCCTGCGGATCCTGCCTATCGTGGCCAAGCCCATCGCCGCCGGCATCAAGGCCCGGAAGGAGGCCGGCAGTACCCAGCTGCTCAACGTGGTGGCCTGTGAGAACGCTGTCCGGGGCACCAGCCAGCTGCGGGACGCCGTCTATTCTCACCTGAGCCCGGAAGAGACCGCCTATGCCGACCAGTATGTGGGCTTCGCCGACTGCGCCGTGGACCGGATCGTGCCAAAGGCCAGCTTCGAGAACCCTCTGGACGTGGCGGTGGAGCAGTACACCGAGTGGGATGTGGAAAAGGGAGGCTGGAAGGGCGAACTGCCCGAGATCCAGGGCTGCTCCTTCGTTGACGACCTGTCCGCCTATATCGAGCGCAAGCTCTTCACCCTGAACAGCGGCCACGCCATCTGCGCCTATCTGGGCACCCTGAAGGGCTGCCGCACCATCGTGGAGAGCATCGCCGACCCGGCCATCGGACACCTGGTCTACCGGGCCATGTGTGAGAGCGGAGAGGGCCTCATCAAAAAGTTCGGCTTCGACCCCGACGCCCACCACGCCTATATCGATCGGATCTTCGCCCGGTTCCAGAACCCCTTCCTGGAGGATGAGACCGCCCGGGTGGCCCGGGAGCCCATCCGCAAACTGGCCCCCACCGACCGGCTGATCAAACCCCTGGTCACCGCCTTCGACTACGGCCTGTGTGTGGACCATCTGATCTTCGGCGCCGCCGCCGCCCTGCGCTTCGACTGCCCCGAGGACGAGCAGAGCGCGGAGATGATCGCCAAGATCAAGGCCGAGGGCGTGGAGAAGGCCCTGACGGCCTACACCGGGCTGGAGCCCTCCTCTCCCCTGTTCGGCCGGATCCTGGACGTGTACCGCGCCCTGCGCACCGCCGAAAAGTGAGCAAGACCGCCGAACGCCCCCTGACACAGCCGTGTCAGGGGGCGTTCCTCAGTTTTTCCTGCGGGGACCGTTCTACAGGATCTCCAGCAGCCGCCGGCCCATCTTCTCGATCAGCGGGACCACCAGGGCGTTGCCCATGATGAAATACCGCTGCCGCTCCGGCATCCCGGTATCGGTCCAGCCGGGGCGGAAACCGTTGATCTGCTCACACTCCTCCGGGGTCAGCCGGCGCAGGCGGCCGGTGAGCCGGTCGGCCACCACGTGGGTGCTGCGGTTGGCCGTCCCCTCGCTGGTGAGCATGGTGCGGGCGGGGCGGTCCAGGGGGTCCGGGAAGGCGATGGCCCCCTCGGAGAACTGATAGGTATAGCCGCTCTTGGACTTCCGGTCGATCCGTTTGGCCCCCTTCATCCGCTGCCACTTCTCCATGTCCTGTTCCGGGATGAAGTAGCGCTCGTCCACCTCTCCCTGGGCGATCACCTCTCCCAGCAGGCGGCAGGACCGCCCGGTCTCTGGATTGGTATAGCTGGGCATCAGTTCCTCAGACCAGATCCGGCCCTGGAACATCACGCCGCCGTTGTAGAAGGAGGCCCGGAAGGAATCCGTGATCTCCACCAGGTCCCGGTAGCCGGTCAGGTCGGTCTGGGTGCTCTTGGGCCAGTTGGGGCCCCCCTGCTCCACCGGGAAGGCTCCGGCAAAAAACCCCTCGCTGCGCACCCAGCCGGACAGACCGGTCACCTCCAGCCGGGCGGCCAGCGCCTGATACTGGGGGGTGCCTTCCCGGCAGGCGAAGAGGAAGGTCCGCCGCCGCCGCTGGACACAGCCGTAGTCAGCGGCGTTGATCACCCGCCACTCCACCGCATAGCCCTGGTCCTGGAGGCACCGCAGGATGATCCCGAAATCCCGCCCCCGCTGGCGGGCTGGGGACTTGATCAGCCGGTCCACGTTCTCCAGCAGCACATAGCTGGGGCGGCGCTCCTGGACGATCTTGTCGATGGACCACCAGAGCACCCCCTTCTTCCCCTCGATCCCCCGGGCCCCCGTGCTGGCCACCGAGTAGTCCTGGCAGGGGAAGCCCCCCACCAGCAGGTCGTGCTCCGGGACCTGACCGATGACCTGGGAGATATCCTGATTGCAGCAGTTGGCCTCTTCTCCGAACTGGCGGACATAGCACTTATAGGCCCACTGCCCCGCCTGGCCCGGCTCCCACTGATCGGCCCACACTGTTTTGAACACCTCCGGGGCACAGCTCTCCAGACCGGCGCGGAATCCTCCCACCCCGGCGAACAGCTCCACCACTCGGATCACGTCTCTTTTTGCCACTTTCCCATCACCACAGATCCTGTTATAATATCATCATCTGTGGTAGTATACCATAACTCCCAGGACTTTGAAAGAGGATCTTTTCAGGAGGTGCAGGAAGATGGGCAAAGGACGCGCTCCCCTCAGAGGCAACCACTCCTTCCGCCGGGCCGAGCTGGAGGCACGGCTGACTGCCGCCCAGGGCCAGACCCTGGGACAGGTGGACCGGGCCGGGGTCTTCCGCCGGGCGGCGGGGAAGGACAAGATCACCGGGATCGCCGGCGCGGTGATCGAGCAGTCTGTCCTGGGCCTGCCCGCCGACCAGGCCCAGAGCCCCGACCTGGACGTGGACGGCGTCCCTGTGGAGCTGAAGACCATCGGGGTCCGCAGGAAAACAGAGGGCCGCCTGACCTTGTACGAGGCCAAGGAGCCCGCCACCATCACTGCGGTCTCTCTGGACAAGATCGCGGGGGAGACCTTCGAGGATTCCAGCTTCTGGCACAAGGCCAAACATATCCTCTTCGTCTTCTACCACTACGATGCGCCGGGGACGGTCCCCGCCGGAGATTATGCCAAGTTCCAGATCGTGGGGCACTGCTTCTACCAGTTCTCCCCCAGCGATGAGGCGATCCTGCGGCGGGACTGGCAGCTGGTCCACGACTTCGTCTCTCATATCCAGGCCAACTATCCCATCCTGGAGGCGGAGCAGCTCTATCCCTTCCTCTCCACCTGCATCAACCGGGAGACCACCTATCTGGATACCGCCCCCAAATACCCCAATCCGCCCCGCTTCCGCCTGCGCCGGCGGGTGGTGTCCGCCATCGTCCAGGAGGCCCTGGGTCCCAACGAGCTGGCGCACCTGCCCGGCCGCTACACCGGCTATCCCGATCTGGAGCGCAGATGCGGCCAGCTCACCGCCCAGTTCCGGGGCCGGACCATCCGCCAGATCCTGGAGGCGACAGGCGGTCCCGTCATCTGCGGCCCTGTGCCCAAGCATCTGGCGGAGCGGACGGTGGTCCGCATGTTCGGGGGCGAGGCCAAGAAGATCTCCCAGATCGGGCTGTTCCAAAAATTCGGCTACATCGGCAAGACGGTGACCCTCTCCGACCGGGGATACCACACCGAGGCCACCAAGCTCTTCCCCGCCGACCTGGAGGAGATCGCCGAGCCTATGGTCTGGGAGGAGGACGGCGCCCAGCGCATCAAGGACTTCCAGGATTCGGAGCTGTACGCCTCCCTCCAGGACAGCCGGATGCTGTTCGCCATCTTCCAGGAGCCCCCGTCCGACGGATCGGGCCAGGGCCGCCTGGAGGACAGCATCTTCCAGGGCTTCAAGGTGCTGGAGCTCTCCAGCCTGATCCCCGCGGCCAGGCCGGCCTGGGAAAAGGCCCGGCGGACCCTCCTCTCCGGCGGTCTGACCACTGTCCCTGTCCTGGACCGCCTTGGATGTCAGCGGTACACGCCTAAGACCGGTCTGCCCATGGAGGCCCCCAACCTGCCCAAGGCCGCTGAACACGTCCTCTTCTTCCGGGGCGGCGGGAAGACCGCCGCCGATAAGGTGGAGGTGCTCGGCATCCCCATGCTCCGGCAATACTACTGGATCCACGGCAAGTTCCTGGCCGACCGCCTGCGGGAGCTGCCTTTCCTGGATGGAACGTGGGCCCCGGGCCCCCGCGGCGGAGGAGGCACAGCGCCATGAAGCACCCCAAGCACTACGACACCACGCCGGAGGTCTCCCGGCGGATGTCCCGGGTCCGGCTGAAGCGGGGGGCGGCGGAGACCGCCCTGGCCAAAGCCCTGTGGCGGGCCGGCTACCGCTACCGCCTCAACGACCGGCGTCTCCCCGGCTCTCCCGACATCGCAATCTCCCGATACCGGATCGCCGTCTTTGTAGACGGGGAGTTCTGGCACGGCTACGACTGGGCCCGGCGGAAGGAGCGGCTGAAGTCCAACCGGGAATATTGGATCGAGAAGATCCAGGAGAACATCGCCCGGGACCGGCGGAACGACCTGCTCCTCCAGCAGGCGGGCTGGTCCCCCATCCACTTCTGGGAGAAGGAGGTCAAGAAGGACCTGGCCGGCTGTGTGGCCGCTGTGGAGGACCTGATCCTGGAGAGGATCGTGGCGGATCGGGCCCCGGAGGAGGGGGAGACCGCCGCCGATCTTCTGTAACAGCGGACCATCCTGCCGGGACATGATGCCGCCCCGCCGTCAGAGACGGCGGGGCGGCATCTCCTATCTAGCCCAAAACCGAGGCCCAGGGGGTCTTGGCGGCATCGAAAGCGGCATAGTTCTTGTCCAGGATCTGACTGAGGAACTGCACCTTAGCCTTGAGGCCGGCGTCGGAGCAGCCGGCGGCCACCTGATCGGTGCGGTGCCACAGGTACGCCCAGGTCTCGGCCCAGTCCTCGGGCCGGCTGGTCATGGCGTAGGCGGAGACATAGCTGCCATAGCCGGTGCTCAGCTCCTCCCAGGTGGAACAGGTGGCGTTCCAGCCGTTCAGGACGGCGGCACAGCTCATCACCATATGGCCCATCTCATGGCTGTAGTACTGGCTGTCTCCGCTGCCCGTGTAATAGATCTGGTCCACCTTCTGGGCGTCGTCGGAGTAGTCGTAGACGTGGAGGCCGAAGCTCTGTATCCCCTGATAGGTATAGGGGCACAGGACGATCTCCGCCTTCCGGGCCCCCTTCTTCTGGGCCATCTCCTTCAAGAAGCCCTGGGGATAGAGGTCGTAGGCCGTCTTCATGGTGCGCAGCTCGGCCAGCACGTCCTCGAAATATCCCCGGTCCATCTCGAACTGCTGGATATCACTGTGCTGGATCGGGCCGGCCTCCTTGGGGGTCCACTCGGGCAGATAGAAGATCTGGATCCCGATCTGCTCCTCCAGGGCCCGGCAGAACTCATAGGCCACGTCCACATCATAGCGGATCCGGGCCTGGCCAGTGAAGTCGGCGCCGTCGGCCAGACGAGTGCCCTTCTGCTCCATGCCCGCCGACACCGCCTCCCAGTCGATCTGCTTCCACCGTTCGGGGTGGAGGAGGGTGACCACCATGGTGCAGCACTCGGCCCGGGTAGCGTTGGCCTTGGGCATGAAGCTGCCCTCCGCGTCCACCCCGCTGACGATCCCGTTGGAGTACAGCCAGAGGATATCGTTCTCATACCGGCTCCCCGCCACGGCAGAGGCATAGTCGCCGATGAGGGCATAGGCCATACTATAGATCCCCAGCGGTTCGCTGGACCCTTCTGCCACCTGAGCATAGGCATAGATCCAGCTGAGCATGTAGGCGATCTCCTCGCGGGCGGCGGGCTTGCCCCATTCGGCCTTGCTGTAGCCAAAATCTGTGATCTCACACAGGTTGGCCAGGGCGATGAAGCGGTTGGCCCAGTGCTCTCCATTGGTCTGCCGGGCATGAGCCACTGCCCGATCGATGTCAGCAGGATCCAACGCCTTCTCCGCCGGGAAGGAGCCCAGCAGGATCGTGCAGACCGCCTCCCGCGTGATACTGTCGTTGGGGTGGAAGGTCCCGTCCTGATAGCCGCTGACCCCTCCCAGCTGGGCCAGCTCGGTCACATAGGGATAGAACCAGTCGCCGGAGCTCACATCGCTGAAGGATGGAGGCCCGGAGGGCTTGGAGGGCTGTTCCGGGATCTCAGGCTGGGCGCCGGATCCAGACTGACCGGAGCTCAGGGGAGATGTGGCCGCGCCGTCCATCATCTTGGAATAGCTCTTGCTGGTATAGCTGTAGGCCCAGACAGAGCCGTCCGTCTTCACATAGAGATATTCGCCGTCTGTCACCGCGACCTGGTCCGCCATCCTGGTCAGGCTGCTGCCGATCTTCCACAGGGAACCGTCCGTCTTCAGAGCCGCCCCATCGGCAACTGCACAGACCCCGTCAGCCACCTTCCTGGGTACGGTCTGCACCTTGGTGTTCCAGCTCTTTCCACTGTATATAGTGCGCTCTACGATGGTCTGGTCGCCGCCCTCAAAGCCCAGATAGCTCTTGGTATCCAGACTGTCGTTGCCGTTATAGCCAAAGCTCCAAAGAGAACCATCCGTCTTGATGCAAAAGGTACACACCGGGTCGCAGTAGACAGCCGCCGCACCGTCCATGACCTTGATGAAACTGCTGGAGGAGATGCCCTCACCGCACCGGCCGTCCCCCAGCTGGCCATGCAGATCCTTGCCGCAGGTCCGCAGGGAGCCGTCCGTCTTGATGATGGCGGTGTGCTCGCTGCCGCAGCTGACCTGGGCCACATCGCCCATGACGCGGACCGGGATGGTCTGGCAGGCGTCCTCTTTTCCAGTCAGAGAGACCGACTTGATGTAGTCTCCGCCCGTCCGGCCCAGCTGTCCATAGCTGTTTTTGCCCCACATCCACAAGGTGCCGTCCTTCTTCACCGCGCCCACATGGGTGGCGCCTATGCTGAAGGAGACCACATCGTCCAGCACCTTGTTCGGTGTCCACTGGATGTGCAAATCGCCGTTGCCGTCGCCCAGCTCGCCGTACAGGCTGCCGCCCCACATCCACAGGGTGCCGTCCGCCTTCAGCGCGCCGGCGCAGTTATCGCCTACGTCCACAGCGACGACGTCATCCATGATCTTCACCGGCGTGGTCTGGGTGATCTTTGGCAGGCCGGAGCCCATATCTATGTCGTGGAGATCCCCCTTGCCGTCATTACCCACCTGGCCCCGGCTGTTATCGCCCCACATCCACAGGGTACCGTCCGCCTTGACCACACCGTTGGCACTGCCGTGGGCCGCTGTGGAGGCCCCGCCGGGCCGGATGTCTGCATTTGCCGCCAGGCTCGTCACCGGCAGCAGGGCCAGCACAAGAGCCAGGGCGCAGATCAGCGAGAACGATCTTCTCCTTCTCATTCGATCCATCTCCTTCTCATCTCCGATATATGGGCCGATCCGGCCCTCTGCTATGATAACACGATCCGGAGACTTTGGGGCAAGATCTTTTGAATTTTTTTGCCTCTTTCAAAAAAGCGGCGGGGATCAGGTCCAGGGCCCGGTCCCCACCGCTCCTCCTGTCAGTTCACTCGAAGAGCAGCAGGTCGCCCTCCGGACTGAACTCCAGTGTCTCATACTCGCCGATCCGCTCCGCGCGGCCGCTGTCCTCCGCCGCCCGGCAGGCCGCCTCTGACATCCAGACCTCATCCAGCATGCGGCTGTTCCGGATGATCACCAGCTTGAACTGGCTGGGGGGGATCTGCCCTGCGTTCTTGATGCACGCTTTGATGACCAGCTCATCAGTGGTCAAGGTGGGGGGGATGTTGGCCAGAAAGGGCTTCATCCCGGTGATGGAATTGACCACCATGGTCTCCTCATCGACCGCATCCCGCAGCCTCCTGGAGATGAAGTCGGCCATACCGCAGCCGCTGGCGTTCCCGCCGGAGCGGCCGCTCAGCCGCAGGACCCCAAGAGAGGCCACCTCCGGCCCGATATTGGGCAGCTTGTTGATGGGCCGGCCCACCACGGCCGGGTCCATCCCCGTGCCCGCGATCTCCTTGCCCTGCTCATAGACGATGAGGGCGTCGATCTGGTCCAGCCAGAGCCGAGGCACCATGGCCTTGGCCCGCTCCAGGATCCGGGGCTCCTCTTCGGCGATCTCCTCCCTGCGCAGCACATAGAGGTCCGCCACCTCTTCATACCCGTTCTCGATCACGGCGATCCCGCCCACGAGCTTCAGGTGCTCCAAGGCGGTCAGTCCCACCCGCACCATGTTCTCCCCCAGATGGAGGGTCCCCAGACTGTGGGTCATGGCGCAGCCCTTGTGCTTGGCCAAGCCGATCGCCATCATCTTCACCAGACCGCTCTGATACCGCTCCCGGATAGAGGTGTGGGTCTTGACCCGGTTCAGCAGCAGGATCCCGTCCGCCTCCGCCGCGTTGCGGTCGATATAGACGGGCAGGCCCAGTTCGGTCCTGGCCACTTCCACCACCTCCATGCTGGAGACGATGGGCGCCCCTACAAACTCCTCGGTGATCCCCAGGTCCCGGAGCATGGCGGCCTGTCCCTCCGCCGTACCGCCGGCGTGGCTGCCCATGGCGGGGACGATGAAGGGGATCCCGCCCCGCTCCTTGATGTAGTCCACCGCCGTCTTCATGATCCTGGGGTAGTCCGCGATCCCCCGGCTCCCGCCGGTGACCGCGATCCGGTCCCCCCTCCTGATGGGGAGCTCCTTGGCCCGGAGACGGCTGGTCAGATATCCCTCCAGGTCCTCTACCCGGGTCCGGTCCAGCTTTTGACGCACCTTTGCCGCCTTTGGGATCTCGAATCCCAACAGCATCTCCTCTAATTTCGTCATGTGCTCTCCCTCATCAGTAGGACGCGCGGACGGCAAAGGTCTTGTTATTTTGGGAGGCATGGATGATCTTGATGCTGGCCAGCGTCCCGTTCCGCTCCAGCTTCTCCACGTCCAGACGGACCGGGGACCCGTACAGGTCCGGATGGAGATAGAGGCGGCCGTCCCGCTCCTCAGGCTTGACCGAGAGACACTCGCCCATGGGCTGGGTCATCGGCTCGTGGTGCTCCAGCCGCTCGTCCTCTCGGTAGAGGGCGCCGAAGGAGGCATTCTGCCACACCGTGCCCCCGGAGGAAAACATCAGGCCGTGGCTGCGGGCCAGGTCCCGGATCTTCAGCAGGTCCCCCATGGCGCTCACCCGGCCCACCAGGGGCATCAGGTGGTCCACGCCCTTCTCCACATAGGTCTCGAAAGCAAAGGCGTTGCGGATCGACTCGCCGAATCCCAGCTTCATATCCACCCGCTCCCGCAGGGCGCGGATCCCATTCATGTCGTGGGAGTGGATCGGCTCCTCGAACCACTCGGGCTCATACTTGCGGATCCTGTCGGCAAAACGGAGGGCGTCCTCCACCTCCCAGACCTGGTTGCCGTCCACCGCGATCCCGATATCAGGACCCACCGCCTCCCGGACCAGCCGGAGGCGCTCCACGTCCCGGTCCATGTCCCTGCCCCAGTCGCTGCCCACCTTGAATTTGACAGTGGTGTTGCCCTCTCGGACATAGCGGGTCATATCGTCCACCAGCTCGGCGTCGGTCAGCAGCAGGGAACCGCCCCCCTTGTAGATGGCGGCCCAGTCCTTTTCCGCCCCCAGGAACCGGTGCAGGGGCTTCTGCTCCCGCTCCGCCATGATCTCCAGCATGATCCGGTCGAACTGGCCCAGATCGCAGATCTGGCCGCTCTGGAACCCGAAGTTGCGCAGCTTCCAGTACAGATAGTGATACCACTCCTGATAGGTGCGGCTCTCGCCGGTCATCACCAGGGGGAGGATGTTGTCCAGCATCCCGCTGGAGCAGAAGGTCCGGCCGCAGGCCCCCTCCGTGTCATACACCTCGATCCACCCCTGTAGAGGGACGAAGTCCCCAAAGCCGCCGGTGGCGTCCCGCCAGGTCCGCTTCCCCCTCACCGGGTTCAGATCGTAGTAGACGGCTTTTGAAAAGACGATCTTTTGGTCAAAGGTAAAGTAGTTTTTCATGTCTCTCTCCTTCCTCTTCATGGATATGCCCGGATATCAGACCGCAGGCTTTTTCTTCCCCCGGAGCCCCTTGGTCACGCTGAACACCACCACCGTCAGGGCGATCAGCAGGAACACCATGGCGATGGGGGACTGACGGAACGCCCCAATCAGGTCGTTCTGGGAGTACTGCAGACTGCGGATCAGGTTCAACTCCACCGTCTCCCCCAGGACGAAGCCCAGGATGAAGGGGGGCAGCGGGAACTTGAAGCGCTTCATAGCAAAGCCCACAAGACCGAAGGCCAGGGCCACCCAGCAGTCGAAGATCCGGTTGTTGGCCCCATAGGTCCCCACAAAGCACAGGGCCAGCACCACGGGGAGGAGCACATACCGGGGGATGGTGAGCACCTTGACGAAGAAGCGCATCCCCAGATACATGATCGCGAACATGAAGATCGAACTGACGATCATCGCGAAAAAGATACTGTAGACCAGCGGGGCCTGGTTGGTGAACAGCAGAGGGCCTGGGTTGATTCCTTTGATCACCAGCCCGCCCAGGAGCATAGCCGTCACCGTGTCGCCGGGGATGCCCAGCACCAGCAGGGGGATCATGGCCCCGCCGATGGAGGCATTGTTGGACGCCTCAGAGGCCACCACGCCGTCGATGATCCCGGTGCCGAACTTCTCCGGCTCTTTGCTGCTCTGCCGGGCCACGCTGTAGGCGATGATGTTGGAGGTGCCGCCCCCGATCCCGGGCAGGATGCCGATCCCGATTCCGATCAGAGAGGAGCGGATCAGATTCCAGAGCTGCCCTGCCGCCTCCGCCAAGCTGAAGCCAAAGCCCTTGATCTTGTAGGACTGGATATGGTCCTTATCTGTGGCCCGCTCCGGCCAGATGGCGGCGGCGAATATCTCTGACACGGCGAACAGGCCGATCAGCACCGGCAGGATGTCGAAACCGCTGGCCAGCTGCCGGAATCCGAATCCGAACCGGATCGTGGTCCCGCCGGTGGGGGCCACCCCCACCAGTGAGCAGACGATCCCCAATACCGCGCAGGTGATCCCCTTGAGGGCCGAGCCGGACACCAGCGAGGCCAGCATGGTCAGGGAGAAGACGCAGATAGCGAACAGCTCATAGGGCCCGAACTTCAGGGCGAACCGGGCCAGTACCGGAGAGATGCAGATCAGGGCCGCGATGGAGAGGATCGTTCCGATGAAGGAGGCGGTGATCCCCACCCCCAGAGCCTTGCCCGCCTGCCCCTTTTTCGCCATGGGGCCGCCATCGAAGGTAGTGGCCACCGAGGCCGGCGTGCCCGGGATATTGATCAGGATCGCCGAGATCAGACCGCCGGAGATCCCGCCGATATAGAGGGCGATCAGGAAGGCGATCCCCGTGACCGTCCCCATGCGGAAGGTCATGGGCAGGCACAGGGCCACCGCCATGTTGCTGGTGAGCCCGGGGATACTTCCGAAGACGATCCCGATCGTGGTCCCTATGAACATATACGCTAAAATCTCTGGCGTCACGACAGAAGTGAGCCCCTGTAAGATCTCAGACATCATCGGCCCTCCTTAACCCAGGATCCCTGCGGGGAGCAGGAGCTTGAATCCCTTGACGAATGTGAGATAGATGATCACAGTGGACACCACCGCTATCACCGCCATCTTTACCGGCCGGCGCTCCTCCTTCACCGTGATGACCCACGCCTGGACGAAGATATAGGCGCTGGTCATGATCAGGAAGCCCACCGTTTTGAGCAGATAGAGGTAGCTGAACAGCAGCGCCAGCTCTACCGCGAAGAGGAACCACTGCTTTTTTCCCATCTCCTGCCCGGCCTCGGCCTTCCCGCTCCCGGTCTGATCCGGCTCCTTCATGATCCCTGTCACAAGGAAGCCCAGGGAGCAGACCGCCAGGAACACCGCCATCACCTTGGGCATATAGTCCCCGCCCTTGGTCAGAGCATTGGGGGCCGGGATCGACATTGCTGACACGAACAGCAGGGCGCTGGACGCCAAAAAGAACACGCCCATCAAGATCGTCTCACGTTTTTCTTTCATTGGTCCTCCTCCGATCCTTCGTGGACCGCCCCCCTGAGGGGCGGGGATGTCCGATGTATCACTCCGCACCAAAGACGAACCGGTCGGTGGTGTGGCCCTCGATCCAGTCCCAGTCATAGGTCACGCCCAGGCCGGGGCCGTCGGGGATGGAGATGCAGCCGTCGGCATCGATGGCATCCAGCTCGTCCCTGTAGCCGCCGGCATAGCAGGGGGGCGTGACGTTCCGCAGCTTAGGCCCCACCTCGGCCATCTCATAGAAATTGGTGTTGCGGATCGCCCCGATGACCTGCCGGTGGGCTGGCCCGCAGGCGTGGACCTCCACATCCAGCCCAAAGGCCTCCGCCATATGGGCGGTCTTGATCGCGCCGGTGATCCCCTGGTCATACTCCGGATCCACCCGCAGGAAGTCGGTCCCCCCTGCCACGATGAAGTCGCACTTCGCCTGGAGGGAACGGACATGCTCGGTGATCAGCAGCGGGGTCTTCAGCAGCTCCCGCAGCTTCCGGTGGGAGAAGGCGGAGACCGAGTTGTCCCGATAGGGATCTTCATACCAGAAGTAGCCTGCGTCGTCACAGGCCCGTCCCACATACAATGCGTCGGCAAAGGTCTGGAGGTCAGAGGCCCCATCATACATCAGGACCATGTCGTCCCCGGCCCGCTCCCGCAGTCTGCGGATCAGGGCCGCCTCCACTTTAGCGTCACCGTCGAACCAGCCGTGGTGCTTGAAGGCCCGGTAGCCCATGGCCCTGCACTGGAGCAGGAAGTCGGTGAACGCCTCGTAGCTGTCCAGCATCCCTGTGTGATCTCCGTGGTAGGTACTGGCATAGGCGGGGATCCTGTCCCGGAAGCGGCCCAGCATGGCGGATACCGACTTGCCGCACTGCTTCCCGGCCAGGTCCCAGAGGCAGATGTCCACCGGCCCCTGGCCCATGTGGTCCATGTGGCACAGCCGGCGGTCCCAGTCGCTGAAGAACTCCTCTCGCCGGTCCGAGTCCCGCCCCGGCAGGTCGCTCACCAGCTGGATCGTCTGCTGGAGGGCGTGGCGCTGTCCGCCCCACTGGGTCACATACTCCCCCCGGGAGCCGTCCTCACACTCGATGACGATGGCGTATCTCTTCATGGGGAGGCTGCTCCCCTCCAGATAGCCCACATGGTTGTGGGCGTTTTTGAACGCCGCCCCCATATCCTTCAGCTCATAGGTCAGATCCAGTATCTCCACTTTTTTGATGACCGCCATCCTGTCCCATCCTTTCTCCGGCATTTTTAGGCGGGATACAGGGTAGGGCCCCATATCCCGGACTGGTCTCTTTTTGTTCAGGCGTTGAAATCGAGGGCGCTGAGCTTGTCGTAGATCTCCATCATGCGGGCATAGCCCTCTTCCGTGTCGAAATAATAGGGGACCTGACAGTAGGCGTTCTTGATCTGCTCTGCGTAGTCCTCATCCTCGTTGATGATCTCCCCCAGCAGGCCGCTCATCTTCTGGACGATCCGGGGGTCGGTGCCGGCGGGGAAGGCCGTGAAGTAGACGAAGGGCAGGCCGACATCATACCCCTGATCCGCGCCGATCCCGATCCCATACTCCTCCTTCAAATAGGGATTGGCGATGTCGGAGTCGGAGCAGATGGCCACCAGCTCCCCAGTCTTGAGGTAGTCCGCGATCGTACCGATGGAGTTGTCGATGATGTCCACATGGCCGCCCAGCAGCGAAGAGATCCGCTCCGAGGCGCTGCCCGCATCCACCAGCTGGATATCACAGCCGATGTTCTTCAGGAACAGGGCGGTGGCGTGGGTGGTGGCCCCGGTGTTGGCGGTGAACTTCAGCTCGCCGGGGTGCTGCTGGGTATACTCGATCAGCCCCTTCAGGTCCTTGATTCCATAGGAGGCGTTCATGGTGATGATGTTCCCGGCGCTGTATCCCACGACGGCGCAGAAATCGAAGGCGTCCTCAAAGAGAAAATCGGTGGAGCCATAGATATTGTTGATCAGGAAGGCGGTGTGGTGGAACATGACGACGCTGCCGTCGTTGGGGGAGTTGAGGGCCTCCATGGCTCCGGTCGCGCCGCCGTTGCCGTTGACGTTGCTCACGACGAAGGTAGCGCCGGTCTTCTCAGACAACTTCTCGGCCAGCAGACGGGCGTTGTAATCCGTGTCGCCGCCGGCGGCATAGGGAACGATGATCTGGACGGTCTGCTTGCCGGGCCAGTCGATATCTGTGTCCCCGCTGGTGTTCCCGGCGGAGCCCTGGCTCCCGGCGCTGCCGGGCGGGGGCGGTGTCTGGCCTCCCTCCTTCTGTCCGCAGGCCGCAAGGGACAGCAGCATGGCGGCGGAGAGGAGCATCACCATTAGCTTTTTCATGTTTCATTCTCCTTTTTCATATTTTCCATGATAGCATCACTGCTATGACAGACACTATAAGGTGACCCCGTCCCGCAGGATCCCGATCTGATAGAAGCCGCAGCGCTCATTGCTGGCCGCATACCGGCCCTCCGCCGCCGCGATGACCAGCTCGAAGAGCTCCTGCTCCTTCTCCTCCAAGGTATCCCCCTTGATAAGGGTGCCCGCATCGAAGTCCATCCACTCTCTCTTGCGCTGGTAGAGGGCGGAATTGGTGGCGATCTTCACGGTGGGGGCCGCAAAGGCCACTGGGGTCCCCCGGCCCGTGATGAACAGCACCATGGTCGCCCCCGAGGCGATCTGGGCCGTCACCCCCACCAGGTCGCTGCCCGGGCCCCACACCAGGTTGAGCCCGTGCTCCTTCGCCCGGTGTCCATAGGGGATCACATCCATGACCGCGCAGTCCCCTCCTTTTTGGATGCAGCCCAGCGACTTGTCCTCGATGCTGCTGATCCCCCCCAGCTTGTTGCCGTGGGAGGGGTTCCCGCTGGCGCTGGCGCCGTACTTCTCGATATAGCCCTTGAAGGACCCGATCAGCTCCACCACCTTCTCAAAGGTCTCCCGATCCTTGGCCCGGCTCATCAGGATATGCTCCGCGCCGAACATCTCCGGGACCTCCGTGATGTCCACCGTGGCGCCGTGTTCCCCCACCAGCCGCTCGGTCAGCCGGCCCATCAGCCGGTTCCCCGTGATCCCTGAGAAGCCGTCGCTCCCGCCGCAGTTGGCCGCGATGTGCAGCTCCGAGAGGGGGCAGGGCGTCCGTCTGTCCCCACACACCAGCTCATACAGCTCGCCCAGCTGCTCCATGGCCCGCCCATACTCATCCGTCTCGCTCTGAAGGTGGATCTTCCGAAAGCGCGTCTCGTCAAAGTCCTGGATATAGGGCCTGACCGTCTCGAAAAGGTTGTTCTCACAGCCCAGCTCCACGAAGAACGCCCCGCCAAAGTTGGCGTTCTGGATGAGGGAGGCCACCACGCGCCGGGTGTTGATCAGATCCTGTCCCATCTGGCCGCAGCCGCAGTCGTGGGTCAGGGGCAGGAAGCCGTCGAAGCTCGGGGTCTTGGGGAACCGCTCCGCCGCCATGCGGGCGAAGGCGGTCATGTGGGTGTTGGTGCAGAAGGAGCCCGAGATCAGGATGATGTAGTTCCGGGTCCCCGCCTGGCCGTTTTTGCGCCGGTATCCCAAAAAGGTCTCGCTGCTCCTCCCCGGCACGATCTTCTCCTCCGCCGGCTCATAGACATAGCTGCGGCGCAGGTCCCCCTGGGAGACCAGATCGTGGGTGTGGATCCAGCCGCCTGCCGGGATATCCTCCCCGGCCGTCCCGATGACATTGCCGTACTTGATCACCGGGGCCCCTTTGGGGATCCTCCGGAGGGCTATCTTGTGTCCTTTGGGGATGTCGTCCTGCGCGGTCAGCTCGATCTGCCCGCATCGGACCTGAACGCCTGTGCGGATCTCCTTCAGCGCCACCGCCACATTGTCCTGTGGATGGATCTGATACACCATATTGCCTCCCATATCTCGCAGTTCATAACATATAAAAAATATCTTATAAGATCTTGGGCGGAACGATAGCGCCTATCGTCCCATCCTGTCCCGGTAATAGGAGCAGGCATCTCTGCAGATCCGGTCCAGGTGTTCCGCCAGGGCCTCCACGGCCCCTTCCAGATCCCCCTGGGCCATCGCGGTCACGATCTTCTCGTGCTCATAGACCGGGAGCATGAACTCGTCCACCTTCCCCAGGTCCCGCCGCTCTTTATAGATCGGCGCCCGGGCCATCTCCACCTGCTCGCTGATGCTGGTCAGCATCCTGCACAGCAGCTCGTTCCCCGACTTCTGCATCATCAGCTTGTGGAACTCCCGGTCCACCTGGGAGACGCCCACTGGGTCCCAATCGTCGCAGCGCTTCCTGGCTTTCTCGATGAATCCCCGCAGGTTCTTGATATCCTCCTCCTGGAGATCGGGGAAAGCCTGACGGAGCCCGCCCACCTCCAGGATCTTGCGGACCTGGAACAGATCCCGGACATCGTTCTCGCTCATGCTGACGATCGAGGAGGAGCGATAGGAATCTCCTATGATCAGTCCGTCCGCCCGCAGCATGTTGATGGACTCCCGCACCGGTGTGACACTGCAATTGAACATCTTCGCGATGGCGCTCTCATTGAGCTTCTCGCCCATCTGGAAGCCGGGCACCTCCTGCATGATGATCATCTGCTTGAGGCGCTCATACACCTGCCTGGACAGGGAATCACGGGCTAACGAGATCTTGTCCCCACTCATCTTTGTCATGTCTCCTGATCCTTTTTTCGTTATTATAGCATGTTCCTCCGTCCTTGTAAAGAGGGGACGCCATATTTCTTATAAGAAATATTTTATTAAGGTGTAGGGTCCTAAGCTGTCCGTCAGCACCAGCTCCAGATCCTCCGCGCCCCGCTCTGCCGGGGACTGCTGTTCCCTGCCGCGCCGGCGCAAAAAAAGACCTGCCGGTCAGGGCAGGTCTTATCGATACGATCACACCAGCTGCACGATCGCCATCTCGGCGGCGTCGCCGCGGCGGGGGCCGACGCGGACGATCCGGGTGTAGCCGCCGTTGCGGTCGGCATACTTGGGCCCGATCTCCTTGAACAGCTTATTGGTCACGTCCTCCTTGGTGATATAGGACAGGGCCTGACGGTAGGTGGCCAGAGTGTTGCCCTTGGCCAGGGTGATCATTTTCTCGGCCACGGGAGCCACTTCCTTGGCGCGGGTGACGGTGGTCTTGATCTGGCCATTCTCCAGCAGATAGGTGACCATAGCGCGGAGCATGGCCCGGCGCTGATCGCTGGTACGGCCCAGCTTACGGTTCTTCTGAGACATAGTTGACGCTCCTTCGACCTCGTGCGGCGAGATCAGATCTAGATTCGTTCATTCGGACCACGCAGGCCCGGGACAACCGGAACGGACACAGATATGTGCAGACCGCGGAACGTTACATACCGATCTGCTTGCCCCCGAGCCCCCTCGAAGGGGGCGGCTCTCAAGTGTTCTCCTCTGCCGCCAGAGACAGCCCCATCATGGCCAGCTTGTTGATGACCTCCTCCAGAGACTTGCGCCCCAGGTTCCGGACCTTCATCATCTCCTCCTCGGTCTTGGAGATCAGGTCCTCTACCGTGTTGATGTTGGCCCGCTTCAGGCAGTTGTAGGAGCGGACAGACAGGTCCATATCGTCGATGGTCATCTCCATCACCTTGTCCCGCTGGGCCTCCGCCTTCTCCACCACGGTGGAGCGGGTGCCCATGGTCTCGGACAGGTCGGTGAACAGGGTGAAGTGGTCGCAGAGGATCCGGGCGCCCAGAGAGACGGCGTCCCGGGCATCGATAGTGCCGTTGGTCCACACCTCCAGGGTCAGCTTGTCATAGTCCGTGGCGTCTCCCACACGGGTGTTCTCCACCGTATAGTTGACCTTGCGGACGGGGGTGTAGATAGAGTCCACCGGGATGATCCCGATGATGGACTGGCTGGGCTTGTTCTTGTCTGCCGGGACGTAGCCCCGGCCGTGGGACAGCGTCAGCTCCATGGAGAGGGTGGCATCCGGCCCCAGGGTGGCGATATGCAGATCTGGATTGAGGATCTCCACATCCGCGTCTGCCTTGATATCGCCAGCGGTGACCTTGCACTCTCCGGCGGCCTCGATATGGACGGTCTTTACACCCTCGCAGTAGAGCTTGGCGATGATGCCCTTCACATTGAGGACGATCTCAGTGACGTCCTCCTTGATGCCGGGGATGGTGGTGAACTCATGCTGCACCCCGGAGATCTTGATGGAGGTCACCGCAGTGCCGGGCAGCGAGGACAGCAGGATCCGCCGAAGGGAGTTGCCCAGAGTGGTGCCGTAGCCCCGCTCCAGCGGCTCGACCACATATTTGCCGTAAGAGGCGTCGCCGGGATATTCTACGCATTCGATACGGGGCTTTTCGATTTCGATCATATTGCTGAGATACCCTCCTTTTTTCGGCGGCGCAGGGGCGCCGCTCCATTCAGCTCACCAATATCTGAGGGTCGTCTAAGTTCTGTGTGCTCGCCGGGCTGTTTCGTATATCGGTGCAGGGGCGGATATCATCCGCCCACCACTCCCGCACATCGTCTTCTCAGGCGGATGATATCCGCCCCTGCACACCGCTTCTATACGTGTCAGCCCGACGAAGGGATCACTTAGAATACAGCTCGACGATGAGGTGCTCTTCCACGGGGAAGTCGATGTCGTCCCGGGCGGGCATGGCATTGACGGTCCCCTGGAGGGTATTTTTTGTGCGGTCCAGCCACTTGGGCACGTTGACCACGGGGGCGTCCTCGCCGGTCAGGCGCTTGAACTTGACGGAGGAACGGCTCTTCTCCCGCACCTCGATCACGTCGCCCACCTTGACCAGGTAGGAGGGGATATCCACCCGCTGGCCGTTGACGGTGAAGTGGCCGTGGGTGGTGAGCTGGCGGGCCTCACGGCGGGTCATGGCGAAGCCAAGACGGTATACCACGTTGTCCAGCCGGCGCTCGATGAGGGTGAGCAGGTTCTCGCCCGTCTTGCCCTGCATCCGGGACGCCTTCTCATAGTACATATGGAACTGCTTCTCCATGATGCCATAGACGAATTTGACCTTCTGCTTCTCGGTCAGCTGCATCGCGTACTCAGACTGCTTCTTGCGCATCTGGCCCTTGGGGTTGCGCTCGGTCGTCTTCTTGGCATAGCCCATGGCGGCGGGGGACAGGTTCAGCGCCTTGCACCGCTTGGCGATGGGCTGCATATTTCTAGCCATCTGTCAAAACCTCCTTCAATGATCAGACGCGGCGGCGCTTCGGGGGCCGGCAGCCGTTGTGGGGGACGGGGGTCACGTCCTTGATCAGGGTGACCTCCAGGCCCACGGCCTGCAGCGCCCGGATGGCGGCCTCACGGCCCTGACCGGGGCCCTTCACGAAGACCTCCACAGACTTCAGGCCATACTCCATGGCGGCCTTGGCGGCCGTCTCAGCGGCGGACTGAGCAGCGAAGGGGGTGGACTTCCGGGAGCCGCGGAAATTCAGCGCGCCGGAGGAGCACCAGGACAGGGCGTTGCCCTGTGCGTCAGTAACGGTGACCATGGTGTTGTTGAAGGAGGAGCGGATATGCACCTGGCCCCTCTCTACGTTCTTACGCTCGCGGCGCTTGCGCACCACTTTTTTACCTTTGGTATTCGCAGCCATGTGTATCCCTCCTTACTTCTTCTTATTGGCGACGGTACGCTTGGGTCCCTTGCGGGTGCGGGCGTTGGTCTTGGAACGCTGGCCGCGGACGGGCAGCCCCTTGCGGTGGCGGATGCCCCGGTAGCAGCCGATCTCGGTCAGCCGCTTGATGTCCATGGCCACGTTGCGGCGCAGGTCGCCCTCCACGGTGTACTCGTGGCTGATGACCTCACGCAGCTTGGCCTCGTCCTCTTCGGTGAGGTCCTTCACGCGGGTGTCGGGGCTCACCCCGGCCTTGGTCAGGATCTTGTTGGCGCTGGTGCGCCCAATGCCGTAGATATAAGTGAGGCCGATCTCGATTCTCTTCTCTCTCGGCAGGTCGATTCCGGCAATACGAGCCATTTTTTACAGCACCTCCAATTAACCTTGTCTCTGCTTATGCTTGGGGTTCTCGCAAATCACCATGACTTTGCCCTTGCGCTTGATGACTTTGCACTTCTCGCACATGGGCTTCACGGACGGTCTGACTTTCATTGTTAAAACCTCCTGAATGCCTAACGGCCCCGTCGTCGTCGCGGGCTGCACATCCTTCGCTTCGCCCTTCGAGCAAAGCTCACTCATTTCGCCGCTCCTCCTCTCCAAACCGAACCCGCTTCGCTGGGCTTCGGTTTGGGGGCGGCCTGCGGCTGTCTTCCCGGAGGCAAGGCTCCCGGGAATGTCCCGGACAACGCGGTCATTGATAGTTACGAATCACTTGGATCTCCAAGTGATACGGCCTCGGGTGAGGTCGTAGGGTGACATCTGGATCGTCACCTTGTCACCGGGCAGGATGCGGATGAAGTTCATCCGCAGCTTGCCGGAGATATGTGCCAGGATGATGTGTCCATTGCCGATGTCCACGTGGAACGTGGTATTGGGCAGGGCCTCGGTGACGACGCCCTCCAACTCGATCATATCGTCTTTAGCCAAGGCTAGTTCCCTCCTTGAAGGCGGCCAGCGCCCGTCTCAATGCCCGGTCGGAGACCGGCTCTCCCTGTTTCAGACTGTGGATCACGGGGTGATCATACATGTGCAGATAACCGGCCAGTTCACACACATGGCCCAGCTTTTTGGCCTTGGGACGGGCGATCTTCCGCCGCTTCCCATCGGCCAGCAGCAGCCTGTGCTGTTCCTGATCCACACCCACTACGCAGAAGATACCGTCTTTGTCCCGCCCGGCATCTGCCCGGACGATCCAGCCTGTGTAGTCATACATAAGCTCCGTCCTCCGTGACGGTGAGGATCTCCGGACCGTCCTCGGTGATGAGGATGGTGTTCTCATAGTGGGCGGCCAGGGAGCCGTCCTGGGTGACGGTGGTCCAGTTGCCCTCCAGGTTCTCCACCTGCCAGCCTCCGGCGCACACCATGGGCTCCACGGCGATGGTCATCCCCGGCTGGAGCCGGGGGCCATGGCCTGCGGGGCCGAAGTTGCGCACCTCCGGAGGCTCGTGCATCCTCGCGCCTACCCCGTGGCCCACGAAGTCCCGGACCACAGAGAAGCCGTTGGCCTCCACATAGACCTGGACCGCGTGGCCGATGTCGCTCACCCGGCCGCCTCTGCGGGCCTTTTGGATGCCCTCCCAAAAGCTCTGCTGGGTGACCTGGATCAGCCGCATGGCTTCCTCGCTCACCTCACCGCAGGGGTAGGTGGCGGCGCAGTCCCCGTGGAATCCGCCGATGTAGGCACCCACATCCACGCTGACGATATCCCCCTCCTTCAGCTTGCGCTGATTGGGGATCCCATGGATGACCACCTCGTTCACTGAGATACAGGTGGAAGCAGGGAACCCGCAGTAGCCCAGGAACGAGGGCTTGGCTCCGTGGCTCTCGATGAAGCGGCGGACCGCCCTGTCGATCTCGTGGGTGGTGATGCCCGGACGGATCAGAGAGCCGGCCAGGGCCCGGGCCTGGGCGGTGAGCCGCCCGGCCCGGCGCATAGCCTCGATCTCCCGAGGGGACTTGAGTGAGATCATTTCCAGCGCCATCAGAGCCCCAGCGCCTCCATGATGACCTTGGCGGTCCCCTCGATGGTGTCCTGGTTGGCCACGGGGATCAGGATCCCCTTGCCCTCATAGAAGCCCTTCAGCGGCTCGGTCTCCTCGTGGTAGACCGCCAGCCGCGCCCGGACCGTCTCGGCCCGGTCGTCCTCCCGCTGGACCAGCTGGCCGCCGCAGGAGTCGCACACGCCCTCTGCTTTGGGGGGCTTTGCCTTGACGTGATAGGGAGCGCCGCAGCTCTGGCACACCCGGCGGCCCGACATGCGCTCCTCGATCTCTCCGTCCGAGATCTCGATGGACAGCACATGGTCGAAGGTGACGCCGGCGGCGTCCAGCGCCCCGGCCTGGCCGATGGTGCGGGGCACCCCGTCCAGGATGAAGCCCTTGGCGCAGTCAGGCTGCTCCAGCCGCTGGGCCACGATCCCGATGATCACCGAATCGGGCACCAGCTTGCCGGCGTCCATATAGCTCTTGGCCTCCAGGCCGGTGGGAGTGCCCGCCTTGATCGCGGCGCGTAAGATGTTCCCGGTGGAGATGGTGGGGATGCCCAGCTTGGCGCTGAGGATCTCGGCCTGGGTCCCTTTGCCGGCGCCGGGGGCGCCCAGCAGGATCAGTCTCATGCCCATCGCCCTCTCTCCTTACTCCAGGAAGCCCTTGTAATGCCGCATGAGCATCTGGGCCTCCATCTGCTTCACGGTCTCCAGGGCCACGCCCACCACGATGATGACCGAGGTGCCGCCGATCGCCAGGGAGCTGTAGCCCACCAGGTTGCCGGTGATGATGGGGACGATGGCGATCACAGACAGGTACAGGGCTCCGAACATGGTGATCTTAGACAGCACCTTGGTGAGGAAGTCGGCAGTGGGCTTCCCGGGCCGCAGGCCGGGGATGAAGCCGCCGTTCTTCTTCAGGTTGTTGGCCACCTCGATGGGGTTGAACGCCATGGTGGAGTAGAAATAGCTGAAGCCTACGATCAGCAGGAAATAGATGATGCTGTAGAAGGGGGCCGCCGTGTCGAAGACCTTCATCAGGCCGCCGCCGAAGCCCGGGCTGTCCTTGGTGATGCCCATGAACGCGCAGATGGTGGCGGGCAGAGAGGCGATGGACTGGGCGAAGATGATCGGCATGACGCCGGACATGCTCACCTTCATGGGGATGTGGGTGGACTGGCCGCCGTACATCTTGCGGCCCACGACCCGCTTGGCGTACTGCACCGGGATGCGCCGCTCTGCATTGTTGATATAGACGATGAAGACCACCAGGGCCAGCATCCCCACCACGATCAGAGCGATGACCCAGGGGGCCAGGGCCTGCTTGGCATAGGCCGCGACCTGGGCCTTGGCCTGCTCAGCAGACATGCCCAGACCGGTGAAGACCTCCTCGCTGACAGCGCCGGTGCGCAGGTTGTTCCAAGCCTGCACGCCGCTGACACAATCCATGATCATCCTGGGGAACCGGGAGACGATGCCCGCGAAGAGGATGATGGAGATACCGTTGCCGATGCCGAACTCGGTGATCTGCTCGCCCAGCCACATCAGGAAGGCGGAGCCGGCGGTGAAGGAGATCACGATCACCAGGCCCACCCAGAAGGCGTTCAGGGCGCCGCCGTTGACCAGGCCGTAGCTCTTCACCAGGGTATAGTAGCCGAAGCCCTGGAGCAGGGCGATGGCCACGGTGGCGTAGCGGGTGATGGAGGCGATCTTCTTCCGGCCCTCCTCGCCGCCCTCACGGGCCATGCGCTCCAGGGCGGGGATGGCCACGGTCAGCAGCTGGATGATGATGGAGCTGTTGATATAGGGCTGGATGGACAGGGCGAAGATGGTGGCCATAGAGAAGGCGGAGCCGCTCATGGCGTTCATCAGGCCCAGGATGGTGCCGCTCTGGCTCTTCAGATACTCCTCCAGAGCGTTGCCGTCGATATAGGGCACGGGGATGGCGGAGCCGAGGCGGAAGATCAGCAGGGCCATGATGGTGAAGAGGATCTTCTTCTTCAGCTCGGGGACCTTCCAGGCGTTGCGGATGGTCTGGATCATGGTCAGACCACCTCCCACTTACCACCGGCAGCCACGATCTTTTGCTTCGCGGACGCGGAGAAAGCGGAGGCCTTCACGATCAGCTTTTTGGAGATCTCGCCATTGCCCAGGATCTTCACGCCGTACTGGCACTTGGACAGGATGCCCTTCTCCAGCAGCGCCTGAGCATCCACCACGGCGCCGTCCTCGAACTTCTCCAGGGCGGAGACGTTGACGGCCTCCAGGGGCTTGGCGAAGATGTTGTGGAAGCCCCGCTTGGGCAGGCGGCGGGCCAGAGGCATCTGGCCGCCCTCGAACCCGACGCGGACGCCGCCGCCGGAACGGGCCCACTGGCCCTTGTGGCCCCTGCCGGCAGTCTTGCCGTTGCCGGAACCGGCGCCCCGGCCCTTGCGGTAAGCCTTGGTGTTGGAGCCGGGGGCGGGGGAAAGTTCATGCAGATTCATGTCGTGCGCCTCCTCGTTAGTTTTCCTCGGTCACCTGGAGCAGGTAGCCGATGTGGGCGATCTTGCCGCGGGTAGCCTCGTTGTCAGGCTGCACGGTGGTATCGCCGATCTTACGGAGGCCCAGGGCCTCGGCGGTCGCCTTGTGCTTGGCGATGCGGCCGTTCAGGCTCTTGACCAGCTTGATATTCAGATTAGCCATTTTCAGCCCTCCTTAACCCAAGATCTCTTCCACGCTCTTGCCGCGGACGCGGGCCACTTCCTCGGGGGTGCGCAGGGACTTCAGCCCCTGGAAGGTGGCGGAGACCACGTTCTGCGGATTGTTGGAACGCAGGCACTTGGTGCGGATGTCCTTGATGCCGATGGCTTCCATCACGGCACGGACGGGGCCGCCGGCGATGACGCCGGTACCGGGGGCGGCGGGCTTCATCAGCACGCGGCCGGCGCCGAACTCACCGATCACCTCGTGGGGGATGGTGGTGCCCGACAGGGACACGCGGATCATGTTCTTCTTGGCGTCCTCGATGCCCTTGCGGATGGCCTCGGGGACCTCAGCGGCCTTGCCCAGGCCGAAGCCTACGCGGCCCTTCTCGTCGCCCACGACCATGAGGGCGGAGAACTTGGCCACGCGGCCGCCCTTGACGGTCTTGGAAACGCGGTTCAGATAGACCAGCTTCTCGATGAACTCGCTGGGCTCTCTCTCAAATCTAGCCATAGTGTTTTCCTCCTCCCTTTAGAACTGCAGGCCGCCCTCACGGGCGCCCTCGGCCAGAGCCTTCACACGGCCGTGATAGACATAGCCGCCGCGGTCGAAGACCACAGTGTCGATGCCCTTGGCCTTGGCACGCTCAGCCACATTGACGCCCACCTGCTTGGCGGCGTCGGACTTGGTGCCCTCTACCTTGAAGTCCTTCTCCAGGGAAGAAGCGGAGACCAGGGTCACGCCGTTCACGTCGTCGATGACCTGGGCGTAGATATTGGTCTCGCTGCGGAAGACACACAGACGGGGACGCTCGGGCGTGCCGGAGATCTTGGCACGCACGCGCTTATGGCGCTTGATGCGCTGAGAACGGGTATCGGGTCTGTTGATCATGGTTGGCACACCTCCTTTTACTTCTTGGCGCCGGTCTTACCAGCCTTGCGGCGGATGACCTCGTCAGTATACTTGATGCCCTTGCCCTTGTAAGGCTCGGGAGGACGCTTCTCTCTCACTTCGGCGGCGAACTGGCCCACCTGCTGCTTATCACAGCCATGGATGACGATCTTATTGGGGGAGGGGACCTCGATGGTGATGCCCTCGATCTCCTCCATGATCACCTGGTGGGAATACCCCAGGTTCATGACCAGCTTGCTGCCCTCTTTGGCCACACGGTAGCCCACGCCGTTCACGTCCAGCTCCTTCTTGAAGCCGTCGGTCACGCCCACCACCATGTTGTGGATCAGCGTGCGGGTCAGGCCATGGAGGGCCCGGTTCTCCTTGGCGTCGTTGGGACGGGTGACCTTCAACTCACCGTTCTCCATGGTGATGGCCATGCTGGGCTTGAACTGCCGGGTCAGAGTGCCCTTAGGGCCCTTGACAGTGACGATGTTGTTGTCCTCTAACTTGATCTCCACACCGGCGGGGATGGAGATAGGGGCTCTACCGATTCTAGACATATCCTATCCTCCTCCTTACCAGACGAATGCCAGGACTTCACCGCCGACATGGGCCTGACGGGCCTTCTTGTCGGTCATGACGCCCTTGGACGTGGAAACGATGGCGATGCCCAGGCCGCGCAGGACCTTGGGCAGCTCGTCGGCGCCGGCATAGACCCGCAGGCCGGGCTTGGATACCCGCTTCAGGCCGGAGATGACCTTCTCCTTGCCGGCGTTGTACTTCAGGGCGATGCGGATGACGCCCTGGGTGCCGTCGTCGATCAGCTGGAAGTTCTTGATATAGCCCTCCTCCAGCAGGATCTGCGCGATGGACTTCTTCATGTTGGACGCAGGCACGTCCACGGTGTCATGCTTGGCATTGTTCGCGTTGCGGATACGGGTGAGCATATCCGCGATAGGATCGGTGATCTGCATTGCGTGTTTACCTCCTATAAAGATTACCGGAATTGTCACGCCTCGCCTGTTCGCGACGCGCGGCTTCCCTCCGACTCGGGACACAAACATCCGGACCTGCGGCCCTTCTTGGTTTGTATCCCTCGCTTCGGTCCATCCGCGCTGCTCACAACGGCTCAGCGCTTCTCGGTACAAGCGGCAAGGTATCGCAGGTCAGGTCCTTCCTGCGACCTGTTGACCGCCCCGCGCCTGGTTGGGGCAGGCGCATTTTATATGGGAACGTCCCGGCCTGTACACGTAGGGCCAGGGCCTTCCGTCAAGACCGCATACGCGGGTTTGACCAAATAGAGCTCCCCTTGGAGCCGGACTGCTAGGGGCCGACGACCTCGGCGGCCCGCTCCTCGCAGTGCCCGCAACGCCAGACAAACGGCGCGCCGGGTCGTCGCGCCCTACACGCGTTCTCTCCCAGGCGCCTCCCACGGCCATACCACTTTCCAGAGGCACCTGGAGTTCATACGGTACGCAGGTGTGAACGCACGGCTGCGTGTGGAACGATTTGTCTTGTCCCGCAGGGACACAACTATCGATTATACTCCCGTTATCCCCGATCTGCAAGAGTTTTTTCGCTTGAACACACGAGAGCGTGGATAGAGATGCGCCGGAACGGAGCTTTTCAGCCCCGTTCCGGGCACAGAAAGTATTTACCAGGATGCTTTCTTCACGCCGGGGATCTGGCCCTTATAAGCCAGCTCACGGAAGCAGATACGGCAGATGCCGTAGTCCCGGAGGTAGGCGTGGGGACGGCCGCACAGCTTGCAGCGGTTATAGCGGCGGCTGGAGAACTTGGGCTCCCGCTGCTGCTTCAGGATCATAGACTTTTTCGCCATATTTCAATCCTCCTCCTTAGCGGCCGGCAAAGGGAGCGCCCACCAGCTTCAGCAGCTCACGGGCCTCCTCGTCGGTCTGGGCGGTGGTGCACACCACGATGTCCATGCCGCGGATCTTGTCGATCTTGTCATACTCGATCTCGGGGAAGATCAGCTGCTCCTTCACGCCCAGGGCGTAGTTGCCCCGGCCGTCGAAGGCGTCAGCGGAGATGCCTCGGAAGTCGCGGACACGGGGGAGGGCCACATTGAACAGGCGGTCCAGGAACTCCCACATCTTGTTGCCCCGAAGGGTGACCTTGGCGCCGATGGGCATCCCCTCGCGCAGCTTGAAGTTGGCCACGGACTTCTTGGCCTTGGTGATGACCGCCTTCTGACCGGTGATGGTGGTCAGGTCGTTGACCACGGCGTCCAGCACCTTGGCATTCTCTCGGGCCTCGCTGCAGCCCACGTTGACCACGATCTTCTCCAGGCGGGGGATCTGCATGGTGGACTTATAGCCGAACTTCTGCATGAGAGCAGGAGCGACCTCGTCCTGGTACAGTTTCTTCAGGTTGGGCATATCAGCCATTTCGATCAACTCCTCCTCTCTCAGATCTCGGCGCCGCACTTCTTGCAGACGCGGACCTTCTTGCCGTCGGCCAGCAGCTTATGGGCGGGCCGGGTGGGCTTGTCACACTTGGGGCAGACGCGCTGCACCTTGCAGGCATAGATGGGGGCCTCCTTCTGGAGGATCCCGCCCTGCTGGCCCTGCTGACGGGGCTTGGTGTGGCGGGAGACCATGTTGACCTTCTCCACGACCACCTTGCCCTCCTTGGGCATGGCAGACAGGACCTTGCCCCGCTTGCCCTTGTCCTTGCCGGACAGGACGACGACGGTGTCGCCGCTCTTGATGCTCAATTTGTTCATCGTGATACCCTCCCTTACAGCACTTCGGGAGCCAGAGACAGGATCTTCATATAATCCTTGTCGCGCAGCTCACGGGCCACTGGGCCAAAGATACGGGTGCCGCGGGGGTTCTTGTCGTCCCGGATGAGGACGGCGGCGTTGTCATCGAACCGGACATAGGAGCCGTCAGGACGGCGCACGCCCTTGGAGGAGCGGACGATGACGGCCTTGACCACCTCGCCCTTCTTCACGGTGCCGCCGGGCTGGGCCTTGCGGACGGAAGCCACGATCACATCGCCGATGTTGCCGAACTTGCGCTTGGAGCCGCCCAGCACACGGATGGTCTTGATCTCCTTGGCGCCGGTGTTGTCGGCGACCTTCAGATAAGTTTCCTGCTGGATCATGTTACCGACACCTCCTTATTTCGCCTTCTCGATGATCTCAACCACACGCCACCGCTTGTCCTTGGACAGGGGGCGGGTCTCCATGACCTTGACGCGGTCGCCAATGCCACACTGGTTGTTCTCATCATGAGCCTTCAGTTTATAGGTCCTCTTCACGATCTTCTTATACAGAGGATGGGCCACGCGGTCGGCGATGGCGACCACAACGGTCTTGTCCATCTTATCCGAGACCACCAGGCCGACTCTGGTCTTGCGGGAAGAAGTTCTGTTCTCCATCTTCTATTCCTCCTCTTAGCGGCCTGCGAGCTGCTGCTCGCGGATGATGGTCTTGACCCGGGCGATGTCCTTCTTTACCTCAGCGATCCGGACGGGGTTATCCAACTGATTGGTGGCGTGCTGGAGGCGGAGATCGAACAGGTCCTTCTTCAGATCCACCAGCTTGCTCTGGAGCTCAGCGGCGGACAGCTTGCGCACTTCATTGGCCTTCATTACGCTTCACCACCCTTCTCAGTCTCCTCGCGCTTGACGATCTTGCACTTGACGGGCAGCTTGTGGCTGGCCAGGCGCAGGGCCTCGCGGGCGGTCTCCTCAGAGACGCCGGCGATCTCGAACATGACGCGGCCGGGCTTCACCACGGCGACCCAGTACTCGGGGGAGCCCTTACCGGAGCCCATGCGGGTCTCGGCAGGCTTCTCGGTGACGGGCTTGTCGGGGAAGATCTTGATCCAGACCTTGCCGCCGCGCTTGGTGTGGCGGGTCATGGCGATACGGGCCGCCTCGATCTGGTTGCTGGTGATCCATGCGGGCTCAGTGGCCTGGAGGCCGAACTCACCATAAGTGACGGTGTTGCCCCGGCTGGCCTTGCCCTTCATCCGTCCGCGGTGGACGCGGCGGTATTTTACACGCTTGGGGAGCAGCATTACTGAGCGCCTCCTTCCTTAGGAGCGGGGCCCTGGCCGGCGGGGCGGGGGCCGCGGTCGTTATTAGGACGGCCCTGGCCGGCGGGACGGGGGCCATTGTTGGGACCGCCCTGTCCAGCGGGACGGGGCCCGCGGTTGAAGCCGCCGCCCTGACCGGCAGGACGGGGGCCGCGGTCCCGATTGAAGCCGCCCCGGCGGTCGCCGTCACGGCGGTCCCGGCGGGGACGGTCGCGGCGCTCCTGATAGGGCTTGCTGGTATCCAGGGTGCGGGGGGTGGTGCGCAGGGCCTGGGTCAGGACCTCGCCCTTGTAGATCCACACCTTCACGCCGATTCGGCCGTAGGTAGTGGCAGCCTCGGCGAAGCCGTAGTCGATGTCGGCCCGGAGGGTCTGCAGGGGGATGGTGCCGTCGTGATAGTGCTCGGTGCGGGCGATCTCAGCGCCGCCCAGACGGCCGGAGCAGGAGGTCTTGATGCCCTTGGCGCCGGAGCGCATGGCGCGGCCCATGGCGTTCTTCATGGCCCGGCGGAAGCCGATGCGCTTCTCCAGCTGCTGGGCGATGTTCTCCGCCACCAGCTGGGCGTTGGTGTCCACGTCCCGGACCTCCACGATCTTCAGGTCCACAGGCTTGTTGGTCAGCTTGACCAGCTGGGCCTCGATCTTCTTGATGTCCTCGCCGCCCTTGCCGATCACCACGCCGGGACGGGCGCAGTGCAGGTAGATGCGGACCTTGGCGTTGTCCCGCTCGATCTCGATCTTGGGGACGCCGGCGCCGTACTGGGTCTTCTTCAGGAAATCACGGATCTTCTTGTCCTCCACCAGCAGGTCGCCCACCTTCTCGCTGCGGGCATACCAGCGGGAGTCCCAATCCTTGATCACGCCCACGCGCAGGCCGTGGGGATTAACTTTCTGTCCCATATCGTTCCTCCTCCCTTAGCGCTCGCTCACGACGATGGTGACGTGAGAAGTGCGCTTGTTGATCCGGTACGCCCGGCCCTGGGCCCGGGGCATGATGCGCTTGATGATGGGGCCGGGGTTGGCATAGCAGGCGGACACGTACAGCTTCTCAGGATCCATCTGGTGGTTGTTCTCCGCGTTGGCGGCGGCGCTCTTCAGCAGCTTGAGCACGGGCTCAGAGGCGGCCTTGGGGGTCTGCAGCAGGATGGCGGCGGCGGTGCCCACATCCTTGCCCCGGATCAGGTCCAGGACGATCTTCACCTTACGGGGGGAGATCCGCAGATATTTCAGGTTAGCTCTTGCTTCCATCGTCTCTCCTCCTTATTTCCCGGTCTTGCTGCCCGCGTGGCCCCGGAAGGTGCGGGTGGGCACGAACTCGCCCAGCTTGTGGCCCACCATGTCCTCGGTGACATAGACGGGCACGTGCTTGCGGCCATCGTGTACAGCAAAGGTGTGTCCAACGAAGGAGGGGAAGATGGTGGAGGCGCGGCTCCAGGTCTTCAGGACCTTCTTCTCGTTCTTCTTGTTCAGCTCATCGACCCGCTTCAGCAGCTCAGGGGCGCAAAAGGGGCCTTTCTTGATACTTCTGCTCATCTTCTACACTCCCTCCTTACTTGGTGCCGCGGCGCTTGACGATGAACTTGTCGGTGCGGTTCTTCGTCTTGCGGGTCTTGTAGCCCAGGGCGGGCTTGCCCCAGGGGGTGACAGGGCCGGGACGGCCCACAGGGCTCTTGCCCTCGCCGCCGCCGTGGGGGTGGTCGCAGGGGTTCATCACCGAGCCGCGGACGGTGGGCCGCCAGCCCATGTGGCGCTTGCGGCCGGCCTTGCCGATCTGGATGTTAGCGTGGTCGGTGTTGCCCACCTGGCCGATAGTGGCCTTGCAGTCCAGGCGGATATAGCGCATCTCGCCGGAGGGCAGGCGGACCTGGGCCATGCCGCTGCCGCCCTCGCCCTTGGCCATCAGCTGGGCGGCGGTGCCGGCGGCCCGGACCAGCTGAGCGCCCTTGCCGGGATAGAGCTCGATGTTGTGGATCATCTCGCCCACGGGGATGTTGGCGATGGGCAGGCAGTTGCCGGGCAGGATGTCGGCGTCGGGACCGGTCATGATCACGTGGCCGGCCTTCAGGCCGTTGGGGGCCAGGATATAGCGGCGCTCGCCGTCCTCATACTCGATCAGCGCGATATTGGCGGAACGGTTGGGATCGTACTGGAGGTTGACCACGGTGGCCTTGCCCTCCTTGTTCCGCTTGAAGTCGATGATGCGGTATTTCTGCTTGTTGCCGCCGCCGTGGTGGCGGACGGTGATCCGGCCGTAGCTGTTGCGGCCCGCATGCTTCTTCAGCACCTCGGTGAGGGCGCGCTCAGGCTTGGCCTTCTTGTCGATCCCCTCGAAGGCGGACACAGTCATGTGACGGCGGGAGGGGGTCGTGGGCTTATAAGTCTTGATAGCCATTTCTCATTTCCTCCTTACACCATGCCCTCGAAGAACTCGATGGACTTGGAGTCAGCGGTCAGGGTGACCATGGCCTTCTTCCAGCTGGGCCGGCGGCCTGCGGGACGGGCACCCATCCGCTTCTCCTTCCCCTGCATGTTCAGGGTGTTCACCTTGGCCACCTTCACGCCGAAGATCTCCTCGATCGCCTTGGCGATCTCGATCTTGTTGGCGCGCTTGTCGACCTCGAAGGTGTAGCGCTTCATCTCGGTCTGCTCCATGGACTGCTCGGTGATGATGGGGCGCTTGATGATATCATAAGCAGTGGCTGCCATCACGCATACACCTCCTCGATGATCGCCAGGGCAGCCTTGTCGATGACCAGCTGCTTGGCGTTGACGATGTCATAGACGCTGAGGATCTTGGCCGTGGTGGTGACCACCCCGGGGATGTTCCGGGCGGACAGGACCACGTTCTTCTCCACCTCGGGGGTGATGACCACGGACTTGCCCACGCCGGCGGCGTCCAGGAAGGTCTTCATGGTCTTGGTCTTCACCTCGTCCAGCTTCAGGCCGTCCACCACCAGGATGGCGTTCTCGGCGGCCTTGGCGGACAGAGCGGACTTGAGGGCCAGGCGCTTCACCTTCTTGTTGAGGGCATAGCGGTAGGTCCGGGGCTTGGGGGCGAAGACGATGCCGCCGTGGGTCCACTGGGGGGCCCGGGTGGAGCCCTGACGGGCGTGGCCGGTGCCCTTCTGGCGCCAGGGCTTCTTGCCGCCGCCGGAGACTTCGGCGCGGGTCAGAGCGCTCTGAGTGCCCTGCCGGCAGTTAGCCAGGTGGTTCTTGACCGCCTCATGGACCACGGCCTGGTTGGGCTCGATGCCGAAGATGGCCTCGGAGAGCTCGATCTCGCCGATCTGCTTACCGGCCATATCATAAAGGTTCGCTTTAGGCATGACTTGATCTCTCCTTTCCTTACTTGTTCCGGGCGGAAGCCTTCTGCGGGTTCACGCGGGCAGAAGCCTTCTGCGGGTTCACGCGGCCGGCCTCGGCGGCATGCTTCTCGATGATGGTCTTCACGGTGTTCTTCACATAGACCACGCCGCCCTTGGGGCCGGGGATGGCCCCCCGCACGGCGATCAGGCCCAGCTCCTCGTCCACCTGGACCACGTCCAGGTTGAGGACGGTGACCTGCACATTGCCCATCTGGCCCGCGCCGTCGCGGCCCTTGGCGATGTGGCCGGGGGTGGTGCCGGCGCCCAGAGAGCCCTGGTGCCGGTGGACAGGACCGCCGCCGTGGGTGTTGCGCTTGACGGCCGCGCCGTGGCGCTTGACCACGCCCTGGAAGCCGTGGCCCTTGCTGGTGCCGGTGATGTCCACGAAGTCGCCGGCGGCGAAGACGTTGGCGGTGAGCACGTCGCCCACCTCATACTTGGAGCAGTCCTCCAGGGGGAACTCCTTGAGGACCTTCTTGAACTCGCTCATGCCGGCCTTCTTCTGGTGGCCCAGCTCAGGCTTGGTGAGCTTGCGCTCGGGGACGTCCTGGTAGCCCAGCTGGATGGCCTCGTAGCCATCCTTCTCGGCGGTCTTCTTCTGCACCACAGTGCAGGGGCCGGCCTGGATCAGGGTGACGGGCACCACCCGGCCGGCTTCGTCGAAGATCTGGGTCATGCCGATCTTCTTGCCGATGATCGCTTTCTCCATTTGGGATCTTCCTCCTAAAAAAGGTTATTGGTTGACGCGGCCCATTGGGCTGGCCTTGTCACGCCTCGCCTGTTCGCAACGCGCGGCTCCCCTCCGATTCGGGACACAAATACCCGGGCCTGCGGCCCTCCTTGGTTCGTATCCCTCGCTCAGGTCCATCCGCGCTGCTCACGACGGCTCAGACGCTTCTCGTCAACTTGACCCGTCCGCCTCAAAATGCGGCAGACAGTGGGTACAACGGGGTCGGGCGCTGTTGTCACGCCTCGGTCCCCTCGCGGCCGGGTCGATAGCTTCTCCGGCTCCGGGCAGACCCATCCGGGGCCTGCGGCCCCTCCTCGGGCTTTGCCCTGCGCTCCGGCGCTATCTCCCCTGCTCGGGGATTCGGCGCTTCTGCTTACAGCTTGATCTCGATCTCCACGCCGGCGGGGAGTTCGAGAGACATCAGAGCCTCCACGGTCTTGGGGGAGGGCTTGATCACGTCGATCAGGCGCTTGTGGATCCGGCGCTCGAACTGCTCCCGGCTGTCCTTATACTTGTGGACGGCCCGCAGGATGGTCACGACCTCCTTCTTGGTGGGCAGGGGGATGGGGCCGGAGACATTGGAGCCAGTGCGCTTGGCGGTCTCCACGATCTTCTCAGCGCTCTGGTCGATGAGCTGATGGTCATAGGCCTTCAGCCGGATGCGGATCATTTCTTTCTGAGCCATGTGGGTGTTTCCTCCTTAGATACGAAGTTGAAGTTTTGGGGCTTGCTCCTCCTCCGTAACGGGTGAGCGGGCTTTCATACACGCTTTCGTGCGTATCACTCCAGGCCACGAAAAAACCGGCGCATAGACAGGCCGGTCCTCCCCGTACCAGGCGATATACGCCGTGTACGGACTCGCTCAGCCGCCCGATAGTCGGACATACTCCGCGGAAGTTACCTCATCTCTGAGCAATCTCCCGCATCATCGCAGGCGCGCCCTTTTTCAGACGCCCCGTTATCATACAACACCCGCCCGTGTGTGTCAAGGGGTTTTTCAAAATTTTCCGGCATATTTTTAAGGGATCGGGCGGATCCCTTTGTGCGTTTTGCGGCAAAAGCAGGGGCCGCCCCACTGGGCGGCCCGCCGTCGGCTCCTACTCCCCCAGCCTCCCGCTTTTCTCCAGCAGCAGGGAGCCGTCTGCCCGGTACAGGCGGAGGGTGTAAACACCATCCTCGGGCCGTTCAGGTGACCAGGCTGCTGTATCCATGCCCAGACACAGCAGCCACACCCCATTTTTCAGCCTCCAGCCGTTCCCGGCCCGCTGCTGTCCATCCAGCCACACCTCCACCTCCGCCCGCTCTGTCTCCTCTGGAACATTTAAAAACAGCAGCGGGGTCCCCATCTTCAAGTTGCCACGATACGTCCAGACGGCGCTGACACCGTATATAGGGATGGAGATGATCCCATCTTCCAGGGAGCAGATCTCCAAGCTGTTATGATCCGGAATATACACATATACCTGATCTTTCGTCATGCCCACCACGGCATCCCGGTCCAAGAAGTCCAGCTCAGGCAAATCCCGCCACTGGAGGGGACAGTCCTTTCCGCTGTTGAACACGATCTCGCTTCGAGGCAGGAGGTGGGTGCGCTCCATGCGCCGGAACTCCAGCTCCGCCGTGGGCAGGGGATAACCCGCCCGATCCCACAGGGCGTACAGGCAGATCAGCGTCAGGACCAGGTTGCAAAGAATGCTCTGCCCCCGGCCAAGCCGGGGCAGTTTTCTTTTAGCCATTCGTTCCGCCCTCCTCCACCACCAGCGGTATGGTCAGTGACCACTGTGTTCCCATCCAGTCGTATTCCAGTTTGATCCACTCTGCACCCGGGGCGATCCCGATCACCGTCAGGTCAAACCGCTTCTCCAGCCAGTTCCCTCGCCCCTGATCGACCATCACATAGCCCTCATGCTCCAACCTCAGGCTGTACACCTCATAGGAGCTGGCATACTCTCTTCCGGTACTGTCCACTGCCCGGAGCCGCTGGATGACATTTTCCGAAGCCGGCGCCCAGGGCGGCCCCGCCGCCCGCAGCTGTGCAAACAGCCACCACTCCCCTGGCTCCTGCTCCGCATCCTGGAAGCAAAATAACCCCGCCCGCTTTATCCGAAATCGGTAGTCCCCTACCCGGACACTGTCCTCCGGCTGGAGGGCAGCCAACGGAGTGCGGATGACACCGTCGTCTCTGTCAGCACCGTCTCCCTGCCAGGGATCGATCCCGGACTGATAGCAGTCTTCAATGCGGTTCCATTCGCTGTCCTGCTCCAGACCGCGCGTCCAGTCCCGCAGTCCATCGCCCCCGTACAGGACGAACGCCAGCACCAACGTCACCGCCGCCAGCACCTGGCTGGCCCGCCACAGCCAGCCCAGCCAGGGCCGGTGCACTCGGGCCAGCTCCCGCCTGACCTCCTCCGGGTCCCCCATGCCGGCCAGAGCCCGCTCCTGGGCCTCGCTGAGGGGGATCTGGGGAAAAACACGCTGGAGGTCGGCAGTCTTGTCCTCCAAATGTGCCAGCAGCTCCGCCCGCACCGCTTCCCGGTCAGCCCTGGACCGGATCCCGGATACCGCCATATCCAGCCATTTGTACTCCGCCATCGTGTGCTCCATAGCTGTCTCCTCACGCCAGGGTGCCGGCCCCGCCGGACAGCACCTGGTCCACCCCTTGGTGGAAGGCCGTCCACTCCGCCCGCTTCTCGTCCAGCAGCTTTTTGCCCTTCCGGGTGAGCTTGTAATATTTCCGCATCCGCCCGGAGGGGGCCTCCTGCTGGTAGGAGGACAGGCACCCGTCCTTCTCCAGGCTGTGGAGGATCGGATACAGGGTGCCCTCCTTCATCTGGAACAGGTCGCTGGAGCGGCGGGCCAGCGCCTCTATCATCTGGTAGCCGTACATGTCGTCCCCCTCCAGCAGAGCGAGGATCAGCATGGTCCCGCTCCCTGCCATCAGTCCTTTGTCGAATCTCATCTCGATCGCCCTTCCTATCAACTCTGTACCGGCAGCGCCATCCAGGACACAGGCGCCGCCCTGCCCGTCTTAGCCTCGTTCCTCTAGGTATATGATACCTTGATATCCTAGGTATGTCAAGTACAGATCTTCTCCCCATGGCGCCGCCTCCCTCCTCCGCCCCGCCCGCTCCCGGGCATGTGGGGCGCTCCAAAATAAAAAAACAAAAATTAGAAAAATCCTCTTGCAATTTCAAGATCTCTGTGCTATGATAGCAGAGCTGTCGGGAGGGACGACCTCCTTTCAGTATGCGGGTGTAGCTCAGTTGGATAGAGTGACTGGCTACGAACCAGTAGGTCGGGGGTTCGAATCCCTTCACCCGTACCACGTCGGAGCAAGCGTTTTATCGCTTGCTCCGACTTTTTTCGACCGTCAGAGCACGCTCATTTTGCTCCCCCTCTTCTTAAAAGATGATCCTTCAAAAAGCATCCAAACGATCTCCGCCGCCTACGGTCTGCCGGTCACACGCAGATCCGTGGGCGGCGTTCTATTTTCCCACACCGTTCTATGGGCTCCATCCGCCTATGGCCCTTGGGCGGTAAATACAGCCTCGGGATCCGCCGGGCTGACCACCCCAGGCGGAATCGGAGGGGACGAGACCGCTCCAGATACGCTGAAGTTTGGGCCCCTCTCCAGAGATCTGCCGGATCATGACAAAAAAGGCATACCTGCCATATCCCATTTGGAAGTGTACATCCCCCAGCAGGCATGATACTATAATATACAGACAGAACTGTTTGAACAAAGCGCTTTATGTTCATAGATCCGCCGAAATGACTGGAAGATCACAGAAAGGGTGACGAGATGATGATGAAGGCGGTCGTAGTGGACAGGGATTACGGCAGCACCACCGCAGAAGATATGGATCGGATCTCCCAGGCCTATCGGGCAGCAGGGATCCGGCTGGAGCTCCAGCATCTCACGACGGAGGATGAGATCATAGCTGGATGTCAGGGGGCCATGGCGATCCTCTGCACCGGGAATCCTCCGATCAGCAGGAGGGTCATGGAAGCGCTCCCGGAGCTGAGGTATATCCAGCGCTTTGGGATCGGCGTCAACTCGATCGACCTGGATGCCGCCTCTGAGCTGGGCAAGATCGTGCTGAATCTGCCTGGTTTCTGCGTCCAGGAGCTGGCAGACCTGGCCACTGCTCTGATCATGGGGCTGATTCGGAACGTGGGCTTTTACGACCGGGCCATCCGCGCCGGCGGCTGGCCCAAGGGGGGATATCTGCTCCCTAGGAACGTCCGGGAGATGACACTGGGCCTCTATGGATTTGGCGGGGCGGCCCGCTGTCTGTATGGAATCTTCCACAGGGGTTTTGGCACCAAGGTGATCGCCTGCGACCCCTATGTCTCGGACAAGGACCGCGCAGACCACGAGGTGGAGTTCGTCTCCTTCGACGAGCTGCTCCTCCGCAGCGATATCCTCTCTCTCCACGCTCCGCTGACCGAAACGACCCGTCACATCTTTGGCCGGGACGCTTTCCGCAGGATGAAGGACAGCGCGATGATCGTCAACACGGCCCGGGGACCGCTCATCGACCAGGAGGCCCTGATCTGGGCGCTGGAGACGGGGGAGATCCGCTATGCCGGACTGGATACCATGGAGCAGGAGCCTCTCCCGCCAGACTGTCCCCTCCTCGGTATGGACAACGTGCTCCTCACCCCTCACAGCGGTTTTTATGGTGAGAGCTCCAAACACATCCAGATCCAGATGGTGTGCGATCTGATCCCCGGCGCGGTGACTGCCAGCCGGCTCCCCGCCCGCTGCGTGGCCGACCGGGCCGTGTTGGCCCGGGACCTGGGCCTCGAGCTGATCTGACAGCGCCTGCCTTCCCGCCGCTGTCAAGGCGATCAGCTCTGCCGGAGCCAACACAGACAGGACAAAGGCCAAGCCCGCTCTCTCGAGCGGCTTGGCCTTTTTGAACGGGATGGACCGTTCCGATCCTGCCGTGTATTTCAAAGAGTTCCTCTTTCTTGAAGATCGGCTGTGACGCCATACCGGGCCCCCGCCTCTATCATATCCGCCACGACAGCGTCAGACAACTCGATCCCCATCTCCAGCCCCCGTCTCTCTCTGCCGGCCTCGATCTCGCCTGGGATCATCACCTCCCGGGCCCCAGGCGCAGGGGGACAGCCCTTCAGTTCGTCCAGTATGCCGTCCACGCGCTCCAGGAACCGGTCCGTCTCCATGAATTTAGAGGGGTCCAGGACCCAGATGAAGTATCCGATATTCTGGGGCCGCTCCAGATCCGTCCAAAAGCTGGGGGTCTCCCGGCAGTTGTACGCCCCTCCCAGAGCGCTGCACAGCAGATCGATCAGCAGACTGATGGCATAGCCCTTGGCCCCGCCGAAGGGGAGCATCGCGCCGCCGCAGAGGATCTCCTCCGGATCGGACGTTGGGACGCCCCGCTTGTCCACCCCCCAATCTGCCGGGATGCTGCGTCCCTCCTTTTGGGCGAGCACCACCTTGCCCCGCGCCACGACGCTGGTCGCCATATCCAGCACATAGGGCTCATGCCGCCGGGCCGGGACCGCCGCAGACAGGGGGCTGGTCCCCAGCATAGGGACCGCTCCCCCTGTGGGGACCACAGATGCCTCAGCATTGCTGACGATACAGCAGATCATGCCCTCCTCGGCGGCATATCTCGTATAGAACGCGGCGCTGCCAAAGTGCGTCCCGTTCTTCACCGCCGCACAGCAGCAGCCAAACCGTCTGGCCCGCTCGATGCATCGATCCACGGCAAACCTGGCCGTACATGCGCCCAACCCGTTTTTTCCATCTATCGAGATCGCCGCGCCCCGGTCCTGACAGATCTCAGGCGTCACATGGGAGCTGACCGCACCGGAAGCGACCCGCTTCGCATAGATGCTCAGCCGGGACGTTCCATGGGACCCTATCCCCCGCAGATCTGCGAAGATCAGGGACTGGACGAACAGCTCCGCCTCCTCCTCCGAGGATCCGGCGGCGCACATCACCTGGACACAGTATCTTTTCACCAAATCCACATCATATCTCATCCGACAGCCTACCTCCTCTCTGATTCAGGCATGGAATCTCAGGTACAGATACCCAAAGGAAGCGCTGTCCGCCTGTTTGAGCAGATGCGACTCTGGGCTTTGATAGGAATCGCTGCCCTCGAAGCTGTGCGTCGCGATGGCGTGGATGACCTTTGGGGGCAGGCCGTGCTTGGCGGCGAGGATCGCGCCGGCCAGGGGGTGGCGCATATAGCGCGCGTCCTCCGCATAGGCGGGCCGGCCGTCCTTGATGGTATATTCCGTATATTTGCAGCAGTCGTGCAGGAAGGCCGCGGCAAGGACCATATCCGGGTCGCAGTCTATGTGCTCCGCATAGCGGGGGATATACCAGTCACACATCACCTTGCACAGGTACATCACATCATGCACATGTGAGAAGTTCCCCAGCGGACACTCCGGGCTCAGTTCCGTCACCGCGATCGGGCAGGCCGATGCGTTCTCCTCATCCCAGCCTCCAGTCTGCAGGGCGTCTGCGAAGGTGTCCAGACATTTCTCCCGCAGCGCCTCATCCTTGATCCACATCACCTCCGGGAACTCGTCCAACAGAAATCTTTTCGTGACCATATCTATCAGTCTCTCCTTATCTTCATCCCATCGATCTGTATGCAGCCCTACTCCGCGATCACAGCAGGATTATCCACCACCATCCGCCGCAGTTCCCCCTCCGAAAAGCCGCACCCGTGGAGGATCCCTACGAACGCCGCCATGCCCTCATCGGGATAGGGGGCGCTGCCGCTCATCAAAAACCCGCCCTTTTTCCCTCCGGGGACCTGCACCGCGCCCAGATCTGTCGAAAGATAGAAGTGCTCAGGGCCAAGGGCCCTCATCTGGGCCCCGATCTCCTCATACGGGATCGAGGGGGTCATATAGCAGTGTTCGATCAGAGCGCCGTCTGCGATCGCCATGGCCTGTGCCTCCAGAGAGTAGTTGGTCGCCTTCCAGTCGGCATGTGTGACCACGATCTTCCGCAGGCCCATCTCATGCGCCGCCTTTACCAGCGCCAGTCCCTCCCGCGGTGAGCTGTGCCCTGTGGCCACAGCCATATCGTGCTCCCTGGCGATCTCCAACACGTGGTAGACCGGCTCCACCAGCTCCCCGCTGCCGTCCAGCAGAGGCACTGCGCTGCGCAGCATCCCCCTTTCCTCCAGCCTGACCTGCAGCTCCACGAACTGGGGGATATCCTCCTTCAGGCGGGGCACATCGTGGGCGGCGTCCACAGTCGGGAACCAGACGATCCGTCCGCCCAAGCGTCCCGCCACCTCCACCGCCATGGGATTTAGGCCGCCGACGCTGCGGTTGAGCACCACGCCGCCCACCGCGTGCAGGCCGGGGAACTGGTCGTTCACCAGCCGGGCACGCTCCATAGTGGGGGTAAAGTGGCTCTTGATCCCAAAGCCCCGCATCCCCGCGTCCAGGGACCGCCGGGCGATCTCCATCTCCGTCCCTTTCCTTGGCATGACGTCCGGTCCGAAATGGATATGCAGATCGTATGCGCCCTCCAGGACCCGCCTCTCCAGATCCCCCATCGATGTATGTCCTTCCAATGTCCATCCCCTCCTATCTATGCGCCCAGCATCATATCTGGGAGGAAGGTGATGATCGGCTCGATGAACGCACAGATCAGAACACACAGGAGCATCACGATCATAAATGGGATGACGCCCTTGACCACAGAGATATAATCCTCTCCCGTCGTAGACACCGCCGTGAACAGATTGATGCCGAAGGGGGGCGTGATGAATCCGACCGTGAGCGTGATGCAGAACAGGACGCCCAGGTGGAGCTCGTCCAGGCCCAGCTCCACCCCCGCCGGGATCAGGATGGGGGCGAGGATCAGGATGCTGGGGATCGTCTCCATCAGACAGCCCACGACGAAGAGGATCGCCATCAGGACGGCCAGATACACCCATTTGTTGGGGATGACGGATATGATCGCCCCGCCGATGATGGCCGGGAGCCTGGTCCGGGAGAGGATCCACCCGAAGAGATTGGCCACCGCGATGATGAAGGAGATCGTAGAGGAGGTCAGCACCGTCTTGGTGAACGCCATCCCCAGCGCTCTGGGTCTGAGCTCACGGCTGAGGAAGCCGTAGAGCATCGCATAGACAGAGCTGATGACAGCAGCCTCCGTGGGGGTGACGAACCCGCCGTAGATCCCGCCCAGGATGATGACAGGGAGCACCAGCGTGGGGACCGCCCGGAACGTGCGGCGCAGGATCTCCTTCGTGGGATGGTGCCGGTCGTTTTTCGCAAAGTCGCGCTTATGAGCGATGACGGTGTTCACAGCACACAGCGCCATAGCGATCATGATCCCGGGGAGCACCCCGCCGATGAACATCTTGGAGACCGACAGGCCCATAGCCGCGCCGTAGACCACCATGTTCGCGCTGGGCGGGATGATGGGACCAAGGGCGCCGCCTGCGGCGATCATCCCGGCCGACGTGCTCCTGGGATAGCCTGCGCGCTCCAGGGCCGGCATCATGATCGCGCCGATGGCCGCGACCGTGGCGGGCCCGCTGCCTGTGAGCGCGGCAAAGATCGCACAGGTCACGATTGTGACGGTGCCCATGCTGCCGCGAAAACCGCCGAACAGGCTCTCCACGAATTCCACCAGCCGCACCGACAGGGTGGTCTGCTCCATGATATATCCGGTGAGGGTGAAGAGAGGGATCGCCAAGAGCACGAAGCTGTTCATGCCGGTCACCAGGCGCTGGGCGATCCCCGCTATCGCAACGCCGTTGGGCAGGATGTAGGTCAGACAGGCGGCAAGGATCGAGAAGCAGACCGGCATCCCCAAGAACATCAGCAGGAACAGCGTACCGAACAGGACCGCTCCGATCATTCCGCCCCACCCCCTGTGATATCTTTTTTCCCAAACAGGGAGCACAGCGCAGAGATCCCCATGCCCAGACCACAGAAGACCACCGCACTGTGGACATAGATCATCGGCAGGCGCAGAGAGGGGCTGGGCGTGGCGCGCGTGGCTATGCTCAGCAGGGCCCCGGACCAGCCGATCAGGCCCGAGAGCGCCAGGATGATCAGCAGCGTCAGCACCCGGACCACGTTTCTGAGGGGGACAGGCATCCGGTCCACCACCACTGTGATCGCCGCATGGAGCCCACGTTCCAGAGCGACCGCCGCGCCCAGCGAGCTGGACCAGATGAACGCGAACCGTGCCAGCTCCTCTGTCCAGGGGGGCGAGCTGGGCAGGAGATATCGGGCGACCACCTGGATGAGACAGGACAGGATCAGGACTGCCAGCATAGCCGCCGCGACCCAAAGATAGATGTTCAGAAGCGCATCCTTCACCTTGATAAGAGCTTTCAACATTCTGTTACCCTCCTCCCACAGGGAGATCTTGATACGAGAGAGCGGCAAAGACAGCTGCATATCCAGCGCGCTCTTGCCGCCCTTGGTCAGAGGAGGACCGGATCCCCCACGTCCCGCATCCTTGTCCGCGGATCCTCCGCCCCTCCCGATCCTCTCTCCTGCCGTTATGACAGGAATCCCAATGCGTCGTCCAAAAGGCTGCCGCCGATGATATCGCGGTATTCATCATAGACCGGCGCGGCGGCGGCACGGAAGGCCTCTGTATCCACATCGCGCACCACTGTGCAGCCGCCGTCCTCCATCTTCTGGAGCATGTCTTCCGAGGCCTGCTGCAGCCACTGGCGCTGCTCCTCCGCCGCCTCCTGCGCCGAGGTGAGGAAGATCTCCTGGAGCTCAGGGCTCAGCCCCTCCCAAAAGCTCTTGGAGCAGACCATCCCCAAGGCGTTATAGAAATGTCCTGTCAAGTCATAATGAGAGCAGATCTCATAATATGACCCGGTGTAGGCGCTGGCCACCGGGAGCTCCAGGCCGTCGATCACGTGCTGCTGGACGGCAGTGAACACTTCGGCGAAGGCCATCGGCGTGGGATTCGCGCCGAGCGTCTCGAAGGTGGCGATGAAGGATCGGGACTCCGGCACCCGGATCTTCATGGCGGCGATGTCGGCAGGGGTCCGGATCGCCTTTTGGGAGAGCACGTTGCGGAAGCCGCCCTCGCCATATGCCAGGACCTTGTATCCCATCTCGTCATAGAGGCTGTCCTTCACGCCCTGCATGATGTCGCTGTCCAGAAAGCTCCACGCCTTCTCATTGCTGGAGAACATGAAGGGCATCTCCACCACGTTGCAGGGCCCGTAGACGTTCGCCAGGGCCAGGTTGCTGATGATCGCCACCTCGTGGGTCCCTACATCGAAACCAGTGAGCATCTCCTGTTCGCCGCCCAGCTCCGAATTGCCCAGGATGTCGAAGGTGACCGCTCCGCCGGTCCGTTCCGTCACCTTCTCCGCGAACAGGACCGCATATTTGTGATATTGATCCTCGTCGGTGGTAGGATTCACATGGCCCAGCTGCAGGTGCATAGCGGGGAACTCTGTGCCCCCACCTCCAGACGGAGGTGCGGCGGAGCCGCCGTCCGGACCGGGACTGCCGCAGGCGGCCAGAGCCACTGTCATACATGCTGCCAGGATGAGAGCCAAGGTCTTTTTCATCATCGATTCCTCCTTCATGTTATACTCCCCAAAAAGATGCTCCCTTCGGTATCATGATCGTTCGCGACGACCGCTCTGCATCTTTTATCCAATAAAATATTATCACAGACTTGATTTTTTGTGAAATACATATTAGAATATCTGAATATAGCTAACAGGTTATGATGGAGGACGGCTTATGTCGCTGCGAAATTTCGACTATTTCCTGAAGATCGCTGAGTACATGAACATCACGAAGGCCGCCGAGAAGCTCTACATCTCTCAGCCCTCCCTGAGCAAATATCTCAAGAGCCTGGAGCATGAGGTCGGCGCCCCCCTGTTCTACCGCTCTGTGCCCCTCCGCCTCACAGAGGTGGGCGAGCTCTACCATCAGATGGCAAAAAACATCCTGGCGGAGGAGAACGTTTTCCGCCAGGCCGTCGAGAACAGCTGCGGTCAGGCCCGGGAACGGCTGACTGTCGGCATCCCTGTCTGGCGCAACTCCCTGTTCGCCCCCACCTTCACCCTCGCCTTCAAAGAGCGCCATCCGGAGCTCGACCTGCGCGTCCAGGAGCTGTTCGGCTTCGAGACGGACTACGAGGCAGAGCTCCAGACAGGGAAGATAGACTGCTGTCTATGTTCCTCCGACACCCAGTCCCCCAAACTGATCTACCACCTGCTGTGTCAGGAGAACCTGCTCCTGATGGGGAACAACGCCCACCCCGTGGTCCGGGACTATATCGCCAGCCATACTGCCGCACAGAACGGCGTCTATCTGGACTTCGATCTGAGGGAGCTGGAGGGCGAGGATTTCATCTCCTTCGAGGCGGGACAGGCCCAGGGACGCACCATCATCAACGAGCTGAAAGCGGCCCACGTGAAGGCCGGCGCCCTCACCCACACCACCTCGATCAACACCGCGATCACATCCGCCGCCGCCAACCGGGGCTTCTCCTTCCTCCCGGAGCTGGGGTACACCCTGGGCAGCATCCCTCAAAAGATCTCCTGCTTCCTCATCACCAGGCCCCATATCCTGTGCAAGTTCTGCGCAGTCACCACAGACAAGGGGCAGCAGATGCCCTCTTTGCAGCTGTATATCCGGGAGCTCCGGGAGTTCTGCCAGAGGAATCTCCTCCTGGGCCCCCAGGCGGCTCCCTCCGGTTCCCCAAGGCTCTCTTTTCCCGCCCCCTCACCTTGCAGTCTGCCAGAGCCTGTGATAGAATAGGGGACAGTCCAACTCTCAGAATCTGAAGGAGCGTGTTATCCATGACATTGACAGAAGAGATGATCCGCCTCCAGGCGCCCAACCCTGCGGCGGCAGAGAACGGGCGGAAGCTGTCGAAAAAGGGGAGCTTCTCCGGGCTGTGCCGGACAGAGGACGGCACTTTATACTGGGCGGAGTGCGCCGGGAGCGGGAAGACGCCTTACCGGGTATCCATCGACTGGACCGCCCCGGAGGCCCCGGTGTGCCGCTGCTCCTGTCCCAGCCGGCAGTTCCCCTGCAAGCACGCCCTGGGGCTGATGTTCGAGCAGCTGTCCGGAAAGGATTTCCAAACGGCGGAGCTCCCCCAGGACATCGCCGACAAGCGGGCCAAACAGGCGGCCCGGGCCGCGAAAAAGGAAGCGGCGGACACCCCTGCCAAGCCCAAAAAGACCAACACCGCCGCCCAAAAGAAGAAGCTGTCCAAGCAGCTGGGCGGTCTGGATATGGCGGAGAAGATGGTGGACGACCTCCTCACCGCCGGCCTGGGGACCCTGGCAGGCAGCTCAGCCCAGACCTATGACAAGCTGGCCAAGGACCTGGGCAGCTGTTATCTGACCGGGCTCCAGACCGCGTTCACCCGCATCGCCATGACGGTCCACACCGTCCAGAAGGACCCGGACCAGGCGGACCGGGCCTATGCCGAGGCCCTGCGCATCCTGGTGGCCCTGCGCTCCACCATCAAAAAGTCCCGGGCCCTCCTCCAGGGCCAGCTGGCCGAGGGCGGCTCCGCCCCCAGGGACGACGCCCTGTTCGAGGCCCTGGGCGGCGTGTGGAAGCTGGAGGATCTGCGGGCCATCGGCTCCTTCCAGGAGCATGTCCGGCTGGTCCAGCTGGCCTTCGACGTCTCCTTCGACGCGGCCAAAAAGGAGCTCGTCGAGCGGGGCTGGTGGGTCGATCTGGATCGGGGGAGCATCTTCCAGACCCTGAACCTCCGCCCCCAGAAGGCCCTGAAGCATGTGAAGGGGGACGACAGCCGGTTCGGCCTGCTGGAGATCCCCGCCCTGTACATCTACCCCGGAGAGGGGGACCGGCGGGCCCGCTGGGAGAGCGCCGCCTCCCGCCCCCTGACCGCAGAGGAACAGGCCGCTCTGCCCGCCTTGGCCCAGTCCGGGCTGGCGGCGGCGGTGAAGCTGACCAAGGGGTCCATCAAAAACACCCTGGCCCCCAAATATCTGGCGGTCCTGGTCCCGATCGGCCGGCTGGGGAAGTCGGGGGAGACCTTCGTGCTGGAGGATCCCGCCGGGGACCGGATCGTCCTCCGGGACCGGCCCGAGGACGGCCCAGACCACGCCTGCACCAAGCGGCTGGACATGTTCCCCGGGGCGGTCCCGGCGGGCAGCGCCCTCTTCGGCCTGATGTTTTACGACGAGGGGGACCGCTCCCTCTGCCTCCACCCATACAGCGTGGTCACACCGGACCAGATCGTCCGGCTGCAGTATTAAAGGGGCGGCTCCTGTGGATCTGAGACCTCTTTACGACATAAAGGAGCGGCTGGAACAGGCCGCCATCGCCGGGACCGGCTTGCTGGGAGAGGACTTCCGCCTCCAGCGGGCGGCGGAGGCCCTGAGACCGCTGGCCGCGGCCAGTCCGGTGTTCGGGAAGATCGCCGCGGGTCTGGAGGAACTGCTGTCCGCCCCGGCGGCGAAGCGCCCCGGCCTGCTGCTGGACGTCCTCGCCCTGGTGGACGCGGTGGTCTATACCCAAGGAAAGACGGGCGCAGAGGGGGATCTGGTCCCCCTGCCCGCCGGAGCGGGAGGGTATCAGGAGCTGCCCTACAGCCTGCTCCGCCCCCTCCTCTCGGCCCTCACCGGCGCCGGCGGCGGACGGATAGAGACTGTCAAGTCCGCCTGGGACGACCATCCCGAGTTTTTCTCCGATCTCCGTGTCCTGCCCGCCCTGATCGCCGGCCTGGGGGACAGCTACGGTGAGCTGGCCGAGCTGGATGAGACCATTTTGAAGGCCCAGGGGGCTGCTGTCGTCCCTCTGCTGAAGGAGGGCTTCGACCCCGCCGGCAAAAAAGAGATGGCCCGCCGGGTGGAGGTCATCTCCGCCCTGGAGGGGGCGGGGGCCACCCCCTGGCTGCTGGAGGTCCTGCCTCTGGCCAAAAAGGACGTGCGTATGGCCGTCCTCACCGCCCTGGGGGAGGACGGCGCGAATGTCCCCCTCCTGCTGGAGCTGGCCGGACGGGAGAAGGGAAAACAGCTGGAGGCGGTGCTGGCGGCTCTGGCGAAGCAAGACAGCGAGACGGTCCGGGACTTCTGGTGCGCCCAGGTACGTCTGTCCCCCACCCGCCTGTGGTTTTTGCGGAACGCCCCCTTCCCCTGGATCTCCGACCTGGCCGCCGGAGCCTTTCGGAGCCGGCTGGAGGGCATCCTGTCGGAGGGGCAGCTCACCCAGGACAGTTTGGTGGACCTGCGCCTCTGCCGGTCCGGGGTGCTGGGCCGAAGCTCTTCCCAGATGCTGGACTGCTGGCGGTGGACAGCGGAACATCTCCCAGAGCTGGAGGGGGTCGAACGGAGCCCCGGGACGCGGGACATCGATCTGGGACGCCTCCTCCCTGGCTGTCTGCTGGACAGTCTGCGGACAGGAGGGCCGGGGCCGCTGTGCGGGCTAAGTCTGGAGCTGTGGGAGGAGAGGGGAGGCCCCTATCTGGCCTGCGCCCTCACCGCCGCCCTCCTCACCTGTCCGGCGGCGGAGGTATATGACCACTTCGCCCCCTGTTTCGCAGACGACCGCCCCGAGGCCGCCCTCGCCCTGCTGGACGCTTTCTCCCACCTGCGCTGGAACGGGAAGGAAGACCGTTACGAATCCTTCGATGCGGGAGCCAACTTCCTCCACCCCCTGGCCCAGCCTCTGGACCTGCGGTGGTATGGGCCCCTCACCCGCGCCCGGACCAGCGGAGCGCTGAAGCGTATCGAGCAGATCGGCCACCTGACCTGTGAACAGGGCATGGATGAGGTCATCCGGCAGTTGTTCCGGGAGGACCTGCCCCAGGTGCAGGAACAGACCGGGGCGTACTTCTATCACCTCATCCACGACGTGGGGGGCGGCTACCGCATGGATGATGTCACCCTCCTGGGCCGGTGCGGCTGGACCCGGTGGAAGGATCTGCTCAGCGACCGGGTGACCACCGTCTATGTGGCGGCCGATGTCCTGGATCTCACCCCGCTCACCGGTCCTGAGAAGGCCGGGGTCCTGAGGGATCTTTACCGGACCGCCCTGATGCAGGACAAGGGAAGCAGCTGGCCGGAGCAGAGGGTAAAGGACCAAATCGCCGCCTGGGAGGCGGAGCAAAAGAGGGATCACCATGAATCTACAGCCACTTTATGATGTGAAGGAGCGGCTGGAACAGGCCGCCATCGCAGGCACCGGCCTGCTGGGAGAGGACTTCCGCCTCCAGCGGGCGGCGGAGGCCCTGAGACCGCTGACCGGGGCCAGCCCGGTGTTCGGGAAGATCGGAGCGGGTCTGGACAAGCTGCTGTCCGCCCTGGCGGAGGAGCGGTCCGGCCTGCTGCTGGACGTCCTCGCCCTGGTGGACGCGGTGGTCTATACCCAAGGAAAGACGGGCGCAGAGGGGGATCTGGTCCCCCTGCCCGCCGGAGGCGGACAATATCAGGAGTTGTCCCACAGCCAGCTCTCTCCCCTCCTCACCGCCCTCACCGGCGCCGGCGGCGGACGGATGAGCCAGATCAGGGACACTTGGGAGAGCTGCCCTGAATGGTTCGGGGACTACCGGGTCCTGCCCGCTCTGGTGTCCGGCCTGGGGGACAGCTACGGCGAACTGGCCGACCTGGACGAGACCATCTTGAAGGCCCAGGGGGCCGCTGTCGTCCCTCTGCTGAAGGATGGCTTCGACCCCGCCGGCAAAAAAGAGATGGCCCGGCGGGTGGAGGTCATCGCCGCCCTGGAGGGGGCGGAGGCCACCCCCTGGCTGCGGGAGGTGCTGCCCCAGACCAAGAAGGACGTGCGGGGTGCGGTCATCCTGGCCCTGGGGGCGGACCCGGAGAATGCCCCCCTATTGCTGGACCTGTCCAAGACCGAGCGGGGGGCCATCCGGGAGGCTGTCCTCCGGGCTCTGGCCAGGCAGGACGGGGAGGAAGTCCGGGAGTTCTGGACCGCCGAGGTGGCAAAGGCCCCGGAACATGTGGAGTTCCTGAAGGACAACTGGACCCAGTGGGCCTCTGACCTGGCCGCCGCTGCCTTCCGCTCCCTGCTGGAAGAGGCCCTGCCCGCAGAGGGACGGGAAACCCAGATCACCTATGAGGGACTGCTCACTCTGAACTGCGTCCAGGCCGCCATTTTGGGAAAGAGCTCCCCCGCTATGCTGGACTGCTGGCGGTGGGTCGACAGCCAGCTCCCCGCCCTGAGCAAAGTGAAGCGGGGGCAGGGGGTGCGGCATGTGGACCTGGGGAACGGCCTGCCTGTCTGGCTGCTGGACAGCCTGTGCGCCGCCGGCCCAAGTCCCCTGTGCGGGCTGTGCCGGGAGCTGTGGGACCAGGACCGGGACAGCGCCTGTTATCTGCCCCACGCCCTGCTGGCCGCCCTGCTCACCCGCCCGGCGGCGGAGACCTATGAGGAATTTCTCCCCTATTTCAAACGTTCCGTGGGGGTCCGAAAGGCCCAGGCCATCAAAAGTGCCTTTGGACATGTCTTCTGGAGCGAAAAAGCGGGCCGCTATCAGGCGTCCCATGACTACTACAGCGTTCTGATCGATCGGGACAGCCGGATCAGCGCCCTGTATGAGCCCCTGGACCGGCGGTGGTTCGACCTGCTGTTCAAGATACCGAACATAGAGGACATCCTGCGCCGGCTGGTCCCCCCGGAGGACCCGGAGCTGCAAAACAAGCTGACGGTCTATCAATACCGAAAAATTCTGGAGGGCGGCCACTTTATTGAGGAGGACGTAACCCGTCTTCGGGAGCAGGGCTGGACCGAGTGGAAGGGCTTTCTGGACAATAAAGTCCGCAAGGACGGCAGCATGACCACCTTCGCCGTCACCCGTCTTCTGAACCAGACCTCCCTGACCGGTCCGGAGAAGGCCCAGGAACTGCGGGACCTGTTCAAGATCGTCCAGGAGCAGCACGCCAAGAGCAAGCGGCCCACCTGGCCGGAACAGAGAGTGCAGGAACAGATCGCCGCCTGGGAGGCGGAGTGAAAGAGGGATATTTATGGATCTACAGCCTCTTTATGATGTAAAAGGGCGGCTGGAGCAGGCCGCTATCGCCGGGACCGGCCTGCTGGCCGAGGACTTCCGGCTGAGCCGCGCGGCGGAGCAGCTAAAGCCTCTGGCCGCGGCCAGCCCGGTGTTCGGGAAGATCGGCGCCGGCCTGGACCAGCTGCTGTCCGCCCCGGCGGCGGAGCGGTCCGGCCTGCTGCTGGACCTGCTGGCCCTGGCGGACGCGGTGGTATACACCCAGGGGAAGACCGGCATAGAGGGGGAGCTGGTCCCCCTGCCCGCCGGGAACGGCCAATATCTGGAGCTGTCTTACAGCCAGCTCCGTCCCCTCCTGGAGGCCCTCACCACCACCGGCGGCGGCCGGATGGAGATCGTCCAGTCCGCCTGGGAAAACCACCCCGAACATTTCACCGACTTCCGGGTCCTGCCCGCGGTGGTAAACGGCCTGGGGGACAGCTACGGCGAGCTGGCCGAGCTGAACGCCAAAATTTTGAAGCAGATGGGTCCCGCCCCGCTGTCTCTGCTGAAGGAGGGCTTCGACCCCGCCGGAAACAAATCTATGGCCCGGCGGGTGGAAGTTGTTTCCGCTCTGGAGGGGGCCGGGGCCACCCCCTGGCTGAGGGAGATCCTGCCCCAGGCGAAGAAGGACGTCCGGGCGGCGGTCCTCACCGCCCTGGGGGAGGACCCGGAAAACGTCCCCCTCCTGCTGGAGCTGGTCCAGACCGAGCGGGGGGCCAACCGGGAGGCCGCCCTCCAGGCCCTGGCCGGGCAGGACGGGGAGGCGGTGACCGGGTTCTGGGCGGCGGAGCTGGACAAAAAACCCGTCTCTGCCCTGTTCCTGGCAAAGACGGAAAAGGACTGGGCGGGAGACCTGATCGCCGCCGGCCTGCGGGCCCATCTGGAGAAGCTGCTCTCCCACGGCGACCGCGTCCCAGAGGAGGAGCAGACGGAGCTGTCCCACTGGTGCCAGGCGGTGGGGAAGAAGACCTCCCCCGCCATGCTGGACCTCTGGCGCTGGGCGGACGAGCGCATGGAGCTCTTCGACGGCCTGAGAAACAAGAAGGGCAATTCCATCTTTGCCGGGGTGCGGCTGACCGATACCCTGGCGGACTGCCTGCGCCACACCGGCCCAGGCCCTCTGCGGGACCACTGCCTCAAGCTGTTCGACCACCGGCCCGAGATGACTCGGTATCTCCATATCAGCTTCCTGGCCGCCCTGCTGTCCCTCCCTGCGGCGGAGGTCTTTGAGAAGTACGGCCCCTATATCCTGACCGAGGAGCCCACCCAGGACGCGGGGCGGAAAAAGACCCTGAACACCGTCCTGCTCCGGGCCCTGGGTGACGTGTGGTGGTATCCCCAGGTGGGGCAGTATCGGGTCTATGGGGGCCTGTCCACCGCCGAGCCCCTGGATATCCGGTGGATCGAGCGGCTCACCCGGGCGGTCTGCACCGACGTGCCCAGAAGGGCCGGTGCCTCCCCCTTCGCCTACTACTGGGAGGACGTGCCCGAGTTTGACCGGACCCTCATGCGGCTGGTCGACCCGGAGAACGAGACGAGCCGGAAACTGCTGATCCCCTACCTCCGGAGGCGGCTGGAGGAGACCGGCCAGTCCTACACTTACAGCCGCTGGCTGTTCCGGCTGGGGGGCAGTCCCAGGGGGCTGCTGGGGAAAGCTCTAGCGAAGAGGCCCAACGATAACCGCAGTTACGCGGTGTGGCAGCTGATGTATGACGCTTGGCAGGCCCTGGGTACGGAGGAGTCTATCGCCCTGCTGGAGGAGGTCCTGACCGAGGGGGCGTTCCAGAAGCAGGCCGCGCCCCTGATCCAGAAGGCCATTCCCTGGACCGTCGAGCAGCTTCGGGCGGGAAATGATTTCCCGTCCAACATCGACTGGACGAAACTGTGAGCAACGGAGGAACGTGAAATGTCTGACAAAAACGTACAGCGCCTCCCGGCGGAGGAGCTTTTCCAGCGGGAGATCGACGCGCTGATCGCCGCCGACCACGACCCCATCCCCACGGGGTGGAGGATGTCCCCCCGGTCGGTACTGACCTACATCGAGGGCGGCACTGCCGTCAAGGGGGTGGAGATCACCCCCAAGTATATGGGCAGCCGGCGGCTGGTGGAGATCGCCATCTCCACCCTGGTCACCGACCGTGCCCTCCTCCTCATCGGCGAGCCGGGCACCGCCAAGAGCTGGCTGTCCGAGCACCTGGCCGCCGCCGTCAACGGCGACTCCACCAAGGTGGTCCAGGGCACCGCCGGCACCACCGAGGAGCAGATCCGCTACTCCTGGAATTACGCCATGCTCATCGCCAAGGGCCCCTGCCCCGAAGCCATGGTGAAGAGCCCGGTCTACCGGGCCATGGAGTCGGGCTCCATCGCCCGGATCGAGGAGATCTCCCGCTGCGCCAGCGAGGTCCAGGACGCCCTGATCTCCATCCTGTCGGAGAAGCGGCTGTCCGTCCCTGAGCTGGGACTGGAGGTCCCGGCCCAAAAGGGATTTTCGGTGATCGCCACCGCCAACACCCGGGACAAGGGGGTCAACGACATGTCCGCCGCCCTGAAGCGCCGGTTCAATATCGTGGTCCTGCCCACCCCCTCTGACATGGCGACCGAGATGGACATCGTCCGCACCCGGGTGGAGCAGCTGTCCGCCGGGCTGGACCTGAACGCCAGCCAGCCCAAGGAGGACACGGTGGAGAAGGTGGTCACCATCTTCCGGGAGCTGCGCAAGGGCGCCACCCTGGACGGCAAGCAGAAGCTGAAGCCCACCTCCGGGGTGCTGTCCACCGCCGAGGCCATCTCTCTGCTGGCCAACTCCATGGCTCTGGCCGGCAGCTTCGGCACCGGCGCCATCGCCGCCGAGGACCTGGCCGCCGCCCTCCAGGGGGCGGTAGTGAAGGACGAGGAGAAGGACAAGCTGGCCTGGAAGGAGTATCTGGAGAACGTGATGAAGAAGCGGGGGAGCGAGTGGCTGCCCCTCTACCGGGCCTGCCGGGAGCTGAACGGGACATGAGCGGACCGACATTTTTCGGCGTGCGCCACCTGTCCCCGGCGGCGGCCTATCACCTGCGGAAGGCCCTGGATCGGGCCCGGCCCGAGCTGGTGCTGGTGGAGGGCCCCAGCGATCTGAACAGCCAGATGGAGTGGCTGTGCCACCCAGATACCCAGTTCCCCGCCGCCATCCTGGCCTACACCAAAACGCCGCCGGTGCGCACAGTCCTGTGGCCCTTCGCCGTCTACTCCCCCGAGATCCAGGCGATCCTCTGGGCCCACGAACACGGGGTGGAGTGCCGGTTCATGGACCTGCCCTCTTCGGTATTTCTGGCCCTCCGGGAGGCGGAGGAAATGTCTGTAGGGCGCGACGACCCCGGCGCGCCCTATTCAAACGACAACCCAGACGCACCGCATTCCAACAACACCCCCGGCGCATCTTCTGAGGACGGAGAAGAAGCCGGTGGGACGGCGGTCCGAGTCGTCCCGCCCTACACGGAGGATCTCCCTCAGACCACCGAATCGGTGTACGAGCGTCTGGAGAAGATCACCGGCGAGGACCACGATACCTTCTGGGAGCGGGACCTGGAACAGGCGGAGGACTACCAGGCGGCTTCCGACGTCTTTGGCCGGGAGCTGCGGGAGGCGTCGGCAGACGACGCCCGCAGGGCTGCGGAGACCACGGTGCGGGAGGCCTATATGAAGCGGCAGATCCAGGAGGCTATCGATGGCGGGATCTCCCCGGAGAAGATCTTCTGTGTCTGCGGGGCCTTCCATGTGGCCGGGCTGGAGGAGAACGCCCCCCTGACCGACCAGGAGCTGGCCTCTCTGCCCACGGCGGGCTCTGCCGCCACCCTGATGCCTTACTCCTACTACCGCCTGTCCTCCCGCTCCGGCTACGGGGCGGGGAACAAGGCCCCCGCCTATTTCGAGCTGCTGTGGGAGGCCCTCAACGGCGGCGGGCTGGACCAGGCCCCTTACCTCTATCTGACCCGGCTGGCCGCCTCCCACCGAAACGCAGGGAACCTCGTCTCCTCCGCCGAGGTCATCGAGGCGGTGCGCCTGGCCGGCGCCCTGGCCAAGATGCGGGGGAGCCGATATCCGGTCCTGGCCGACCTGCGGGACGCCGCAGTCACCACCATGGGCCACGGGCAGTTCTCCGAGCTGGCCCTGGCCGCAGCGGACACTGAGATCGGCACCCAGATCGGATCCCTCCCCGAGGGGGTGAGCCGGACCAGCGTCCAGGAGGACTTCTACCGCCAGCTGAAGGAGCTCCGGCTGGAGAAGTTCCGCACCGCCCAGCTCCAGCGGCTGGACCTGGACCTCCGGGAAAAGCTGAACGTGAAGTCGGAGGCCGCCGCCTTCGCCGACCTGCGCCGGTCCTTCTTCCTCCACCGCCTGCGGGTGCTGAAGATCCAGTTCGCCGCCCTCCTCCCCTCCCGGCAGAGCGGTTCCAACTGGGGAGAATACTGGGACCTGCGCTGGACCCCGGAGGCGGAGATCCAGATCGTGGAATCCGCCCTCATGGGGGACACCATCCAGGGGGCGGCGGCCTTCGCCCTGAAGGAGCGGGCGGACAGCAGCAGCACCATCGCCGAAGCGGCCGCCATCTTCCAGGACGCCTTCCTGTGCGGGATGCCCGCCGCCGCCCAGCACGCCCTGTCGGTGCTCCAGGGGCTGAGCGTGGACGCCGCCGCTCTGGCGGACGTGGCCGAGACCGCCCAGCGCCTGAGCCTGGTGGTGCGGTACGGCGACCTGCGCCGGTTCGACCCCGCGCCGGTGGTCCCCCTGGTGGAACAGCTCTACCTCCGGGCCTGCCTCACCCTGGAGGACGCCTGTATCTGCGACGCCCAGGCCGCCCCTGCGGTGACCAAGGCCATGGACCAGCTCAACGCCCTCCAGCTCAGCCTCGACTTCCTGGCGGAGGACCGCTGGCTGGATCTGCTGGCAGAGATCTCTGACCGGGACGATCTGAACACCCGGTGTTCCGGCTTCGCCATGGCGATCTTGCTGGAGCGGGGCAGAGCGGACGAGGCCCTGCTGGCCCGGGAGGTGGCCCGGCGGCTGTCCCCCGGGATCCCCGCCGACCTGGGGGCCGGGTGGTTCGAGGGGCTGGCGGCAAAGAACCGCAGGGCCCTCATCGCCCGCCTCTCCCTGTGGCGGCACCTGGACGACTACCTCTCCAGCCTGGATGACGAGGCCTTCCGCCGGGCCTTGGTCTTCCTCCGCCGGGCCTTCGCCGACTTTTCCCCCAGCGAGAAGAACGACATCGCAGAGGATCTGGGGGAGATCTGGGGCGTGGATCCCCGGCAGGCGGCGGAGGCGCTGATGAACGAGACCACGGGAGCCGAACAGGCGGTCTTAGAGAGCCTGTCCGACTTCGATTTCGACGATATCTAGGGGGTGCGGCTATGTCAAAGACCGAACAGCTCTCCCGCTGGCGGCTGATCTTAGGCCAGGAAACGGAGCAGTCCTTCACACAGATGGGGGGCGTCCCCCTGACCCAGGAGGAGCTGCTCATGGACTCCGCCCTCGGGGCCATCTACGGCGGGCCGGGAGAGGGCTTCGGCGGGCCCGGCCAGGGGGCGGGGAAGGGGCCCTCCTCCCCGGTGATCTCCAAATGGCTGGGGGACCTGCGGTCCCTCTTCGATCCGGAGACGGTGGCGGTGGTGCAGAACGACGCCATCGAGCGCAAGGGCCTCAAGCAGCTGCTCCTGGAGCCAGAGCTCTTAGACGGGCTGGAGCCCGACTTGAACATGGCTTCTACCCTGCTGATGCTCAAGGACCAGATCCCCAAGAAGTCCAAGGAGTCCGCCCGGAACTTCATCCGGAAGATCGTGGAGGAGATCGATAAGCTGCTGGCGAACGACATGCGCCGGGCGGTGACCGCCGCGCTGGACCGCCGGGCCCATTCCCCGCTGCCCTCCGCCGCCGCCCTGGACTTCCCCTATACGATCCGGAGGAACCTGAAGCATTATAACAAAGAGCTGGGGGCGATCGTCCCAGAGCGGGTATGGTTCTTCGACCGCTCCAGCCGGGTGAATCGCTGGCATGTCATCCTGGACATCGACCAGAGCGGATCCATGGGCCAGTCGATCATCTACTCCTCCATCATGGCCTGCGTACTGGCCTCTATGTCCGCGGTGAAGACCAGCGTGGTGGCGTTCGACACCCAGATCATGGACCTGACCCCCCTGTGTGAGGACCCGGTGGACCTGCTCTTCGGCTTCCAGATGGGCGGCGGCACCGACATCGCCAAGTCCATCGCCTACTGCCAGGAGCTGGTAGAGTCCCCGGCCAAGACGCTGTTCTTCCTCATCTCCGACCTGGACGAGGGGGGCAACCGGGCGGCCCTCCTCCGGCGGCTGGAGGAGCTGAAGAGCTCCGGCGTGACCGTGGCGGTCCTGCTCGCCATCGCCGATGGGGGCAAGCCCTATTACGATGCCCAGACCGCCCAGCGCGTCGCCGCTATGGACATCCCCTGCTTCGCCTGCGCCCCGGAAAAGCTGCCTCAGCTGCTGGAGCAGGCACTGACCGGCCGGCTGTAGCGCCCATTCGGACCGCAAAGAGGACTGCTTCAGGGCAGTCCTCTTTTCCGTCTGTCAAAAAACAGCTGTGCCCGGTCCTTGACGGGGCGGAGAAAAACCAATACAATATAGGCCGATCAAAAGGAAGATGAGATGATGCTATGATCATATGGGACCTGGAATGGAACCGGGGCTATGACAGGACGCCGCTGGACGAGATCCTCCAGATCGGAGCGGTCCGGGTGGCGGGGCTGGGCGGCCCTGTCCTCGACACCTTCAACGCCTATATCCGGCCGGCAGTCCACAAAAGATTCGACCCGGGGGCCAGGCGGCTGCCCGGGCTCCAGGATTCCCGGAGCTCTGACCTGGACTTCATCGGGGCGATGGAGAGGTTCCGGACCTGGTGCGGCGGAGAGACGGAATTCGCCTCCTGGGGGAGCGGCGACCTGGACACGCTGACCCGGAACTGCCGCTACTGGGGGACCCCCTCCCTGACCATGGAGAAGTGCTACGACCTTCAGACCGCCTTCTCCTATGTGCTGGGCGCCGACCGGCAGATCGCCCTGTGGCGGGCGGTGGAGCACTGCCAGATCCCGGATCTCTTCCCCTTCCACGACGCCCTCTGCGACTCTCTGTACACCTCGGTGATCGGCTGCTGGCTCACCCCAGAATCCTTGGAACATGAGCCCGTCCGCCGCAGCCGCCGGGCGGGGCCCAAGGTGACGCTGAAGCTGTCAGGCTGCCCCTTCCCCCGCCAGCCCAGGCAGGGGATCGGCCCCTTCCCAACGCCGGAGCTGGTACTGGGGGCGAAGCAGAGCCGGCGGCCCCCCTGTCCGGTCTGCGGCCGGAAGGGGAGCATCAGCCAATGGCGCTGCGCCCCCGCCAAGACTTCCGGCGGACCGCGGCAGTGCTTCTCCATCTTCTCCTGCCCGGAGCACGGGCGGTTCCTGTGCCGCCTGGTACTGGCCCAGCTGTCCGACGGGAGCTGGCGGGGACGGCGCTCCGTCCCGCCCATCGGCCCGGAACTGATCCAGGAGTATACGGCGGCCTTCCAGACCGGCGCCGTCTACGAGTGCCGGGGGAGCGGCCGGAAGCGCCGCCGGGCCAGGCGGCCCGGCCCATCCTCCCAAGCGCGCGGTCCGGATGCCTCTTGCCGATCCGCTCCTGATGTGGTAAAATGTCCCGAATAAGGACCAAAGACCCGTTTTGGTCCTGCCAGCCGCCGTTTGAAAGGAGCATCCTGCCATGACCGATCTCAGACAGCGGGACATGGAGCGCACCCTCCTGTCCCTGGGTCTGTTCCTGCTGAACATCATCTTCTTCTCTCTGGCCCTGTCCACCCTGCTGTTCCTGATCGGGGCCCCTGTCAGCCCTCTCCACCTGCCCGCCGCTGTTTTGGGGGCCGCTGTGGTCAGCTGGCTGTTCCAGCGGCGGTCCTGGAAGGCCCTGGGGGCCGTCCTGGTCCTGGGCTTGGGGATCCTGGCCCTGAGCCTGCTGCTGGCCGGCTATGTGGACGACTGGTCCTGGGACGGGAACAGCTATCACAAGGGGATCGCCGGGGCGCTGAGCATGGGCTGGGACCCCCTGAAGGAGAGCTACTACGACTTCGCCCGGCCCTACCCCTTCCTGGCCCACTGCACCGAGACCTGGTACGACTCCTACCCCAAGGCGTCGGAGCTCTTCGCCGCCTGTGTCCACGTCCTCACCGGCAACATCGAGGCTGGCAAGGGCTTCAACCTGCTGGCCATGGCCGGGACCTTTTTCCTGGCCTGGGGGATGCTGGCCTGCACCCGGCTGTTCCAGCACTGGCAGGCGGCGGTCTGCGCCGGTCTGTCGGTCCTCACCCCGGTGAGCACCTCCCAGATCTTCACCTTCTATAACGACGGCCTTTTGGCCGATATGCTCCTGCTGTGCCTGATCGGGCTGCTCTATCTCACCTTCTATCCCGGCGGAACGCTCACCCCTCTGGCCGGATATCTGGTCCTGGTGTCCATCAGTGTGGGCTTCAATGTCAAGTTCTCCTCCGTCCTCTTCTTCGCCATCCTCTGCCTCACCTTCTTCGGCTATTGGACGGCGGCGGAGCTGAGGAGAGGGGGGATCTCCCAGGCGGTCCGGGCTTTGCGGGGCCGGTTCTGCCTGCTGGCGGCCAGCGTACTGTCCGGGGTGCTCTTCCTGGGCTCCACCGCCTATGTGACCAACACCCTGCGCTACCACAACCCGGTGTACACCATGATCGGTCCCGGCTCCACCGAGATCATCACCTCCCAGGTGCCCACCGTCTTCCAGCCCATGTCCCACCCGGTGCGCTTCTTCGCCTCCCTCTTCTCCCGGACCAACGCCAGCCTGGAGATCGGGGCGGTGGAGTGGAAGCTCCCCTTCACCTTCAGCACCACCGAGCTGTACTCCGCCCCCTCCTGCGACGTGCGGACGGCAGGCTGGGGAGTGCTGTTCAGCGGGATCTTTTTGATCGCCGCCGCGGTCATCCTCCTGTCCCTGCGGCGCTGCCGCCGGAGCCGGCCGGAGGTCTTCCGGCTGACGGCGGTGCTGTCCGCCATGCTGGGGCTGTCGGTGCTCTTCATCCCCGGCCTGTGCTGGGCCCGGTACTTCACCGCCCTGTTCTATGTCCCGGTGGCCGCCCTCCTCCTCCTCTTCGCCTGGTGGAACAGAGAGGGCGGGAAGGGCCGGCTGGCCTGCGCCCTGGTCCTGACCGCCCTGCTGTGCGCCAACATGGCCCCCAACGGGGGCTGGAGCCTGCTGCTGATGAAGAACGCCGACCGGACCTGGGCCCAGCTGGACCAGCTGAAGGCTCTGACCGAGACCTGCGACGTGACCATCGGCTACGGCGGGGCGGACAGCTTCGAGGGCCGGATGTTCAATGTATACGACGCCGGGATCCGAGACTTCACCTTCGGGCCCATCGACCCGGAGGACTTCACCGGCACCATCTTCGACCGCTACCCCCTCTACTACCGGATAGCGGACGGACAGGAGGTCAGCTGATATGGAAGGACGAGCCAAGCTGCGGCCTGCAGACCTCGTCAGACTGATGCGGCCCAAGCACTATATCAAGAATCTCCTCATCTTCGTCTCCATCACCTTCGACCGGGATCTCTTCGACCCCCAGGTGCTCCTCCAAGCCCTTCTGGGCTTCGCGGCCTTCTGCCTGCTCTCTTCCGCCGTCTATATCTTCAACGATATCCGGGACGTGGAGGCCGACCGCCAGCACGAGGTGAAGCGGCGCCGTCCCATCGCCTCGGGGGCGGTGCCCATCCCCGCGGCCTGGGCCCTGGCGGCGGTGCTCTTCGCTGCCGCCCTGGCCATCCAGCTCGCCGCTTTCGGCGTGCGGGGGGGGAGCCTGTTCTTCTTCCTGGCCTATTTCGCCGTCAACCTTGGCTACAGCCTGGGATTGAAGCATATCCCCTTCCTGGACATCGTCCTGCTGGTGCTGGGCTTCGTCCTCCGGGTGATCTACGGAGCGGCCATCGTGGGGTCCAGTACCTCCGCCTGGGTGTATCTCACCGTCTTCTCCCTCTCCTTCTACCTGGGGCTGGGCAAGCGGCGCAACGAGCTGGCCAAGGGCAAGGAGGGCACCCGGAAGGTGCTCCAGTACTACTCCTACGAATTTTTGGACAAGTTCATGTATCTGTGCCTCACCCTGGCCGTCACCTTCTACGCCCTGTGGAGCGCCGACGGGGAGATCGTGGAGAAATACGGGACGGACAAACTGATCTGGACGGTCCCCTTGGTGATCATCATCCTGATGAAATACAGCGCCGACATCGAATCCAACTCCTACGGCGACCCGGTGGACGTGGTGATGCACGATAAGGTCCTCCTGGGCCTGGGGGTGCTCTTCGGCCTGGTGATGGTGGGGCTGATCTATCTGCCCATAGCATGACAGAAGGGGGGAGCCTCTTGACAGAGCAGCCCGCAGCAGGACTTCGGGATCAGAGCCTGGACTCCCTCCGGGGACTGGCCGCCCTGAGCATCATCTTCATCCACACCGTCTTCTGGTCGGGAGAGACCTATGTCCCCCAGGCGGTAAGATCCCTCAGTCTGGTCCTGGATGTGCCCTTTTTCTTCTTCCTGTCGGGCTGGGGGGCTGGCTATGTCCGCTCCCTGAAGAAGAGCCTGATGTCCCTGGCGGGCATCTATCTGAAATATCTGGTCTTCTGGTGCCTGTATGTGGCCCTCCTGTTCTCCCTCTGGGCTGTTCGGGGATGGGACAGCGGGATGTCCCTTTTCAACCTGCTGGGCAACCTGTGGTTCCGAATCGGGGCGGGGACCGCCCTGCCGGTGGTGATGGGGAGCATCTGGTTCCTGCCGGTGTACTTCACCGTTCTGCCCCTGGGGTCCCTCCTCCTCTGGCTGGCCCGCCGGGCCTCCAAGGGGGATGGGAGGCGCCTGCTGGTCTGGACGGGGGCTTTCCTGGCCCTGGTCCTGGCAGGACTGGTCTATACCTGGGCGGGGGGACGGATCCCTCTGCTGTCCCAGACCACCCTGTTCTATCTGGTCTTCTACCTCCTGGGCCTGCTGTGCTGGCGGACCAAGATCCCCTGCCTGTCCTGGACTGCGGGGCTGATCGCCCTGGACCTGGGGGCCATGGTCCTGCTGGCCCGGCGGCTGGGGTCGGACATCTTCCAGATGCAGGACCTGAAATTCCCGCCCGCACCGGTCTACCTCCTCTTCTCTCTGATGACCGTGATCGGAGCGCTGTGGCTGCGGGGGCGGCTCACCGGTCTCTCCCCCTCCAGCCCCCTGTGCCGAATCGGACGGGCGGCCCTGCTGTTCTATTTCTGCCAGGGGATCGGAGCCTCCCTTTTGCAGCGCCTCGCCCCTAGGATCCATCTGGCGTGGTACTGCAAGCTCCCCCTGGCCTACTGCATCAACCTGTCGATCACTCTGGTGTTCGTCTGTCTGCTGTCCGGAGCCTACCGGCTGGTGTTCCGGACCCTGCCCGCCGCGATCAGGAGGCGCTCATGAACGTATACGACCTCGACCACACGATCTACCCTGGGGACAGCACCCTGGACTTCTGGCGCTTTTGTGTCAAGCGCTGGCCCGCCGCCCTCCTCCCCCTGCCCTGGGCGGCCCTGTCCGGGGGGCTGTTCCATGCGAAGCTGTGCTCCCGCGAGACCTTCAAGGGCCGTTTCTACCGCTTCCTGCGCCACGTGCCCAACGCGGAGGCGGCCGCCGCCGCCTTCTGGGAGGAGGATCTGGACAAGATCCGCCCCTGGTATCTGGAACAGAAGCGGCCGGACGACCTGGTGATCTCCGCCTCACCGGACTTTTTGGTCCTCCCCGCCTGCAGGGCCCTGGGGATCCGGGGGATCGCCTCTCCAGTGTCCCCGGATACGGGAGCTCTCCTGGGCCCCAACTGCCGGGGGACAGAGAAGGCGGTCCGTCTGGCACAGACCTTCCCCGGTGAAAGGGTGGAGGGCTTCTGGTCGGATTCCCTGTCTGACGTCCCCTTGGCCCGCCTGGCGGAGCGGGCCTATCTGGTGAAAAACGGAGTGCCCGGGCCCTGGCCCGCCGAACTGCTGAGATGAGGTGACCTGTATGGGACCGAACAAGGACCGTCTGTCCGTGGGCATCGCCCTGATGCTCACCTCCGCCCTGCTCACCTGCACCGGCCAGCTGTGCTGGAAGCTGTCCGCGCTGCGGGAGCCCCCCCTCCTCTTCCTCCTGGCCGGGTTCGGCCTGTACGGCCTGGGGGCCCTGCTCATGATGGCCGCCATGCGCTTTGGCGAGCTGTCCGTCCTCCACCCCATGCTGGGGGCGGGCTATGTCCTGTCGGTGCTCCTGGGGGCCCTGGTGCTGGAGGAGGCGATCACCCCCAACAAGCTTTTGGGGATCGCCGCGATCACTGCCGGGCTGGTGTGTCTGAGCGGCGCGAAGGAGGGGGAGCGATGATCTGGGCGGGCGTGCTGGCCATGACCCTGATCGGGGCCATGGGGGCTTTTTTCCTCAAAGCGGGGATGGACCGGACGGACGGTCTGATCTCCCTCTTCCGGGAGCCCAGGATCTGGCTGGGCGGAGGCTGCTATGTGGCGGGAGCTCTGTGCAACGTCCTGCTGCTGCGCTTTTTGGACTACTCTGTGGTCTACCCCATGACCGCCATCACCTACGTTTGGTCCATGGCCCTGTCCGCCGCTTTCCTGGGGGAGCGGATCGGCCGGAGGAAGCTGATCGGGGTGGCGGCGATCCTGGCAGGGGTGCTGATCCTGTCTCTGTGAACCAATGAAAAGACCTCGCCGGCCGGCGAGGTCTTTTGCAGCTTCGGATCTTCGGTCCAAGAGGAGCTCAGGCGCCCTCCCGATCGGGACCGGTCAGTAGGCCACGCCCCAGAGGATGGAGCGCTCGGCGGGCCTGCCGCAGCAGACGCACACGTCGGAGACATGCTCCTGCTCCAGGGGCATGCACCGGGAGGTGACCCCGGCCTTCTCCTTCATAGCCAGCTCGCAGTCCAGCTCGCCGCACCACATAGTCTTGGCAAAGCCGCCCTCGGTCTCCATGAACTCCTTGACCTCCTCCAGGGTCATGCACACCCGGGTATGGTCCTCCAGGTTCTTCTTGGCCCGGGCGTACAGGCCCTTGTGGACCTCGTCCAGCAGCCAGCGCACGTCCTCCTCCAGCTCGCTGAGGGGGACGAAAATCTTCTCTCCGCTGTCCCGGCGGCAGATGCAGCACTGGCCCTTCTCCATGTCCTTGGGGCCGATCTCCACCCGGAGGGGGACCCCCTTCATCTCATACTCGGCGGCCTTCCAGCCCATGGACTGGTCGGAATCGTCCATCTTCGCCCGGATCCCCGCCTTCTGCAGCCGCTCCAGCAGGGCGGCGGCGGCCTCCAGGACCCCCTCCTTGTGCTGGGCCACGGGGATGACCATGGCCTGGATAGGGGCGATGCGGGGGGGCAGGACCAGGCCGTTGTTGTCCCCATGGGTCATGATGATGCCGCCGATCATCCGGGTGGACACCCCCCAGCTGGTCTGGTGGGGGTGGTGGAGCTGGTTGTCCTTGCCGGTGAAGGTGATGTCGAAGGCCCTGGCGAAGCCGTCGCCGAAGTAGTGGCTGGTGCCCGCCTGGAGGGCCTTCTTGTCGTGCATCATGCACTCCACGGTGTAGGTCTCCTCGGCGCCGTTGAACTTCTCCTTATCGGTCTTCCGGCCCTTGACCACCGGCATGGCCAGCACGTTCTCCAGAAAGTCGGCGTAGACGTTCAGCATCCGCATGGTCTCCTCCCGGGCCTCCTCAGCTGTGGCGTGCATAGTGTGGCCCTCCTGCCACAGGAATTCCCGGTGGCGCAGGAAGGGGCGGGAGGTCTTCTCCCACCGCAGCACGGAGCACCACTGGTTATACAGCTTGGGCAGGTCCCGGTGGGAGTGGATCACGTTCTTGTAGTGCTCGCAGAACAGGGTCTCGGAGGTGGGGCGGATGCAGTATTTCTCCTCCAGCTTCTCACTGCCCCCCAGGGTGACCCAGGCGCACTCTGGGGCGAAGCCCTCCACGTGGTCCTTCTCCTTCTGCAGCAGGCTCTCGGGGATGAGCATGGGCAGGTACACGTTCTCGTGGCCGGTCTCCTTGAACTTCTTGTCCAGCTCGTGCTGGATGTTCTCCCAAATGGCGTAACCGTAGGGGCGGTAGATGAACATACCTTTGATGGAGGAGTAGTCGATGAGCTCCGCCTTTTTGCACACGTCGGTGTACCACTGGGCGAAGTCCACCTCCATGTCGGTGATCTGCTCCACCTGCTTCTTGTTTTCTTTGGCCATATCGTCCTCAGTCCTTTATCTTGAAATGGATCGGAAATACTCGTGCCCCCTATTGTATTGATTCCAGAGGGAAAAGTCAAGTTTTTCCGCGCAGTCTGCCCCCTTGCCTGACAGGGCGGGATGTGCTATACTGTTGTCATGACAGAGAGGAGGGGCCGCTATGGACGCCCAGCAGCGCAGACAGATCATCGCCCGCCGTCTGGCGGCCAGCCCGGCGCCTCTGAGCGCCGCCGCCCTGGCCAAAGAGCTGGCGGTGAGCCGGCAGATCATCGTGGGCGACGTGGCCCTCCTCCGGGCCGGGGGGATGGACATCACCGCCACCCCCCGGGGCTACCTCCTCCCCCAGCCCCCCATGGGGACGGCGGCCACCTTCGCCTGCCGCCACCGGGCCGACCAGATGGAGGCGGAGCTCAACGCGGTGGTGGACCAGGGGTGCACCGTGCTGGACGTGATCGTGGAGCATCCGATCTACGGCCAGCTCACCGGCCCCCTCCGCCTGTCCAGCCGGTATGAGGTGGCCCAGTTCATCCAGCGCTGCCGCCAGGAATCCGCCGCCCCCCTCTCCCAGCTCACCGAGGGGGTCCACCTCCACACCGTCCTCTGCCCCGATCAGGAGGCCGCCGGCCGGGTCCGGGCCGCCCTGGATGCCCTGGGCCTCCTCTATCAGTGAGTTTTTGGGGCAAAAAGGGCGGATACCTCTTGACGATCCGGGAAAAACCGGATAAAATACAGGCCACATATCCAAAATGCGCGGAAAAGGACGAGTACCCGTTCCCAAGACGCAAAGAGAGCCGCTGTTTGGTGGAAGGCGGACGGGAGGGAACGGCGAAGATCACCTTGGAGCTGAGGGCTGAACTCCAGTAGGCCCCTCCGGACGCCCCCGTTATTGGGCAGACTTGAGTGGTCAAAGCATTCCGCTTTGGCAAGAAGAGTGGTACCGCAGAGGTCAGCGCCTTTGTCTCTTTCCCGAGACAGAGGCGTTTTCATATTCTGAAAAGGAGTGGGTACGAATGACCAATATGGAAAGGATCCAGCTTTGCCAGGAGATCGCGGACCAGATCCAGGCGGACAGCAGACGGCCCGCCTGCTATCTGGAGTTCAGCAAAGAGCCCTTTGGCGTGACAGACAGCCACCTGGGCGGGGTGCCCTATGTGCCCCGGGACGGCGAGATCCCAGCCGACGAGGACGGGAACCAGCTCTGGCTGTGCGCCCAGATCGACTTCGCTCAGATGCCCCATATGGACAACTTCCCGGAATCCGGCATTTTACAGATATTTTTGTCCGACTGGGGCATCGATGACTTTGGTCTGTGCGGAGAGGATACCTGGGAGGGCACCCCTCAGGACGACTGGAAGATCATCTACTATCCGGAGGTCGACAGGACCGTCACCCTGGAGGAGTGCGCGGCCAAGATGGCCGTCCCCTGGGAGGAGGCCAGCAAGAAAAACATGCCCCGCCCCGCCCACAAGATCGACTTGCAGGATATTGAAAACGGGCATGTTGAACTATGGCGCTGCCCCAATGTGCCGCTGAAGATGACCTTCCGGCCGGCGAAACAGGAGGGCGTGGGCGACGAGGAATACCTCTTCAACGAACTCTTTACCGCCGCCTTGAAGGCCCGCCTGCCCGATGCGGACCCGAAGGAGTTCGACACCTACCGGATGCGCTCCGACGTCCCGGAGGAGCGGGAGGCGCTGGACCGTCTGGAGGAACAGATGAAGCGGGGCGGCTGTAAGATCGGTGGACACCCCCGGTATTACCAGAGCGACCCCCGTGAAAACCCCTATCGGGGCATGACGGAGGAGTCTTTGCGGAAATACAATATCTCCCCGGAGCAGGTACAGCGAGCCCTGGCCCTCACTGCCTGGGATACCCTCCTCTTCCAGTTGGACGATGATGACAGCGACTTCCCGGCGGGGGATATCGGAGACATGGACCTGTATCTGGGCGGCTGCGGTTCCCTGAATCTGCTGATCCGGTCGGAGGACTTGAAAAACCGGGACTTTTCCCGCATTTTGGCTCAATGGGCCTGTACCTGAAAACACAAAGACAAAAGACGATATCTCAGGGGCTTTTTTTATTTGCAGAGGAGGTCTTATCATGACCATAGAAGAATGCCGGGAACATCTGCCCAAGGGCTGGACGGAGCTGATCCAGCAGGACCCGCTTCTGAAGGAAATTTTTGACGAGCATGAGTATGACCTGGAGCAGGAGGCGGTGCCCCCCTTCCTGATCCAGGAGCTGCGGGGCGGCGACCTGGACCGCCTGCGGCCCATCCTGGCCCTGTACGGCCAGCCGGGGCTGGACATGCTCCAGGGGCTGCTGGAGATCGACGAGGCCAGCCGGGACACCGCCACCTGCGTGTCCCCCACCGGCCAGACCGCCTACGCCGCCTACTTCTTCGCCCGGTTCTCGGAGGAGAACAAACAGGCCGCCATCAACGCCGCCCGGACCTATGTCAAGGCCATCGACCGCATCTATGTGGAGGAATTTGACGAGGACCCGCCCTTGGATGAAAACGCCAGCATCGAATTTCTCGCCGGTCAGGAGGGCCGGGACTTTGAAGAGCAGGTTCGCCAGGTGTGGATCACGGGAGAGGGCATCCAAACGGTGGACCTGGACGAGCTGACCGAGTGGTATCAGGAGGATCTGCAATACCGGAAGGGCTGCGAGGATATTGACCTGATGTCCGAAGCCCTGTACCACATCAGCTGCGACTACGACCTGTCCCATTATCTCCAGTGGCCTATGTACGACACCCAACGGGAAAACCCCTTCCACGGCTACTTTGACTTGTGGAAAATGGGCCTGAATATCTACTTCCCTGCCCGGGACCGGGTGGTGCTGGTGGGCTGAAAGGGGACTCGTATGGACATCAAACTATTGGATACCCCGGAAAAATTTCGGCCCATGGCGGAGGAGCTTGTTCCGCCCCTGGTGGAGCTGCTGAAAGCCCGGAATGGCCTGGAGCGGGAAATACAGGAGCGTTTCCAGGCCCTGGAGGCAGAAAAACCGGCGCTGGGCCTGCCCAAAAACCAGATGCACCCCGATGACCCGGCGCTGTGGGAGGATTACCGCCGCCGGTATCTGGAGCTGGTGGAGCCCCAATGCGTCCCCGGCCTGCTGAAGTACGGCGCAGCCGGGAGCTGCGGCAAGCCCGCCCGGTACGATCCCCTCTTTGACGACCCGGAGGGGCAGGTGATCTTCACCATGAAAAGCGCCAAAAAAGCTGTTGTGGAGACCACCTGCCGGAAAACCTGGGAATACCGCTATCGCTTTACGCTGAAGCCCTCCGAGGACGGCTGGCTGATCGCCGGAGTAGAGTACAGGCTCGGCGGCGAGAACAGCTGGCACACGGAGCACTATGTATAACAAAACACACTAAATCAAAGGAGTCATACAACATGGATTACAACAAGACCATCAATCTGCCAAAAACCGACTTCCCCATGCGGGCGGGACTGCCCGCCCGGGAGCCCGACATGCTCAAGCGCTGGGAGGACATGGACCTCTACCACGAGCTGCTGAAGAAGAATGAAGGAAAACCCCTTTACAGCCTCCACGACGGCCCTCCCTTCTCCAACGGCGCCCTGCACATGGGCCACGCCCTGAACAAGTCCATCAAGGACTTCATCACCCGCGCCGCCGCCATGCGGGGCTATCTCACCCCCTACATCCCCGGCTGGGACAACCACGGGATGCCCATCGAGAGCGCCATCATCAAGCAGAACAAGCTCAACCGCAAGGCCATGTCGGTGGCCGAGTTCCGCACCGCCTGCCACGAGTTCGCCCAGCACTATGTGGACGTACAGCGTGAGGGCTTCAAGCGGATGGGGGTCATCGGCGACTGGGAGAACCCCTACCTCACCATGTCCCCCGGCTTCGAGGCGGAAGAGGTCAAAATTTTCGGGGCCATGTACAAGAATGGCTATATCTACAAGGGCCTCAAGCCGGTGTACTGGTGCCCCCACGACGAGACCGCCCTGGCCGAGGCGGAGATCGAGTATCAGGACGACCCGGTGACCACCGTCTACGTCAAATTCCAGGTGAAGGACGACCAGGGCAAGCTGGGGCAGTACGGCGATGTGTCGAAGATGTACTTCCTCATCTGGACCACCACCATCTGGACCCTGCCCGGCAACCTGGCCATCGCCCTCCACCCCCGGGACAGCTATGTGCTGGTAAAGGCGGACAATGGGGAGATGTATATCCTGGCCGAGGCCCTCCGGGACAAGGTCATGAAGGTGGGCGGCATTGAGAACTACGAGACCGTCGCCACCTTCACCGGCTCCGATTTTGAGTATATGCTGGCCCAGCACCCCTTCCTGGACAAGACCAGCCAGCTGTGTACCGCCGAGTACGTCACCATGGACAGCGGTACCGGCTGCGTCCACACCGCCCCCGGCTTCGGCGCGGACGACTACGAGACCTGCAAGCGGTACAAGATCGAGATGGTAGTGCCCGTGGACGACCGGGGCCGCCACACCGACTACGCCGGCAAATACGCCGGCATGAAGACCGAGGAGAGCAACCCCGTCATCCTGGCCGACATGAAGGAGAGCGGAGCCCTGTTCGCCTCTGAGGACATCGTCCACTCCTACCCCCACTGCTGGCGGTGCAAGAAGCCCATCATCTTCCGGGCCACCCCCCAGTGGTTCTGCTCGGTGGAGTCCTTCAAGGACGCGGCCGTCGCCGCCTGCGAGGAGGTACGCTGGGTCCCCGGCTGGGGCATCGACCGGATGAAGTCCATGATCCAGGAGCGCTCCGACTGGTGTATCAGCCGTCAGCGCCGGTGGGGCCTGCCCATCCCGGTGTTCTACTGCGGGGACTGCGGCAAGCCCATCTGCACCGACGAGACCATCGCCGCCGTGAGCAAGCTGTTTGGCGAGAAGGGCTCCAACGCCTGGTATGAGATGGATGCGGCGGATATCCTCCCCGAAAACTTCACCTGCCCCCACTGCGGCAAGTCCGCCGGCTTCACCAAGGAGGAGGACACCCTGGACGGCTGGTTCGACTCCGGCTCCACCCACTTCGCCTCCATGCAGAAGGACCAGGGCTTCTGGCCCGCCACCGTCTACATGGAGGGTCTGGACCAGTACCGCGGGTGGTTCCAGTCCTCCCTGCTCACCGCCGTGGGCGCTCTGGGCAAGGGGGCTCCCTTCAAGGAGTGCGTCACCCACGGCTGGACGGTGGACGGCGAGGGCAAAGCTATGCACAAGTCCCTGGGCAACGGCGTAGACCCCGCCGACATCTTCAAGAAGTACGGCGCCGACCTGATCCGCCTGTGGGCCGGCTCCGCCGACTACCACGTGGACGTGCGCTGCTCCGACAACATCTTCAAGCAGCTCTCCCAGAACTACCTGAAATTCCGCAACACCGCCCGGTACTGCCTGGGCAACCTGGACGGCTTCGACCCCAACGATCTGGTCAAGCCGGAGGAGATGGCGGAGCTGGACCGCTGGGCTGTCACCAAGCTGAACCGGCTCATTGAGAAGTGCTTCGCCGCCTATGACGACTACGAGTTCCATGTGGTCAGCCACGCCATCAACGACTTCTGTGTGGTGGAGCTGTCCTCCTTCTATCTGGACATCATCAAGGACCGGCTGTACTGCGAGGAGAAGGACTCTACCCTCCGCCGTTCCGCCCAGACCGCCCTGTTCCTCATCCTGGACACCATCACCAAGCTGTTCGCCCCCATCCTGGCCTTCACCTGCGACGAGATCTGGCTGGCTATGCCCCACCGGGACGGCGACGACCCCCGGAACGTTCTGCTGAACGAGATGAACAAACCCTTCGCCCAGTATGCCCTGGATGACGCGGCCATGGAGCGTTGGGAGGAAATCATTCAGCTCCGGGACGTGGTCAACGCCGAGCTGGAGAAAGCCCGGAACGAGAAGAAGATCGGCAAGAGCCTGGAAGCCAAGGTTATCTTGGGCCTTCGGAAAGAGGACGCTTTCTTTGCCGAAATGGATCAGGAGGAGCTGGCCGACATCCTCATCGTTTCTCAGGTTGAGACGGAGATGGTTGACCTCACCGTTGCCAACGTAGAGCCCGCCGCAGGCCAGAAGTGCGAGCGGTGCTGGAAGGTGCTGCCCACCGTGGGCTCCGACAGCAAGCACCCCACCCTCTGCCCCCGGTGCGTCCGCGTCGTCGCAAAGTCCATTTCCTTCGAGGCACTCTAAAGAGTACCTCTCACTGCATTTCCTTGCTCCGCCGCTTCCAACCGCGACCCGCTCCGCTGGGCTCGCGGTTGGGGACCGCTTTCGACGGCTTTCCTGGGTGCCCGCAGTCGAAGTCGAATAAAACAAACACCGCCCGGCGCAAAAAACTGCGCCGGGCGGGGCTTTTGGCGTATCAAGAAAGCGTTAAAAAAACGGCCAGCCTGTTGATATCCTGAACATCTTGGAGCGGGCCCCTTTCCAGCCCTTGACATGGGTGCTATAATATCGAAGAACACCGCAGGGAGCGGGGAGGCGTCCGCTCTGTCGGGAGGGGCGCCTACGACTATGGAGAGAAGGGATGCTTGATGAAACAACACAAAAAGGGCCTGGCGCTGTGGCTGGCAGCGATCCTGCTCCTGTTGGCCGGCGCACTGCTCACCGGGTCGCCGGGCCGGACGGAGAGCGTGCAGGCCGCTATGCGGGACGCCGTGCTCCACGATGTGAACCGGATCGGTCTGTTCGGTCTGGGGGATGTGAGCCCCGGCCTGATCTCCGCCTTCGTGGTGACGGCTTTCCTGCTGATCCTGGCGGTCTGTCTCCGCCTCTTCGTCATCCCCAAGTTCCAATACGTCCCGGGAAAGCTCCAGCTCCTGCTGGAGGAGTGGGTGGGCCTGTTCGATAGGATGGCCCGGGGCAGCAGCCCCCACCGCCACAGCTTTTTGGGCGTGTATATCTTTTCCGCCGGTACTTATATCTTCGTGGGCACCCTCTTCGAGCTGCTGGGGCTCCAGGGGATCACCGTCCATGGCCACCCCATCACCCTGCCCGCCCCCCTGTCCGACGTGAACGCCGCCATCGCCCTGGGCACCCTGTCCTATCTGTTCATCCTGGCCGGCGGGATCGTGGGCAACGGGGCAAGAGGGATGGGCAAGACCCTGAAGGAGTTCTCCCTGCCCCTCTCTATGAGCTTCCGTCTCTTCGGCGCTCTGCTCAGCGGCCTGCTGGTGACGGAGCTGGTCTATTATTTCGTCAGTCTGAGCTTCGTCCTGCCGGTGGTGGTGGGGGTGCTGTTCACCCTGCTCCACGCCCTGATCCAGACCTACGTGCTCACCATGCTGACAGCGATGTACTACGGCGAGGTGTCTGAACGGCCCCACAAGGCCTGACTGCCCGGCCGATCTGATGTTATTTGGAGGTAATCTGCCATGAACAAGCTGACTCGAATGAAAAAGATCCACGCATCCATCCTGGCCCTGCTCCTGGCCCTGGCCCTTGCGGTCCCCGCCTTTGCCGCCGCAGCCCCCAGCGGGGACGCCCCGGCAGACACCACGGCCGCTGAGGAACAGGACGGTGGCTCCATCATCGGCATGAAGTCCATCGCCGCCGGCCTGGCCATCGGCCTGGCCGCCTGCGGTGGTGGCATCGGCATGGGCCTGGCTACCGCCAAGTCGGCGGAGGGCATCTCCCGTCAGCCTGAGGCCGAGGGCAAGATCCGGACCATGATGATGCTGGGCTTGGTCTTCATCGAGACGGCCATCATCTACGCCCTGCTGGTGGTCATCCTGATCATCTTCGTATTGTAAAGGCAGGTGGAGGAGATGCCGCTGAATATCGACCTGCAGCAGATCCTGCTGCACTGGATGAATCTGGCCATCCTCACCGGCGGACTGTACTTCCTGCTGTATCAGCCGGTGAAGAAGTTCATGGAGGAGCGGGAGGAACACTACCGCAGCCTGGATGAGGAGGCCGCCGCAAAGCTGGCCCAGGCCGAGCAGGTCCGTGCCGAGTACCAGGCCAAGCTGGACGGAGCCGACGAGGAGATCCGTCAGGCCAGGGCCAAGGCCCAGCAGTCCGCCCAGCAGTCCGCCCAGGCCCTGCTGGATCAGGCCCAGGCCCAGGCCAAACAGATCGTGGCCCACGCTCGGGCCGACGCGGAGCACAGCCGGGAGCAGGTCTTGAAGGAATCCCAGCGGGAGCTGCGCCGGCTGGCCACTGCCGCCACCAAGAAGCTGGCCTTCCAGGCCGACCCCTTCGACCAGTTCCTGGACTTAGCAGAGGGAGGAGACAAGCATGAGGACAGCTAGAGGGAAGCTGACAGCGGAGCTGCGCAGCGCCAAGTCCCCCACTGAGGAACAGCTCCAGCGGTTCGGCGCCTTCCTGGCCCGGACCTATCAGCGCAAGGTCCCCCTGCGCTGGGAGGAGGACCCCTCCCTCAAATCCGGATTCCGCCTGCAGGTGGGCTCCGACGTCTATGACTGGACCCTCAACGGCCGGGTCCGGCAGTTCCAGGACTACCTGCGCCAGATCCAGCCCGGCCAGGAGGACCTGCTGCCCCTGATGCACCAGGCCGTGGCCGACTGGGAGCTGGCCATCGTCCCCGAGGAGACCGGCGAGGTGCTGACGGTGGACGGCGAGATCGCCACTGTCAGCGGGCTGGACCATATCCAATATGGAGAGGTGGTCCTCTTCCCCTCGGGGATCCGGGGGATGGTCCAGGACCTGCGCCGGAAGGAGCTGAGCTGCATCCTCTTCGGCAGCGGAGAGGAGATCTCGGCGGGCAGTCTGGTCCGCCGCACCAAAAAGACCGCCGGGATGCCGGTGGGCGACGATTTCCTGGGCCGGGTGGTAGACGCCCTGGGCGTCCCCATCGACGGGAAGGGCCGCATCCAGGCGGAGGGCTATCTGCCCATCGAGTCCCCCGCCCCTGGGATCCTGGACCGCCAGCCGGTGGACACCCCTATGGAGACCGGCCTGCTGGCCATCGACTCCATGTTCCCCATCGGCCGGGGCCAGCGGGAGCTGATCATCGGCGACCGCCAGACAGGCAAGACCGCCATCGCCCTGGACACCATCCTGAACCAGAGGGGGAAGGATGTGGTGTGCATCTATGTGGCCATCGGCCAGAAGACCAGCTCGGTGGCCCAGTTGGTGGAGAACCTGTCCCGCCGGGGGGCCATGGAATACACCTGCGTGGTCAGCGCCCCGGCCAGCGCCTCCGCCGCCCTGCAGTACATCGCCCCTTACGCCGGCTGCGCCCTGGGGGAGCACTTCATGCGCCGGGGGCGGGACGTGCTCATCGTCTATGACGACCTGAGCAAGCACGCCATCGCCTACCGGGCCCTGAGCCTTCTGCTGGAGCGGTCCCCTGGGCGGGAAGCCTACCCCGGCGACGTGTTCTACCTCCACTCCCGGCTGCTGGAACGGGCCGCCCACCTCAGCGACGAGCTGGGCGGGGGCAGCATGACCGCCCTGCCCATCGTGGAGACCCAGGCGGGGGACGTGTCCGCCTATATCCCCACCAACATCATCTCCATCACCGACGGACAGATCTTTTTAGAGCAGGACTTGTTCTTCGCCGGCCAGCGCCCCGCGGTCAACGTGGGCCTGTCCGTCTCCCGGGTGGGGGGCGACGCCCAGACCAAGGCCATGAAGTCCGCCGCCGGGCCCCTGCGCCTGGAGCTGGCCCAGTATCGGGAGATGGAGGTGTTCACCCAATTCTCCAGCGACCTGGATGAGGCCACCAAGCGCCAGCTGGCCTATGGCCAGGGGCTCATGCGCCTGCTGCGCCAGCCCCAGTGCTCCCCCTGGTCCCTGCACCAGCAGGTGATCCTCCTGGTCACCGCCATGGACCGCGTGATGCAGGACGTCCCCCTGGACCAGCTGGAGCGGTTCCGCGCCGGCCTGCTCTCCGCACTGGAGGAGGATGCCCCCGACCTGTGCCGCCGAATCGACATGACCGGCCTGCTCTCCGCCGACGACCGGGGAGAGATCCTGGCCCTGGCCAGAGCCTTCCTGGAGGACTTCCAGTCCGGCAGGGAACGGGGGGCATGATATGGCCGGGACCAAAGAGATCAAGAGCCACATCGAGAGCGTTCGGGAGACCCGAAAGATCACCAACGCCATGTATCTCATCGCCTCCACCAAGCTGCGCCGGGCCCGGGCGGAGCTGGACAACACCCGCCCCTATTTCCAGGCCCTGCGCAGCGAGATCAAACGGATCTTCCGCACCGCCACCGACGTGGACAGCCGCTATTTCTTCCCCGCCGGCGACGATTCCCCTCTGCCCGGGACCTATGGCTGTCTGGTGATCACCGCCGACAAGGGGCTGGCCGGGGCATATAACCAGAACGCCATCCGAAAGGCGCTGGAGCTGCTGGACCAGCACCCGGACACCAAGCTCTTCGTCGTGGGGGAGTTCGGCCGCCGGTCCTTCGCCCAGCGGAACATACCGATCGAGCAAAGTTTCCTGTATACCGCCCAGAACCCCACGATGGCCCGGGCCCGTGAGATCAGCGCCCGGCTGCTGGACGGCTTCCACCGGGGGGAGCTGACCGAGATCTTCGTGGTCTACACCGATATGGCCGGCGCCATGTCCTTCCAGGCCAAGTCCGCCCGGCTGCTGCCCTTCCACAGGACCTATTTCGCTGCCGACGGGGAACGGACGGCGCAGGAGCCCTTCGAGCTCTTCCCCAACGCCGGGGCGGTGCTGGACAACATGATGCCCAGCTATGTCTCCGGCTTCATCTACAGCGCTCTGATCGACAGCTTCTGCTGTGAGCAGAACGCCCGGATGAGCGCCATGGACAGCGCCGACCAGAACGCAGAGAAGCTGCTGGGCGACCTGTCGCTGGAGTATAACCGGGTCCGCCAGTCGGCCATCACCCAGGAGATCACCGAGATCTCCGCCGGGGCCAGGGCCCAGCGCCAAAAGAAAGGAAGATGAGGGATCTTGGAACGAGGGATCATCACACAGATATCCGGCCCCGTGGTGGACGTGGAGATCGAGGAGGGGCCCCTCCCCAAGCTGCGGGAGGAGCTGACCGTTGAGAAGGACGGCGCCCTGCGGGTGATGGAAGTGGCCCAGCACGTGGGACACAGCACGGTGCGGTGCATCATGCTCTCCCCCAGCGAGGGGCTGGCCCGGGGGCTGGCCGTGGACGTCCCCGGCCACACCATCCAGGTCCCGGTGGGGACAGCCACCCTGGGCCGGATGTTCAATGTTTTGGGCCAGCCTATCGACGGCGGCGGCCCCATGCCTGAGGATGTCCCGGTGCGCTCCATCTACCGCAGGCCCCCCTCCTTCGAGGAGCAGAGCCCCGCCGTGGAGATCCTGGAGACAGGGATCAAGGTGATCGACCTGCTGGAGCCCTACCCCCGCGGGGGGAAGATCGGTCTGTTCGGCGGGGCCGGCGTGGGCAAGACCGTCCTGATCCAGGAGCTGATCCACAACGTGGCCATGGAGCACGGGGGCTACTCCATCTTCACCGGCGTGGGGGAGCGGTCCCGGGAGGGCAACGACCTGTGGCACGAGATGCGGGAGAGCGGCGTGTCTGACAAGACCGCCCTGGTCTTCGGCCAGATGAACGAGTCCCCCGGCGTGCGGATGCGGGTGGCCCTGTCGGGGCTGACCATGGCGGAGCACTTCCGGGACAAGGAGCACAAGGACGTGCTGCTCTTCATCGACAACATCTTCCGCTTCGTCCAGGCGGGCAGCGAGGTGTCCACCCTGCTGGGCCGGATGCCCTCCGCCGTGGGCTACCAGCCCACCCTGGCCGGGGAGATGGGGGAGCTCCAGGAGCGGATCACCTCCACCAAGGATGGCTCCGTCACCTCGGTCCAGGCGGTGTATGTCCCCGCCGACGACCTGACCGACCCAGCCACCGCCACCACCTTCGCCCACCTGGATGCCACCACCGTCCTCAGCCGGAAGATCTCCGAGCAGGGGATCTATCCGGCGGTGGACCCTCTGGCCTCCTCCTCCCGGATCCTGGAGGCCGATATCGTGGGCCAGCGCCACTACCGGATCGCTCGAAAGGCCCAGGAGATCTTGGAGAAGTATGTGGAGCTCCAGGACATCATCGCGATTTTGGGCATGGACGAGCTCAGCGACGCCGACCGGCACACCGTGGCCCGGGCCCGCCGTCTCCAGCGTTTCTTCGCTCAGCCCACCCATGTGGCCGAGAAATTCACCGGCCTGCCCGGGGTCTACGTCCCCCTGCGGGACACCCTGGACAGCTTCGAGAAGCTGGTGGACGGGGAGCTGGATCAGTATCCCGAAGCCGCTTTCTACAATGTGGGCACCTGGCGGGACGTGGTGGCCAAGGCCAAAAAGATCGAGGCAGGTGAGCTGTGATGGAGCCCTTCCAGGTACACATCCTGGCCGCCGACCGGACCTTCTACGAGGGGCCCTGCCTCAGCCTGACCATCCCTGTCAGCGACGGAGAGCTGGGCATCCTGGCCCACCACGCCAGTATGATCGCCGCCGTCGTCCCCGGGACCCTGCGCTGGCAGGCCCCGGATCAGCCGGTGCAGCTGGCCGCCGTCTCCCCCGGCATGGTGAAGGTGGAGCATAACGACGTCTTGGTCCTGGTGGACTCCGCCGAGCGCCCCGAGGAGATCGACGCCGCCCGTGCCCAGCGGGAGGCCGACGAGGCCAGAGAGGCCCTCCTCCAGAAGAAGAGCCGGCAGGAGCACCAGATCGCCCAGGCCACCCTGGCCCGGGCCCTGAACCGCCTGCGCGTGAAGGCCAGAGGGGTAGATTGAACATCAGATATCCGGCGGACCGCCCTGGGGCGGTCCGTCCTCCTTTTGCCCCGGAGGCAGGACCGATCATTAAATTTTCCGCGAGCCTCTAGTTTGGTTGCATTTTGTGGCGGATCGGTGTAAAATATGGTCATCATCATTTTAGAGTGGAGGAGTATGACATGGACGACAAGGTAAGAGCCCTTTTGGAGCGGATCAAGGGGACCGCGGGGATCGCCGCCGACGCCGCGGCCGGCGGGGCCCGGGCGGCAGGCAAAAAGGCGGGGCAGATGGTGGATGTGGCCAAGCTGAACGTCCAGCTGTTCGACCTGAACGGGGAGTATAACGACATCCTGCGCCAGCTGGGCCAGGTGATGTACGATACCCACAAGGGACAGGTCCCCGAGGGCGCCGCCATCACCGCTCTGCTGGCCCAAGCGGATGAGAAGTCTGTCAAGATCGCTGAGCTGAAGGGCCGCATCGCCGACCTGAAGCAGGCCCAGATCTGTCCCAGCTGCGGACAGCCCTGCGGCAAGGGCGACGCCTTCTGCCGCCACTGCGGCACACCGCTGTAAGGAGGGGACCCTATGGACTACACGATGGAACAGTATCAGGCCAGCGCCCAGGCGATCCGGGAGCGGCTGGGAGGCTTCGTCCCCAAGGTGGCGATGGTGCTGGGCTCCGGCCTGGGATACCTGGGGGACGAGGTGGAGGACGCCATCGCCATCGACTACCGGGACATCCCCCACTTCAAGGCCTCCACCGCGCCGGGCCACAAGGGCCGGCTGGTCTTCGGCGCCCTGGAGGGGCAGAAGGTGGCCGTGATGCAGGGCCGGATGCACCACTATGAGGGCTATTCTTATGAGGAGGTGTCTTACGCCGTCCGGGTGCTGCGCCTGCTGGGGTGCGACACTCTGATCGTCACCAATGCCGCCGGCTGTGTCAACACCCAGTGGAAGGCCGGAGACCTGATGCTCATCACCGACCAGATCAAGATGTTCTCCGAATCCCCCCTCAGAGGGGAGAATCTGCCCCAGTTCGGCGTCCGATTCCCCGACGCCTCCCACCTGTATACCCTCCGCCTCCAGGAGCTGGCCCGGCAGACGGCGGCGGAGCGGGGGATCCCCCTGCGGGAGGGCGTCTATTTCTACTGCTATGGCCCCCAGTACGAGACCCCGGCAGAGGTCCGGGCGGTGCGCCTGCTGGGAGGAGACGCCGTGGGCATGTCCACCGCCCCCGAGGTCATCGTGGCCGGCCACTGCGGCATGGAGGTGCTGGGTCTGACCCTGCTGTCCAATATGGCCGCCGGGATCCTGGACCAGCCCCTGTCCGAGCAGGAGGTGCTGGACGCCGCCGCCGCCGCCCGGGAGAAGTTCTCCGGACTTGTGCGGGCCTGTCTGAGGAAGATGTAAAAAGGCCCCTTTTGAAAGGGGCTGTCAGCCGCAGGCTGACTGAGGATCGTGTTCGCGAAACGAACATACGGAGTAAATAAGATTTCTGAGCACTGGCTTGCTTCGCATATTTTGGCTTCGCCAAAATGCAATCTTCCGCCCCAGTGTGCGCACTGGGGCACCTCCTTTCAAAAGGAGGCTAAAAAGGAGGGACCCTGAACATGTCTATTCTCTTTGAAAACGTCACCGCCGTCACCATGGACCCAGCACAGCCGGTCTTAAAAGACGCCTTTGTGGCGGTGGAGGGGACCCAGATCGCCTCTGTTGGGACGGAGCGTCCGGCCGGGGAGTTCGAGCGGACCATCGACTGCACCGGCAAGGTGATGATGCCCGGCTTCGTCAACTGCCACACCCATGTGCCCATGGCCCTCATGCGGGGGTACGGCGGGGGCTGCGACCTGCACACCTGGCTCAACGACTATATCTTCCCCGTCGAGGCCAAGCTGGACGACTGGTGCGTGGCCGCCGGGGCCGAGCTGGGGCTGGCCGAGATGATCGCCTCGGGCACCACCTGCATCGCCGACATGTATATGAACACCGAGATCATCGCCCAGGCGGCGCTGAAGGCGGGGATCTCCGCCGACCTGGCCTGCGGGGCAGTGTATTTCGGCGACCCGGCGGACTTTTCCCCGGAGACCTGCAATGACTGTGAAAATCATATCAGGCTCTTTGAAAACTGGCACGGCGCGGGGGATGGACAGATCCTGGTGGACGCCTCTATCCACGCCGAGTATACCTCCTGCCCCCCGGCCTGGGAGTGGGTGGCCGGCTTTGCCCAGAAGCACGGCCTGCGGATGCACGTCCATGTGTCCGAGACCCTCTCCGAGCATGAGAAGTGCATCGACAAATACGGCACCACCCCCGCGCAGATCTTGGACAAGTATGGCGTGTGGCAGAACGGCGGCATCGCCGCCCACTGCGTCTATCTGTCCGGCGGGGACGCGGAACTGTTCGCCAAGCGGGGGGTCACCGCCGTCCACAACCCGGTGTCCAACCTGAAGCTGAGGTCGGGGGTGGCCCCCCTGTTCTTCCTCCGGGACTGCGGGATGAGCGTGGCCCTGGGCACCGACGGCGTGGCCTCCAACAACAGCCACGATATGTTCGAGGAGATGAAGACGGCCGCCCTGGTGCAGAACTACAGCTTTGGAGAGGACCACAGCCAGCTGTCCGCGGCGGATATCCTGGCCATGGCTACCGTCAACGGGGCCAAGGCCCTGGGCCGTGACACCGGCGTCATCGCGGCGGGGAAGACCGCCGACCTGATCCTGGTGGACTTCACCGCCCCCAATCTGTTCCCCTGCCACGATATCATGGAGAATCTGGTCTATTCTGCCAATGGGTCCAATGTGTGTATGAATATGGCCCGGGGCAAGATCATATATGAGGATGGGGAGTTCCTCACCTTGGACCTGGACCGGATCCGGGCCGAGGTGACGGGCTACGCCCTGCCCCACATCTTCGGAGGAAAGTAATGCCCGCCTATTTCGAGATGTCCCTCCAGTTTCAGCGCTCAGAGCTCTACCCGGACTTTATCCGCGACTTCGACGCCGCCCTGGACCGGGCCGGGCTGACCTTTCTCTCCGGCTGCCGCTGGGACGGTTTCCCGCCCCGGGGGGAGATCTCCGCCTGGAACCAGAGAAAGCTGGAGGAGAACTTTGTCCTGGGGATGGATGAGCCCTACTCCCACGATTGCAGACAGTCCCTGTACCGGTTCGGGGGCTACAGCGAGGTCCGGGGCTTCTGGACGAACCAGCACCCGGTGGAGGACGCCTTCACCTATTTTCTGATCATCCCGGAGAGCGAGGTGGTGGACGAGGGCGATCACACCATCTTCCTGCCGGACAAAGCGGAGCAGCTGCGGGAGCTGGCTGAAAAGCTGTGGCAGTTCCCGCTGGTGCGGTCCATCCAGACGGGACTGGAGCTGTCTGATCCGCCCCTGAGTCTGGCGGAGCTGCGGAAGGGCCAGTCCCCCGACGCCAGTCCCTTTGCGATCGTAGAGCCCGACTGCCACCCCTATGACGACGGCTCCCGGGCCATAGAGCTGACCCGGGGCAGGCCGGGGCTCCTTCTGCTGGATAACGAGGAGCTTTCCGGTCCGGTGATCGAGGTGCCCTTTGGCGGGCCGCTTCGGCTGGAGGAGCGGGGCGGACGATAGCAGATTCAAATTGTTAGGAGGCGGCCTATGGCCCGATATGACGCGCCCTCCCGCGGAGGCGGGAAACAGAATACCTTCTTCGGCGGGGCGGCCATCCTGGCGGTGGGCATCCTGGTAGTGAAGCTGATCGGCATGTTCTACAAGATCCCCCTGACCAACATCATCGGGGAACAGGGCACTGCCGACTTCAACAACGCCTATTATATCTATTCCGTCCTCCTCACCATCTCCACCGCCGGACTGCCGGTGGCGGTGTCCAAGCTGGTTAGCGAGGCCAACGCCCTGGGGCGGCGCAACCAGGTGAAGCGGACCTTCCAGCTGTCCCTGCTCCTCTTCCTGGGCCTGGGGCTGATCTCCTTCCTGGCCATGTACTTCAAGGCCGACGCCCTGGCTGGGATGATGAACGACGACAAGGCCGCCGCCGGCATCCGGGCCCTTGCTCCGGCAGTGATCTGTGTGGGCTGTCTGGCCGCCCTGCGGGGCTACTCCCAGGGGCACAACGACATGGCCCCCACCTCCATCTCCCAGATCATCGAGGCCCTGTGCAAGCTGATCGTGGGCCTGGCCCTGGCCCGCTGGCTCATCAAGGCGGGGCACGGGGCCGACGTGGCCGCCGCCGGGGCCATCACCGGCGTGACGGTGGGCACTATGGTCGCGCTGGTCTATATGGTGCTCAACTACACCTTCCGGGGCCACCGGTCCGACCGCCTCTCCCAAGACATCCCCGACGACAGCCGGACCATCCTGATGGATATCCTGCGCATCGCCATCCCCATCACCCTCAGCTCTTCGATGGTGGGCATCGTCACGGTGATCGACTCCTCCCTGGTCCAGGGACAGATCCAGCGGACCCTGCTGGAGGACCCGGAGAGCTGGAAGCTGTACACCGGCTTCGTGGACTTCACCGCCCTGGAGGAGGCCCTGTCCGCCTGGACGGCCTCCCTCCCCGCCGGGGCCTCCGCCACGATGGCGGCCCTCACCGCTCAGATCGAGCAGGCCGCCCCTCCAGAGGCGGCCCTGGCCCTGAAGGAGGCGGTCCAGTCCGTCAGCCGCACCCTTTATGGCAACTACTCCGGCGCTCTGAACATCTACAACCTGCCCACCTCCCTCATGGCGGCGGTGACTGCCGCCGTGATCCCCGCCGTCTCCGGGGCTCTGGCCCGGCGGGACCGCCGGGGGGCGGCCAAGGTGGCCGGCTCCGCCATGCGGATCTCTGCTCTGGTGGCGTTCCCTATGGGGGTGGGCCTCTTCGTCCTGGGCACCCCCATCATCCGGCTGCTGTTCACCAAGCTGAACGCCGACCTGGCTGGGCCCCTCCTGTCCACCCTGGGGCTGGCCACCGTCTTCGTGTGTATGATGCTGGTGTGCAACTCCATCCTCCAGGCCCACGGCTTCGTCAGCCTGCCGGTGCTGGTGATGATCGGAGGGGGCGCGCTGAAGATCTTCACCAACTACAACCTGGTGGGCCGGTCCTCGGTGGGCATCTACGGCGCTCCCACCGGCAACATCCTCTGCTTCGGCCTGTGTCTGGCCCTGGACCTGTTCCTCATCACCCGGGTCATCCCCAACCGGCCCCCTCTCCTGCCTGTCTTCCTCAAGCCTCTGGCGGCCTCCGTCCTGATGGGGGGCGCGGCCTGGGCGGTGTACGGCCTGGCCGCTAAGGTGCTCAGCCGGGTCCCCGAGGGGGAGACCGCGGCGGTCCTCAGCCGCACGGGCAACGCCCTGGCCACCCTGCTGGCCATCGGCGTGGCCGCGGCGGTCTACGGCGCCCTCATCCTAGCCCTGCGGGCCATCTCCCGGGACGACCTGGCCCTCATGCCCAAGGGAGACAAGATCGCCAAACTGCTGCGGCTGTGACCAGGCCGGAGCCTGTGAAACTTTGGGCGCCCCGCTGGCAGACTATGAAAATTTTCCGGCGAAAGTGAAAAAAATAAGTAAAAAAAGACTTGATAAGGGAGCGAGATCGTGGTAGATTTTCAAATAGCGGAACGGTATGGGATGGATGACCTGCTGAAGATCATGGAGCTGCTCCGCGCCCCCGGGGGCTGCCCCTGGGACAGGGCGCAGACCCATCGGTCCATCCGCTCCAACATGCTGGAGGAGGCCTATGAGGCGGCAGAGGCCATCGACCGCATGGATATGGCCAACCTGAAGGAGGAGCTGGGCGACGTGCTGCTCCAGGTGGTGTTCCACGCCCGCATGGCCCAGGAGGCTGACCAGTTCGACTTTGACGATGTGGTGGATGGGATCTGCAAAAAGCTGGTCTTCCGCCATCCCCACGTCTTCGGCACGGCGGAGGCCCAGGACCCGGAGAAGGCCCTGGACACTTGGGACGGCCAGAAACGGACCGAGAAGGGCCAGCGCACCGCCGGCGACGCCCTGGACAGCGTGGCCCGCGCCCTGCCCGCCCTCACCCGGGCGTCCAAGCTCCAGCACAAGGCGGCCAAGGCAGGCTTCGACTGGGAGGACGTCTCCCCCGCGCTGGACAAGCTGTCTGAGGAGCTGGAGGAGCTGCGCGCCGCCGTCCAAGAGGGCTCCAACGTGGAGGAGGAGCTGGGCGACCTGCTCTTTGCCGCCGTCAAGGTGGGCCGTTTCGTCCAGGCGGACGGGGAGACCGCCCTCCAAAAGGCCTGCGAGAAGTTCATCCGCCGGTTCCGGCGGGTAGAGGAGCTGGCTGGCGGCGGGCTGGAGGGGCTGGACGTCCCCGCCCTGGAGGCCCTTTGGCGCCGGGCCAAAGCGGCCGAGCGCCACTGATCCAAGACTTAATGCCTGATCTGGAAGGGCTTAAGTATACTGGCAGCGATATGATGCTGACCAATCTGCACACAGGAGGAGAAACTATGAATAAGACCGAGTTGATCGCTGCGGTGGCCGAGCTGGCTGAGCTGTCTAAAAAGGACGCCGAGTCCGCTGTCACCGCTACCTTCGACGCCATCACCGAAGCCCTGCGCCGGGACGAGAAGGTCCAGCTGGTGGGCTTTGGCTCTTTCGAGGTCAAGCTCAGGGCCGAGCGTATGGGCCGCAATCCCCAGACCAAGGAGCCCATCCCCATCCCCGCCTCCAAGGCTCCGGTGTTCAAGGCCGGCAAGGCCCTGAAGGACGCGGTCGCCCGCTGACCCGATCCGTTCGACCACGAGGGCGCTGCACCAGCGGCGCCCTTCTGATTCGTACAAAACATCCACACGCCCCGCCCGGAGGGCGGGAGTCAGGAGGAAGATCATGCGACTGGACAAATGGCTGAAGGTCTCCCGCCTCATCAAGCGGCGCACGGTCGCCAACGAGGCCTGCGACAACGAGCGGGTGTCGGTGAACGGCCGGCCCGTTCGGGCCAGCTACGACGTGAAGGTGGGGGACCAGGTAGAGCTGCGCTTCGGAGCCAGCACCGTGAAGGTAGAGGTGCTGGTGGTGGCCGACAATGTGGGCAAGGCGGACGCCGCCGCCATGTATCGGGAGATCCTATGAGGAGCAGGACCCTCCCCGCTCTGCTCGCGCTGCTGCTCCTGCTCCCGGCCGGGTGCCAAAAGGCCCCGGAGCCGACAGAGCTCACCACCTTCGCTATGGATACCATGATGAGCTTCACCCTGTATGGGGAGGAGGCCCAGACCGACGCTGTCCTGGCGTGGATCCCGACCCAGCTGGGGGCCCTCGAGGCGGAGCTGTCCGCCACCCGGGAGGACAGCGATATCTTTCGGATCGACCGGGCGGAGGGACAGCCGGTGGAGGTGCGCGCCTGCGTCTCTGAGCTGCTGTCTGACACGCTGGAGCTGTGCAGGATCACCGATGGGGCCCTGGACATCACCGCCTACCCTGCGGTGAAAGCATGGGGCTTCACCACTGGAGAGCACCGAGTGCCCGATGAGGAGGAGCTGGCGGAGCTGGCGGCGAAGATCGACTATACCGCAGTCGGGTGGGACGGGCCCGCCGTCACCCTCCCCGCCGGCATGGAGCTGGACGTGGGAGCGGTGGCCAAGGGCTACGCCGGGGATCTGCTGGCGGAGACCGTCCGGTCCAAGGACATCTCCTCCGCCCTGCTGGACCTGGGCCAGAGCACCATCGTGGCCATCGGGACCAAGCCCGGCGGCAAGCCCTGGCGGATCGGGATCCGAGACCCGGCCGGGGAGAGCTATCTGGCCGTGGTGGAGCTGACGGACATGTCCTTGGGCACCTCCGGAGGCTACCAGCGGTATTTCGAGGAGGACGGAGAGGTCTATTGGCACATCCTGGACCCGGACACCGCCGCCCCCGCCCGCTCTGGCCTGGCCTCGGTGACAGTGGTCGCCCCCTCCGCGCTGCTCTGCGACGGCCTGTCCACCGCCCTGTTCGTCATGGGGCTGGAGGAGGGGAGCCAGTTCTGGCGGGACCACCCCGAGCTGGAGTTCGACGCCCTCTTCATCACCGAGGAGGGACAGATCCTCTGCACGGCCGGGCTGGAGGGCCGCGCCTCTCTGGCTGAGGGCTATGAGGACCGGGAGGTGACCGTGCTGAGATGAGGACCAAGCTCATCCTGGCCCTGCTGATCGGGGCCGTGGCCGTCTCGGCGGCGGTCCTCCTCCTCCAAGGCCAGAGGACCAGGGCCCCTGTGGCCCGGATCACCCGGGACGGCGTCCTACTGGAGGAGATCGACCTGGAGGAGACGCAGGCCCCCCGCTCTTTCCTCCTGGAGGATGAGAGAGGGCGCAACCTGATCTCGGTGGAACAGGGCCGGATCCGGGTGTTGGAGGCGGACTGTCCCGACCAGATCTGCGTGGATCAGGGCTGGATCTCAGACGGGACAGTACCGATCGTCTGTCTGCCCCACAGGCTCATGATCCAGATCGTGGGCGGAGAGGAGGGCCTGGATGGCGGGGCCGGTTAAGGGGGCGGGGCGGACTGCCCGGCTGGCCCTGCTCACCGCCATCGCGCTGACCATCTTCCTGGCGGAGGCCCAGCTCCCCGTCATCCCTGTCCCTGGGGTCAAGCTGGGGCTGGCCAATATCGTCACGGTGTACGCCGTCTTCGTCATGGGCCCTGGAGACGCCCTGCTGGTCCTGGCCGGCCGGGTATTTTTGGGCGCAGTGTTCTCGGGACAGATGATGACCCTGATCTACAGCGCCGCCGGAGGGATCCTGAGCTGGTCGGTCCTGTGCCTGCTGGCTAAGCTCCTCACCAGGGAGCAGATCTGGTTGGTCAGCCCGGTGGCTGCTCTGTTCCATAACTTGGGCCAGCTCCTGGCCGCCGCCGCTGTCCTGGGCTCCTGGGCCGTGATGGCCTGGCTGCCCTACTTGGTGATCGCCGCCGTGCTGGCCGGGCTGTCCACTGGGATCGCCGCCCAGGCCCTGATCCAGCGGCTGGATAAGCTGCAAAAATAGCGGACCGCTGGGCGGTCCGCTATTTTTGTCAGGACTCAAATCTGGAATCGGAACGGGGGATGGCAAGGACGATGGACTGGGGGACGTATGCGTCGGGAGCGGGGTCAAGCTCCACCTGGATCCCGGTGAGGACGGAAGTGGTAAGTTCGATCTCAGGTGTGATGGTGAACACCTCGCCTGTATCGACCTCCCGGCCCGTCCTCTTTTCCCGGAGGGTGACATGGACCCTTACCGTCTCCCCTCTGTATCGTGGCAGGGTCAGTGCGGCCTTGCCGGTCTTTGGGTCGGCGGTCAGGTATTCGGTGCGGGGCAGAGGGGCGCTGTCTGAAGGCTGTCCCCCGGGCTCCAGCCACCAGGGCTCGGCCCGGCTCAGGATGACGGCGGTATAGCCGATGACGTTCCAGCCCTTGAACTGTTTGACCGGGCGCAGGGTGAAGTCCAGGGTCAGGTCCTGGTCCCCCTCGTACCACGGAAAGCCCAGCTCCATATCGCCGGGGGCACACTCCGCCGTCTGGAACAGCTCCCGGTCATAGCATTCGACATATCCCTCACTCAAAACTATCTGGAGCTCCAGCGCCCGGATCTGGGACCATAAGATCCCAGTCAGCACGGACAGGATCGCCAGGACCGCCCCCATCCCGATCAGAAGAGCCTTCATCCGTTTGGGTATATTTGGAACAGCAGCGGGAGCCGGAACGGGCTGCTCCACCCCCAAGAGCTGGCCCACTGTGAGTCCGAAGAGTTTTGACAGTGCGATCAATTTGTCCAGCTCCGGGATGGTCTGATCCCCCTCCCACTTGCTGATGGCCTGACGGGAGACCCCCATCCGTTCTCCCAGTCCCTCCTGAGAAAGATCTAGTCCCTTCCGCAGCTCCTGGATCCGTTGGCCTAATGTCATAACGGACACCTCCTCGTTTTTCTGATCCCAGCATACCCGGACCGCCCGGCTTTTACAAGCATCTGCCAAGTCCTTTTTGTCAACCGCCGGTTGCGCAGAGCGCGGTCCGCCTGTCCCAGGCGTTCTCCAGTCATATCCCCGTCCCGCTCCTCATATGTTTACCATAACGAAGACAGGGATACACAAAGGAGTGGTGATCATGGGGCATAAGGGGACAGGCCAGATGGGCCGGGCCCTGCGCCGGGGGGTGGCCCTGGGGCTGGCGCTGGTGGCCGTATGGGGGGTGGGCCTGACGGCGGACTTTGGCCAGGTGGGGGACCGCCTCACCGCCCTGGGGGAACAGCCAGGCCTGGCCGTCTCTCTGCTGGCCTCTCAGCTGAGGACGCCCCCCAGCGGGGGACGGGCCCTGGAGGGCTGGGGCCGGCTGATCCTGTCCGCCTCCCCCCTGCTGAGCCAGGGAGAGGATGAGATCCTCGCCCTGCGCGCCGTCCGAGGCCCGGAGGGGCCCTCTCCATCCACAGGTCCAGACCCGGTGGACGGGGATGACGATCAGGAGCCCGACCTCCAGCCCGCCGACCCCGGGGAGGGGATCGTGGAGATGACCGGCCGGGGCAAGGAGGGCAGCCTCTACCTCCGGGAGGGAGAGATCTATGTCTACAACCGGACGGAACAGCCCCTGGATCCCTCTGTCTTCCACCAGGGGACGGTGGATGTCCCCCTGGGAGAGGGCCCCCAGATCCTCATCGTCCACACCCACGGCAGCGAGGCCTACTCGATGACCGACGGCGACACCTATGAGGAGAGCGACCCCTATCGCACCACCGACTGCACCCACAACGTGGTCCGGGTGGGGGAGGAGATGGCCACCGTCTTCCGGGCCCACGGCTTCCAGGTGATCCACGACACTACCCTCTTCGACTACCCCGCCTACAACGGGGCCTACGACCGTTCCAAGGCGGCAGTGGAGCAATGGCTGGCCCAGTATCCCACCATCAAGGTGGTGCTGGACGTCCACCGGGACGCCTTGGTGGGCAACGAGGGGGAGATCTATAAGATGGTCTCTGTCGAGGCGGGAGAAAAGGTGGCCCAGGTGATGATGGTGCTGGGCTCCGACGCCGGCGGCGCAGACCACCCTCGGTGGAAGGATAATCTGGCCTTCGCCCTCCAGCTCCAGCGCAGTCTGGTCCGGGGATATGCCAGCTTGGCCCGGCCCACCGTCCTGCGCAAGTCCCGGTATAATCAGCAGCTCTCCCCCGGATCCATCCTGGTGGAGGTGGGCGGCCACGGGAACTCCCTCAGCGAGGCCATCGCCGGAGGCCGCCTGTGGGCCGACTGCGTGGCCCGGACCCTGCTGGATCTGAACGTGTCGTGATACAGGATACGGGCCGCAGTCCAACGCTGCGGCCTGACCGTCATCAGATCTCCACCTGGCCGTGTATCATTGGAAAGGATCAGGACCGCCCATCATACGGGCGGTCCTGATCCTTTCTTCTGCCGGTAACAGATATCCCGGTTGCCGCAGGTGGCGCACCCCCGGCCGCACCCCCGCTTCTTGCCGTAGTCGTTCAGCAGCAGGATGGCGATGGGGATCCCGATCACCGCCACAGCGAACAGTCCGATGGCGAAATATCCCATGGACAGACCTCCTTAGTCGAAGTAGAACAGCTCCTCGAACTTTTTATCCAGAGCGATGCACAGGACCAGGGCCAGCTTGGCGGTGGGACTGAACTGGCCCGTCTCGATGGAACTGATGGTCTGGCGGGAGACCCCCACCAGCTTGGCCAGGTCCCCCTGGGACAGAGACCGCTCTGCCCGGGCCACCTTCAACCGATTTTTCAGGACCAGCCGATCGTCCATGCACTCACCCCTGTGAGAAATATTTTACCACATAGAAGACCAAGATGACAAGAGATATCATCATCGTGATCAGATCAGAGGTATCCTTTCGTTTCGTCAGACGATACAGCCTGCTGCTGACGCAGGAGGTCCAGAACATGATGAATATGGTGTCGGAGGGCAGATCATGCAGCCTATTGTAAGAATAGAGGAGGACGCCCGCCATCAGAGTGAAGAACAGACTGAAAGATTCCCCTTGGATGCGGATGGTCTGTTCCATCTCATCCTGCTGCTTATTTTCCTCACGGCTTTTTTCCAGTATCTTTTCTTTGTCCATCAAAACGACTTCCTTTCCAGATCTCCGGTCTCGGTCCGGCCGCGGCCTCTTCCGGTGAAGTCATCCTAGCACAGACGCCTTGTGTTGTCAAGTATACTTGTCTAAAAAATAAGTTCACTTGGCAGAAAAGAATAGTCTTGACTTTTTCGCTCAAACAGGATACGATCAGGGACGATACTGCAACGACCAGGAGGATGATGGAATGAAGGAATTTCGCGGAAGTCAGAACTATGTGGCGTCGGAGGAGCTGCTCCGGGCGGCCAACATCGCCATGGTGCTGCAAAAGCCCCTGCTGATCAAAGGGGAGCCGGGCACCGGCAAGACCATGCTGGCCGAGGCCATCGCACAGGCTCTAGGCAAGGAGCTGATCATCTGGAACATCAAATCCACCACCAAAGCGCAGGACGGCCTCTACGTCTACGACGTGGTCCAGCGGCTCTACGACAGCCAGTTCGGGGGCCAGGGGGTGGACGACATCGAGAAATATGTCAAATTGGGCAAGCTGGGGGAGGCTTTCACCAGCCAGGAGCAGGCGATCCTCCTGATCGACGAGATCGACAAGGCGGATCTGGAGTTCCCCAACGACCTGCTGTGGGAGCTGGACCGGATGGAGTTCCACATCCCGGAGACGGGCCGGACCGTGAAGGCCAGGCACCGCCCGGTGGTGATCATCACGTCCAACGCGGAGAAGGAGCTGCCCGACGCCTTCCTGCGCCGGTGCGTGTTCCACTATATCGCTTTCCCCGACCGGGAGCTGATGGAGGAGATCGTCCGGGTCCACTATCCCGACATCGACGAGCGGCTGCTGGCCCAGGTGCTGGAAGCCTTCTATAAGATCCGCCAGCTCCCTCAGATCAAAAAGAAGCCCTCCACCAGCGAGATCGTAGACTGGATCCAGGCCCTCCAGCATGGGGGCGTGGACGTGCGCCGGATCGTGAAGGAGGTGCCCTATCTGGGGGTGCTGCTGAAGAAGAACGAGGACATGGACGTCCTGCGGCGGCAGTGGCGGTGAGGCCATGTTCACCGATCTGTTATATCTCCTCCGGCGGAACGGACTGAAGGTGTCCCTCACCGAGTGGATGGCCCTGATGGAGGGGCTGCACAAAGGGCTCCACAGCGCCAGCTTCACCGGCCTCTATCATCTCTGCCGCTGTCTGCTGGTGAAGAGCGAGGCGGACTTCGACGCCTTCGACCGCACCTTCCTGGAGTATTTCAAGGACGTCCCCTTTCAGCAGGAGGTGTCTCAGGAGCTGCTGGACTGGCTGGACCGGCCGGACGTCCTGACCGACTATGCCAACTGGGACGAGATCCAGGCCCTGAAGAACATGGGCTTCTCCGAAGAGGAGATCGAACGGATGCTCCGGGAGCGCATGGCGGAGCAGACCGAGGAGCACAACGGGGGCAGCTACTGGGTGGGCACCCACGGCATGTCCATGTTCGGCAACTCCGGCCTGTCCCCCAAGGGGATCCGGGTGGGGGGACAGTCTATGTACCGCCGGGCCTTCCGGGTGGCGGGGGAACGGAAATTCCGGGACTTCCGCCGGGACAACACCCTGGACACCCGCCAGTTCCAGGTGGCCCTGCGGCACCTGCGCCAGTTCTCCGGTCTGGTGGACCTGCCTCCCACCGAATTCGATGTGGACCGCACCATCCAAGACACCGCCAGCAACGGCGGGGTCCTGAAGGTCCGCTACAAGCGCCCCCGGGAAAACACGGTGAAGGTCCTCCTCCTCATGGACTCCGGAGGCTCCATGGACTATTACGCCCAGCTGTGCTCCGCTCTGTTCCAGGCGGTGAGCAAGTCGGGCCACTTCAAGGATCTGAGGGTCTACTACTTCCACAACTGCCCCTATGGCCGGCTGTATCACGCCCCCACCCTCCTGTCCCGGGACAGCATCCCCACCGACTGGGTGCTGTCCAATCTCCCCGGGGACTATAAGCTGATCCTGGTGGGGGACGCTCAGATGGCCCCCTATGAGCTGATGGGGGGATACTACGGCCGGGGAGAGCGGGCCGGCGGGCCCCAGTGCGGCATGGACTGGCTGCGGCTGCTGAAGGGCCGGTTCCGCCATACGGTCTGGCTCAACCCCAGCGCCCGCCCCGACTGGGGAGAGTACTGGTCCCAGACCTACGACAGGATCGCGAAAGAGTTCCCCATGTTCCCCCTCACCGTGGACGGTCTGGAGGAGGGGATGAAAAAGCTGCTGGCGAGATGAAGGAGGTCCACCCATATGAACGGGATCCGCAGAGGCACACTGTCTGATATCCCCCGGATCAGAGCGATCTACGACCACATCCTGGCCCAGGAGGAGCGGGGCGAGGCATCCATCGGCTGGGCGCGGGGGGTCTACCCCACCGAGCGGACCGCTCTGGCCGCCCTGGAGGCAGGGACCCTGTTCGTCCTGGAGGAGGAGGGGACCGTCGCCGCCGCTGCCAAGATCGACCAGGAGCAGGTGCCCGAGTACGCCAGTGCCCCCTGGCGGTATCCCCACGTCCCGCCGTCCCAGGTGATGGTGCTCCACACCCTGGTGGTGGACCCCGCCTTTGCCGGGCGGGGCTGCGGGACCCGGTTCGTGGCCTTTTATGAGGAGCACGCCCGGGAGCGTGGCTGTCCCTACCTGCGGATGGACACCAACGCCAGGAACACCGCCGCCCGGCGGCTGTACGCCCGCCTGGGCTACTGGGAGGCGGGGATCGTCCCCTGCGTCTTCAACGGGATCCCCGGCGTCCAGCTGGTCTGCCTGGAGAAGGTGCTGGAGGGGGGCGCATCCGCCCTTGCCAAACCGGGAAAAAAGGAGTAGAATAGAGGAAAAGCGGGGATCGTCCCGCAACATGGATCGGAGGATGTTATTATGATCGCGATCGCGTCTGACCACGGCGGTTATCCGTTGAAGGAGCACATCAAGGCCTATCTGGCTGCCAAGGGGATCACCTGTGAGGACTTCGGCACCGACAGCACCGAGAGCTGTGACTATCCGATCTTCGGCAAGGCGGCGGCCCAGGCGGTGGCCGACGGCCGCTGTGACCGGGGGATCGTCATCTGCACCACCGGGATCGGGATCTCCATCTCGGCCAACAAGGTGAAGGGGATCCGCTGCGCTCTGTGCGGCGATGTGCTCTCCGCCGAGATGACCCGCCGCCACAACGACGCCAATATGCTGGCCATGGGGGCGGCCATCATAGGCTCCATGACCGCAGAGCGGATCGTAGACGTCTTCCTGGACACCCCCTTCGAGGGGGGGCGCCACGCCCGCCGGGTGGGCCTGATGATGGACATCGAGGAGGGATGAGTTTTCTCCTCATGAAAAGAGCTCCTGTCCGCGATGCGGGCAGGAGCTCTTTTTGATGAGAGATGTTCAGTCGGTGACATAGGGCAGCAGAGCGATCTGACGGGCCCGCTTGATGGCCTCGGTCAGCTGGCGCTGATGCATGGCGCAGGTGCCGGTGGTGCGGCGGGGCAGGATCTTGGCCCGCTCCGAGGTGAACCGGCGCAGCTTGGCGGCGTCCTTATAGTCGATCTGCTCCACCTTGTCGGCGCAGAAAGCACACACCTTGCGGCGCTTCCGGCCGCGCATGGGCTTGTTATCGCGTTCCATAGCCATGGGATGACCTCCTTTTTACGACCAGATACGGTCAAAGTCAAAACGGCAGATCGCCGTCGTCTGTAGAGAGCTCGGCGAACTGGTCGCCGTCTGCGGGGGGGGCGCCGTAGCCGCCGAAGGGGTCTGCCGGCGCGGCAGGGGCCTGATAGCCGCCCTGTCCATATCCGCCGCCCTGGTGGTATCCGGTGGAGTAGCCTCCGCCGTCGCCGTCCCGCTTGGAATCGCCGAAGTAGACGTTGTCCGCCACCACCTCGGCGCTGGTGCGCTTATTGCCTTCCTTGTCGGTCCAGTCGCGCATCTGGAGCCGGCCCTCCACCACGGCCATCCGGCCCTTGGTGAAATAGCGGCTGACGAACTCCCCCGTCTGGCGCCAGGCCACCACGTCGATCCAATCGGTGCCCCGCTCGCCGGTGGTCTTGTCCTTGAAATCCCGGTCCACCGCCAAGCGGAAGGAGGTCACGGGGACCCCTGCCTGGGTGCGGCGGAGCTCAGGATCGCGGGCCAGCCGGCCCATGATGATGATCCGATTCAGCACGTGCCGCTCCCCCTTACTCGTCCTTGCAGACGATCATAGAGCGCATCACGCCGTCAGTGATCCGGAAGATACGGTCCAGCTCAGCGGGGACGGCAGCGGCGGCAGTGAAGGTCATCAGCACGTAATAGCCGTCCATCAGGTCGTTGATGGGGTAGGCCAGCCGGCGCTTGCCCCACTCGCTGATCTCGGACACAGTGCCGTTGGCCTCGACCACGGACTTGAACCGCTCCACCAGAGCGGCGATCTGCTCCTCGTTCAGGTCAGGCTTCAGGATATAGACCGCCTCGTAGTTCGCATTGATCTTTGCCATGTTTTTTGCACCTCCTTATGGACATGTGGCCCCCGGATGGCCGGGAGCAAGGATATCGCTGTCCCCTCAGGGGACAGTCCAATATATTATACCGGAGATCGGCAGGATGTCAAGGAAAATTTTCATTTTCACCCGGTCTTTGGGGAAAGGATGCCCTGGACATACTTGTCAAATGGAGCAAAAGCCATTATAATAGAGGGGCTTTGAACATCCGGCCCCCTGAGGCCGGAAATCCCGAGATATGGAGAGGATCGATATGGAACGCACCGCCATCGCCGCCATCTTTGCCGACCAGGACCGCCTGGACGGACAGGCCGTCACCGTCATGGGCTGGGCCCGGAGCATCCGTGACATGAAGGGATTCGGCTTCATCGAGCTCAACGACGGCTCCTGCTTCAAGAACCTCCAGGTGGTCATGGACGCCAGCCTTCTGGACAACTACAAAGAGATCGCCGGCCAGAACGTGGGGGCCGCCCTCATCGTCAAGGGCCAGGTGGTGCTCACCCCCGGGGCCAAACAGCCTCTGGAGATGAAGGCCGCCTCCATCCAGGTGGAGGGCCCCTCTACCCCCGACTACCCCCTTCAGAAGAAGCGCCACAGCATGGAGTTTCTGCGCTCCATCCAGCACCTGCGGCCCCGGACCAACCTGTTCTCCGCCGCCTTCCGGGTGCGCTCGGTGGCAGCCCACGCCGTCCACTGCTTTTTCCAGGACCGGGGCTTCGTCTATGTCCACACCCCCATCATCACCGGCTCCGACTGTGAGGGCGCCGGAGAGATGTTCCAGGTGACCACCCTGGACCTCAACGGCCTGCCCCGCACTGAAGACGGAAAGGTGGACTACAGCAAGGACTTCTTCGGCAAGCAGACCAGCCTCACTGTCTCCGGCCAGCTCAACGCCGAGAACTTCGCCATGGCCTTTGGCAACGTATACACCTTCGGCCCCACCTTCCGGGCAGAGAACTCCAATACCCAGCGCCACGCCGCTGAGTTCTGGATGATCGAGCCGGAGATGGCCTTCGCCGACCTGGGCGACTATATGGACAATGCCGAGGCCATGATCAAGTATGTCATCACCACCGTGCTGGCCAAGTGCCCCGATGAGATCGGCTTCTTCAACTCCTTCGTGGACAAGGGCCTGAAGGAGCGGCTGGAGCATGTGGCCGCCGCCGACTTCGGCCGGGTGAGCTATACCGAGGCGGTGGAGATCCTCAAGAAAAACAATGACAAGTTCGACTTCAAGGTGGAGTGGGGCTGCGACCTGCAGACCGAGCACGAGCGCTACCTCACCGAGCAGGTATTCCAGCGCCCCGTCTTCGTCACCGACTACCCCAAGGAGATCAAGGCCTTCTATATGCGCCTCAACGACGATGGGAAGACCGTAGCCGCCGCCGACTGTCTGGTGCCCGGCATCGGGGAGATCATCGGCGGATCCCAGCGCGAGGAGCGGCACGAGGTGCTGGAGGCCCGCATGGGCGAGCTGGGCCTGGACCCCCACGACTACTGGTGGTATCTGGACCTGCGGCGCTTCGGCTCCTGCCGCCACGCCGGCTACGGCATGGGCTTCGAGCGCATGGTGATGTACCTCACCGGCATCAACAACATCCGCGACACCCTGCCCCACCCCCGCACCGTGGGCAACGCGGAATTTTGATGAGGTCCGAGCTGCAGAAGATCCCCGGCGTGGGGCCCAATATGGCCCGGCGTATGGAGCGCATCGGCTGTCCCACCCTGGACAGCCTGAAAGGCCAGGACCCGGAGGAGCTCTACCGGCGGGACTGCCTGTTCCAGGGCTGTCAGGTGGACCGGTGCGTCCTCTATGTCTACCGCCTGGCCGTCCACTACGCCGAGCACGGCTCCTGTCCGCCGGACAAGCCCAACTGGTGGGACTGGAAAGACTGAAGGATCCCCCGGTTCACGCCGGGGGATCCTTTACCAGACCGATCAGCTCTTCCCCCGCCAGATACCGGCGGAGATTCTCCTGGGCCATCTCCACACATTTGCGGCGGGTGAGCTCCATCCGCATCCCTCCGGCCACATGGGGGGTGAGGAGCAGATCCGGGACAGACCACAGCGGGCTGTCCTCGGGCAGAGGCTCCGGGACGGTGACGTCCAGAAAGGCCCCCCACAGCTTCCCGGCAGTCATGGCCTGGACCAGGGCCTCCTGATCCAGGACGGATCCCCGGCCGGCGCTGAGGAGGATCGCGCCGTCCCTCATCAAGGCGATCCGATCCCGGTCCATCAGGCCCGCTGTCTGGGGGGAGTGGGGCAGGCACAGGGCCACCGTGTCCGCCTGGGGCAGCCACTGGTCCAGCCGGTCCATGGTGTCCAGCTGGTCGAAGCCCTCCACTGGGCCCCGCACTGTCCGCTTCAGGCCCACCGTCCTGGCCCCCAGGCCCTGGCACATCCCGGCGAAGACAGAGCCGATGTGCCCAGCCCCCACCACCAGCACTGTGGTGCCCTGCACCGGACGCATCTTCCCCAGATCCTCCCAGCGGCGGGCCGTCTGGCTGTCCCGATACCGGGGCAGCTTGTGGCCCAGGGCCAGCAGTCCAGCCAGCATGTGCTCCGCCACGCTGAGGCTGTTGGAGCCGCTGGAGGAGGTGAACAGGATGCCCTGGGGCAGGGCGCCGTCGTATTCGTCGGTGCCCGCCCACATGGTCTGGAACCATTTGAGGCTGACCGCCCCCTTCATCATCTCCGGCCGGGGCCAGCCGAAGATCACGGTGGCGGCGGCGATCTGCTCCGGTGTGACGGTGCTGCTCCTGGCGCAGACGTGGACAGCGTCGGGGGCGATGGCCTCGAACTCCTCCCGCTCCCCCTGGTGCAGGGGGAGGAGGTTCAAAATATATTCGGACATAGGCAGCGCTCCTTTCAAGATCTGGCAGTCCTCTCCATTATAGCGGAGGCCCCTCTTCGTGACAAGCCCCATCCTTCGCCTTTACTCCCCGGAAAAGCTGTGGTAGAATGGAGCGGGAGTCCCTGGAGGAAGGAGGCCGTCCCTATGTCCATCACACGAAGCACCCCCCTCACCCAGCTCCCCGGCGTGGGAGAGGCCAGGGGCAAGAAGCTGGAGCGGTCGGGACTGGTATCCGCCGGGGACCTGTTGGGCTGGTATCCCCGGGGCTATGAGGACCGGCGGCAGATCCATACCATCCGCGAGGCCCCTCTGGACTGCCGGACATGTGTCGCCGCTATGGCGGCGGAGCACCCACGCCGCTCCCGAATCCGCAAGGGGCTGGAGCTGGTGCAGGTGAAGGTGGTGGACCACACCGGCGCCCTCCATCTGACCTTCTTCAACCAGGGCTATGTAGAGCGGGCCATCAAGGCCGGGGAGGAGTATATCTTCTTCGGCGCTGTGGAGGAGCAGGGCCGGCGGCGGGCCATGGTCAACCCGATCTTCGAACGGGCAGACAAACAGTCCTTCACCGGCTGCATCATGCCGGTCTACCGGCTGACAGCGGGGATCTCCAACCACCTGCTGGCCTCCCTGGCCCGGCAGGTCCTGCCCTGCGCCGGGGAGCTCCCCGAGACCCTGCCCCAGCAGATCCGTCAGGCCCACCAGCTGGCGGGAGCGGAGTTCGCCCTAAAGAACATCCACTTCCCGGAAAACGAGGAGGCCCTCTCCCTGGCCCGGCGCCGTCTGGCCTTCGAGGAGCTGTTCTATCTGGCGGTGGGCCTCAGCTGTCTGAAGGACCGCCGGGCCCAGAGGGCGGCGGGCTGGGCCCTCCCGCTCCGGCCCAAGGAGGAGTTCCTGGCCCTCCTCCCCTTCTCCCCCACCCAGGCCCAGAACCGTGTGATGGATCAGATATCCGCCGACCTGACCTCAGGCCGGCCCATGGACCGGCTGGTCCAAGGGGACGTGGGCTCTGGCAAGACCGCAGTCGCCGCCTTCGCCGGCTGGCTGTGCGCCAAGGGCGGAACTCAGACCGCCCTCATGGCCCCTACCGAGGTGCTGGCCGAGCAGCACTTCAGGTCCCTTTCCGCCCTATTGTCTCCCGCCGGGGTCCGGGTCGGACTGCTGACGGGCTCTATGGCCGCCGGCGAGAAAAAGAAGGTCCGGGCCGCCCTGGCAGCGGGAGAGATCGACTTCATCGTGGGCACCCATGCCCTGATCTCTGACGGGGTGGCGTTCGCCCGGCTGGCCCTCATCGTGGCCGATGAACAGCATCGGTTCGGCGTGGCTCAGCGGGCCGCTCTTGCGGCCAAGGGCGGCGCGGACGCCCCGCCCCATGTGCTGGTCATGTCCGCCACCCCCATCCCCCGGACCCTGGCTCTGATCGTCTACGGAGACCTGGACGTCTCCATTATCGACCAGCTCCCCCCGGGCCGCACCCCCATCTCCACCTATGTGGTCCGGGAGGACAAGCGGCAGCGGATGTATGGCTTCGTCCGGAAGCAGGCGGAGGAGGGGCGGCAGGTGTATATCATCTGTCCCGCCGTGGAGGAAGGGCTGGAGGAGGCCCTCCCTGGGGAGGGCCCGTCCCTGGACCTGAAGGCCGTCAAGACCTATGCGGAAAAGCTCCAGCGGGAGGTCTTCCCCGACCTGCGGCTGGGGATCCTCCATGGGAAGATGAAGCCCAAGGAGAAGGAAGAGGCGATGTCCGCCTTCTCCTCCGGTCAGACCCAGGTGCTGGTGGCCACCACGGTGGTGGAGGTGGGGGTGGACGTGCCCAACGCCTCCCTGATCGTCATCGAGAACGCCGAGCGCTTCGGCCTCAGCCAGCTCCACCAGCTCCGGGGCCGGGTGGGCCGGGGACAGCACCCCTCCCACTGCGTCCTCATCACCGCCACCCGCAGCCGGGAGGCCATGGAGCGGCTCCACGTGCTGGCCTCCACCACTGACGGCTTCCAGATCGCCGAGGAGGACCTGAAGGCCCGAGGGCCCGGGGATTTCTTCGGCGACCGGCAGCATGGCCTGCCCCAGATGAAGCTGGCCGACCTGACGGGAGACATGCGCCTGCTCACTGAGGCCCAGGAGGCCGCCCGGGAACTGCTGGACCGGGACCCTCATCTGTCCCAGCCCGAGGACCGCCCCGTCTGGGAGCGGGTGCGCCGGCTCTTCGCCGACACCCCCGATATTTTTAACTAGGAGCGGATATCATGCTTACTGTTCGAGACCTGACGCCGGAGGACGCTCCGGCCGTCCTGCCTATGGTGGAGGAGTTCTACCACAGCGACGCGGTGGACCACCCGGTGGATCCCGCCGTCCTGGAGCGCTCCTTCCGGGCCGCTACCGACCCCGCCGAGCCCCTGCTCCGTGGCCTGCTGATCCAGTGGGACGGAGCGCCCGCCGGCTATCTGTATATCACCCAGTGCTACTCCGCCGAGGTGGGCGGGCGGTGCGTCCTGCTGGACGAGGTGTATCTGCGGCCGGAGCTCCGGGGCCGGGGGATCGGCACCCAGATCATGGCCTGGCTGAAGCGGTCCTACCCCTCCGCCTGCCGCTTCCGCCTGGAGGTCACCCGGGCCAACCAGGGGGCCGTCCGCCTGTATCAGAAGGCGGGATACGAGTTCCTGCACTACGACCAGATGGTGCTGGACATAGATCCGACGAAAGAGAGGAGAACGACATGACACATTTAGAGAAAGCCCGAGAGCTCCGGGCCCGCACCGACGTACATTTCAACTGCTGCCAGTCCGTTCTGGTCACCTTTGCGGAAGAGATGGGGCTGACCGAGGATCAGGCCTACGACTTGGGGGCCAACTTCGGCTCCGGGATGCGCTGCGGCTCGGTCTGCGGCACCCTCACCGCCGCCCTGATGGTGCTGGGGATGGCCCACTATCCCCCGGAGGAGGCTGACTCCTTCCGGCGCAAGTTTTTGGCGGACCACGGGGCGGTCGAGTGCGCCGCCCTGCTGAAGAAGTCCCACGACGCGGGCATCCCCCGAAAGGAGCACTGTGATGGCCTGGTCTTCGAGGTGGTCCAGGCGCTGGAGTAGGGCGGCCCTCCTCTTTGCGGCGAAGACCACACAGGGGCGCCCCGGAAGGGCGCCCCTGTGTGGTGATCTGGAAGGATGGATGAAAAAGGAATGATGGAGCAAAAGATCGAAGATCGGCAGAGCGGCGACAAGAGCGGCAGCCGCTGCTCCTCTGTACTTTTGACCCCTGCTCTTGTTGAAGACTTTACCACTCAGCCCTGGGAAATGCCATCCCCAAATCCATTATAGTTGATATTAGCGTTTTGTTATCGAATCGAGCGATCGCCGATCGTCTCCGAGCGCCAGTTCCGGCGCCCCGATCCCCGCCCTCGCCGGCAGGATCCTGCGGGCGCCGCCCTAGAGAGGAGCCTGACCTTGGACCAACTGCATGACCTGCCCATCCCCCTGCTGGCCTGGTATCGGGAGAACGCCCGCGTCCTCCCCTGGCGCAGCGACCCCACCCCTTACCACGTGTGGCTGTCGGAGATCATGCTCCAGCAGACCCGGGTGGCGGCGGTGCTGGACCACTACCGCCGCTTCCTGGAGGCGGCCCCTGACATAACCGCTCTGGCGGCCCTGCCCCAGGACCAGCTGATGAAGCTGTGGCAGGGCCTGGGCTACTACAGCCGGGCCAGGAACCTGCAAAAAGCGGCGAAACAGATCATGGAGCGTCACGGCGGGATATTCCCAAATACTTATGAGGATATCCGAGCCCTGGCCGGGGTAGGGGACTACACCGCCGGGGCAGTGGCCGCCATCGCCTTCGGACTGCCGGTCCCGGCGGTAGACGGCAACGTCCTTCGGGTGGCTGCCCGGATCGCCGGAGACAGCGGGGATATCACCACCCCCTCCATGAAGAAAAAAGTGACGAAGGCTCTGGAGGCGGTCATCCCTCTGGAGGCTCCCGGGGACTTCGATCAGGCCCTGATGGAGCTGGGGGCCACGGTCTGCCTGCCCAACGGCGCCCCTCTGTGCGGACGGTGTCCCGCCGCCCACCTCTGCCGGGCCTTCCAAGAGGGGCGCACGGGGGAGCTGCCCGTCAAGCCGGCCAAGAAGGCCCGCCGGGTGGAGGAGCGGACGGTCTACCTCCTCTTCCACAGGGACCGGGTGGCTCTCCGCCGCCGCCCGGGGCGGGGACTGCTGGCCGGCCTGTGGGAGTACCCCAACGAGCTGTCCTGCGGCCCCGACTGGCCCGCCCAGTGGGGACTGACCCTCCCAGCTTGGGAGCGGGCAGGGACGGGGATCCACATCTTCACCCATATCGAGTGGCGCATGACTGCCCTGACCGGGGAGGCGGAGGGCCCAGATCTGCCGGAGGGCTGGGTGTGGGCCTCCCGGGCGGACCTTCGGGACCGCTATGCCATCCCGAACGCCTTCCGCTCCTTTGAGGGGATCGTTTTAGACCGTTTGGGGCATTTTTGAGGGGAGGGACCGCCATGATCTGCCGCCAATGTCCCCGGGACTGCGGTGCGGAGCGCACCGAGACCTTAGGGAAGGGGCACTGCCGGATGCCGGAGGCCCCTGTCCTGGCCCGGGCCGCCCTCCACATGTGGGAGGAGCCCCCTATCTCCGGTGTCCGGGGCTCCGGGACCATCTTCTTCTCCGGCTGCGCTCTGGACTGCGTGTTCTGTCAGAACGAGAAGATCAGCCACCACGGATTCGGTCAAACCGTCACCCTAGACCGCCTGCGGGAGATCTGTGAGGAGCTGGTCAGCCAGGGGGCCCATGATATCAACTTCGTCGGTCCCACCCACTATGCCCACACGCTCGCCGCCCTGCTGGAGGACTACCGTCCCGCTGTCCCCGTCGTATACAACACGGGAGGCTATGACAAAGCGGATACTCTCCGGGCCCTGGAGGGCAAGGTGGACATCTATCTCCCCGACCTGAAATATCTGGACGGGGAGGCCGCCCAGCGGTATTCCGGGGCCTCGGACTACCCGGAGACCGCCCAGGCGGCGATTCGGGAGATGGTCCGGCAGACCGGCCCCTGCCGGTTTGGCGATGACGGGATGTTATCGAGCGGTACGATCATACGCCACCTCATCCTCCCCGGCCAGGTGTCCCAGGCCAAAGCGGTGATGGACTGGGTGGCCCGGGAGTTCCCTCCGGGGACGGTCCTCTTCTCCCTCATGAGCCAATACACGCCCTGGGGGGATCTCTCCGCCTGCTCGGAACTGGACCGCCGCCTGCGTCCCGGCGAGATCCGGGCCGCCCAGGCGTATATGGAGAATCTGGGACTGGCCGGCTTCACTCAGGAGCGGACCTCCGCCAAGGAGGAGTATACGCCTCCTTTCGATCTCACCGGCATATGAACGAGGGCCTGGCGCGGCGCGTCAGGCCCCCCTTTTATTTGTGGTAGCTGGACCCCTCCTGGATCTTGAAGGCCCGGTAGATCTGTTCCAGGAGCATCACTCGGGCCAGGTGGTGGGGGAAGGTCATGGGGGACATGGACAGCTGGACATTGGCCTCCGCCTTGATAGAGGGGCAGAGGCCATAGCTCCCCCCGATGAGGAAGACCATGCGTTTGTCCGAGCTGCGGCCTGGGACGGGGAACATCCGGGGGATCTCCTCGCTGGAGCGCATCCGCCCTTCGATGCACAGGGCCGCGACCCGGGAGCTGGGGGGGATCTTGGCTCGGATGGCCTCCCCCTCCTTCTCCAAAGCCGCGTCGATCTGGGCCTGGGAGGGATCCTTTGGCAGCTTGACCTCTGGGATCTCCACCACGGTCAGCTTACAGTAGGGGGACAGCCGCTTCATATACTCAGCGCAGGCGTCCTGATAGAACCTCTCCTTCAGCTTGCCCACGCAGATCAGATGGACGCTCAGCACACCGACGCCTCCTTTGGGCTCCAGGTAGGGCCGGGGCGCTGGGCGGGGGCCACCCACAGGGAGATGTCCCGCTCCGGGTCGCAGTCCATGGCCATCAGCCGCAGGCTCACCGCCTCATAGGCCCGGGCAGGGGTGTTGTTGGTCTGGGACAGGTGGGCCAGGATAACGGTCTTGGTCCCGGACTCCACCGCGAAGGCGGCCAGCTCCGCCCCCGCCTCGTTGGACAGGTGGCCGCAGTCCCCCAGGATGCGCCGCTTTAAGTAGTAGGGATAAGGCCCGGACCTGACCCAGTCCACATCGTGATTGGTCTCGCACACCAGCAGGTCGCAGCCCGCCACCGCCCGGCGGACCGGCTCGGTGACGTAGCCCAGATCGGTACACAGCACCATACGCCCCCCCTCCCCGGCGATGGACCAGCCCACGCTGCCCGCCGCGTCGTGGGGGGTGGGGAAGGGCTCCGCCCACAGCGAGCCGATCTGCACCCCGATCCCCGCCTCCTGGGGCCGGAACAGCGCCTTCACCTCGTCGCACTGGTTCCGCTTGTACCACTCCCAGAGGGTGGGGCGGGTGGCATAGATGGGAGCCCCCGCCTTTTTGGACAGCACCCGCAGACCGGACACATGGTCGCTGTGCTCATGGGTAAGGAGGATGGCGGACAGCTGGCGGGGCCCGATCCCCAACTCCGCTAGTCCGGCGGCGATCCGTTTGGCGGAGATGCCGGCGTCCAGCAGGATGTGGGTGTCTCCGCAGGACACCAGAGCGGCGTTGCCCAGGGACCCGCTGGCAAGGGTGGTGAACGTAAGCAAACGAGGATCCCTCCTAGAAAAACGGGCGGCCACACAGAGCCGCCCGCTGGTATCTCATCCTACCTGAGACTGCATATCTTCGCCGGGGACAGTGACGACCCGGATATCCGCCCCCACTGCCGCCAGCTTGTCCACGATGGTCTCATAGCCCCGCTCGATGTGGTAGATCCCATCGATCTCGGTGGTCCCCTGGGCGGCCAGGCCGGCGATGATCATGGCGGCCCCGGCCCGCAGGTCGCAGGCGTGGATGGGGGCGCCGGTGAGGTGCTCCACCCCCTCGATGACGGCCACCTTGCCGTCCACCTGGATCTTGGCCCCCATGCGGCGGAACTCGTCCACATACCGGTAGCGGTTGTCCCACACCCCCTCGGTGAGGACGCTGGTCCCCCGGGCCACGCACAGGGCGGCGGCGATCTGGGGCTGCATATCGGTGGGGAAGCCGGGATATGGCATGGTCTTCACGTTCACCCGGCCCATGGCGCTGGTGCGCCGGAGGAGGAGGGCGTCGTCCTGCTCCTCCACGTCCACCCCCATCTCCACCAGCTTGGCGGTGATGCAGTCCAGATGCTTGGGGATCACGTTTTGGATCAGCACCTCGCCCCCGGCGGCGGCCACCGCGGCCATATAGGTCCCCGCTTCGATCTGGTCGGGGATGATGGAGTAGGAGCCGCCTCGGAGCCGCTCCACCCCGTGGATCTTGATCACATCGGTGCCCGCGCCCCGGATATCCGCCCCCATCGAGTTGAGGAAGTTGGCCAGATCCACGATATGGGGCTCTTTCGCGGCATTCTCGATCACCGTCATGCCCTGGGCCAGGGCGGCGGCCAGCATGATGTTCATCGTGGCCCCCACCGAGACCATGTCCAGATAGACCTGCCCCCCGGGCAGGCGGCATCGGTCGGGGACCCGGGCGTAGATCAGGCCGTTGCGCACGTCCACCTCTGCCCCCATGGCCACGAAGCCCTTGATATGCTGATCGATGGGCCGCCCGCCAAGGTCGCAGCCGCCGGGCAGGGGGACCTCGGCCCAGCCGAACCGGCTGAGCAGGGCCCCCACCAGATAATAGCTGGCGCGGATCTTCCGAGCCAGCTCATAGGGGACCTGACGGTTTCGGATATGGGAACAGTCTACCTCCACCGTGCTGCGGTTGACGATGCGGACGTCCGCCCCCAGCTCACGGAGGATCTGGAGGATCAGGGTCACGTCGCTGATCTGAGGCACGTTCTCGATCCGGCACACGCCGTCCACCAGCAGGGCGGCGGGGATGATGGCGACAGCAGCGTTCTTCGCGCCGCTGATATGGATGGTCCCATGGAGGGGATTGCCCCCCTTGATCACATACTTGGTCAAATGATGCACCCTCTTTTCCATATCTTGGAATCTATGAAGATACGGCGCGGACGCCGTATGTAATATCGATGAGGCCCTGCACACAGGCGGGCAAACTACAGCGGATACATTATAGCACTATTATGCCCGTCTGGCAATAAAAATCACGCAGGCCCTGCGGAATTGTATAAAAAGACGGACAGCGCCGGAAAAGATCCGGTCACACTGTCCGATGCTCAAGATCTGGCTGTCACGATCTGCGGGTCCCGCGCTGTCCTTGCCCCTGTCCGCCCCGATAGCGGGCCTGGGCCCTGGGGAGCAGCTCGTCCAGCTTAGCCGGCTCCTGCCGCTCCAACAGAGTGCCGATCAGCTGGTTGGACACCAGGAAGCCCCTGGGGGTGAGCCGCCAGCGGCCCTCCTCTGTGCGCTCCGCCCAGCCCCGGAGGGCGAACCCCTCCAGCTGTCTCTGGATCGGGGTGAAATCCATGAAGTAGCGCCCCCGATACTCCCACTCCTCGATGCCCCGGGCGGTGCGCAGCCCCAGCATGAGATATTCGCTGCTCCGCTCCTCCTGGGGGATCAGGTCCTCGCTGTCCAGCAGAGGTCCCCCCTCCAGCACGCCCTTGATATAGCCCTCCAGGTCCCGGATCCAGGCATACCGGCGGCCGCCAAAGTCGGAATGGGCCCCGGGGCCGAAGCCGATATAGGGCCGCAGCTCCCAATAGCGCAGGTTGTGCCGGGAGGAGCGGCCCGGCTTGGCGAAATTGGAGATCTCATACTGCTCATACCCCGCCTGGGCCAGCCGCTCCACCGTCCACAGGTAGCAGTCGGCCTGCATATCATCGTCGGGCAGCACCTCCCCAGCCTCCGCCCGGGCGGCGAGAGGGGTGCCCTCCTCCACCTTCAGCCCGTAACAGGACAGGTGTTCCGGCTCCAGGGACAGGGCGTGCTCCACCGTGGCCTGCCAGCTGTCCATGGTCTGGCCGGGCAGGCCATAGATCAGGTCCAGGGACAGATCCGTCAGCTTGGCCCTCCGGGCGGCGGCCACGGCGAGATCCACCTGTTCCGCCGTGTGGGGGCGGCGGATCCTCTCCAGCTCCGCCGGACAGGCGGACTGCATCCCTAGGGAGATCCTGTTGGCCCCCGCCCGCCGCAGGGCCCGGAGGGATCTTAGGTCCACGCTGTCGGGATTGGCCTCGAAGGTGATCTCCGCCTCCTTCTCCACCCGGTAGTATCTCCGGACTGCGGCCAGCAGCTCCCGCAGCCGCTTCCCGCCGTAGAAGCTGGGCGTGCCGCCGCCGAAATAGATCGTGTCCACCGGGAAGCTGCGGGCCGACAGGGCGGTCTCCTTCAGGTGGGCCAGCAGGGCCTTCTGATAGCTGTCCATCCGCGCCTCCTGCCCCGCCAGGGAATAGAAGTCACAGTAGTCGCATTTGCTGCGGCAGAAGGGGATATGGATGTAGATCCCCAGCTTCTCCCCCGCGCCGGTCCGGTCTTTTCTCATGGTCTGGCCCCCTTTGCTCCTATTATAACAGATATCTCCCCCTTTGCCCAGGGGAGATCCTGTCGAAGACAGAGGACCCGGTTGGAAAGATCGGCCCAAAAATGGCCGGCCGCAAAAAAAGTAAAGGTCCCTTGACACAAAATGTAAAGTGTGCTATACTTCAATAGTAAAGCAAACTTTACATCAAGAGGTGCGCCCCTCCGGGGCGGCCGGAAAGGAGGCGGTCAGGTGACCAACAGGATCGCGGAGCTGCGCAAGGTGCGCCGGATCTCCCAGGCGGAGCTGGCGGACGAGGTGGACGTCACCCGGCAGACCATCATCTCCCTGGAGAACGGCCGGTACAACGCCTCTCTGCTGCTGGCCCACAGGATCGCGAAGTATTTCGGACTGACCATCGAGGAAGTATTCTTGTTTGAGGAGGAGACACCATGAAGCTTTTGAAAAACTGAGCGTTGCAGGAAGACCTGACCCGATGTGCGTCAACGCTGGGATTCAGCATCTATGTCGTGTCAAGTTCGAGCCTTAGTCAGAGGCAAAATATATCGGGACGGCGGGGCCTCTGCTTGTGATCGCAGTGACCCTCCTGGAAATCTGGAGGATATATCAGAACAAACGCATGACCCCGGAGGAGAAACGGGAGGCAAAGCGGGAAAACAGCGACGAGCGCAGCCAGATGATCCAAATGATGGCCATGCGGAACTCCTGGTGGCTGGAGCGGAAATATTGAGGAGGTTTTGTCATGAAAAACTTTTGGAAAAAGATATTCCCCTATGTGATGTTCGCGGCGGCCTGGGTCCTGATTCTGGCCACGTTTCTGCTGGAGGAGCGGATCACGGAGCGGCTCAGCATCGTTCTGTTTATGCTGGGCGGGGTCCTTTTAGGCTTTGGCGCGGTGGGGATCGCCCTGAGCCGCATCCGGATGTCCTCGGAACAGCAGAAGGAGTATGAGCGGGGGGAACACGACGAGCGCAACGTGGCCATCCGGGAGAAGGCGGCCATGTCCTCCTGGTACTGGACGCTGTACATGCTGTGGGCGGCGTTCATGGTCATCCAGATCTTCGTCGGCGGCCTGTGGGGCGTGGCGGTGTCGGTGGTGATCGTCCTCCACTGCACCTTCTATATGATCAACATCCACCGTTGGAACAAGAAGATGTAACGGTGTGCCGATCCCGGCGCTCGGGAAACAGCCCTTGCCCTGCACGATGCGGCAGCTGCGTCTCTGGGGGCATCATGCCCCTGGATCAGGAGAAAGGAGAGGATCATCCATGTCGATGAGACGGCGTTCGGCCAGCGGCGGGGATCTGGTAAGAGCCCTGCGCCTGCGGCGGTCCAACCAGCTATGAGCCGGCGGCTGGAGCTCACCGTCGGCCCCGAGCTGGCGGGGATCAAAGTGGACACCCTCCTCCGAACGCGGCTGGGGCTGTCGGGGACAGTGATCCGCCGAATCAAGTGGCTGGAGGACGGGATCCTGGCGGACGGGGCCCGGGTCCGCACTGACTACCGGCCGGCGGCGGGGCAGGTGCTGTCGGTGCGGCTGGACGACCCGGTCCGGCGCAGCGGGATCCTCCCCGCCCCTGGACCGCTGGATATCCTCTATGAGGACGGGGACCTGATCGTCCTGAACAAGGCCCCGGGGGTATCGGTCCACCCGGGGCCGGGCCATTTCGACGATACCCTGGGCAATCATCTCCTCTGGCATTACGATCAGGAGGGGGAGACCGCCGACTTCCACCCTGTCCACCGGCTGGACCGCGGGACCAGCGGCCTGATCGTCGCCGCCAAGCACCCCCACGCCCAGGAGATCCTGAAGGAACAGCTCCACACCAAGCGCTTCCGCCGGATCTATCTGGCGGTGTGCGAGGGGATCTTGGAGGACTGGACCGGGACCATCGACGCCCCGCTGGGGCCCAGATCCGGCTCCCTCATGGAGCAGATAGTCCGGCCAGACGGCAAGCCCGCCCGGACGAGATATGCGGTCCTGCGGCGCTGGAGCGGCCGGTCGCTGGTGTCCCTGGAGCTGGAGACGGGCCGCACCCACCAGATCCGGGTCCACATGGCCCACATCGGCCACCCTCTCACCGGGGACTTCCTCTATGGGACCGAGGACCCGGCCCTGATCCCCCGGCCGGCCCTCCACTCGGCCTATCTCTCCCTCCTCCACCCGCTCACCAGGGAGGAACTGCGGTTCTCCGTCCCCCTGCCGGCGGATATGGCCCGGCTGCGGGCCTGACCCTCCGCCGGACCGCCCTCCCGGTCCCTGTCAGATGCCATGAAAAAAGCCCCCTTCCAAAGGGGGGCGGATGCTCTGGGCCCGGGATCATCCCGGGCCGTCCTTCAGGCAGTGCTCGATCATACTGACGACGATGTTGTTGAAGCTGGTATCGTGCTCGACAGCGATCTGCTCGATCTGTGAAACGAGCGTTTCGGAGATATACAATGTCTTATAGATATGCTTTGCAGTCGCTTTATTGTTTTTGATCTGAAAAGACATAGTATCCCCCCTAAACTATGTCTTATTTTAATCTATCTTGTCGGGTAAAACTACATTAGAAAAATATGTTAGAAATCTCTATGGTACACCTCACAAAGAAGATGTGGTAAGATTCAAGAAAATGAGGAGGGTCTATGATGGATATACACGCCGAGCGAGACCAGATACAGGAAGAGCTGTTCCAGCTGATCGAGAATCACGCCAACATACACGGGAACGGCATCCCCACGGCATCCTTCCCATATCCCGACGACGCGGCGCTCCCGCCAAAAGTCCGCGCCTATATCGACCGCCTCCTCGCCCAGGCCGGGCAGACCATCCGCTTCTGCTCCTGCGTCACCCAGATATCCGAGTGCTTCCTCCAGCTGGCTCAGGAACCGGAGATGGCGGAGGAGCTCGCCGAAGAGGGGATCGAGCGGATCCACACGTTTTTGAACGGCATGAACGAGCTCCTGACCCTGGAATACAGATGGTGCGGCCGGGCGGATGATCCCGCCTTTTCCGAGGCATACTGGGCCTATCGAAGATCAAGGAGGGCCCATCTATGTCGGACAAAACAGAAGCGTTCCTTCACAGCCAGACCAAAGAGAACCTGATGCGGGCGTTCGCCGGGGAGAGCCAGGCCAGGAATCGGTACACCATCGCCGCGGGGATCGCCAACAAGGCGGGGCTGGCGGTGCTCCAGGGGGTGTTCCTCTTCACGGCCAGCCAGGAGGAGGTCCACGCCAAGCAGTTCTACGCCGCCCTGGAGGGGTGTGCCGGCCAGACGATCCGGGTGGACGGCACCTATCCCGTGGATATCTATCCCGGGATGCTGGACTATCTCCGGGCCGCCCAGCACAACGAATATCAGGAGTGGCAGCACGACTACGACCACTTCGCCAAGACGGCCATGAGCGAGGGCTTCCCCCTGGTGGGCAAGCTCTTCGAGAACATCGCCCAGGTAGAGCAGACCCACGGGGATCGGTTCGGCAAGTTCGCCGACCTGATGGAGCGCGATCAGCTCTTCTTCTCCGAGGTGGAGGTCCAATGGACCTGTCTCCACTGCGGCTGGGTGGTGGAAGCCACCGCCGCCCCTGCCCACTGCCCCGTCTGCCGCCACCCCCAGGGCTATTTCGTCCGGGTGGAGCTGTCCCCCTGGAGCTGAGGCCCCTTGCGCAAAGATGTCCCGTATCTTACCGCCGGTAAGATACGGGACATCTTATGTTCACAGGTGGATCTGGACCACCCCAGGGACGCCGGAGAGGATCTCGCCCTCCCGCTTCTGGCAGGTGAAGAGGAGGATCTGCTGCTCTCCAGACAGCTCGTGGAGCAGTTCCAGGGCCAGCTCCAGCCGCCGATCGTCGAAGGCGGACAGGGCGTCGTCCAGGAAGATGGGGGGGCGCTCAGGCAGGCACAGCTGGCACACCGCCAGCCGGACCGCCAGATAGAGCTGATCCGCCGTCCCCCGGGACAGATAGAGGGCGCTGCGGGGCAGGACGCCGTCCCCTGTCCGGACGGCCCCCTCCAGCTCCCGGCTGAGGGACACGGCGGGGTATCGGTCCCCGGTGAGCCGGGCCATATACCCGCCCGCCCGCCGGTCCAGCTCGGGAGAGAACCGCTCCTGGAGCCGGGCGTTGGCCTGGGTCAGGGCCTCCATAGCCAGACCGATGGCCTCCAGCTCCTCCCGGCGCCGGGCCAGGGCCCCCTCCAGCGCCTCCTGCCGGGCAGACAGGGCGGCGGGGTCCCCCATGGCCCGCAGCTCTCCCTGGGCCTGGTCCAGCTGGGAGGTCACCCGCTCCAGCTGGTCCACCGTCTGAGACAGGGCGCGGTCGGTCTCCTCCGGCCCCACGCTGGGCACAGGCAGCTCCAAGGTGGGGCCCTCCTGGGGCCGGGCCCCCTGGGCGGCCAGGTCGTCCAGACGGCGGCGGCGCTCCTCCACGCGCTCCCGGGCCAGAGCCAGCTCGTGCTCCAGGCCCAGGGCCCGGGACAGGGCCGCAGAACAGCCGAACATGTCCTTGACCTCCGGGGCGAAGGCGTGGACGAAGTCCAGCAGCTCGACCTTTGCGAAGTCCCGCTTGTTTTGCCGCTCTGTGACGGCTTTTTGGATGACCTCCACCTCGTGGGCGGCCCGCTCCGCCGCCTGACACCGCCCCTGATAGCTCTGGGCCAGGGCGGTGAGCTCCTCCGGCGCACTGACGCCGTATCGAGACAGGATGCGCCGGGCCTGCCGTCTCCGGCAGAAGTACAGCAGTCCAGCCCCCGACGTCACGGCGGCGGCCCCCGCCAGCATACCGACGATCGGGCCCAGGGGGGCGGTCTCCCCCCGCAGCAGGAAGCGCGCCGCCCAGCCGATGCCGCCGCCGAAGGCCAGCAGCAGGAAGATCCAGATCCCTCGTTTGACCTTGCCCGCTGTCCGGACCGCCGCCTGGCAGGCAGCGGCCTCCGTCTCGGCCTTCACCACCGCCTCCTCCCCCGAAAGGTCGGGGAAGTGCTCGTCCTTCGCGGCCTCCTTGGTCTGGGCCGCCCGCTCCTCCGCCTCCGTCAGGGCGGCGGAGCCCTGCTTGATCTCCTCCTCCAGGACCTTTAGATACTGCAGCTCCCCCTGGGCCTGCTTCAGGTCCTCCCGGCCGGGGGGATCCCCGAACCGGCGCAGTTCCCGCGCCAGGGCCTCATACTGGTCCCGGGCGGCACGGTGCTCCTCCTCCGCCTTGGCATACCGGTCGGACAGCTTTTTCCGGGCCAGGGCCCGGTGGGCCTCCGCCTGTCGGAGCAGACGGTCCCGTTCCCGGACCAGTTCGGCCCGCTCCCCCTCCAGGCGGCCCGCCTGGAGGGCGGCGCCCTCCATCTGCTCCAGGGCCTCCCGGACCTGGGCCAGCTCCCGCTCCAGCCTGGGGATCTCCCCCACGCTCTTGTTCACCTGGCGTTTGTTCTTCCAATCCTTCAGCCGCCCCATGGTCTGGGAGAAGGAGACCTCCTCCTCTCCAGAGGACACCAGGGCGGCGATCCTCCGCTCCAGCTCCGGGGCGGAGGTGACCGCCATGTTCCCCGTCCCCAAAAAAGCGGAGCGGGTGAAGACCTCCTGGCCCACACCGGTGAGCAGCTCGCCGCAGTTGGTCCCGGTGAGACCGGGGACGGGCTCCTGCGTGCCGGCGTAGACGGCGGAGAAGATCCCGAAGGGGGCGGTCCGCTGGGAGCCCCGGCGGATCAGGATCTCCCGGCCCTCCAGCTCCAGACGGATCTCCCCCTCCATGGGGGCCCCGGACCAGGGCTGATAGCGGTCTTTGTCGGCCAGGTGGCCTTTCCGGTTCCGCTCGCGGGTATCGATCCCATAGAGCATGGCCCGCCAGAAAGCGGCCCAGGTGGATTTTCCCCCCTCGTTGGGGGCGTGGATCAGGGTGAGGCCGGGGCCAGGCTCCAGCCGGGCCCCCTCCAAAACGCCGAAGGAGGCCGTCATGGATCGGATCTTCATGGGCACACCTCCTCTCCGTCCTCCAGCGCGGCCAGGCCGTATCGGAGGGCCAGCTGGCAGATGGGGTCGTCAGGGTCGGCCTGACCCATCTCCCACATGGCCCCCAGGAACAGCCCAGTCAGGCTGTCCTCCCCCCGCCGGGCCCAGAGGTCCCGGGGCAGGCGGGTACGGTCCAGGAGGGACAGGCTGTAGAACTCTGGAGACAGCGTCTGCTCCAAGCCGGCCAGGTCTGGGGGCTCGCTCTCCCCGGTGAGGACCAGGCGGCAGATGAGGTCGCTGGTCTTCCCGGGCAGGATGTCCAGGATGGCGTCCAGGGCGCCGGCGGGCCCGGAGATATCGGCCGTGATGACCGCATACCGCCGCTTGGCCAGGGGGACGAACTGGGCGGCGACATGGCCCGGCTCCGCCTCCACATAGAGCACCCCCTTCTCCCCCAGTTCGTCGAAGCCCCGCCCCTCGGGGCAGCCGGGATAGGCCCAATAGGTGGAGCCCTCCCTCTGCAGGCCGCTGGCCTGGTGGATGTGGCCCAGGGCCAGATAGTCCAGCCCGCTGGCGGCGATGTCCCCGGGGGAGATGGGACCGTAGCCGCTGTCAGGGCCCACGGCCCCATGGAGGCAGGCGATATGGGCCCTCCCGTCGTCGGGGACGGCCAGCCCCTCCAGAGGGCAGGTATCCTGGCGGGGACCGGTGAAGGCCCGCCCCCAAAGGACACAGCCGGGGAGATCCACCTGCTCCAGCGCCCCGGAGGAGAAGATATGTACGTTGTCCGGCCAGTCCAGCGCGGTCCAGACCGACCGGGGGGCATAGAAGTCGTGGTTGCCCGGAGAGATGAACACCGGGCAGGGGATGGCCCCCAGGGCGCGGCTCAGGGCCAGGGCGGTCTCCCGGTAGACCCGCTCTGAATCCAGCAGGTCCCCGGCCAGCAGCACAAGGTCTGCCTGCCTGTCCCGGGCCAGAGCGGCCAGACGGTCCAGCAGTTCCCGCTGTTCCTCCCGCCGCTGGACGGCCTGCTCCGGGCTCAGACCGGAAAAGGGGCTGTCCAGGTGGAAATCAGCCCCATGGATGATCTTCAGCATCGTGTTACCTCTCACCTCTTCTTTACAGGGGCAGACGATCTCCGCCCCTGCGCATCATTCTGCGATATCTGTCCGGATCACATCGACGCACTTTTTTTTCTCTGTGTCGATGGTGAACAGGCAGGCATTGAGCTTGCAGTTCCCCTCCGCCTCCTCATAGCGCCGGGGGAGCCCCCCCAGGAAAAGGTTGAGGGAGTTCTCCGGCTTGATCCCCAGGACGGAGCGGATCGGACCGGTCATCCCCAGGTCGGTGACGAAGCCGGTGCCCTGGGGGAGGATCTGGCAGTCAGCAGTGGGCACGTGGGTGTGGGTGCCCCACACCGCCTGGGCCCGGCCGTCCAGGTGCCAGCCCATGGCACCCTTCTCGCTGGTGGCCTCGGCGTGGAAGTCCACCAGGGCCAGGTCATGCTTCTCCCGGCTGAGCAGGAAGTTGGCCGCCTTGAAGGGGCTGTCCAGGTTGGCGTTCAGGTCCACCCGGCCCATCAGGTCAAGGACCAGGATGTCCAGCCCCTGGCACCGGTACACCCCCGCCCCCCGGCCCGGGACCCGGCCGGCATAGTTGGCGGGACGGAGGATCCGTTCCTCCTTGTCCAGATAGGCCCCGATCTGGATCCGGTTCCAGGTGTGGTTGCCCAGGGTGATCACATCGGCTCCTGCCTCCAGGATCCGCCGGGCCTGGGCGGGGGTGATCCCCACGCCGGAGGCGTTCTCCCCGTTCACCACGGCGAAATGGGTCCCCGTCTCCGCCTTCAGCTTGGGCAGGCGGCGGGACAGGATGTCCTGGCCTCCCTCGCCCACCACATCTCCCACGGCCAATACCTTCAAGAGCATGACAGTGCCTCCTCGTGTCCCGTTCTGGCGGCGCCCCTCTCCCGGCGGCGCCTGTTCCCCCATATCATACTATATTTTGTCTCCCAGTGCAACTGTATATCCGCTGGGATGGAAGGGCCTTGCAGAGGGAGGCAGGGCGTGGTATGATATCCCTATCAAGGGGACGGGCAAGACGGGCCCGGATCCCGCAGATCGGAGGTCTGCCAATATGAAAGTGATCGACCTGACCCACACGATCAGAGGGGACATGCCCGTGTACCCCGGGACAGAGCCCCCCGAGCTCCAGCCGGCCAACAGCTATGAGAAGGACGGCTTCAAGGAGACCCGGCTGACCATGTACACCCACACCGGGACCCATATGGATCCGCCCGCCCACCTCTTCCCAGGGCGGACCACCCTGGACCAGTTCCCCCCGGAACAGTTCATCGGCAGGGCCCTGGCGATCGACTGCTCCGAGCTGGCCGAGGGAGAGGCCATCACGATGGACCGCATCCGGCGGTACGGCGACCGGGCGGACCAGGCGGATTTCCTCCTCTTCCGCCTGGGCTGGGACAAAAAATGGGGGACCGACGCCTACTTCGGCGACTACCCCTGTATCGACGGGGAGGTTCTGGACTACATCCTCGCCGGCCGGTACAAGGGGATCGGCTTCGACGTGATCGGCCTGGACCCCATCGCTGACGCGGACCTGCCCCGGCACAAGGCCCTGTTCCAAGATACGGACATCGTCAACATCGAGAACCTGAAAGACCTGGATCTGTGCGGTGAGGATCTGTTCTGGTTCAGCTGCTTCCCTCTGAAGCTGGAGGACTGCGACGGCTCCCCCATCCGGGCGGTGGCCTGGTTCGAATGACCACCCTCCCCACTTCAAAAAACAGCGAAACTTGGCCGGGAACTGTCGTCCAGTTCCCGGCCAGTCATTTTAACAGCGATCTTCAAGACCGCTGTCAGTGTTTCGGGACGATGCCATAGAATCCCATCCGCACCCTCGGAGAGAGCACCGGCGGCTCAGCTCTGGAGCATGATCTGAAGGATCTCCTTGTCTGTGGACCGCATCCCGATCTTGCCCAGGCGGCCCACATTGTCCAGGGTCTTCTCCACTCCGTGGGAGAGGATGCCGTCCCCGCCGTAGAACTGCTGGCCGTTCTGATACATCCGGTAGCCCAGCACCCCGGCGTCGATGGCGGCGGCGATCTTGCCGGCGCAGGAGGCCTTGGCTCCGTCGCAGATCATGCCGGAGACGATGGCCAGGGCGTTGACCACCGTATGGATGACCTCCTCATAGCCGCCGCCGTCCAGATAGGCGATCCCCGCCCCCGCCGCGGCCCCGGCGCTCACCGCGCCGCAGTAGGCGGACAGCCGGCCGATCCGGGTCTTCTGGTGGATGGTGATCAGGTTGGACAGCACCAGGGCCCGGAAGATCTTCTCCTCGCTGGCCCCGATCTCCCGGCCGTAGACGATCACGGGGACTGAGGCGGTCATCCCCTGGTTGCCGCTGCCCGAGTTGATGATGACGGGCATCTCACACCCCCCCATCCGGGCGTCAGACCCGGCGGCGGCGGCGGACTTGGCTTTGGCGATGGGGTCGTCAGGCCGGGAGGTGTCCCGAATCACCCGGCCGATGTTGGCCCCATAGCTGTGGGCCAGCCCCTCCTGCGAGATGGCCATGTTGCATCCGATCTGCCGGCCGATGACCTCCCGCACGTCGTCCAGATCCACCGTCTGGGCAAAGTCATAGATGTCCGCCATGGTGAGGAGGGCGCGGTCGGTGAGGCCGCTCTCGTCGTCTGCCTCCACCGGCAGGTCCAGCAGGACCTGCCCATTTTTCTCCATATGGACGATGTTGGTGTGGTAGTTGGCGATTCGGACCTTCGCCGTATCCGTCCCTTTGCGCAGCGTGACCTGGATATCGAAGACCAGATCGCCGTCTAAAAACTCCACCTTGACAGGCCGTTCCTCCAGATAGGCGCGCATCTCCTCCTGCTGTGCCGGGACCACCTGGGAGATCACCTCCAGGAGCAGCTCCGGCTTCCCCGCCACCACGCCGGCGGCGGCGGCGGCCTCGATCCCGTGGAGCCCGCCGGTGTTGGGCACCACCACGCTCTTCACGTTCTTGATGATGTTGCCGCTGGCCTCCACCACCACCTGGTCGGGCAGAGCGCCCAGCAGCTCCCTCGCCTTGGCCGCGCCGTAAGCGATGGCGATGGGCTCGGTGCAGCCCATGGCGGGGACCAGCTCCTCCTCCAGGATCTGTATGTAGGCGCTGTACTTCTCATTCGACTTTTCCATCGTGTTCCTCCTCATTTTTGTTGGGACCTTTGTGCCCATTATACAAGAAAGGACGCCCACGGTCAACAGTTGCGGCGGATCCTTTCCTGTGGTATGATGTCTCATGCCGGGCGGACAGGATCCGCCCATGCAGATCAGGAGGAAAGATGATGTTCAAGGCAGTATGCTTCGATTTCGACTATACCCTGGGGGACAGCACCGACTCCATCGTGGCCGGCTTCGTCCACGGCCTCACCGGCCTGGGCTGGCCCGCTCCGGACCGGGAGGCGGTGCGGGGCACCATCGGCTACATGCTGGAGGACGCCTATACCATGCTCACCGGCGACCGGGACCTGGCCCGTCAGGCCCGATTCCGGGCGCTGTTCACCGAGGCGGCCCGGGAACGGCAGATCCAGGAGACCACCCTCTTCCCCGGAGCCCCGGAACTGCTCCAGGGCCTGAAGGCGCGGGGGATCCGGTGCGCCATCGTCAGCTCCAAGCGGGGGGACACCATCCGCCTCATCCTGGACCGCCTGGGCCTGGGGGACACGGTGGAGCTGGTGGTGGGCAGCGGCGACGTGGCGCGGGCCAAGCCGGACCCGGAGGGCCTGCGCGCCGTCATGGAGCGGCTGGGCGCGGCGCCGGAGCAGACCCTCTTCTGCGGCGACACGGTGCTGGACGCCGGGGCCGCCCAAAACGCCGGGACCCACTTCGCCGCCGTCCTCAACGGCACCACCCCGGCCTCCGCCTTCGGCCAGTTCCTTCCCGACCATATCGCCCCCGACCTGTGGGACCTGGCGGAGTGGCTGGGGCTTTAAAGAGGAAGCCCCCTAAGCCAGAGGGCCGTCCCGCAGTTCCATATGATCCAGGGCATATCGTAACGCCATGCCGATGAGCTCGTTCCGAGAGCGGTTGGTCCGGGCGGAGAGGTCGTTGTACTGCTCCTGGAGGGTCCGGTCGATGCGGATGGTCATGGTGACGGTCTTGTCTTCTCTGGGGGTGACGATGAATTTTTCCATAATGCCTCACATCCCACTCTTTTTGAGTACATTATAGTGTGGATCTGCATATCTAATCCATGACACAAACCGCATTGGAAATCCAATGCGGTTTGTGCTTGACTTTTTTGGAAGAAAGTGCTATCGTGTGGATGGCCGGTTTAAAGGAATTTTAATTTGACATATGCCGGTCCGGTGCTACAATGGCATAGAACGATTGGGCGCTGTCCCAAGAAAGGATGATGACCGATGAAAAAATTACTTACCCTGCTGCTGGCCTTCGGACTGCTGGGGAGCGCCGTCCCGGTGCTCGCCGCAGAGGGGCCCCAGGCCGAGCCCATCCCAGCTTGGGCCTACGGCGAGGTGGCCGACATCTACGCCATGGGCCTGGCGGGGGACGAGATCTACACCGACCACAGCAAGCCCGTCACCCAGGAGCAGCTGGACAAGATGACCAAGGTGGCGGCGGACAAGC
>RAYO01000011.1 GCA_003612335.1 bacterium 1xD42-67
TGGCCCTGCTGGGGGTGGAGCAGCGCTCCGGCGGCGGCTCCTTCGTGATCGACACCACCCGGGGCGGGGTGCTCAACGCCCTGTATATGGAGGCCCTCCCCTATGCCTTCGCAGGCATCGACGCCGGGCCGGTGGAGTTCCTGTCCTCCCTGGGCGTGGTCCACGGCGACGGCGCCGACCTGGCTCTGGACCGGCCCTGCACCCTCCTGGAGGCCGCCTGCTTCGCCGACCGGATGATCCTGGCTCTCTACGACCAGCAGAACGCCGGCTCCCTGGGCCTGCTGTGGAAGGCGGAGGGCAACGGCAACACCCTGTATCTGCTGGGTTCCATCCACACCGACCGGGGCAACCTCTACCCCTTCCACAAGCAGCTGCGGGACATCATCACCGGCGTGGAGCTGGCCGCCTTTGAGCTGGACTTCAACAGCCAGGAGGGGATCGACGAGTTCACCGCCATGCAGATGTACTCCGACGGCACCACCCTGAAGGACCACATCGACCCGGAGCTCTATCAGGAGGTGGTGGCGGCCCTGACTTCCTTGGGCACGCCCGAGGAGCAGGTGGCCCAGTTCAAGCCCTGGGCGCTGGCCAACACCTTCACCGCCCTGTCCATGCTGGACGAGACCAGCAGCGACAACGCCATGGCTCTCGACCTGTATGTCAGCGCCAAGGCCAGCAACCTGGGCACCCAGGTGGAGGGCATCGAGACCTACGCCTTCCAGGGCAAGATCTTCGACGATCTGTCTGACGAGTATCAGGAGAACTATCTGACCATGACCCTGAGCATGTATCTGGGGATGGACGCCGCCGAGGGTCTGAGCGAGGAGGAAAAGGCGGAGTATGAGGCCGCCCTGAAGGAGCAGGACGAGGCGGTGGACCGCTGGATGGAGCAGTGGAAGACCCGGGACACCGAGGCCTTCGCCAACGACTACCCCAAGGACGTTATCCAGTCCAACACCACCGACGAGCTCAACTCCAAACTCTTCGAGGGCCGCGACCCCAACATGATCGCCTGGGCGGACCGCTACCTGAAGCAGGACGGCGCCCACACCGGCCTGATGACGGTGGGCGCGGGCCACATGATCGGCAGGACCGGCGTGGTCCAGGGCCTGAAGGACCTGGGCTACACCGTGGAGGTCGTGCCCGCCCCCTGACAGAACAGACAAAGACCAGGTCCGCTCCCCGAGGGGAGCGGACCTGGTCTTTTCGGATACCGCAGGCCCTGCCGCCGCCGGTCAGCCCTTCAGGCTCTCGGCCCAGGCGGCGTATTTGGCCACCTTGGCCTCGGCGGCGTCCTTGGTCTCGCCATTGGCCAGGATGTATACTTTCACCTTGGGCTCGGTGCCCGAGGGCCGGACGATCAGGCTGGTGCCGTCGGCCATCTCATAGCGCAGGACGTTGGAGCCGGACAGTTCCATGGAGGACCTGCTGCCGTCGGCCACGGACACCACGCTGCCGTCCCTGTAGTCCTTCTGCTCCTTCACAGCCACGCCGGAGATCTCCACCGGGGGCTGCGCCCGGAGGCCGGCCATGAGATCGGCCATCTTCTTCAGGCCGTCCAGGCCAGGCATGACCAGGTTCATGGTCCGCTCGCTGTAGAAGCCGTACTTTTCATAGAGGGCCAGCAGGGCGTCGTACAGGGTCATGCCCTGGCCGGCGTACCAGGCGGCCATCTCAGACAGGGCCACCGAGGCGGTGACCGCATCCTTGTCCCGGACGAAGGAGCCCAGCATATAGCCATAGCTCTCCTCATAAGACATGATCACGGTCCCCTCGCCGGAGCTCTCCAACTGGTCCTTCTTCTGGGCCAGGAACTTGAAGCCGGTGAAGGTGTCATAGCACTTCAGACCGTTGACCTCGGCCACCTTCCGGGCCATCTCGGTGGTGACGATGGTCTTCAGGGCCACAGGCTTCTCGGGCAGCCTGCCGGTGCGCCCCATGGCGCCGATCAGGTAGTCCAGCAGGAGCACGCCGGTCTGGTTGCCGGTGAGCACCTTGAACTCCCCGTTCCCGGTGTTCACCATGATGCCCACCCGGTCGGCGTCGGGGTCAGAGCCCAGGATGAAGTCGGCCCCCTCCTTCTTGGCGATCTCCACCGCCAGATAGAAGCCCTCGGGGTTCTCCGGGTTGGGGGAGACCACCGTGGGGAAGTCGCCGTCGATGACCATCTGCTCGGGGACGCAGATCACGTGCTCCATGCCCAGCCGCTTCAGGGCCTCGGGGATCAGCCTGTAGCCGGTGCCGTGGAAGGGGGTGTACACCATCTTGAAGCTGTCAGCCACCTTCTCCACTGCGGCCTTGTCGTTCACCTGGGCCATCACGTTGGCCAGGAACCTCTCGTCGGTCTCTTCCCCCATCATGGTGATCGGGGCGGGGGCGGGACAGCTGAGCTTGGGCCCGGCAAACACATCCATCTCTTTCATGATCTTTGCCACCTGGTCGGCGTGGTTGGGGGGCAGCTGGGCCCCGTCCTCCCAGTAGACCTTGTAGCCGTTGTACTCCTTGGGGTTGTGGCTGGCGGTGACATTGATGCCGGCGATGCAGCCGTACTCCCGGATGGCGAAGGACAGCTCAGGGGTGGGGCGCAGCGCGTCGAACAGGCGCACGGGGATGCCGTTGTTGGCCAGGATCAGGGCCGCCGCCTTGGCGAACTCCGCAGAGTTGTTCCGGCAGTCGTAGCACACAGCTACGCCCCGCTCCACCGCCTCGGGCCCCTCGGCCAGGATCACCTGGGCAAACGCCTGGGTGGCATGGCTGACCGTATAGATGTTCATGCGGTAGGTACCCATCCCCATGGTGCCCCGCAGACCGGCAGTGCCGAACTCCAGCTGGGAGAAAAAGCGGGACTCGATCTCTTTGTCGTCGTTTTTGATGGCCTCCAGCTCGGCCCTCTCCTCTGCGGTCAGGGCGGGACTGGCCAGCCAAGCCTCGTAAGTATCACGATAGGACATATTGACATACCTCCAGTGGCTTAGATTTTACATCTGCCATTATATCACAAGGAGGACAGGATCTCCAGTGTTTTTTTGTCAAGATCCACAGCCGCCCCCGATCCCTCCGTCCCGCGGGGAGAAGGGGAGAAGGATCCCGGAAAGGCTTGCTTTTTTCCACAAGGGGAGTATAATAGGGTCAAACGAGGGGTGTCTTGTCACCTCCGGACGAAGGAGGCTTTCCCTATGAAAGCGAAAACGAATCTGACCATGCTCTGCGACTTCTACGAGCTGACGATGGCCAACGGCTATTTCCAGACCGGCCTGCAGGACCGCATCTGCTACTTCGACGTGTTCTATCGCTCCGTCCCCGACAAGGGGGGCTTCGCCATCGCAGCCGGTCTGGCCCAGGTGGTGGAGTACATCCAGGAGCTGTGCTTCGATGAAGAGGACGTGGCCTATCTCCGGACCAAGGGCTGCTTCAGTGAGGAGTTCCTGGCCTTCCTGCGGGGCTTCAAGTTCACCGGGGACATCTGGGCCGTCCCCGAGGGCACCCCCGTCTTCCCCAACGAGCCGATCATGACCGTCCGGGCCCCCGCCATCCAGGCCCAGTTCATCGAGACCTTCCTCCTCCTCACCCTGAACCACCAGTCCCTGATCGCCACCAAGTCCAACCGGATCGTCCGGGCCGCCGAGGGCCGGCCGGTGGCCGAGTTCGGCTCCCGCCGGGCCCAGGGGGCGGACGGCGCCCTGCTGGGGGCCCGGGCCAGCTATATCGCCGGCTGCTCCGCCACCGCCTGCACCATGGCCGACCAGCGGTACGGCTCCCCCGCCACCGGGACCATGGCCCACTCCTGGGTCCAGATGTTCCCTGACGAATACACCGCCTTCAAGACCTACTGCCAGCTCTACCCCAACAACGCCACCCTGCTGGTGGACACCTATAACGTGCTCCGGTCCGGCGTGCCCAACGCGATCAAGGCGTTCCAGGAGGTCCTGCTCCCCCAGGGCATCACCAAGTGCGCGATCCGGCTGGACTCCGGCGACCTGACCTATCTGTCCCAAAAGGCCCGGGAGATGTTGGACGAGGCGGGCTTCCAGGAGTGCAAGATCGTGGCCTCCAACGCCCTGGACGAGTATATCATCCGGGACCTGGTCCGCCAGGGGGCGAGGATCGACTCCTTCGGCGTGGGCGAGCGGCTGATCACCTCCCGGTCCGAGCCGGTCTTCGGCGGGGTCTACAAGCTGGCCGCCATCGAGGCCGACGACGGGACCATCATCCCCAAGATCAAGATCAGTGAGAACTCCGCCAAGATCACCACCCCCCATTTCAAGAAGATCTACCGCATCTTCTCCAAAGACACCAACAAGGCCGAGGCGGATCTGATCTGCCTCCACGACGAGACCTTCGACTTCGAGCAGCCCTTGGAGCTCTTCGACCCTGACGCCACCTGGAAGCGGAAGGTGTACACCGATATCGAGGCCAAGGAGCTGATGGTCCCCATCTTCCAAGGGGGGCAGCTGGTGTATGAGGTCCCAGACCTCCAGGCCAGCCGGGCCTACTGCCAGCGGCAGGTGGACGCCCTGTGGGACGAGGTGAAGCGGTTCGAGAACCCCCACAACTACTATGTGGACCTCTCCCAGAAGCTGTGGGACATCAAGCAGTCCCTGCTCAACAGCCACGAGATGAAATGACAGCGGGCCCCCCAGAGAGCGCTTCTCTGGGGGGCCTGTTTTAGGGACGTCCCTCTTCCTCCTTTGAGAAGTCGAGGAGCTGGAAGAGCCGCTCCTCCTTGGGCGGGTCGCCGCCTGCCGCCCGCCAGCCTGCGGCGAAGGAGGTCCGCACCATGGCGAACAGGCAGCTCTCCGCTTCGTCATACTCGCGGCGCGCCAGGAACTGGGAAAAGGCTTCTTCAAAGTCGTTGCTGTGCATACTGTTTCCCCCTGTAGTCGAATTAAGACTAATTTACACGATTAAACATTATATGTCAATATTCCACAGCAAATTATAGTATCATCCCAATCAAGGAGTGATACTATGAAGCCCATCAAGACATCTGTCAGCATCACGATCGACGATCCGATCTTGGATCGAGTAAAATATCTGGCGGAGCGCGAGGACCGGTCCCTGTCCAGCTATATCAACCTGGTCCTCCGGGCCCACCTGGAGGAGCTGGACGGGAAAAAGAGCTCAGAGCCCTGACAAAGCACGAAAAAAAGCATCCCCTCACGGACGGTCCGTGGGGGGATGCTCTCCTCTTCTGCTCAGATGATGCTGAGGACCAGGGTGATGACGATCCAGAGGATGGCCACCCATTTGGTCATCTTGGCCAGTTTGGCGTCCAGGCTCTTGGCCTTGTTCTTAGACAGGAAGGTGTCGGCGCCGCCGGCGATGGCACCGGACAGGCCGGCGCTCTTGCCGGACTGGAGCATGACCACAGCGATGACGGCCAGGCCGCAGATGACCTGGATGATGGTGAGGATGAGATCCATAGCAGCTTCGTTCCTTTCAAGGGCCCAGAGGGCCGCAGATATCCTGTTTTATCGGGAGGACCCGAAAGTGACCATCAGTATACCACGATCCCGCCTGGATCGCAAGGGTTTTTTGCAAATTTCCCCGACGGATCGCAGGGGCTCCGGGCGGTCCCTCTCAGTCCTCCCCCGCCCGGCGGTAATAGGGCACGCCGTTCCGGCACTCCACCGCCATCCGGCCGGTGTCCACCAGGAACTCCACGAAGAAGCGGATGTTGCGCTCAAAGCGCAGGGAGCGGTGGGGCCGGCGGGTGAGCAGCTGGAAATGGAGGCAGGCCCGCTCGCCGATCTGGCTGGCGGTCATGGGCCCGTCCACCAGCTGGAGGATCTCCTCCGCCCGGCGGAGGACCAGGGCCTGGTTCTCGTCCAGCAGCGGGCCGAACTCCTCCCCGGAGCACACCCCCCGGTGGGCCATGATATAGGCGGCGCAGCCCAGTCCCCGCAGCTTCTCCCGGCTCTCCTTTGCCAGCGCGTGGTCTAGGTCGTAGGGCAGCTTGGCCCCCAGCAGCTCCCGGCTGAGCACCGCGTCGGCGGTGTAGCACACATCGTCCGGGGTGATGGTGCAGATGTGCCCGGCGGAGTGGCCGGGGGTCTGGACGACCTGGAACTTCGCCCCACCCAAGGTAAAGGGCCCGTCGTTGGGAGGGATGAAGTAGTCGGGCTCGTGGACCATGCAGGCGGACTCCCGCTCTACCATGCCAGGGGACAGGGTGAGGAAGTAGCATTTCAGGGTGAGGAGGGTAGAACACATCCCCGCCTCCGGGAAGGTGAGGGCGATCTTGGTCCCATACTTCTCCTGAAAATATCTGTTGTTGGCGCAGTGGTCGATGTGGGCATGGGAGCACAGCACCCTTGTAGGGATCAAGCCCGCCTGAAGGAGGGTGGCCTCCAGCTCCTCCCGCTCCTCCAGCAGGCCGGTGTCCAGCAGGATGCACCGGTGCTCGTCCAGCTTGTAGAGGGGGATCAGCTCGTTGGCCTCGATCACCCAAGTATCCCCTTTCACTTGTGACAGTTCCATGATACCACCATACCTTATCCTTTCCAACGAACGGTGTAAAAACCGTCCGTCCAGCTTATTTGGTCGCTCTTTGTCCGATGGATCTCAAACCAGCTCAGAGGATGATCCCGAGACCCTCCCGGTCCTTCAACTGTTCGGCCACCTCCTGTGCGCCCGGATCCTCCGTCCGCTCATCTGTGTGCCGCAGCATGGATACATCCATCTGCGGTCAGCTCCGTTCCCTCTGCTTCAAATACACCATCAGCACCGCCACGTCCGCCGGGGACACCCCGGACACCCGCCCGGCCTGGCCCAGATCCTTGGGCCGGACGGCGGCCAGCTTCTGCCTTGCCTCCAGCCGCAGGCCGGCAATGGACAGATAGTCGATATCGATGGGCATGGGCCGCTCCTCCAACCGGCGGACCTCCTCCACCTGGCGCAGCTGACGCTCGATGTACCCGGCGTATTTGATGGCGATCTCCGCCTCACTGATCACGGCGGGATCCAAAACGGGCCGGCCTGGGTCGAAGGGGGCCAGATCGGCATAGCTCAGCCGGGGACGGCGGAGCAGGTCGGCCAGCCGGGCCCCGTCCCTCACGGGGGGCTCCCCCCGCTCCTCCAGCAGGGCAGCCAGCTCGGGACTGGGGGGCGTACCAGTGTGCTCCAGCCGCCGGACCTCCCGGTCCACAGCGGCGTATTTCTCCAAGACCTTCTCATACTGTTCCCGGGAAATGAGCCCCAATCCATAGCCGATGGGGGCCAGCCGCCGGTCGGCGTTGTCCTGGCGGTGGAGGAGCCGGTACTCGGTGCGGGAGGTCATCATCCGATAGGGCTCGTTGGTGCCTTTAGTGACCAGGTCGTCGATGAGCACCCCGATATACCCCTGATCTCGCCGGAGGATGAGAGGAGGCTTCCCCTGGATCTTCAGGGCGGCGTTCGCCCCGGCCACGAACCCCTGGACGGCCGCCTCCTCGTAGCCGGAGGAGCCGTTGAACTGCCCCGCTCCGTAGAGGCCGGGGACGGCCTTGGTCTCCAGGGTGGCCTCCAACTGGGTGGGATCCACGCAGTCATACTCGATGGCATAGGCGCACCGGGTCATCTCCGCCTGCTCCAGGCCGGGGATGGTGTGGAGCATCTGGATCTGCACCTCCTCGGGCAGGGAGGAGGAGAAGCCCTGGATGTACATCTCCTCCGTGTCCAGGCCCATGGGCTCGATGAAGAGCTGGTGCCGCTCCTTGTCAGGGAACCGCTCCACCTTGGTCTCGATGGAGGGGCAGTAGCGGGGCCCCACCCCCTCGATGGTGCCGTTATAGAGAGGGGAGCGGTCCAGGTTGGCCCGGATGACCTCATGAGTGGCCTCATTGGTGTAGGTGAGCCAGCACACTGCCCGATTCTCCGGGGGTGTCTCCGTCTGGAAGGAGAAGGCCAGCCCCTCCCCATCCCCCTCCTGGAGCTCCATCTTGGAGAAGTCCACGCTGCGGGCGTTGACCCGGGGGGGCGTGCCCGTCTTGAACCGGCGGATGGACAGCCCCAGCCGGATGAGGCTCTGGGTCAGGGGCAGGGCGGCGGACAGGCCGTCGGGGCCCGAGTCCCGGACCACCTCCCCCACCACGATCCGGCCCCCCAGGTGGGTGCCGGTGGCGACGACGACGGCCTTCACCTCATACACTGCGCCGGTGTGGGTGACGACGCCGGAGACGGCGCCGTCCTCGGTGAGGATATCGACGACCTCCGCCTGCTTCACCCACAGGTCCTCCTGTTCCTCCAGGGCGTGCTTCATCACCTTCTGGTACTCCCGGCGGTCGGCCTGGGCCCGGAGGGACCAGACGGCGGGGCCCTTGCTCCGGTTGAGTAGGCGGTACTGGATGCAGGCCCTGTCGGCGGCCTTGGCCATCTCCCCCCCCAGAGCGTCCAGCTCCCGGACCAGATGGCCCTTCCCCGTGCCTCCAATGGCCGGGTTGCAGGGCATGTTGCCCACCGCGTCCAGATTGACGGTGAAGCACAGAGTCTTCATCCCCATCCGGGCGGCGGCCAGGGCGGCCTCGATCCCCGCGTGGCCCGCTCCGATAACGGCGATATCAAATCGTCCGGCGAAATAGGTCTTCACGCGAATTCCACACTCCAGTCAGGGGGAAGGTTGTTCCGCATTCCAAAGCCCTCCAGAATGAATTTCCCATCCTCCCGCCGGAATACGACGTCAAAGGTTGTGTTTTCGATCATGCCACAGTATTCCAGGATGAGGTAGGGCTCATCCACATAGACCAGATTCAGGGAGTAGGGGAAGCGGCCGCCGCCCCGCTCACGCTCCCGGTCATATCGCTGGACCAGGTCGTCCAGCCGGCAGATGTTTTTTGCCACAAAGGCGATGGAGGGCCGCAGGGCGTCGAACTTCTCCTCCTGGCCCTCCAGGTCCACCGCGATGTCGTAGTCCTCCTCGGCGGAGATGTAGACCAGCGCGTGCTGGTCCAGCTCCAGCTTGTCCGGGTCGGTGATGAACTTGCCCAGGTCGCCATAGCGGCCGGGCCGGTCCTCGTTTTTGCGGTCCCACATAGTACGTCCCCCCTATTTTGTCATTGGGTATGATTATAAGTGATTTTGTGGAGAAATTCAAGGCGGCGGGTTGCGGAAAATTCGTTTATGAGGTAGAATCGCAGAAGAGGCAAGGGCAGAGCCCTTGCCCTGCACGCGGAACGATCTGCGAGACAGGAGGATGGGGATGGACCATGAACATTATATGGCCGAGGCTCTGCGCCTGGCCTGGGAGGCGGTGGCCGACGGCGATGTGCCGGTGGGCTGCGTTATCGTGAAGGATGGGGAGATCATCGGCCGGGGCCGCAACCGCCGGGAGGCGGACAGCGACGCCACCGCCCACGCAGAGATAGAGGCCATCCGGGACGCCTGCGCCCGGCTGGGGAGCTGGCGGCTCCACGGCTGTACCCTGTACGTCACTCTGGAGCCCTGCCCCATGTGCGCCGGGGCCATCATCAACGCCCGGATCGACACGGTCCGCTATGGGGCCCGGGAGGAGAGGTCCGGGTGCTGCGGGTCGGTGCTCGACCTGTTCTCGGAGCGGTTCGACCACCGCCCCCGGGTCTACCGCGGTCTGCTGGAGAGGGAGTGCGAGGCAGTCCTCCAGGAATTTTTTCAGAAGCTGCGGTGATATCGCGGCTACATCATCACAACATATAAGGAGGAGATCAAAATGGGATTTGATGTGAGCTGGCACCCGATCAGCCAGAAGGAGATGTTCCTCTGGTATTTCGACCGGCTGGAGGAGGTCCGGGCGGGGGACCGTTCCAAACTGACCGCCCTGGCCCAGGAGCATCAGCTGGGCAAGGCGGAGGGCAACGAGGCGTTCTGCATCGCCCGCTATCAGGAGATCATGGACACTGCGGCCCAGGTGGGGCCTGGGGAATCCTTCGACAAGACGCACTCCTTCATCCTGGCGGCGGTCCAGGGCCTGTTCCGCACCTATTACTACACCCGGGGCGGTCTGTACTCCGACCTGGCGTCCCAGCGGCCCGAGATGGCGGCCTACACCACCTCATTCCGGAAGATCCTGGGGGAGCGGCTGAGGAATCCCCTCCAGGACCGCATCTTCGAGAACTACTGCGGCGGGGTCTACATCGGGGAGGACCAGGTCCCCCAGCTGCTGGCCGACTATGAGAGCGGCAGGGCGAAGGAGGCCCTGGAGAGCTGCTTCGGCAGCACCCTGCCCGTCTTCCTGAAGGCCCTGGGCCACGCCAAGGCCGAGGGGCTGGGCCTGCTGGAGGCCACCGACCTGGTGGTCCCAAATCCCTTCCAGCTCCAAAACACGTCCTGCTCCACCTATCTGATGAACTGCGACTTCGATGGGATCGCCCTCTATGCCGCCACCGCCAAAGCCCAGATGGAGGAGGCCATCCGGGCCCAGGGCGAGGATCCAGCCACGGCCCAGGTCACCTGGGAGATGCACCAGTCCGACCTCCCTCCGGAACAGGCTCAGCAGTCCGCTCCCCCGAAAAGGCCGAAAAAGAAGGGCATGTTCGGCCGGCTCTTCGGCGGGAAAGAGTGAACGATCCCCGGGAGGAAGATCTTTCCGAAAAGATTTAAACCTTTTGTAACATCTGGCGTGAACTTTTGTAAAGAATCTCGGCTATACTCTTGCTTGCAAGGCAAGAACATCTTTTCATTCTATCCTCCATTTTTTGAAAGGCTGACGGGTCGCTCCGTCGGCCTTTCTCTCTTTCTCCAAACAAGATCTGGCCAGCATTTTTGATGATTTAATCCTTTTGTAACAACTGGGGTTGGATTTCTTAATATCTTTTGAGTAATATAGTCCTTGCAAGAGACAGTTCGTTTCATTTTGATCCTCTTTTTCAACGAGACGCCCCGGATGCCTTGGAGCAGGTATCCGGGGCGTCCCGTCCTTTTCCGCTAGGGGACCGATCGGCAAGAGCGTCTGCGCGCCCCGCATGTTCGATCCGTCTCGCGGCCGGCGGACAGTCCGGCTCATGCCGAAGGAGCTCCCCACCGGAGAGGCGAAAGACAGGCAGAAAAGAAAAGATCAAAAAACTTGAAAAAGGGGGTTGCTTTTTCCACCAAGACATGGTATAGTAAATAAGCTGTTTGGCAAGGTCATTCAGCGATCTCCGGGTGTGGCGAAGTTTGGTATCGCGCTTGAATGGGGTTCAAGAGGCCGCTGGTTCGAATCCAGTCACTCGGACCAAAATGTGTCGATCAAAAGAGACACAGCAAAACACCGCACGAAAGTGCGGTGTTTTTGCGTCATGGCTCGCAGTCAGACACATATCCGTATGCCGATCTTTTGGGAGGGTAGAGAGCAGGCCCCCAGCGGAGCGTTCCGCTGGGGGCCGATCTTACCGGTGATACAGTTTGTTGGTCTGATACTGGGGCTCACAGGTGAGCTGGAGCCCCAGCTTCTTATAGGTCCCGGCGTCTGCCGGGGAGAGGATCACCGAGCAGTGGGCCTGACAGCCCTTGAGGGCGGCCAGCTGTTCCAGGGCGTGGGCCGCTTTGGGGTCGGCGCTGGCGGAAGAGGCCAGGGCGATGAGCACCTCATCGCTGTGGAGCCGGGGATTGGCGGAGCCCAGGTGCTTCACCTTCACAGTCTGGATCGGTTCGATGGCGGATTGGGCGATCAGGTGGACGCCGTGCCCCCCTGCGCCGGACAGTCTCTTCAGGGCATTGAGGAGGGCGGCGGCGGAGCAGCCCATGAGCTCGGAGGTCTTGCCGTCGATGAGGGCCCCGTCGGCCAGCTGGATGGACATAGCGGGCTCGCCGGTGGCCTCGGCCAGCTGGTTGGCCCGGGCCACCACTGGCCGGATCTCAGCGGTCACTCCCGCCTGCTGCATCAGCAGCTCCAGCTTATACACCGCGCTGTCCGATCCCCTGCCCTGGCGGCGCTCACACAGGGCGTCGTAATACCGGCGGACGATCTCCTGCTTGGCGGCCTCCTGACAGGCCCTGTCGTCAAAGATGCAGCTGCCCGCCATGTTCACCCCCATGTCGGTGGGGGACTGATAGGGGCAGGCGCCGGTGATCTTCTCGAACATAGCGGCCAGGACGGGGAAGATCTCCACGTCCCGATTGTAGTTCACGGTGGTCACGCCGTAGGCCTGGAGGTGGAAGGGATCGATCATGTTCACGTCGTCCAGGTCGGCAGTGGCGGCCTCATAGGCCAGATTCACCGGGTGCTTCAGGGGCAGATCCCAGATGGGGAAGGTCTCGAACTTGGCGTAGCCCGCCACCACCCCCCGTTTGTGCTCGTGGTAGAGCTGGGAGAGGCAGGTGGCCATCTTCCCGCTGCCCGGGCCCGGGGCAGTGACCACCACGAGAGGGGCTCTCGTCTCGATATATTCGTTGCGGCCATAGCCCTCGTCGCTGACGATCCTGGCGATGTCGTGGGGGTAGCCGGGGATGGGATAGTGGCGGTAGACTTTTAGGCCCAGGCCCTCCAGCCGGGCCTGGAAGGCATCGGCGGCGGGCTGGCCGGTGTATCGGGTGACCACCACGCTGCCCACATACAGCCCCCGGCCCCGGAACTGGTCGATCAGCCGGAGGACGTCGCTGTCATAGGTGATGCCCAAATCTCCCCGGACCTTGTTCTTCTCGATGTCGCCGGCGTTGATGGCGACGATGATCTCCGCCTTGTCCTTCAGCTGCTCCAGCATCCGCAGCTTGCTGTCCGGCTCGAAGCCGGGGAGGACCCGGGAGGCGTGGTGATCGTCGAAGAGCTTGCCCCCGAACTCCAGATACAGCTTGCCTCCGAACTGGGCGATCCGGTCCCGGATGTGCTGGGATTGGGTGGTCAGATATCTTTCGTTGTCGAAGCCCTTCTCGACCATGCTCTCTCCTCCTTCTCTCCGCGGGACAGTACATGCACCAGTATTTTACATCTTTTGGGGGGACAGCGTCAAGGGTCCCGAGAAAAAAGTCAGATCTCCCGCCGGCCCTCCAGGGCGCGGACCAGGGTGGCGTCGTCGGTATACTCCAGGCGGCTGCCCACCGCGATCCCATAGGCCAGACGGGTGATCTTCACCTGGAAGGGCCTGAGCAGACGGGAAAGATACATCGCAGTGGTCTCCCCCTCGGTGTCCGGGTCGGTGGCCATGATGACCTCCTCCACTCCGCCGGCAGCCACCCGCTCCGTCAGGGACCGGATGTGCAGGTCGTCCGGCCCCACATGATCCATCGGGGAGAGGACCCCGTGGAGGACATGGTACAGCCCGTTATACTCCCGGCTGCGTTCCATAGCCATCACGTCCTTGGGCCCGGCCACCACACAGATCACCGTCGGGTCCCGCTTGGCGCTGGCACAGATCGGGCAGGGGCCGTCCCCCTCCGTCAGGTTCTGGCAGACGGGACAGCAGTGGATCCTGGCCTTGGCGCCGGTGATGGCCTGGGCGAAGGCGGTGGTCTCCTCCTCGGGGAGGGACAGCACATGGAAGGCCAGCCGCTGGGCGGACTTGATGCCCACCCCGGGCAGCTTGGCGAAGTGCTCCACCAGGTCTTCGAGGGCGGGAGGGAAATACTGCATGATAGCGACCTCCGGAAATGGATTTGGAAGGGGCTCACGGATGCTGTCCGCGCTTACATAGCGCCCCGCAGCGCCGCGATGGCCTTGGGGATGTCCTCCGCCCCGAAGACGGCGGAGCCGGCCACTAGCACGTCGGCCCCGGCCTGGACGGCCAGGGGAGCGGTATCGGGGGTGATGCCCCCGTCCACCTCCAGCTCACAGGAGGGGGAGTACTGTTCGATGATGGTGCGCACCTGGCGGATCGTATCCAACTGGGGGCCCATGAAGGCCTGTCCGCCAAAGCCGGGCTCCACCGTCATCACCAGCACCATGTCCAGCTCCCCGATATAGGGCAGGACGGCCTCTGCCTTGGTGATGGGCCGCAGGGCCACTGCCCGCTTCAGGCCGCAGTTGCCGATGATCCGCAGGGCCTCGGCGATCCGGGCGGGCTGGTCGGCCTCCAGATGGACGGTGATCAGGTCTGCCCCCGCCTTGGCGAAGGCCTCCACATACCGCACCGGCTTATCCACCATCAGGTGGACGTCTAAGAACATATCGGTACAGTTCCGGATGGATCTGACCACCGGCATCCCGATGGTGATATTGGGCACGAAGGTGCCGTCCATCACGTCCACATGGAGATAATCGGCGCTGGCAGCGCGCTGGATGTCCCGCTCCAGATTGGCGAAGTCGGCTGAGAGGATCGATGGGGCGATCTTGACCATTGGTCGGTCCCTCCTTTTTGATCGTGGGACAGGCGCTCGCCGGTCCCTAGGCGCATAGGATGCGTTGGCGGATCGGGGCCCCGGGCGGGGGCGGAGCGCTCCAGGCCGAGCCCACGGCCGACCCCGTCGTCACCGGCCCGGCCGGCCCGCCGCTTTCAGATAGCCGTCCGCCGGAGGCTCTCAGCGCCTCCGGCGGGCGGCAGAGGACGATCAGTTATAAAAATCTCCTGTGTCCGCCTCCACGGCCCGGAAGCCCTCCGCCCGGAGGGCGCTCAGGATCTGCTCCTTGTGGTCGTGGCCGAAGGCCTCCAAAGTGACCCGCAGCTCCACCCCGGACTGGCGGTTGATATTGATGAACTGGTTGTGCTCCAGCTTGATCACGTTGCCGTTGTTGGCGGCCAGGATCTGGGCCACCGACAGCAGGGAGCCGGGCCGGTCGGGGAGCTGGACGGCGAAGGTGAAGATCCTCCCCCGGCGGATCAGCCCGTGCTGGACCAGAGAGGACATGGTGATCACATCCATGTTGCCCCCGGACAGCACCGAGACCACGTTCTTCCCCTGGAAGCCCAGGTGGCGCAGGGCGGCCACGGTGAGCAGGCCCGCGTTCTCCACCACCATCTTATGCCGCTCCATCACGTCCAGGAACGCCTCCACCAGTTCGCTGTCGTCGATGGCCAGCACCCGGTCCACGTTCTTCTGTACATAGGGAAAGACCAGGTCGCCGGGGGTCTTCACCGCCACGCCGTCGGCGATGGTGGTGGCGGTAGGGATCGTGACCACGCGGCCGGCCTCCAGGCTGGCCTTCATGGAGGCGGCGCCGGTGGGCTCCACCCCGATCACCTCCACGTGGGGATTGAGCAGCTTGGCCAGGGTAGAAACCCCTGCGGCCAGTCCGCCGCCGCCCACAGGCACCAGGATCGCCTCCACGTCGGGCAGGTCCTGGAAGATCTCATAGGCGATGGTCCCCTGACCGGTGGCCAGAGTCAGGTCGTTGAAGGGGTGGACGTAGGTCAGCCCCTGCTCTTCGGCCAGCTGGGCCGCCAGCTGGGCCGCATCGTCGAAGACCTCGCCGCGGAGGATCACCTTGGCCCCATAGTCCTTGGTGTTGTTCACCTTCACCAGGGGGGTGGTGGTGGGCATGACGATGGTGGCCGCTACCCCGGCGGCCTGGGCAGCGTAAGCCACCCCCTGGGCGTGGTTGCCCGCGGAGGCGGTGACGAGGCCCCGGTCCTTCTCCTCCTGGGTCAGGGTGCTGATCTTGTAATAAGCTCCCCGGAGCTTGTAGGCCCCGGTGGCCTGCATGTTCTCCGGCTTGAGGTAGACGCTGTTGCCGCAGTTCTTAGACAGGTAGGGGGAGTGGATCAGCGGAGTGGGCCGCAGGACGGCCTGAAGGACGCTCCGGGCGGATTTGAAGGCTTCCAGGGTGAGCATGGTTCGTTCTCCTTTGTTCAAGACGGTGTGTCCTATATCATACTGGTTCGGAACAGAGAAGTCAATAAAAAGATCCTCCTGTCCATCCCCGGAACAGGGCCGGCCCCGCGTCTGTGCGGGGCCGGCAGGCCGTCATTGGATGGTGTGGGCGATATAGGTCAGGTGGTCCCCCAGACGTTCCAGGTTGGACACCAGGTTGATGAACACGCCGCTGGAGCCCGGCCGGCACTCCCCCCGGTCCAGCCGCTGGATGTGGCTGTCGATCAGGCGCCGGCGCAGGGCGTCGATGTCGTCCTCGACCCGGTCGATCTGTGGGAGGAGGGAGACGTCCTTGTCCAGAACGGCCCGCTTGGTCAGGGCATACAGGTCCTCCACCCGGCCCACCATGCCGTCCAGATCCCCGCGGACGGTCTCGGAGAAGTCCAGGCCCTTGTCGATGGACCGCTGGGCATATTTGGTCAGGTTGTCCGCGATCTCGGCGATACGCATGATGTCCCCCAGGTTGCTGTGGAGGTCGGAGATGCTCCGCTCATCGGCCAGCTTGCTTTGGGCGGAGAGGCGGATCAGGTAGTCGGTCATGGTCTGAGAGATGGTGTTGGCCTGGTCGATCAGCTCCTGGGTGGGGGCCACCAGATCCCGGTCCTTTTTGGCGAAGGAGCGGTAGCCGGTGCGGAAGGCCTCCATGGCGGTGTCAGACAGGCGGACCAGCTCCTTGTCCAGCAGGGAGATGGCCAGAGAGGCGGAGGACAGCATACGCTCGTCCAGGAAGGTGGGGGCGGTCTCGGGGGCCTTGTCCCGGATCAGCAGCTCCGACACCCGGACGAACCCGCCGCACAGGGGCAGGAAGAGGATCGTACACGTGACATTGAAAAAGGTGTGGAACATAGCGATCTGGGTGGCCGGAGCAGAGAACCACTGGCGGAAGGTGACCTCCATGAAGCTGGGCCAGAGGGCCAGCAGGAGGAAGAAGAGCCCCGCGCCCAAGGAGTTGAACATCAGATGGATCAGCCCCGCCCGGCGGGCATTGGTCCCAGCGGTGGCCGAGGACATCAGGGCGGTGACACAGGAGCCGATGTTGGTGCCCAGGATGATATACAGCACCTCGTTGCCCCCGGTGCCGATGGTCAGTCCGGCCACCGACATGGCGATGATCACCGAGGTGGTGGCGGAGCTGGACTGGACCAGAGCGGTGAGGAAGATCCCCAGCAGGAAGAGGAGGACGGGGTGGGTGACCACCTGGAACAGGCCCTGGATCCCCGCCCGGTCGGCCTTCATCACGTTGGACATCAGCTCCAGACCGATGAAGATCAGCCCCAGGCCGGCCAGGATACTGCCCGTCTTTTTGGCGCTCTCCCGCTTGCAGGCCATGGCCATCATCATCCCCACGAAGACCAGCACCTGGATGTAGGTGGTGACGGGGAAGGCGCTGAGGGCGGCGATCTGGGCGGTGACCGTGGTGCCGATGTTGGCCCCCATGATCATGGCCGCTGCTTGATACAGGTCCACCACCCCCACGTTGACGAAGCCCACGATCAGCACCGTGGTCACGCCGGAGCTCTGGATCAGCGCCGTGGCTGCGGCGCCGATCCCCACATTGACCAGCCGTTTGTCAGCGGTCCGCCCGAACAGCTCCTTGATCTTGCCGGTGGCCAGCTGCTCGATGTTGGCGGTGAGCATATGCACGCCCACCAGGAACACGCCCGTCCCCGCCAGCAGTCTGACGAGGAACAGAGATAGCTGCGCGAATGTCATCGAAATCACTCCAATTTTGATCTGTATAGGGTCAAAATATAAAAACGAGGCCCTGCTGCCAGGATGGCAGCAAAGTCTCGTTATCGTTGTCCCAAACCTCAGGCCCTGTAGATGATACGTCCATCCAGTCATATCCCTCTGCACAGTCGAATTTTCCTCGAATACATATATAACCTATCCGGTGTCAAATGTCAATATACATTTCCCACAAGATCCTAAGGGCGCCGGAGCTCACCAGTCCAGGCGGAGCACCTCCCGGGCCCGGACCCCCTGGGCCTGGAGGGCGGCCAGGTAGAGGATCAGGGCAAAGACCAGCGTGCCCAGCCCGGCCGGGACGGGGGACAGGCCCGCGTCCTTCAGGTATCGGAAGAGCAGGTTGGCCGTCAGTCCCGCCAAAAGGGCGGACAGGCCCGGGGCGGTGAGCCACCGGAAGGGCTCCACCCGCATCCCGGTGGCCCGGACAGCCTGCCACAGGCACAGCCCCAGCTCCAGGGCGGCGGAGACGGCCGCTCCGGCCACATAGCCCCTCATCCCCACTCCGGGCAGCGGGACCAGGGCCAGGGTGAAGGCCAGCTGGACCGCGCCCCCCAGCAGGGAGATCCCGGCCACCGTCTTCTGCCGGCCCGCGCCGTTAAGGATACAGGCCAGGACGGAGCAGAAGCAGCTCATCGCCATGACGCAGGCCAGGGGGATCAGGTGCTCCCCCGCCCCCTCCTGGTGGAACATGGCCCTGCCTAGGTCGGGGCCCACCACCACCATCATCGCCATGCAGGGCAGGGCGAGGACGGACACCGCAGACACCGCCTGAGAGGCCAGCCGCCGCACCTGTCCGGGCCGGTCCAGGGCGCAGGCCCTGGCCAGCCGGGGCATCAGGACCAGGTTCAGGGCCCCCAGGAAGACGATGGGCAGGGAGAGCATGGGCATGGTCATCCCGCACACCACCCCGAACTGGGATACCGCGTCGGACCGGTCCAGCCCGGCCTCCACCAGCTTCTGGGGGATGAGGGCGGCGTTGGCCGCGCTGAGGAGGTTGCCCAGCAGGGCGTTGAGGCCCACGGGCAGGGCGATGGAGAGGATCCGCCGGCGGCGGACCTGGCCTGTCTCCCCCCGGCCGGTGAGGGGCCCCCGGCGGCAGCGGTAGAGGACCACCAGGGTGCAGGAGGAGAATATCTCACAGACCACCATCCCCGCCACGATCAGGCCCACCACCCGCTCCGGGTACTGGGGCAGGAAGAGGACCAGCAGGGCGATCACCGCAAAGGTGCGCACGAACTGTTCCAGCAGTTCCACGATGGCGGGGGCGCGGACCGCTCCAGAGCCGTAGAAGTAGTGCTTGTGGAAGTTCTCCACCCCGGTGAGGGCGGCGCAGGGGATCAGCAGGATCAGGCCCAGCTGGGTCCTGGCGTCTCCCAGAAGATGGACCGAGATCGCGTCAGAGGCGGATATCACCACGGCCCCCAGGGGGATCAGCAGGAGGAAGAAGAGCTTCAGACAGACGGAGATGGTCTGATCCGCCGCCCTCCGGTCCCCCAGGGCCAGGTGCCGGGAGGTGAGGTTGGACACCGCCGAGGTCAGCCCCACAGCGGTGAGGGACAGGATCACCGAGTACACCGGCATGATCAGCTGGTAGAGCCCCATCACCTCTGCCCCCACCATCCGGGACAGGACCACCCGGTAGAAGAAGCCCAGCACCTGAGACACCGCGCTCAGGGCCGTGAGGAACAGCGCCCCCCTCCTGGCGGACAGCATTTTTTCAGACAAGACGACCCCCTCCCTTCCTGATGATCTTATTCGGGAGGAGGCGGATTTATCCATTTTTGGTTGCATCCCGTGAGAGCTCATACTATAATGGGCCTATCTGAGCACGAAAAGGAGCACGGTCATGAAAAAACGACTTTCTTTCCTCCTGGCCCTGGCGCTGCTGCTGACCTCCTGCGGGGGCAGCTCTGATGCCGCAGCGGCCACCATGCGCCTGCGGCGCACCCAGGGGACGGTCGAGGTAGCCGACGGCGAGGACAGGCCCATCCAGCCCAAGGAGGATCTGGGGCTGTACTCCGGTTACGGGGTGGACACCCGGACAGACAGCTACGCCTGGATCGATCTGGACCGGGTGAAGCTGACCAAATTGGACCAGGACAGCGAGATCCAGATCCAGAAGGACGGCAGGGCTCTGGAGATCGAGGTGGTGTCTGGGTCGCTGTTCTTCCTCGTGACCGAGCCTCTGGCAGAGGACGAGACCATGGAGATCCGCACCTCCACCATGCTGGTGGGCATCCGGGGCACCTGCGGGTGGGTGTCGGACGGCACCGCCGCCCTGCTGGAGGGGACGGTGACCGTCGCCGCCGGAGAGCAGGATGTCACGATCAGCGCCGGGGAGATGGCCGTCCTGACAGAAGACGGGTCGCTGGAGGTGGAGCCCCTTACCGCCGCTTCCGTCCCCGCCTTCGTGAGGGCGGAGCTGGAGGAGGACAGCGCCCTAGCCGAGGCGGTCAAAGCCGACTCCGGCCTCGATGTGCTGGCCCCTGTGCCCGATGTGATGCGCCTGCGGGACATGTATACCTATTCCAGAGCCTTGTCCTACACCGTTGATGGCGAGTTGATCGCAGAGATAACGCTCTTTCCGGATGGACAGGGGAGGATCGGAAAGAGCGGGACGCATGACCTTTTTACAGGAGATGAATCTGTTTGTGGATTCATTTACAACGATTCGGGGACCTTAGCGCAATGGGGTCCTTTCACAGTTACGGAGGATCGACCAGATCATCGGAAGTTAGTGAGTATAAGCGATGATGGCAGCCGCTTGGAGGAAATAGAGTATTATGATGAGCAGGGACGGTTGACCAAGTTAGAAGACTGCGGCTCAAACTATCCCACCGTCATTGGGTCACCAATATATGATGCGGATGGAAAACTGGTCCGCATGGACTCCTATGATGCAGACGGAGGTCTGAACAGCTATACGCTGTATGAGTACGACTGAGAAAAGCCCCTTGCCCTTTCTGGAAATATCCGCTATAATGGGGGCGCCACTTAAAAAATAAGGAGGAACCATCCTATGGCTTTCGTGAAACTGGAGAAGAAGGGCCCTGTGGGGATCGTCACCATGGACCGGCCCGAGGCGCTGAACGCCCTGGACAAGCAGGTGCTGGAGGATCTGGACGCCGTGCTGGACCAGGTGGAGGCGGATCCCGAGATCCTGGTGGCCATCGTCACCGGGGCGGGCCGGTCCTTCGTGGCCGGGGCGGACATCGGCCAGATGTCGAACTTCACCGCTGTGGAGGGCAAGGCCTTCGGCGCTTACGGCAACGGGGTGTTCCTGAAGCTGGAGAACCTGACCAAGCCCACCATCGCCGCCGTCAACGGCTTCGCCCTGGGGGGCGGATGCGAGCTGTCCATGGCCTGCGACATCCGCCTGGCCAGCGAGAAGGCCAAGTTCGGCCAGCCCGAGGTGGGCCTGGGCATCACCCCCGGCTTCGGCGGCACCCAGCGGCTGGCCCGGATCGTGGGCGTGTCCAACGCCATGGAGCTGATCCTCACCGCCAAGGTGATCAAGGCGGAGGAGGCGGCGCGCATCGGCCTGGTGAGCCGCGTCTGCCCCGCCGAGGAGCTGATGGACCAGGCCCTGGAGCTGGCCAACGCCATCGCCGCCAACGCCCAGGTGGCGGTCCGCCAGTCCAAGGCGGCGATCCACCGGGGGATGCAGACCGACATGGTCACCGGCGCCGCCTTCGAGGCTGAGGCCTTCGGACTGTGCTTCTCCACCGAGGACCAGAAGGACGCCATGCGGGCCTTCGTCAACAAGGAGAAGGTCACCGCCTTCAAGAACCGGTAAAGGATATCACACGGCCGCCGGCAGCATCGCCTGCCGGCGGTCCATCCTGGTCATAGAGAGAGATGATCCTGTTTATGGATATGGCTGTCCTGTTCTCCAGTCTGATGGGGCTCTTCCTGCTGATCGGGGTGGGCTTCTTCGCGGTGCGGGCGGGGCTCCTCCCCGCAGAGGCGTCCAAGCCGCTGAGCACCCTGCTGATGAAGATCACCCTCCCCGCAACCGTCCTCACCTCCCTGCTCCAGCCCTTCGACCCCTCCTTCCTGGTCCTGGGGGGCTGGATGTTCGCCCTGGGGGCGGTGCTGGTGCCCCTCTTCGCCCTCCTGTCCCTGGTCCTGTCCAAGGTGTTCCGGGTGCCGGAGGGCCGGCGGGGGATGTGGTGCTGCACCACCACCTTCTTCAACAACGGTTTCATGGGCTTTCCCATCGCCCTGGCCCTCTTCGGGGAGGAGGGCCTCACCCTGACGGTGATCATGTCCGTCCCCTTCACCCTGCTGGCTTACAGCGTGGGGGCCAAGATGGTGTGCATGGACCTGCCCAAGGGGGGCGCGTCCGCGCCCATCTCTTGGAAAAAGGTCATCTTCAGCGCGGTCAACCTGTCTATGGCCATCGGCCTGCTGCTCTACTTCACCCAGATCCAGCTCCCCGACGCCATCGAGACACCTCTGGTCTACCTGTCCAACGTCACCACCCCCCTGTCCATGCTCATCACCGGGATGAACCTGTCCCAGGGCCGGGTGACCGATATCCTGAAGGACCGGGACGTCTTCGCCTCCGCCGGCGTGCGGCTGCTCCTCTTCCCTCTGCTGGCCTGGGGGGTGATGCGGTCCCTGCCCGGGATCCACCCCCTGGTCCTGGGGGCCGCCCTGATCAATATGTCCATGCCCTCCCTGGCTGCGGCCGCCATGCTGGGGGAGCAATACGGCGGCTGTACCCAGCTGGCCGCCCGGGCCATCTTTTTGTCCAGCCTGCTGTGTCTGGGCACTATCCCTCTGATCGCGCTGCTGCTGTGAAATAGGGCGCCGTCCTGACGGACGGCGCCCTCAGGATGTCAAAAGGCCCTCCCGCAGGTGCTTTTTCTATGCAGGATCTTTCCCCGATCTGTTGAAACGGCCGGCGGGCCGTGGTATCCTATCCCTGTAAACGGGATCCTCGCGAAAATAATGAGAGAAAGAGGAGGCATATCGATGCGGAACAAACTATCGTCCCTGGGGCTGGCCCTGTGCATGGCGGTCACTATGGTGTCCGCGGCAGCGGCGGTCCCCGCCGTAACTGTGGAGCAGATCCCACCTGCCGGCACCGCCTATGCGGCCAGTCAGACCGTATCCATCGACGGCAAACCGGTGACCTTTCAGATGTACGCCCTGAGGAACGCCAGCGGCTTCGGCACCAACTACGTCAAGCTGCGGGACCTGGCCTACGCCCTCAACGGGACATCGGCCCAGTTCGCGGTGGAGTACGACGGCTCCATCCGGGTGGTCCCCGGGCGGGCCTACACCCCCGCCGGCGGCGAGATGACCACCCCCTTCACCGGCGACCGGCGCTACACCGGGGGCACCACAGGGCTGAAGGTGACCGGCGAGGCGGTGGATCTCACCGCCTTCACCCTGCTGGACGACCAGGGGGGCGGCTACACCTACTTCAAGCTCCGGGACCTGGGGGCCATCCTGGGCTTCGGCGTGGGCTGGGACGACGCCGCCAAGCAGGTCACCCTGGACACCGGCAGCGGGTCGGGGGGATCTGATGCCCAGGCCCTGTCCGACGAGGCCCTGCTCCAGTTGGCGAAGGATCTGATGGAGCGGGCGAGCTATGTGGATCAATATCTCGTTAACGCCCATTTCATCGAGACCGATCAGCAGGACAGCATCACTCTGAACGATGGGTATTCTGATATGAGATACTACCGTGTGATCGGATATCAGACCGTCGCCCAGGTGGAGGAGGCTGCCCGGCAGTATTGGTACAGCATCTTCTCCCGCCAAGTGCCCTTCGAGGGTGAGGGCGCATCTTCCATCTCCAGAAATTTTGTGGAGGCAAACGGTGGGGTGTACTGCGGGTATCTGCTGGGCTTAGGAGGCGATGGCATGATCGAGGTGGACCGGCTGATCTCCCGGACCGCCGATAGGGCGGTATTTGCAGGCCATGAAGAATTTGGCGATGATCTGTATCCCCTTCAGTTCTCTCTGGTCCTGGAGGACGGGGAGTGGAGATACCTGCCCAACTGAGAGGGATGACCACACCATGCAAAGAGGGGCGCCGTCCTGACGGACGGCGCCCCTCTTTTTTACAGTCCCAGGCCGTAGATCCTGTTGGCGTTGGAGAAGAACACCTTCTCCCAGTGCTTTTCCGGCACCAGCCGCTGGATGAAGCGGATATACTCCTCCAGATTGACGATGGGCCAGTCGGTGCCATACATCAGGTCGTCCCACCGGCCGATGGCGGTGAGCCAGGTGGTGAGGAGACCGGCGTAGCCCGCCTGCTCGCGGAAGTAGGCATCGAGATCCACCCGGCCCTCCAGCAGACCGGACAGGTCGGCGGACACGTTGGGATCCTTCTCCACCACGGCTGCGGCGGCGTCCAGGAAGGGGTTGCCGAAGTGGCACATGACGAACCGGGTCCTCCTGTGGTCCGCCGCCACCTCGTCCAAGGCCAAAGGGTGGCAGTATTTCAGATGGGCCCGGGCCATGGAGGTGAGACCCATGTGGACAGCCACCGGCTTGTCATACCGGGCGGCCAGCTCATAGACGGGCTCATAGACGGGGTCGGACAGCCACAGTTTGTTGTATCCAGGGTAGAGCTTCACCCCGCAGCAGGCGTCCCGCTCCAGATGGGCCTCCACCCGCTCCGCCAGGTCGGGGATGGGCCTGTCCCCCTGGTCCATCAGGGCGCTGTCCAAGCCGATGCAGTAGTGGAACAGATCGGCGGGATAGGTGTGGTAGTCCAGCTCCAGGCTCCGGTTGCCCATGACCACCCCGTGGACGATCCCCAGCCGGCCGTACGCCTGGCGCAGATGGCCGGCGGAGTTCTCATGGCCCACGGCCCGGGCCATGGCGTCGGTACTAGGAGAGGGGGGGAAGAGGTGGAGGTGAGCGTCTATGATCTTCATGGGATCCGCTCCTTTCCTGAAAGGTCATCCACCATTATAATATGGATCGGTCCGCTCCGCAAGACCCATCATCTCCCCCGCCCAGAGAGCGGTCCCCCCTGTCCGGCAGGGATCTGAAGTTTTTTCATGGTTCATCCAAGAATTTTCTATCGTTTTTTTGGGACCTACCCGATACAATGTAGGGCGTGGACCGGGATCTCCCCGGGACCCGAGACAAAACCTATCAAAAATTAGGAGGAAACAAGAATGAAGAAGACACTTGCTCTTGCTCTGGCTGTCGTCATGAGCCTTGGCCTGCTGGCCGGCTGCGGCGGCAAGGAGACCAAGGATCCCGCGAACAACGGCGGCAGCTCCAGCGGCGGCAGCTCTCAGTCCCAGCAGGGCGGCGGCTCCGATGCCTCCGATCCCACCATCCCCGAGGGCGGCACCGTGGGCGTGTGCATCTATAAGTTCGACGACGCTTTCATGACCACCTATCGTAACTCCCTCCAGGAGATCCTGGAGAGCAAGGGCTACAAGGTCACCGTGGTGGACGGCAACAACGACCAGGCCAAGCAGAACGAGCAGATCAACACCTTCATCACCCAGAAGGTGGACGCGCTGATCATCAACCCCGTCATGACCTCCGCCGCCGATCAGATCATCGACACCGTGAAGAACGCCGGCATCCCCACCGTGCTCATCAACCGTGAGCCCACCGCCGAGCAGATGTCCGCCTACGACAAGCTGGTCTATGTGGGCTGCAACGCCGCTCAGTCCGGCACCTTCCAGGGCGAGCTGATCCTGGAGACCGCGAACCAGGGCGACATCAACGGCGACGGCGTGATCAACTACATCATGATCCAGGGCGACCCCGAGAACATCGACGCTCAGCTGCGCACCGAGTACTCTGTCAAGGCCCTCACCGATGCGGGCAAGGAGGTCAAGCAGCTCAATCTGACCCGCGGCGACTGGGACCGCAACCGCGGCCAGGAGATCGCCGCCAACGACCTGGCCCAGTTCGGCGACCAGATCGAGGTCATCTTCTGCAACAATGACGACATGGCCATCGGCGCCCTGCAGGCCATCAAGCAGGCCGGCCGCACGGTCAACAAGGACATCTACCTGGTGGGCGTGGACGCCTTGGCCGCCGCTCTGGAGGAAGTCAAGAACGGCAACATGACCGGCACCGTGCTGAACGACGCCGTGGGCCAGGCCACCGCCGCTGTGGCAGAGATGGAGAAGCTGCTGGGCGGCGCCACCTACGCCTCCGGCGAGCAGAGCGTGTATGTCGACTATGTGAAGGTCACTCCCGAGAACGTGGGCGACTTCATGAAGTGATCGGCCGTACCATCGCAAGGCTTTTTTGGGGTGCGTGCGCAGGTGCGCACGCACCCCGTTTCGATCTTCTCCGGACCGGTCCGGAGGAGCGTCTTCGTAGGGCGTGACGACTCGGCACGCTGCCCGGCAGGACCGGAGCCCCGGCGCGCCGGGGTCGTCGCGCCCTACACCGGAAGTCTGATCAGGAAAGAGGGGGACTGTGAATTGTCAGAATATCGTTTGGAAATGAGCGGTGTGGTGAAGACCTTTCCCGGCGTCAAGGCCCTGGACCACGCCCAGCTCAAGCTCCGCCCCGGCACCGTACACGCCCTGATGGGGGAGAACGGCGCCGGCAAGTCCACGCTGATGAAGTGCATGTTCGGCATCTACCACATGGACGAGGGCGAAGTGATCTATGAGGGGGAGAAGGTCCAGATCAAGGGCCCGCTGGACGCCCTCCACCGGGGCATCGCCATGGTGCACCAGGAGCTCCAGCCCATCCCCGAGCGCAGCATCGGCGAGAACATCTATGTGGGCCGCTACCCCATGAAGTGCCGCGGTCTGGTGGTGGACCACGACAAGATGTATGAGGACGCCGCCCAGGTGCTGAAGGAGGTCCACCTGAACTACGACCCCAGGGCCAAACTGGGCACTTTGAGCGTGTCTCAGATGCAGCTGGTGGAGATCGCCAAGGCGGTATCCGCCGACTGCAAGGTGCTCATCCTGGACGAGCCCACCTCCTCCCTCACCGCCGCCGAGGTAGAGGCCCTGTTCACCATCGTCGATGAGCTGCGGTCGAAGGGGGTCTCCATCGTCTACATCTCCCACAAGATGGACGAGATCCTCCGCATCAGCGACGAGGTCACCATCATGCGGGACGGCCAGTATGTGGGCACCTGGAGCGCCAAGGAGCTGACCACCGACTTCATCATCACCAAGATGGTGGGCCGGGAGCTGACCGACCTGTTCCCCAAGCGGGAGAACATCCCCGGCGAGGTGGTCTTCGAGGTGGAGGACTTCACCTCCATCGATCCCAAGAGCTTCCGCCACGCCACCTTCAACGTCCGCAAGGGGGAGATCCTGGGCGTCGCCGGCCTGGTGGGCGCCCAGCGCACCGAGCTGATGGAGGGCCTGTTCGGCCTGCGGTGCCACACGGCGGGCAAGATCACCTACCAGGGCAAAGAGCTGAAGATCGATCAGCCCAAGGACGCCATCAAGGCGGGGATCGCCATGCTCACCGAGGACCGCCGGGCCACCGGCATCCTGGGGGTGCTTTCCATCGCGGACAATGTGTCCATCGCCTCCCTGAACCAGTACCTGATCGGGGGGATCATGCTGGACGACGCCAAGATCGAGCAGCTGGTCCAGGAAAACGTGGCCAAGCTGTCGATCAAGACCCCGTCCTCCAAGACCCAGATCCAGTCCCTGTCCGGCGGCAACCAGCAGAAGGTGCTGATCAGCCGCTGGCTGGCTAACGACCCGGATATCTTCATCCTGGATGAGCCCACCCGCGGCATCGACGTGGGCGCGAAATACGAGATCTACTGCATCATCGCCGAGCTGGCCAAGCAGGGCAAGAGCATCATCATGATCTCCTCTGAGATGAGCGAGCTCATCGGCATGTCCGACCGGGTGATGGTCATGTGCGACGGCCGGGTCACCGGCTTCATCGACGGCGCGGAGGCCAACCAGGAGAACATCATGGCCCTAGCCACCCGATTCGAGTAAGGAGGAGAGAAAGATATGGAGAGAATCAATTCGTTCAACCCCAAAAAATTCGTTTCTGACTACGCGATCATCCTGCTGGTCCTGCTGCTGGCCGTGTTCACCTTCTTCAATTCCGAGAACTTCGTCAGTCAGAGCAACTTCAAGAACCTGATCATCAACATGGCTCCCCGGTTCATCATCGCCTGCGGCGTGTCCGGCTGTCTGATCACCAAGGGCACCGACCTGTCTGCCGGCCGCCAGGTGGGCCTGGCCGCCTGCGTGTCCGCCATGCTGCTCCAGCAAATGGACTACGCCGCCAAAATGTTCCCCGACCTGCCTGACATCCCCTGGTTCGTCGCTATGCTGATCGTCATGGCGGTCATGTCCGTCTTCGGCGCGGTCAACGGCGCGGTCATCGCCTATCTGAAGGTGCCCCCCTTCATCGCCACCTTGGGCATGCAGCTGGTGGTCTACGGCATCTGCTCCATCTCCACCGGCAACCAGCCTATGGGCGGCTATAAGAAGAGCTACCTGAAGGTGGCCAGCGGCACCCTCAAGACCGGTGCGGAAGATGTGAGCGGCCTGTTTTTAGAGGAAAAGGCCAATCTGAGCGACACGCCTGTGGGCTTTGTTCTGGATTTTGTCCCCTATCTGGCCATCTTTGCTGTGATCGTGGGCCTGTTCATTTGGTTCCTGTATAACAAGACACGCCACGGCAAGTACATGTACGCCATCGGCGGCAACGAGAGCGCCGCCCAGGTGGCCGGCGTCAACGTCTCCGCCACCATCATCCGCATCTATGTGCTGGCCTCCGTCCTGTACGGCTTGGCTGGCTTCCTGGTGGGCGCCAAAGCCGGCGGCGCCTCCACCGCCACCGCCTACGGCTACGAGCTGGAGGCCATCGCCGCCTGTACCATCGGCGGTGTATCCGCTAACGGCGGCGTGGGCAAGGTGTCCGGCGTCCTGGTGGGCGTGCTGGTCTTCGAGATCCTGAAGATCTGCCTGCAGTTCCTGCGCCTGGACCCCGCCTACACTTTCGTGGCCCAGGGCCTGGTCATCATCGTGGCCGTCGCCCTCGACCTGCGCAAGTATCTGGCTAAGAAGTGATATCCATCCGGTCCATGGGGGCTGGCGCGAACGCGCCGGCCCCCCTTTCCAAATGGGGCATCCTGACATCACAGCGCCGGCCAGCCTGAAGACCGGTACAGCCGCTTCTCAAGCGGGAAGATACGCCATCAAAAACGGCCTGGTCAGATCCTAACACCTGGGCGCAGGAAAAGGATCCTTGATTCTTTCCGTGCCCTTTGATTATAATGGGAGGGAGGTGATCGCTGATGGAGGAATACCGGGTCCTGCTGGTGGATGACGAGGAGGAGATCCGCACCGGGATCGGCCGGAAGATCGACTGGTCCAGTCTGGGCTTCGTCCTGGCGGGAGAGGCGGGCAACGGGGAGGAGGCCCTGGAGCTGGCGGAGCAGCTCCAGCCCGACGTGGTGCTCACCGATATCAAGATGCCCTTCATGGACGGCCTGGAGCTGTGCCGCCACCTGCGGCAATCCCTGCCCGGGGCCAAGCTGGTGGTCTTCTCCGGCTTCGACGATTTCGAATACGCCCGCCAGGCCATGGGGGCAGGGGTGTCGGAGTATATCCTCAAGCCGATCAACGCCCCGGAGCTGATGGAGGTGCTGGCCAAGCTGCGCCGTCAGCTGGATGAGCAGCGCATGGAACGGCGGGACATGGAGACCCTCCGCCGCCGGTATGACGAGAGCCTGCCCGTCCTCCGGGAGCTGTTCTACACCCGGCTCCTCAGCGGACAGCTCGGCGCCGGCCAGGTCCAGGACCGGGCCGCCCGGTATGAGATCGAGCTGCCTGCGGGGCTGTGGATCGCCGCCCTGGTCCACGCAGACCTGGGAGGAGACGGAGGAGAGGCCGGGCGGGACGAGCTGATCCTCCTGTCGGTGCAGTCCTTCCTCAGCGAGCACTTCGTCCTGGAGGGCTGTACCGCTCAGGTGCTCCTCTACAGCGACACAGCGGCCCTGCTGGTCCAGCTTTCCGGGCCGGACCGGCTCTACCCCCTGCTGGAGGAGCTGGAGCGGCTGAGCCTGCTGTCTCAGAGCTATCTGGGGATCCCCCTCACCGCGGGGGTGGGCACGATCTGTCAGGGGCCGGAGGAGCTGCACCGCAGCGTGGAGGGGGCCCGCTCCGCCCTGGACTACCGGGCCCTCACCGGGGGCGGCCGGGCCATCTATATCGGCGACCTGGAGCCCCAGTCCACCGCCGACCTCTCCTTCGAGGAGAAGGACCAGCGTCTGCTGTCCGCCGCCGTCAAGCTGGGCTCCCCCGAGGAGGTGGAGCAGGTGGTCCGGGGGCTGATGGAGCGGCTGAATCAGACGGGGCTGTCCCTGTCCAAGTGCCACCTGTTCCTGCTGGAGATGGTCACCTGCCTGGTCCGCCTGGCCCGGTCCGGCGGCGTGGGGGTGGAGGAGATCTTTGGGGCCAACTTCACCGGCGCGGTGTCCATCTCTGACTTCTCCAGCCTGGAGGAGCTGGGCCGGTGGCTGGGGGAGCGGTGTCTGAAGCTCCATGCGCTGCTTGGAAAGCAGCGCACTGACTCCACCTGGCGCCTGGTGGAGCAGGCCAAGGAGTATATCGCCGGCCATTACGCCGACGAACAGCTCAGCGTGGAGGCCCTGTGCGCCCATATCCACCTGTCCCCCACCTATTTCTCCACCCTCTTCAAGCGGGAGGTGGGGATGAGCTTCACCGCCTATGTCACCCAGGTGCGCATGGACGAGGCGGTGCGCCTGCTTCGAGACACCGACGAGAAGACCTACCGGATCGCGGAGAAGACGGGCTTCTCCGATCCCAACTACTTCAGCTATGTGTTCAAGCGGCATTTCGGCCTGTCTCCCTCCAAGTTCCGGGCGGGACAGAGGGGACAGGGCTGACGCTTTGACAAAAATGAGAGAGGAGGTGCGCCTGTGACCTTTTTCCGCGATCTCACTGCCCAGTGGGGGGAGCGGTACCGCCGGATGAGCATCCAGATGGTCCTCTCCCTGTCCTTCACCGCGGTGGCTGCAGTGGGGATCCTCCTCATGGGGATCAGCCTGATCTGGCGTTTCTCCTCCGCGAGCGAACAGCTGGTGGCGGAGAACAGCCAGCGGGTCCTGGCCCAGGCCAACCTGAATCTGGACAGCTATCTGCGGCGGATGATGCGCATCGCTGACACGGTATATTACCAGGTCCTGAAGGACACGGATCTGGCCCAGGAGGGGATCGCCGGTCCGCTGTCCCTCCTCCACGAGGAGAACCGGGACGACCTGGTCTCCCTGGCCGTCTTCGACAGCCGGGGGGCCCTGGTGTCCGCCGCCCCTCTGTCCGCCATGAAGACCTCGGCCGCCCCGGCGCGCAGCGACTGGTTCCAGTCCGCCGTCCAGAGCATGGAGAACCTCCACTTCTCCACCCCCCATGTCCAGGATATCTTCGACGATCCCGACTCCCCATACCGCTGGGTGGTGTCGCTGAGCCACCACGTGGAGCTCACCCGGGACGGGGTCACAGAGGGGGGCGTCCTGCTGGTGGATATGAGCTTCAGCGGGATCGAGCAGGTGTGCCGGGGGGTGACCCTGGGGGAGGGGGGCTACCTCTACCTGATCGACGGAGACGGGGAGCTGATCTACCACCCCAGGCAGCAGCTGATCTACGCCGGCCTGCTGGAGGAGAACAACCGGGCCGCCGCCGGCTATCGGGACGGCAGCCACCGGGAGCGGTTCCAGGGCCAGGCCCGGCAGGTCACGGTGAAGACGGTGGGCTACACCGGCTGGAAGCTGGTGGGGGTGGCTCCCGCCGCCAGCTGGCTCACCGCCTCCCCCCAGCTCTTCCTCTTCGGCCTGTCCCTGCTCTTCTTCGCCATCTTCCTCATGGCCTTTTTGAATTTCCGCATCTCCGCCCGGATCGCCGACCCCATCCGCCGGCTGGAGCAGTCCATCAAGGAACTGGAGAGCGGCCGGGAGGACGTGGAGATCGAGGAGGGCGGCTGCTACGAGGTCCAGCATCTGAGCCGGTCGGTGCGGTCCATGGTGTCCACCATGCGCCACCTGATGGACGACATCATCCATCAGGAGAGCCAGAAGCGCCGCAGCGAGCTGGAGGTGCTCCAATCCCAGATCAACCCCCACTTCCTGTACAACACCCTGGACTCGGTGATCTGGATGACAGAGTCGGGCCAGCAGGACGAGGCGATCCAGATGGTCACCTCCCTGGCCAGGTTCTTCCGGATCTCCCTGAGCAAAGGGAAGAGCATCATCCCCCTGACCGACGAGCTGGACCACGCCAAGCACTATATGAACATCCAGCAGATCCGCTTCAAGAACCGGTTCACCAGCCGGATCCAGACCGGGGCGGACACCGAGGGGCTGTATACCCTAAAACTGATCGTCCAGCCCATTTTGGAGAACGCGATCTACCACGGCATGGCCAACGCCGAGGACGACGGGCTGATCCAGGTGTCCGCCTATCGGGAGGGGGACGCCCTGATCGTCGATGTGGCGGACAATGGCCTGGGGATGCGGCCCGAGGTGGCCGCCTCTCTGCTGGACGAGGACCGGCCGGAGGTGCGCACCAGCGGATCTGGAATCGGGGTGCGCAACGTCCATCAGCGGATCCGCCTCACCTTCGGGGCGGGGTACGGGCTGACCATCCTCAGCGAGCCTGACGAGGGCACTCTGGTCCGGATCCGCCTGCCCGCCCTCACCCGGGAGGAGGCGGCGCGCTGTCAGGAGGGGGAGGTCCTATGAAGAGAGACCGGAACGATCTGGTGGAGATCATCATCCTGGGGGTATTGGGGAGCCTGGTGGTGCTCACCCTGGCGGCTCCCCAGCTCCTCCAGGTCCGGAGATCCCCCCCGCTGCTGTCCCTGTCCATCCTCCTCCGGGATACCGACAGCTCCGGCTGGACCGTGGCCCGCCAGGGGATGGAGCAGGCGGCGGACGAGCTGGGGGCGGAGCTGCGCTTCCTCACCCTCACCGTCCAGAACGACAGCGAGGAGCAGACCGCGATCCTCTTTCGGGAGATAGACGGCGGCGCCGACGCCCTGGTGGTGGTCCCCGCTGGCCCGGACGATCTGACCCTCGCCCTGTCCCAGCGGCCCGACCACTGTCCGGTGGTGACGCTGGAGTCCTCTGTGGAGGGGGCGGCGGGGATCGTGGCCCCGACAGACGAGGAGGTGGGCCGCCGGCTGGCCCTGGCCCTGCTGGAGGACTGGACGGGCGGACCGGTGCTGCTGCTCGATCCCCTCCCCCAGACGGGTATAGGGGCCCGGGCGGAGGGGGCCCGGGCGGCGCTGGAGGAACGGGGCGTGCCCGTACGGCAGGCCGCCGCCCTGCCTCAGGACCGCCCCGAGGAGCGGTGGGTGATGGCCTTCGAGCCCCTGGCCACCCAGCAGGCCGCCGAGCGGAAGGAGGCGGAGGAGCTGGGCTTCGCCCTCTACGGGGTGGGTTCCGGCGCCGCCATCACCGCCCAGCTGGAGCGGGGGAACATCTCCGCTCTGGCGGCCTGGAGCGACTATGCCGCCGGCTATCTGGCGGTGCGTCAGGCGGTGGAGGCGGCGATGAGAGCGGACAGACAGGACCCGGGCCCGCTGGCCTTTTCGATCGTGCGAGGGGAGGATATCTATGCACCGGAAAATCAAAAGCTGCTGTTCCCGATCATGTCATCCTCCGGCCGGTGAGACGGCGGGCCGGACCGGGGCCCTCTTTTTGCTGAGCCTCCTCCTGCTGCTGGCCGCCTGCGGCGGGCAGCGGCGGCAGGACGGCAGCCTGCGGATCGGCGTGGCCCTGTACGCCCAGGACGACACCTTCATCTCCTCCATGTCCCAGGACCTGGAGCAGCTGGCCCAGGAGGCGGAGAAGGCCACCGGCCTGAAGATCACCCTTCTGATCTCGGACAGCCGGAGCAACCAGACCGTCCAGATGGACCAGGTGGACCGGTTCCTGGACCGGGGGTGCGACGTGCTGTGCGTCAACCTGGTGGACCGGACGGCGGCGGCAGTGATCAGCGACAAGGCGGCGGCGGAGGGGGTCCCACTGATCTACTTCAACCGTCAGCCGGTGGCGGAGGACATCCAGCGCTGGGATCAGACCTATTATGTGGGGGCCAGCGCCCCGGAGAGCGGGATCCTCCAGGGCCAGCTGGTGCTGGACGCCTGGGAGCAGGACCGGGCACGGTGGGACCGCAGCGGCGACGGAGTGCTCCAATACGCCATGCTGGAGGGGGAACCCGGCCATCAGGACGCCCTCCTGCGCACGGAATACTCCATCAAAGCCCTCACCGACGGTGGGGTGGAGGTGGAGCGGCTGGCCCGGGACACCGCCAACTGGAACCGGGCCCAGGCCGCCGCCCGCACCCAGCAGTGGTTGGAGGAGTTCGGCGGTCAAATCGAGGTGATCTTGTCCAATAACGACGATATGGCCCTAGGGGCCATCGACGCGCTGAACGAATCGGGCCGCCCTATGGAGGACTGGCCCCTGATCGTGGGAGTGGACGCCACCGCCCCCGCCCTGGAGGCGGTGGCGGCGGGACAGCTGTATGGCACCGTCCTCAACGACGGCCGGGGCCAGGCCCAGGCTATGATCGATCTGGCCCTGGCCCTGTACAGCGGGGAGGATCCGGCCGGAGCGGTGGACCTCACCGACGAACGGTATATCTGGCTGCCGTACCGGCCGGTGACCCAGAAGGACCTGGACCAGTCCCAGGACCCATGACCGAAGGATCTGTAAGGAGGGATCGATATATGAGCGGTATCTACACATCTGTGGATCAGCTGATCGGCGGGACGCCCCTGCTGGAGCTGGTCCGGATCCAGCAGCGGGAGGGCCTCCGCGCCCGGATCCTGGCCAAACTGGAGCACCTCAATCCCGGCGGGAGCGCGAAAGACCGGGTGGGAAGGGCGCTGATCGACGACGCGGAGGCCAGGGGCCTGCTGAGGCCCGGTTCGGTGATCATCGAGCCCACCTCGGGGAACACGGGGATCGGTCTGGCCTGTGTGGCCGCCGCCCGGGGCTACCGGACCGTCATCGTCATGCCCGACTCTATGAGCGTGGAGCGCCGGAAGCTCATGGGGGCCTATGGCGCGGAGGTGGTCCTCACCCCGGGGGCCCAGGGGATGCAGGGGGCCATCCGGCGGGCGGAGGAGCTGGCTCGGGAGATCCCAGGCAGCTTCATCCCCGGCCAGTTCGACAACCCGGCCAACCCGGCGGCCCACCGCGCCTCCACCGGGCCCGAGATCTGGCGGGACACCGGCGGTCAGGTGGACATCTTCGTGGCCAGCGTGGGCACTGGCGGCACCATCACCGGTGTGGGCCGATATCTGAGGGAGCAGAAGGCCGATGTGGAGATCGTGGCCGTGGAGCCCGCCGCCTCCCCGGTGCTCAGCGGCGGGAGCGCAGCCCCCCACGGCCTGCAAGGGATCGGTGCGGGCTTCGTCCCCCAGGTGCTGGACACCGGGATCTATGACGAGATCGTCACCGTGAAAGAGGAGGACGCCTACGCCGCAGGCCGGCTCATGGGCCGGACCGAGGGCGTTCTGGTGGGGATCTCCTCCGGCGCGGCCCTCTGGGCGGCCATCCAGCTGGCCAGACGGCCGGCTAACGAGGGGCGGACCATCGTGGTGCTCCTGCCTGACAGCGGGGAGCGCTATCTCTCCACCCCCATGTTCCAGGACTGACAGATGAGAGGAGCCGGGACCCTATATGGGTCCCGGCTCTTTCGCTGGGGTCACGGCCGTCCAGGCCGTTCGGGGGACATCAGCCCTCCTGGTCCTTCTTTCCCTGGAACAGGGAGATGACCGCCAGAGCGGCCGCAGACAGCAGGGTCATCGCGTACCACTTGGCAGAGCCGTCGCCGGTCTGGGGGACGTCGGACAGGGGGACCTCCTCCTCGGGGACTTCGACCTCCTCTGTCTCCTCAGGCTCCTCGGGGATCTCGGCCAGAGGGGGCTCCTCTTCCGGGATCTCTACCAGGGGGACCTCCTCCTCGGGGACCTCCACAGGGGGCTCCTCGGGGGGATCGTCCGGGTCATCGTCGTCGGGCTCATCGGGCTCATCAGGCTCGTCGGGCTCCTCCGGCTTCCCGGGCTCCTCGGGCTTTTCAGGCTCGTCGGGAGTGTAGGTGTTGGTGATGGTGACCTCGCCGGTCCCACCGGCCGCCACCGTCACATCGCCTTCACCGGTGATGCTCAGCGTGTAGCCGCTGACCTCCGCGTCGGCCTTGACCTCCGTCACCGTATAGGTGCCGGACGCCAGACCGCTGATGGTCTTGCTGCCCGCGCCGGTGATGGTCACAGTGGCCTTGCCGTTCTCAAAGGTCACCCCGTCGAAGGTGCCGTTCAGATCCTCAGGGCCCTGGATGGTGAAGGTGTATCCCTTCTCGGTGCTGGCGCTTTCGGGACCGCCGCTGACCACCTTGGTGATGGTCAGGCTGCCGGTCTGGGGCTGGACAGGGGGAGGATTATACGTGTTGGTGAACTCCACCTCTGCGATGCCCGCAGACTCCGCTGTGATCGTGCCCTTGGCCTCGGTGACCGTCTCACCGTTCACAGTGATGGTGGTCTTGTCGGCCTTGGAATCCATCTCGACGATCGAGTACCCTGTGCCCGCAGTGAGGCCGCTCCAGACCTTGGTCTCGCCGGCCTTCAGGGTAACGGTCTCGGTCTTGTCACCGATCTTGACCTCAAAGGTGAAGGAGGTCTCGCTGGTGCTTCCGTCCACCTTCTTGGTCAGCGTCAGGACGCCTTCATCTTCGCCGATATAGACGTTGCCGTTGCTGCCGATCCCGCCGCCGTAGATGCTGGAGCTGTTGCCGGTGATGAACACTCTGGCCAGCCCCTCCGGGATCCCGGCCACGGTGTTATAGGCATTGATCTGCTCCTCGCCGGTCAGGGTCTGCCACTCGCCTACCTTGGCCAGGGCATTTCCCTCGCCGTCGGTCCAGTTGTAGGGGGCCCCGCCCAGCATATAGCCGGACAGGAACACCTTGTGGTCCGCGCTCTTCTGTCCGTCCACGAAGACCTGAGAAGCATTTGCGCCGTTGCCGTAGATGGCGCCACCGGAGGACAGATAGACCTCTACGTGGGAGGTGGGGCAGTTGGCGATACCAGCGCCGTAGTTGCCGTACTTGCTGTCAGCTGCGCCTTCGCCGGTCTTCGCGGTGTTGCCGGTGATGACGACGTTCGTCAGATGCAGCTCGCCGTTGGCCTTGCCGCTCTTGCCGCCGTTGACATAGATACCGCCGCCGCCGTAGGGGTAGACAGTATCGTCGCCGGTGAGGTTGCAAGTGGCAGCGTTCCCAGAGATGGTACCGGCGTTGATATAGCCCTTGGCCCCAGTCTGGATGAAGATGCCGCCGCCGTTGCTGGCGCTGTTGTTTTCGACGGTGCCGCCATTCATGGTGAAGATGCCGCCATTGATATACACACCGCCGCCATAGCCTTTGATGGTGTGCTGCTCGATGGTACCGCCATTCATGACGAAGGTGCTGCTAGTAACATATACCGCGCCGCCATGGGATGCGGTGTTGCCGCTGATGGTGCCGCCATCCATGGTGACGACAGCGTTTTTGTTGGCGTACACACCGCCGCCATAGGTGGCGCTGTTGCCATAGATGGTGCCGCCGTTCATGGTGACGACAGAACCATTGTAGGCGTACACACCGCCGCCATAGGTCGCAGTGTTGCCGCTGATGGCGCCGCCGTTCATGATGAACTTTCCGGAATCATTGGGAAGGTACACGGCGCCGCCATAGGTGGCGCTGTTGCCGCTGATAGTACCGCCATCCATCGTGAATGTGCCATTATACACATACACGGCGCCGCCCTTGTTGGATACGCCCTTGCCGCCAGTGAGCACACCAGTGCCCGCACTGTCCTTCAGGGTCAGAGCGCCTTTAAAGAAAACGGTCTCACCACTATTATTGTCAGTAGTATAGCTACCGACCTTGATATACTTGCCGTTCAGATCCAAGGTACAGCCGTTCAGATTCAGCGTGACACTGCTCTCTAAGGGCCAAACAGTCACGCCGCTCCTGGGTATGGTCACATCCCGCAGCAAGGTAACGGTGGCATCGTCGGCAGCACCAGCCCACATCTCGACAAAGTCGCCCTCCTGGGTGGTCCCATCGGAGTTGGTGCGGCGGGCCTCAGGGAGCTTAGACAGCTTGATGCAGGCATCAGTCTCGCCATCAGCAGGGACAAAGACGATGCTGAACGCATCGTTGCTCACACGGAACTTTGAACGATCGGCTTCCGTCAGAACACCGGTGGCGACCACAGCGTCGGCTTTCAAGCTGTCGCTGTCCAGACAGAAGCTGGAGCCATCGGACAAAGCGCCAGTGACCATGATCCCTCTGGCCGCATACACATCGCTCTCAGCGCCGTCTCTCATGTTCTTAGAGATGTCTATACTGCCGGAGATAGCAATTTCAGTGACACAGTACACACCGCCAGCACCAAATGTCCCGGTCGCAGTATTCGAGGTGATAGCACTGTCGCTGATGCTGATCTTACCGTCTACGGCAGCGTTGGCATTGGAATACACACCACCGCCGTACTGGGCGGTATTGCCGCTGATGGTGCCGTTGGCAATCGTGACGACCCCCTGGGAGTCGACACGCACACCGCCGCCGTACTTGGAGGCAGTGTTGCCGGAGATCGTGCCGCCCGTCATATTGAACGTACCGGCCGTGTAGACACCGCCGCCGCCGTAGCTGTCGTCGGTGGCAGTGTTGCCGGAGATCTCGCCGCCTTCCATCACGAAGGTGCCTTTTTGGACAGATACGCCGCCACTTTTACCTGTGTTCTCACTGATGGTGCCGCCGGTCATGGTGAAGGTGCCGTCGCCCTTGATATACACACCGCCGCCGTACAAGGTGCCAGTATTCTGGGAGATCGTGCCGCCGTTCATCGTGAAGGCGCCGCCTTCCACACATACGCCGCCGCCCCATCCGGAGTTCTCCGTGATAGTACCATCGTTCATGATGAACGTGCCTTTAACAAGGACGCCTCCGCCGCTTTTGACGTTAGTGTCATTGCCCTGGATGGAGCCGCCGTCCATGATGAACTTGCCGCCGTTGTTGACCTCTACACGGCAGATGGTGATGTCACCATCCAGCGTAAGGGTCCCCTTTTCGACCTCGATGCTTTTTGACCCGCCTTCGACCGTCAGTCTGCTGCCATTGTTGGACATCAGGGTGACATCATAGCTGATCGTTGCTGTGTTATACTTTCCATCAAGGACGATGTCGCTCTTGACGTTGATCACAGGAGCTTTCTCTTTGAGGGCCTCCACAAACGCTTCAGCAGTACCGACCGAGACGGTCCCCTCAGGGAGGAGCTCATCCAGCAGTCTCTGCTGCACGTCGGCATACTGCTCATAGAGGGCGCTGAAGGTCAGGTAAGCTCCCATGACCTCTTCGCTCTCCTGCTCCTCCTCGGTGAGGGCGGCATACAGAGCGCCGACGTTCTCCAGGATCTGGCCGATCTCATCGAAGTTGTCCTCGGTGACCGCTCCAGGCAGAGCGTCCACAGCGGCCACGAAAGCCTTGGCTGCGACGGACAGCTCCTTCACGACCTCCACCACAGGCGGGGCCGGGATGACCTCAGGGAGAGTGACAGGGGGGATCTCAGGAACTACAGGGGCTTCGGGATCCACAGGGACCTCGGGGACTACAGGAGCTTCGGGATCCACAGGGACCTCGGGGACTACAGGAGCTTCGGGATCCGCAGGGACCTCGGGGACTACAGGAGCCTCGGGATCCACAGGGGCCTCGGGGACTACAGGAGCCTCGGGATCCTGCTGGTCACCAGTGTCAACATCGCTGCCGTCCTCGGTGTTGGCGTCGTCACCGTTGTCCTCGGTGTTGGCGTCGTCGCCGTTGTCCTCGGTGTTGGCGTCGTCG
>RAYO01000062.1 GCA_003612335.1 bacterium 1xD42-67
ACCCCCTCGTTTCTGCTGGGGTCATTATAACATGGCGTCCACTATTATGCAATTTTTAGATTTTATGGACCACTAGTATATAATGAAATTCACAATATATTATATATTACTATTTGCACAAATTTGGATAATCAGTCAAGGAAGGACAAAGCCTATTGTTGGAAAGGAATTTCTATGGACTGCTTAATTTTTAAAGATGATGAATTAGAGCGTATGATCGAAATAATAAACGAACTACAGCTTTGCTTCCACCCTGTTTATGCTCCGGAAGGGCAATTTTCAGTACATAATATCTTTGAATTGAGCAGTTTTGATAGAGATATTATCATCATTGCTGACAAAAATATTGTATCTCCTATTTGTGAAATTGCGAGGCTTGGAACACTGAATGACGAATATCGGTTGCGAAAAATTGCCCTGTTTGTCATATGGACTAAAAATCTAAAGGCTAGATTGACTTGTGGAGTCGGTCTTTTTGAAAGCGATAGTGAAAACTTAGATGCAATTTCAGGCGAAGCGACTCGCTTACAATTTTTACATGGTGTAGATTGTATTCCAGCACAACTATGGAAAGATCTTGCATTTGGATATATAGATTGTGTTCCAAACCAATTTCTTTATAACAGTCGGTCCACAGAGGTCAAAAAATATAAATTTGATCAGGATTTTCTTTTTTTATCTAATGAAGCAGCAATTATAAAGATTGTTCAATTATTACGAACACCAAAAATAGCAGGTATTGATAAATTTATCACATTTATGAATTGGTATACGGACAATCTTGATTTGGCTGAATGTGTCATTGTGTATGCTGCTTTAGTATTTGGGAATGTCCCCCATGTTGCATTTCCTAAAGGCTCCCAGTCAAAAAATTATGCCAAAACTGTTCAAGGAATTAGAAATCAGGCATGGGATATTACATACATAGCGCTTTGGAGTATTCAATACTATAATGAAAACAGTTCCCGTCAATATATGTTTGCAACAGACGATATAACCCAAAAGATGATTTTAGTTAATATTCTTCCGCTCGGTAAATGCCAAGATTCACTTGAGGCAATATTTCACACTCACTCTCAACGCCAAAAATTAGAATATCTATTCGATACAAAACTTGGTACTGCACGTATTCGTCCTTTTCAAAATATGAATGACGTTCAAAGAAATCAGGCCGTAAACAGATTGGTTTCTACAGAATATGCTACTTTAAAAGAAATGTTTTAGCATTGTTTTTTATTTACTAATAGAATTATATTACTGAGACTTTGAGTTAATGGCCGCCAGTGCAATAGCACCTGCGGCCATTGTTTTATACGTTCTCTATTTCACATCCTCTCAAAGAAAATCTGCTTACGCAGGTAGAGGTTTGTAACCGCCAGGGTAACATCCTCCCGGCTTTCCGCCTGCATCATCTCCCAGCGGATGTTATCACAGGTCGTAAAGTCATCGTCGTAGAGTGCCGCCATTACCTTTTGATCGGTAGACAGGTCGCTGACGCCGGCCTCGGCGCACTTGATCAGCTCGGCGGTGGATAGGAGGGCCTGCTTGGACAGGGCCAGAATTTGTGCCTCCCGCTGGTTGGGCTGGTCCCGCTGAAACAGCTGCCTGGCTTTGGATACAGCAACGCCCTCCAGCAGAACCATCTTTAAGAAGGTCGCGGCACGTAATGGAATACTCTCCGAGATAGGAATGACATAGAGTCCGCCCAGCAGGTCATACAGTGCCTCAAAGTCGGTGTTGCCGCTGCCGGACACAACCAGCCCGCGGACCTCCAGCCGCTTCAGACAGTTCTCAAAGGTTCGGGTGATGTACGGATACAGCGACTGCTCCAGTTTCTCGTAATGCTCCCGAGCCTGCTCCATATTTGCGATACGCCAGTTGAGGCAGGTCCATAGGGTCATTTCCTGCCGGTCCACCATGTACTCCTTACGGTTGACCATGATTACAGGATAAGTCTGACCTGAACTATCCCGCTTGCGGCGAAAGTTACCTACAGCTGTATAGTATGTACGCATAAAATCGTCCTCCCATGTTTCAGTCTATATTTCTTTTACGAATCAGCCCTGCTTTTTTCAACAGCTCCACTACAAAGATGACGGAGGGCTCCATCCTTTTTCAGTTTGGCCTTCGCTCGGGAGATCCACGCCCCCACATGGTTAGGTTCGGTGTGGTAGAGCCGGGCAATATCCGCCCCGCTATAACCCCTGATTTTCAATTCAAGTGCCTCAATGCCCAGTTGGGCCACACCGCTGTACTCCCTCTTGTAGTGTGCCAGCAGGGCGCTCATGTCAATCTGGTCAATCAGGCTGTCCGTCTTATCCTCCACAGAGGGCTCCGGGATAGAAGGAGGGTGTTCATCATCAGCAAAGCCGGAGCCTACCGGCAGACTGCACAGGTGTTTCTGCTGGATGTTGGCGGCCTTACAGCAGTCCAGCAGGTGGTTACGGATTACAGCAGCGGCATAGGTGCTGAACTGGGCGGAGGTTCCGTTATAGGTGGCCGCAGCCCGGCAGAGGGCAAGGGCGCCCTCTTGGCTGAGATCATCGCGCCCCAGGCCGTACACCCCCTCGTTGGTTCGGATATGGCGAGAGATGACCCAGCCTACCAAGTCCATGTGCTGTTCCACAAGGACCTGTTGCTCACTGGTCAGGATAAAATCGTATTTCATGGAATTCCCTTCTTTCATTTGTAGATTTTCGTGGGATAGTTACGCCGCACAGGTATTCGGCGCGAGAAATTGGCTGCAAAGCTGAATGACCTGCTCACACCGCCATTCTGAGAACTTAGCGATATGCGCTTCTTCCGGCGGAAGCCCCATCTGTACCTGGAGCCAGTGATAGGCTGCTGTCCGGGACATCATGCCGCTTTTCCACAAGCGGTTGAAGGCTTCGTGGGCCTCCATGCGCTTGATGCGCAGGGGACGGTTCGCCAGCGTCCCCATTGGGAGGTGGGTGCGACGGTGGGCGCTCACGTAGGAATCGCAGGCGGGGTATCTGGCGCAGACATACACCTCCTCGCCCGGCTGTCGGTACTCCTGACCGTGAACGGCGGAGGCCGGCCGCAGGAATGCCTGGGAGTTGCAGTAGGGACATTTGATGTTGATTCGTTTCATGAAATATCCTCCCATAGTTGAAATCTGAAAATCTGCGTACTCTCCCCAAGGGAAAAAGCACAAATGACAGGGAGCAGCCCTGTCAAGTCGTTTTCGGTATTTACTTGTCACTTATATTACGCACCGCTCAAAAGCAAATCCGGCCCGAAATTTTGTGAACTTTCTGTAAACAATAAAAGAGCTGGCCCGGACAAAGTTCAGGCCAGCTCTTTGCAAAAGAATATAAGGTATGGTAAAATAGGGCATCATGGTCAGGAGTGTATAGAGTATGACAAATGACAAAGTATTTCAGATGAATTTCGGGAAAATCTATGGGCTTCTGCTGGACAAGGCCACCAGGAAGGGCCGGACAAAGGATGAAGTGGATGAAGTGATATGCTGGCTGACGGGATATGCCCCGGAGCAGTTGGAGGCGTTCCGCTCCACCGATCTCTGTTATGGGGACTTTTTCCGCAATGCGCCCCAGCCTAATCCGAACCGGGCGCTAATCAAGGGTGTGGTTTGCGGTGTCCGGGTAGAGGAAGTTGAAGACCCGCTCATGCGGGAGATCCGCTGCCTGGATAAGCTGATCGATGAACTGGCGAAGGGGAAGCCAACGGAGAAGATTCTGCGGAAATAGGAGGAAGCAGCCATGTGGGTATGTCCCAAGTGCGGACGGTCATTCAAAAATACGGAGCAGAGCCATTACTGCGGGAAACCTCCGGCAACGATTGAAGAGTACATCGCCGCCCAGCCGGAGGAGATACAAGACTATCTGCGGCAGATCAACGCCGCCATCAAAGCCAGCATCCCGGAGGCTAGGGAGAAAATCTCTTGGAGTATGCCCACCTACTGGAAGGGCCGCAACCTGATTCAGTTTGCAGCCTCCAAGCGGCACATAGGCCTGTACCCTGGTCCCGAAGCTGTGGAGGCGTTCGCCGCACGGCTGACGGAATATAAGACCAGCAAAGGTGTGATTCAGCTTCCATACAGCAAGCCGCTCCCGCTGGAGCTGATCGGAGAAATTGCGAAGTGGTGTGAGGAGAATAGCTGAAGCATACTGTTATGTAACTTCTGTGTTCTCACAGAGCCTTCTCAGCGGATGTTCTTCCGCCGCAGGGAGTCGCCAGAGCAAATATTGTGTATACAGAGCCTCAAAGCCTGCCTCGGTGAGCTGGCCGCAACACTCGGCGGGGTCGATCCACATCCCTGTCAGCTGATAAAACTGTTGAACGGCCAAAATGACTGGCTGACCGTCCCGGTCGGCCGCCAGCAGATAGCCAGGGTCATCCTTATCGCTTTGGCATTTGATGTAGATGCTGTTCCGCCAGTTACCAGAGCAGGCGGTCAGGAACAGGTATAGCTGTTTTGTCGTTGAGCTCGCATTTTGCATACGTTTCGTATCTCCTGTCTGTGAAAAGATGTTTTGGTTTCAGTCTCATAAAAGGCTTGAAAAAGATTTCAAAAATACATATAATAGAAGCAAGACAGCAAAAAGGTAAGGAGGAGGCTGACATGGAAGTAATCCGTAAATTTATCGACGCAAACAGCCTGATGTCCATTATGACATTGCCGGAAGCCTTTCGGAACCGCAAGTTGGAGGTTATTGTTCTTCCCACTGATGAAGAGTCTGCAATACAGCAGAAGCCGGATGTAGCTGGTATTGTCCAGTCCCTGGTGGGGGCGATTCCACATACGGATATGACTTTATCAGAACTGCGTGATGAAAGACTGGGGAAATATGAAGCTGCTAATTGATACAAATGTAGTGCTGGACGTTTTGCTGCGGCGTGAACCGTTTTCCAAAACAGCGGCAGAAGTGCTTAATTTGACCCAGCGGGATGATGTACGGGAGTATGTATCTGCCTCCGCGATCACAGACATCTACTATATTGCAAATAAGCAAATGAAAGATCGTGATGCTGTGCGGGATCTGCTGAAACGGCTTCTTATGGTCGTTTCTGTGGTGGCTGTTTCCGAGCGTGAGATACAGAACGCGCTTAATCTGGCATGGGGAGACTTTGAGGATTCCGTTCAATATTCAGTTGCGCTGCTGAACGAGATGGATGGAATTGTCACACGAAATCCCAGCGACTATCAAGAGGCAAATATGCGGATATGGCTCCCGGAGCAGGCACTGGAGTTATTCGCAAACGAAGGATCATGAATACAGGGCCATACCCGCAAATATGTAGGGTATAGCCCTGTTCGCTACCCAATGAGCCAGAACGGGCCTCCCGCTCCCGCCCGTTTGCTGGCCTCATTCAGAATGATGGACAGATCCCAAAGCTTCTCGCTCCGCCGGTAGCTGGCAGGGTCAGCCACCAGAATCTGTCCGTCCTGAACACCCCGAAGGACAATGAAGTGCCCGCCGGAGGTAAAGTGTCCCTTGGTCATAATGGCAACCACCAGTTTCCCATCACTCAGGGCGTCCAGGATGCGCTGAGGTTCGGAGGCGGTACAGCCCTCCACATTCAGTCCCCACGCTTTGGCCGCGCTGGGGATCAGGGAGTGGTAGGAACCGCTCTTACTGCACCAGCCGCCGTTTTGATAGGCCCACTCCGCCATCTCAACGGGATCTACGATGTCGTCTGTCAGGGAGGACACCACAATAGACATGGAGGTGGGACCGCAGCCGTAACCGCCGATATTGTCCGTGCCGTAGGGCTTATTGGCCCAGCGTTCGTCCAGCTGATTGAAATAGACCACCTCCGTGGCGCCGTCTGTAAAGCGGATGTTTCCCAGAGAAGCAATCGTAGTGCCGCCGTACTCGGTGTACTGGAACATCCCATCGCCCAGGAACAGGCTGAGGTTCTGGGCGTAGTCCCCGGCCAGCGCCTTCTGCTCGTCGGTCAGATGGAACACCGTGTCGGCAAAGTAACCCTCTCCGTTGTAGGAGAGCGTGTAGATGTACCAGGTCTCCTCCTTCGTCTCCACCACGTCTGTAGTTTCCGGGTCGTCATCCTCCACCGTCCGGGTCTCGCTGGTGCGGGTGTAAGAGTAAAGGCTGCTTTTGCCCTGTCGGAGAACAGCCTGCATATCCGCCAGGGAGATGGTATCCCAAGTCTCGCCCTTGGCAGCACAGTATTGGGCGATAAAGGAGTTGGTGTTGCTGCTCATGTCGGCGGCATAGGGGTTAATGACCTCATAGTTGTCGCCGCCAGTGGTGGCAAAGTCCTGGGCGATCCGGGCCTCCGCATCGGTAATGCCCTCGCCCAGCACCTGATTGACGGAAAAGGCGATGTCGTTGGTGTTCTGAACGATAGCGGTGTTGTCATTGAGGATGGGTTGACCGGCATTGCCGCTGCTGGTCAGGCCACCGAAAATCAGGGAGGGCAGCATGAGAACGAATAGCACTGGGAGCATGAGCAGGACTGCGGCAGCGGCAAGAAACTTCTTGCCATGCTGTGCGGCATATATAGCAGCACCCGCCGCCGCACCATAAGGTCCGCCTACAGCCGCGCCCTTAGCAGCAGCGGAGATGGCCTTGCCAGTCTTGATGGCTCCATGGATAGTCTGAGCAGTGCTGGCCGCTTGGGACAGACTGCTTTTTTCTTGGTTATTCAGGACTTGGAACCTCCTATTGTGAATTTGGGGATTTCCTGTTATAATGTCGCAGGTGATGATCAATGATTTATGCTTGTGACAACTGCCACTTCCTTTTCAGCCGCACCGCCGAACCGGAGCAGTGCCCCGACTGCGGAAAGTATGCGGTCCGTCCAGCGGATGAGGCGGAGCGGCAGGAATATGAAAAGCGGCTGAAAGAGCCGCGGGAGATATAAAATGGCTGATACTTCTCAGCGTGAGCGAATCACGCAGTACATACAGGATACCTATGGAACGCAGGCAGAATACCTCTGGGCCGACAGCCCCGGCAACGCGATTTTCCGCCACTCCGCCAGCAAAAAGTGGTACGCCGCCCTGATGTGCGTCCTCCCGGAAAAGCTGGGCTTAACAGGGGAAGAAGCTCTTGATGTGATGGATATAAAATGCAGCACTATCATGATCGGTTCCCTGCTCTCCACAAAAGGGTTTCTGCCGGCGTACCACATGAATAAGAACCACTGGATTTCCATTGTCCTGGATAACTCCGTTTCTGATGATCAGATTATCCCTCTGCTGGAATTGAGCTATGACTGTGTTGCGCCTAAGCGCAGAAAAAAGAGTTCTCAGCCGGTGAAGGCATAGACTGCCCGCCCAATGGCGCCGATGTGCTGGGCAAAGCAGGCCAGGAGCAGCGGATTAAAGATGCCGCAGGCCCCGGACACAATCATCTCCTCCGCTTGCTGCTGGGTGAACGCAGGCTTATAGACCCGCGGATGTACCAGAGCGTCAAATGCGTCCGCCAGCCCCACCACCTGTACCCAAGGCGTAATGCTGTCCCCGGCCAGCCGGTCTGGGTAGCCGCTGCCGTCCCAACGCTCATGGTGGTGGCGGCACACATCGCAGATGGCGGAAAACACCTCGCACTCCCGTAGCTCCGGCACCCGCTCCAGCAGATCACAGCCCTGGGTGGTATGGGTCTTCATCACCTCAAATTCCTCTTTGGTCAGTGTTCCGGGCTTATTGAGGATTTCCTGGGGTATGGCCCGCTTGCCTACATCATGGAGCAGGGCCAAGGTGGAGTACAGCCGGATCTCCAGTGCGGACAGGGCCGGGATAACAGCGGCGGCAGAACAGACCCGCAGCAAGCTGTCGGTCAGGTCCTGGAACTGTACGCTGTGGGGCGCGTGGTCAATAAGCAGCTGCTCCCGGCGCAGGACGGTAAAGGTTTGTTCCATGTTCATGGTCATATCACCTCATAAATATCAAAATGGGGGCGGCCCTCTTTTCGAGGACCGCCCCTTGCAAATGGATCAATAGCCCGTCTTGGGCAGGGTGGGATTGGGTGTCAACTTGCGCACGACAGTGACCCAGCTGGCCTGCCCGGTCTGCCAAGTACCCTGATACTTGCCGCCCACATCAGCCCGATTGATGATTTGATAGCCGTTGGCGATAGTGCCCAGGACCTGAACCGTCAGCGTGGGATCGCTGGTGGACTGGAAGCCCACAGGCACCTTGCCAAAGTCCAGGTAGATGTCTGTGACATACTCGCCTGCCTGCATGGGAATGGCGTTCAGAGAGAACGAGTAGCTGCTGCTGGTGATCAGATTGGACGCCAGCACCTGATAAGTCCCAGAGTAGTTGGTTTTATAGAGAATCCGGTAGTGGAGCCGGGCGCTGTAAGTGCCGGTAGTGAATACCGTGGCCCTGGCTGCGTCGGTAGGAATGCGGTCATGCCAGTAGTAGCTGTCCAGAGGCACATTGCTGGTGTTGGCGATGGTGAAATCATACCGCATCTGGCTCCCGGCCAGCACCTCGGCGTTGCCCCGTTTGGTGATAACCACACCCAGATTGGAGGGCTTATCGTAGTCGCTCACCTTGATGATCTGGCCCGAATACTCCAAAGTTTCATCAAAGGTCTTGCCGCTGACCTGCCAATAGGCGGGAGCGGTCACCTCAACAATTTTATACCGGCCTAACGGCAACGGCTTGGAGGCTGCGATGCCCCTTGCGTCGGTGGTGATACAATCCACCACTTTATTGCTGCGGGGATCGCTAATCTCATAAACCGCGCCCTGGAGGGGCGTTCCTGCGGGAGTACCTGTAACTTCATTGTACTCAGCGGCGTACTTCATCACCTGAATCTGTCCGGTAATGGGGGTATTCTCCCACTCGATTTCAATGGTTTTGCCGGGCTGGACATAGATGGTTTTGTACTCCTTGTCCAGCTCATAGCCGGGAGCGGCTTCCAATTCGCGCAGATACAGCCGGCCCTTACCCTGTACGGTCAAGTCGTCAATGTAAATGTAGCCCTCATTATCCGTGCTGTACTGCCCAATCGGATTCTTGTTTTCATCATACAGCAGGAATTTCACATCATAAATTCCGTCTCCAGTGATGGAATTGATTTTGTGAATGATGATCCCTGAGAAGGGGGAGTTGGTCACGGTCAGAGTGGTGGTCTTGCCGTCCTGGATGGTGAAGTAGTGGGGCGTGCTGTCGATCTTGAACCCCTCCGCCGCCTCGATCTCCACAGCATAGAAATCGCCGGCGTCCATGGGCAGGAATATCCGGCCATTATCCCCAGTGGTGATGGTATCCACCAGCCCGCCGTCCATCTCTCGGATCTCAAAGGTCACGCCCTTGATGCGCTGGGATTTGTCCGACTCGGAAACCTTAATCAGCTCCAGGCCGCCCACAGGGGTGTTGTAGAAGGTCAGGGTCTGTGCCTCACCCTCCTTGATCTCAATGGACTTCGGCGTACCGTCCAGCACGAACCCGTCTACTGTGGCGGTTTCTTTCGCGGTAATAACCGTGCCCGGCTTCAAATCAGAGAGTACAATGCGGCCATATTCGTCCGTTTTGTAGATGCCCTTGTTGGGGCCAACATAGGCGCCGCTGGAATCGGTCACGAGGAAGGTCACGCCCTTGAGGGGCTTGTGCTCGCTGCCCTCCTCTTCGATGTACTTCTCAATGATGAGCGTGTTCTTTGGGCTGTTGTAAAAATAGGCGTGCTGCACATCATCCGGGTTGACCACAATCGTCTGGCTTCTGGTCTCTGGGTCGATGGTGTAACCAGGAATTGTGGCCTGCTCGGTGATGACCACCGTGCCCACGATCCCGCTGATGGTGATGGTCCCGTCCGGCCCGGTGTAATAGATTCCGTTGGAGGACACACTGCCGTTTTCATTGTCCACGACACAACCGGGGGCGTAGGTCACTTTGAACTGGACTCCGGCCAGGGGCGTCTTGCGGTCCAGGCTGCTGTACTTGTGGATGACAAGGGACCCCAGAGGCTGATTAAACAGCTCGATATTGTAGGTGCCGGGACCCTTGACCTCAATGGTTTTCGGCGTGTCATCCAGCAGGAATCCGGGTTTGCTTTTTACTTCCTGCACGATGTAACCGCCGGGTTCCACAGGAATTTTGATGAAGCCCGCCTCGTCCGTTCGGAACTCGCCGTTGGATTCTCCCACCACAGTGCCGTCCGTCCGGGTAACGCGGATCACCACATCGCTCAGAGGCTCCTTGGTGGTGGAGGACATCTTCTTGATCACGAGATTTCCGACAGGTTGATTATAGAAGTAGACGCTCTGGTGGTCATTGGGGTTGACCACGATGGTCTGGCTCTTTCGGTTTTCGTCGATCAGGTAGCCCGGAATACTGGAGATTTCAGTAAATACCAGTGTGCCAGTTACCCCGGAAATGTTGATCTGTCCCTCGGAATCCGTATAATAGATGCCATTGGAGGACAGCTTGCCGCCGATGTTGTCCACGACCTGCCCATTCGCAAGCGTGATTTTGAAGCCCACGCCCTCCAGCGGCGTCCGGCGGTCCAGACTGCTGAATTTATAGAGCGTGACAGAACCCTTGGGCTGGTTACGGAACTCCAGGGTAACGGTCTGGCCCGCCTTGATGGTGGCGGTCTGGGGTACATCGTCCAGGATGTAGTTCTCCCTGGCCCTGGTTTCACGCGCCACTATGGTGGTGCCGGGTGCGATATTGGAGATCAGGATGGTTCCGGCGCTGTCCGTCACAAACTTGCCATTGGCGTCTCCGATCATGGTCCCATGGCTGTCGGTGATAAAAAATTCGCAGTCACTCAGCGGCTCATGGGTGCTGGCGTCAATTTTCTTTATCAGGAGGGAGCCCTTGGGGCTGTTGCCAAAATAGAGCTGCACCACGTCCTGCTCCTTGCCAGAGATATAGGCGGTCTGGGGCGCGGAGTCCATCACATGATCCCCGTCGCTGGCTAACTCCTCCACGGTATAAGCGCCTGCTTTGAGGCGGTTGAGCGTGAAGCTGCCGCCCGGCCCGGTCTTATAGGTCCCGATGACAGTGCCGCCCGTACCGCTGGTGCCGGACATGTATCGTACCTGAAAAATACAGCCCTCGACTGGCGCCCCAGTCACGGAATCATATTTCCAGACGATGAGGGCGCTCAGGGGGGTGTTCTGAAAGCGGACAGTCTTGCTCTCGTTGCCGTGGATGATGACCGTCTGCGTAATGGGTTCCTTGAGCTGGAATCCGTCCGCCGGTTCCAATTCGGTGATGGTAAATTCACCGGGGTACAGCCGTTTACCCAGCTCATGGACCTTGATCTCACCTCGGGCATCCGTAAACACTTCACCATAGTCGATGGTGGCGGGGGCCTCTGCGGCCTCACCGTTGCTGGTGTAGGTGATATGGAATTTAGCGTGTTCAATCGGTTCCCCGGTGATACTATTTTCCTTAAAAATCGTGACTTCCGGGGCCTTCCGGTTTCGGAAAACGAGAGTCTTTTCATCGCCAGGACTGAGCGTGATGGTCTGGGTCCGGTCCGCGTCCTTGTCCGGGAGGTAGTACGGCGCGGGCACGGATTTCTCCGTCACCTCATAAGTGCCGGGTTCCACCCGCAGGGAAACAGTCCCGTCCGGGCCAGTGGTCCAATCGTCCTGATAGGTCCCATCCAGGGCCTTGACGGTCAGTACCGTTTTCGGGATCGGCTACTGACTGTCCGCGTCGATTTTTTTGAGGGTCAACAGAGGCAGCTTCTGATTCTCGAAGCGGACCTCCTTTTCATCACCGGGGTTGAGGCTGATGGTCTGGGAAGGAGTGTCGCTGATGAAGTAAGGCTCCGGAACAGACCGTTCCGTGATTTTGTATGTTCCGGGCGCCACCCGCAGCTCCACAGTCCCGTCCGGGCCGGTGGTGACATCGTGGCGGTAATCGCTGTCAATACCCTCGATCACAAAAGCGGTGTTGGGAATATAGACAGCGGGATTTGTACCCTTCTCAACCTTGGCAATCTTCAAAAGAGGCTGCTTCATGTTATCGAAGATCAGCTCCTTGTTGTCTCCCGCCTCCAGCCAGATGGTCTGGGTGGGTTCCTCTCCAACAACCCAAGGGTCCGGGACGGATTTCTCCGTCACCTCGTAAGAATCCACAGGGATGCCGGTGAGGACCGCTTTGCCATCCGGCCCGGTGGTGATATCGTCATGGAAGCCGTAATGGATACCCCGAATTTCAAAATGAGTATTAGGGATCATGTCCCCGGTCTGCGCATCCCGTTTCAAAATCGTCAGGTTGGACAGCCGCTTATCGGAGGCCGTCACAGTCACCGTGCCGCCGCCGTTGATAGTGGCCTGATCCACATGGGCAATCACAGGCTCAGTCAGCGTGGCATAGGGAGCCGGGGCCGGTGTAGGCGTATTCATAGACCTCGCAATCACCCCAGACACCCTGCGCTCCCAGGTCAAGGATATACTGCGCCCGGTCCCGGAACGATCTGCCGTCCATGGTTTCGTCAATGCTGGAATAATTGGTGTGTTCCAGGTTGTTATAGACGCATAGCAGTTCCTCAGCACAGGCCACCACGGGGTCGGATAGCAGGCCGGCCTTGTACCGCCAAACGACAGCCTGCGTCCAGGAGTTCATGGTCCAGGTGTAGTCGCTGTTCCACACATCGTCCACGCCCAGGGCCTTGGCCTGATCGGTAAAAACTCCGGTAGAATGGGCGTAAAAATAGGCCATCATGGTCTTGACCGTGGGGTCGGAAATGGGCTGGGGATTGCCCCATGTGTGGCCCTTCAGCGACCACCCCATCCCCTTGCCTTTTTCAGCGCAGAAGCCCATGGTGCTTTTGCCGTTGTAGTTGAAGTGCATCTGGTGCATATAGCACTCGCCCAGGGCCGGGGAATCGTACTTGGTCCCGCTGTAAGCGCAATCGTCCATTTTGATGGTGGACGGGTTGGCGGCGAGAGCCGTTGCGGGCAGCAGGCCCATCACACACACCAGCACGAGCAGCAGAGCCGTCATGCGGGTGAGTACGGAATAGGTTTTTTGCATAAATCAAACGCTCCTTCCATTTTGAGGAATAAAAAATGGCCCTCCAGCTTGCGCTGAAAGGCCGTTCCCGGTTTCGATTCTGTTACGCATAGAAGTTGACGCTGTTTGGGATTCCAACGAACATAAAACAGTAGGTAATGCCATCGTGCTGCGTCACGCCCACCCCGATGCAGTCGCAGGCCGGGTCGATCATGGTCTGGAAATGACCGGGGGAGTTGATCCAGTTGTCCAGGGCGTGTTGGGCGGCATCCTCTGTTCCGGTGAACACGGTGAGATTATCCCCGAAGCCGTAGGGGTAGCCAGCATCGGCGGCGGCCTGACACTCCTCCTGTGAGTGATGCCAGGTATAGCGCCGGTCGGAGCAGACCTGGGCGGCATTCATCAGGGCCTCGTTGACAGGCAGCTCCGACACGCCGTTGGCCTTGCGGGTCTGGTTGATCAGGCGAATCAGTTCCTGCCGTATCTCCATGTTGTCCGGCTGATTTGTGATGTCTGGGCTGGCGGGTGCATTGGCGGAGCTGACCGTCAGCGTTAGGGTTCCAGATGTCCCGGCGCGGTTGACGACGGTGATCTCCGCAGTTCCCGACCCCTTGGCGACCGCTACCCAAAAGCCAGTGATCTGCTCCACCAGCACTGTGTCCGGGTCGCTGGAGGTGACGGTGTAGTCGGTCCCGCTGGGGCCGATGATGAGACCGCTTCGCTCTCCCACCTCCAGGGTACTGCCCTTGTAGCTGCTTACCCGAATTGTGTCAGGAGGGTCTGCCGCCTGGGCGGGGACAGCAAGTCCCAGAAGGAACGCCGCTGCCAATACTATTGACATCCGTTTTTGCTTCATATAGAAAACCTCCATTCTGTTGTGATACTATTCTATACGATAGGAAACAGAGGTTTTCAACAAAATCCCTTTACTTTTTTTCGACTGCTTGGACGACAACCCGGCTTTCGGGGTGATCTGCCAGACAGGTAGTGATGGTGATGCGGTTGTCGGCGGTGGACTGGAGGTAGCTCCAATCGGTGTTGGAGATAACTGTTACCGTCTCAACCGCATAGGTGCGGGTCCCGTAGACCGTGGTGTAGGTGATAATATCGCCCTGCTCCAAATTCCTGATGGAGCCGATGACATACTTGCTACCCCGGTTGTGGCCGCACACAGCTACATTTCCATCCCAGGCCGAGGTGGAGCTGTAATGGCCCAGCCCCTTTTTCATGCTCTCAGCCGTTTCGCCCTCCCAAACCTTCATGTTGATGTTCAGGGAGGGAATCTTAACCGTGCCGATGTGGCCGTCCTTATAGGCCATGCCCTCTACGCTGGTGTAGGCGGGCTGCTGATAGGTGGGGGTGGTGGGAACCGTGGGATTGGTGGTGGAAGTCGAACCTCCTGTGCCGGTACCCTCGACCAGTACCGTGATGGGACCGCCGCCCCCGGCTGTGCCGTAGCCACTCCCGCCAGTGCCCACAGTCTGCTGAAGGCCAGGGAGAATGGTGCGCTCCATCACGCCAGTCATGGTGGTGCTCTGGACACCGTACTCCAGCTCAGGAACCTGGTAGTCTACCACATTCCTGACGCCGTAATTGTACTGACTGCCGTAGACATCTTCATAGCTGGTGCTGCCGTAGAAGTCCTGGGGAGCGTCCGTGGTAAAAGAATAATAGTCCGACGCGAAGGCCGGGACCGCCATGGACAGCGCCGCCGCTACAGACAGCATCAGCCCGGCAATTTTTCTGATATGCTTCAAGTGATTTCCTCCTATTACAATAAGAATTACGGTAAGAGGCACGGCAGCCAGCCGTGTCTTTTTCCGCATTGTTGCCAAAGCT
>RAYO01000063.1 GCA_003612335.1 bacterium 1xD42-67
AATTCCGGAGTGAGGTGCAGGAAATGTCCATTCACTTTTTGCACAGCAGGATGCTGTTCTAATTCTTTGATCTCCTCAACGCCGTCACCCCGCGAAAGGACGATGCGCCGCCCCGCTTTGGTGCGGCGGTACATAGCGGACGTTGTTCTGCCGCAGGACGGTGGCGTGGTACTCGTTCAGCAGCTTTGTGATGACATTGGGCGCGGTGTCCGCTTCCCCCATCTGCGTCAAAAGCTCGGTGGCCGTCCCCGACCACTCCCGCCGCCCCTCCATAAAGGCCACCAGCCGAAAAAGAATGGGCGGCACCTCCGCCGCCGCAAGCTGTTCCTGGGATTTCCGCTCCACCAGCTCCCAACTGCAATCCCGAAAGCGCAGGGTGAACTCTTGATACTCGATGTCCCTGCCAATGGCGTAGAGGGAAGCGGTGTCGGACGCCCGGTGTTCCTTTTCCAGCACAAAGGTGGCGTCCGCGCTGCCGGTCAGCCCCGTTGTCCCCGATACCCGATTGAAAATGTCGCTGTCCCCCTGCTTGCGGATGTGGTGGACGACCACCACCGCCAGGGCGTGCCTGTCCGCAAAATCCTTGAGCAGCGATATGTCCCCGTAGTCATTGGCATAGGCGTTGTCTTTGGACGCGGTGCGTACCTTTTGAAGCGTGTCAATGACAATGAGCCGGGTGCCGGGGCGCTCCTTGAGATATTCTTCAAGCTGGCCCACCAGCCCGTCCGTCAGCTTGCAGCTTGCCACGGCGAAACGCAGACGCTCGCTGGCTTCATCGGCCAGCCGGAACAGCCTGTCCTGGATGCGGTAAAAGGTGTCCTCCAAACACAGGTACAGCACATCCCCCGGTGTGGTAGGCAGTTCCCACAGGGGCCTGCCCTCCGACACGCACAGGCACAGCTTCAGCATGAGCCAGCTTTTCCCGATCTTCCGCGCACCGCAGAACAGGGTCAGGCCGGTGGGGATCAGGCCGTCCACCACGAAGCTGGGCTTTTCAAGCGGCTGGTAGAGCAGCGTGTCCGCGTCCACCGTTTTCAGCTTCTTCATAGTGGCACCTCCCCCGGCGTTTTTTTCTGATATGAAACATAAGCGGTTTCCTCCTTTGAAAATTCACACCCCGCATTTGCGGGATATGTAACGCAGACCGTCATACGGTTCCCCGCCCAACTCTGGCCGGGTTTTCTCTGTCGGCGCTGTGCGCTGATTGAGCAAAGGGCACGCTCGTATCGTGGCACACTATCCTTTGCGGCAGGTATCTCTCTGACGGCTGCTATTCAGTTTTCAAAAGAGGAATGTAGTTCCACCTGTTACCTCACGAATAGCCGGTTTTGAAAGTCTACTCCGCAAAATTTCCAGAGGATATAGAAAAAGCGCCTGCCCGTGGCCCAAAGGCCATAGGCAAGCGCCTGTTATCTGTTTATGTTCTCTAAAAAAGTTTTACATCGGTCTTGCGTCCTGGCAATGCTTTCATGTGCGATGCGTTGACGACTATGGGCCTTATGGCTTGGACAATTTGTAGTTCAACAGGAGGGCAATACCAGTTTTATGCGTGCGCTCTTAGCGGCAAAAAATGCCGGTCTCGTGCCGTGCGCTTCTAATCTACCAGCATCCGCACCACATTTTCATCCATCGTGGTGCGGATTCCTTATTTCGCATGAAGTTTTATGCGTATAAGATATTTCCAGCCTTTTTCCTGAATATGGGCAAGATTATTGTAGGATTCGAATCCTCTATCGGCAAGCAGAATAGGGGTGGGTGACGCCGGCACCGGTGAGGAATACCCCGGTCTCCTTGCACAGCTGAACGATCCGCTTGGCGCAGCCAGGCATGGCCATATAGGTGACGAAGTAGCCTCACTAAATATCTGGATTTATTCAAAAAAGTGATTTTAACACAGCGTTTACGGCAAATACTTTGTTTGTACTTGAAATAATATTTTGAAAATTCCCAGAGAGGCAGAGCATAATTTGCCTCTCTGGGAGTCAACTTCAGTCTAAACTTAACTTTTTGAACAGCGGATTATAAAACTCTTGCTTTAACAACTCTTTTGCACCATAATTCGGATATTCTGGCCATAATGTGTCTTCATCAATATTCATGTACAATGGGAAGTGTCGATCCGCAAATGAAATATCGATCGGCTGATTTAATTCTTTTGCTTGTTGGCGAAGTCGTTCTGCGGTATCTTGGGCCCAGATATGCAGTGCATCAGTCATGATACTAATCGCCTGTTCCGGACACCGCTCCAGCAAAACCTCCAGCATATAGTAGTAGACACGGTCGCACAGAGAGGAAAATCCACTTTTCCCATCTGCCGCCCCACCGGATATATTGGGCTTTTCATAAGATGAATCACATTCCGCAAAGCACTGGGGCTTCAAATCGCTGGGAACATTGGCCTTGCGTAGAACCACATGAAAATCACAGTATTCGTCTCCATCCTCGGTCAGCGTCCTGGCTAGGTTGACCTGTGTCAGACCATAAGCATATTCCTGGTAACAGGCCCGGTGGAATTCCTCACAGTAGATTCTGCCGATCTTCTTTGCGCCATACTCCTCCCATACTTGGGCCATGGGGCAAATCAAAGTGTGAGAATTGCGTTCCTCCTCTGTCAGCATCAGCCGGTCACGGCGAAATCTGGGATCGGAGGGGAGGTCACTGCATACTGCAAACAGACTGTGCATATTGATTTTTACATTGAGCTCAAGGTGCTTCTGACGGCGCTTTCTGCCGCGGTCCTTTCCGTAGCGTCTGGTCGCTTCCCGCACAATACTGTCGCCCACCTCACCCAAAGCGTTTATGATCTGGCGGGCAAGTAGGGCATACATGATCGTATAGCTGTCCTGGAGGTGAATGACCTCCAACTGCTGTTCTGAATACATATCTGCTGCCTCCCTTACAGTTTTAAAATTTCCAGGAGTAATTGGCGCAGTTCCTTGGACAAAGCCGATGTCTCAGTGTCCGAAACATTGAGGGCGCAGTTCCGAGCTAGAAAACCCAGATCCATAGGCTGTTCCATGCTGGCAGCACGCATAGACAAAAAGGAAGCCAGCTGCTGAATTCCCTCCGACAACACTTCCTCTGGCCATTCAAAAGCCGTATCATACTCGGAAAATGCCCGTACAAGATAATCTGCCGATTGGTTCCAAATTGCCTTTGCCTGGCCGAGCTCTTGGCGCAGTTCCAGGGCGTTGGTATCCTCTGCAAAAGAATCGAAGGCGGCCTCCTGCCACCCATCGCCAAAATTTCCAGGACGGTAATAGCTTGCGATCCGGCAATGGGTGTCCCGCGGCTCAGTCAATACTTCAGAGAGATTGACCTGAGCAATATTTTCTGTGTAGGCCCCAATACATGCGGCACTGTATTCCTCACAAAAGACTTTCCCGGCAGCTTCTCCGTCATACAGCTTCATCATTCGGGCGAAGGGGCAGCGGATCACATTGAACAGGGCAACCTGTTCATTTAATTGCTGCTGAGGCGCACAGAGCCTGGGGTCGTAGAAGCGGTAATGGGGAATCATGTAAAAATTAGCCAGGTTGATCTTGTGGCCCCCTTTCTGGTGGGCTTTCCGCTCCGCTGTTCCAATGTAGGCTCCATACCGCCGGACAACAGTCCGCAGTGCAGCTTCTCCATTGGAATGCGCCTGGAGCACCGCCTTGGCCAAAGACAAATACAGAATACTCCAAGTGTCCTGGAGGTTTTGTGCCTCCAGCTCAAAAATTCGATTCATGTAAAACTCCTTTCCCGGCACATTTCGCAAAAATGTGAGAAATATGCCGCCATATCTGGACCAGCGTCGTCAAAACGTTCCGCTCCAGTCATGCGCTCTGGATGCCATTGGACTGCCACAACGGGCAATTCCTGATGCTCCACACCCTCAATGATCTGTCCATTGTGGGAAAAGGCGGTAGGGATCAGACCTTCTCCCAGGCGGTCAATGGCTTGATGGTGATAGCTGTTTACCTGAAAGGACTCGCCAAACGTCTCTTTCAGCCAGGAACGGTCCGCTGTAGTCAAATCGTGAACGCTGTGGTATGGGTGATCAATTCCTCGATCATGCTCAAGGTCCTGTGTCAATGTGCCTTGAAAATATGTATTCAGAATTTGCAGTCCCCGGCAGATCCCTAAAATTGGCTTCTGCCGTTTGATAAAAAGCTGACACAGCTTCAACTCCAGCTGATCCCGCCAAGGGTCTATTTTTCCGCATAGACCAGCGTTGGACTGGCCGTAGTGAATGGGATCCACGTCCTCACCTCCGGTTAGGAAAAGGCCCTGAGACAGGTCGGCAAGCTGTTCCAAAGAGGATAGCTCGTTTCCGGAAGGAATAAGAGGAAGTCCACCGTTCTCTATAATCGCATTTCCATAGTTTTGATAGACATGGAGCTGAGTCAGTCCCCGCGGGGTGCTCTCCAGCCCTCCAGTCATCAGAATGATTGGCAGCATGATGATCAATCTCCTGTTAATTCTGGGAGAACCGCCATGTAAATGAGGCAGGCAGTTCTCCCTGTGATATGTTTACTTGGATTTTTTGCGGGAATAGTTGGGCCACTCTTTCACGAACTGATAGATCATCCATACGATGAATCCGGACAGCACAGCGATACTTCCGTACACAAAAGCGTCCATAATATACCTCCTATGTTTCAGCGGCATTACTGCCGGATATTGACGATTTTTGCATCCTTGGCAAAGGGAGTAATTGCAAACAGGAGAACGGCGCTGAACAGAATTCCGTACACGATAGCGGGCAGGTTAAACAGAACAAATTTATTCATCTCACAGACTAGAGCCAGTGTTCCGCCGCCGATGATTGCCACCATGGCTGCAGTATAGGATTTCTTTCCCTTGGAGAAAATACCCCACAGCATAGGAACCAGGCAACCACCCACATAGGCGGTGGAACTGAGGGTCCAGACGGACATCACATCAGGCAGCAACAGAGCAAAGCCTAGACCAAGCAGTCCAACAATCAGCACAGAAGCCTTGGTGATAAACACCATCTGCTTATCGCTGGCATCAGGATTGATATAGGTCTTATAAATATCCACAGAGAGGTTGGTTGCTCCGGACAGCATATAGGAGTCGGCGGTGGACATAATTGCGGCCATCAGCGCAGCAATACATACGCCCTTGATGCCGGCCGGCAGGTAGGTCATCAGCAGAGTAGCGAACACCATATCCTTGCTGGTCTCGGCAGGTAGAAGCTTTACAGCGGCCAGACCCATCACGATGGACATAACCAACAGCAGACTCTGAGGGATCGAAGCGATCAAGGTGCTGAACCGGGCTGTGTTCCCGTCTTTTGCGGAGAAGAACCGGGCATAACGGTTGCCGTCGATCAAAACTGGAAGAGAGGTGGAACACAAAATTTTCAAAGCACCAGAGGTATCAATTTCCAGGTGAGAGGCGGGAACGCTCTGGGAAATTCCTTCCCAGCCGCCAACATTAGAGTAAACAATCCCTGCGGCAAGCACCACACCGCCCGCCAAAAAAATGAATTGGACATAGTCGGTCATAGCCACACCCCACATACCGCTGGAGAGGGTATAAGCCAGGATGATCGCCATACCGATAATCATACCTAATTTCATATCGACACCCAAGAGAAGGTGGATACAGGTGCCAAGGGCGATGGACTGCATCGCAGGACCAGTACCCATCATGTAAATTGCGCAGAAAAGTCCGCCAAGTGCCTGACAGTTCTTTCCGTATACCCGGCCCAACATCTCTGGCGCTGTGAAACCTCCTATATTTCGCATTTGCTTCGCCACAAACAGGGCCATGAAAATATTGATACCCAGCAGGATCACAGTTTTTGGAACCTCAATCAACCCGCTTGCGTAAGCGTTACCTACGCTGCCGGTCAGTGCTCCACCGCCAACCGCAGTGGCCAGCAGAGTTGCCGTCATAACAGAAAGCCCTAGCTTTTTGTCAGCCACGGCAAAATCACTCATGCTGTCGTTTGTCTTGAAGTACAGGCCAACACCAACCATTGCCAGCATATAGCCAATAATTAAGACCCAATCCAATGCTCCTATCATACTTTTGTCTCTCCTTCTGTATTGAGTTTGTGAAAGTCGTATTTTTGTTGGGAAAATCATCACCTGCCAATCAATTTGAATCGGGACGGCCAAGCTATCAAGTATTGTTCCCCGTATTCAGAAGTGGTGGTCACTTCCGCTGAATTAAGTATAGCCCTTGACAACGGGAACCTGTTAATCTATTATTTTTATAACTCTTATCAGTGAGCAAGGGGGACGCACCATGACTTTTGAGCAATTTAAATATATTCTGGAAATCGCAAAGACAGGTTCTATCAACCAGGCATCCAATAATCTGTTTCTTTCCCAGGCGGCCCTGTCTACATCCATTAAAAACTTGGAGGAGGAATTGGGACAAGCCATTTTTGTCCGTAATAACCGTGGAATCCAGACTACCCCGTTTGGCCGTGACTTTATTTCATATATCACGCCAATCTGTGCGCAAATGACACAATTAGAGCATATGTGCAGACAGCAGGCAGATACGACCCAAGTGACATTCTCTGTTTCTAGCAATGGTTATAGATTTGTAGCGCCTATATGTGCAAAGCTGTATCAGCGTTATAAAACTTTGGGAATCCATATCTATCATTTGGATGGGATTGGTGATGCAACAATAGATTATGTATCTAATCATCAAGTAGAAATTGGAATCGTTCGAGTGTGGGACTGTTATAAACAGCTTTATACTAGGCAATTTTTTGCAAAGAAAATTCAATTTACACCGCTTGCTACAGTAAATATGTGTATTTTTGTGGGAAAAGGAAGCCCTTTATTTAATCTTAATTCAAATCAGGATACGATTAATCCTCAAATGTTAGCTGAATATCCGATGGTTGTCCATTCAAACTTAAATGCAGGACCCTATTCTGATATTTTTTCACGTTTAAAGATCCCTTATAACAAAAATAGAATTGTTACTGGTTCACGTGCAGTCATTTATGATACTCTAGAGCATACGGATGCTTTTTATGTCAGTTCAGATTGTGAACGAGGGTATCGAAATCTTGAAATACCTTCTCATCTTCGCTCATTTGTGATAGAAAACTGTGATATCCATTCTGAGATTGGTTGGATTAAACACGAAGATTATGTATTAACTCCAATCGCAAAAGAGTTTGTGCAGGAAATTACATGGATGTTTCAAATTTACCAGAATCCATATTGAAGCTGATAACAGTTATCAGTTCATTTGATAACCGGAATTTGAGGTTGAAAAAAATCAGCAAAATGCGGGAAAATGACCCGTAAAGATCTATTACATAACCGCTGCCGATATATATATTAAAAATATAAATTTGACAATTTCTTGTGGGCAGTGGAAATCTTTAGGGCATATGCTCTTTGCGAAATATTTATGATGGAAGCATGATGATTCAGTCATGCTTCCATATTTTTGTGAAAAGAAAACCACGGGCTATGCCCGTGGTACCGAAAAGGCTATGCCTATGCGAAGAAAAATAAGAAGAGGGCGCGAAGAAAGCAATATGGTGATAAGTATAGGCATGAATATAGACATTACGACCTAAAGCGAAGAATCAAGTAGAGCAAAGTCTCAACGAGGCGAAAAGGACTGTACCCAACCCCGATAAAATCGGTAACAAGACACAGATGCAGTAGAAATAAAATTGGGGAACCTTTAGACCTTGCCAGTAAAAGCCCCTTATAGGGGCAGTGTAAGTCACCCGTTATACGGGGTGATCTTGATTATAAGTGTTTCTTATTTTTTCAATAAATGCTTTCATTGCTGGGGTACACCACATACTTTTCCGATAGATCAATTGAATCAACATTCGTATCGATACGCCTTTCACCGCAAACCTGGATAGTCGCCCTGTTGCCAGACTTTCCCGGGCTGTAAGCTCCGGAAGAAAGGTGACACCTATATTGTGTTCTGTAAAACGCAAGATTGTATTGGTACACCCTATCTCTAAAGAGGAACGGGGGCTTATTTGATTTTTCTCACAAATTTGTTCAAAGGTATATCGATAGTTGCACTGCCGCTCTGTCAGAAGCAGATTTTCCAGCACAAGTTCCTCCAGCAGAATGTCCATCCTCCCGGAAAAAGGATGGTTCGGTGCGCAGAGAAAGACAATATCTTCCTCCCGAAGCCAAGCGCAGATCCAATCTGGATCATAAATCCGGTCGTCCAGGGTCAGCATGAGATCAATTTTATTCTGCCGAAGCATTTCCATGATTTCCCGCGTGGTTGCGGTCAGAACCTGCACACGAACCTCTGGAAAAGTCATTAAATAGTTTTCCAGAATGTCAGGAAGAAAAAAAGCGCCGACCGACTCAATCACTCCAATCCGCAGAGAGCCTCGAGGTGTTTTTGCATCAGACACATTGGACTTTGCCTCGCTGGCCAGTGCAATCAACCGGTTGGCGTAGAGCAGGAGCTCTTGGCCCTTTGCGTTCAGCCGAATACGCTTCCCGCTGCGGTCGAATAGCTTGACGCCCAGTTCATCCTCTAGCTGTGCAATCTGCGTGGTTATGGTGGATTGTGCGTAGCCTAGCTGATCGGCAGCCTTTGAAAAGCTCATGAATTCGCACACCTTGCTGTAGGTCAGAAGATTTTGCAGTTCCATAGCATCCTCCTTATCAAAAATATTGATAAAGCAAATCTGATATTTCAATTTTTCTTTTATTATACTTTGTGCTATGTTTTTTGTAAACTTAAAATAGGAGGATTTCCCATGAAAGACATCGAAAAAAATATCTGCCGCATTTCCTTGGTCCAAGCCAGTCCCGTCATGTTCGACAAGGCTGCCACCACGGACGCCGCCATCCGTGCCATTGAGGAGGCCGCAAGCAACGGCGCAGAGCTCATCGTGTTCCCGGAATCCTACATCCCTTGCTATCCTTATGGCATGACCTTCGGTTTTACCGTCGGAGCCCGCACCCAGGCCGGGCGGGAGGATTGGAAACGGTATTACGACGCTTCCGTGGTGGTCCCCGGCCCGGAGACAAAGCGGCTGGGTGAAGCCGCGAAAAAAGCTGGGGCCTATGTCAGCGTCGGCATCACAGAGCGGGACGCGGTCAATGCTACACTTTACTGCACAAATCTAATCTTCTCCCCGGATGGGAGCCTTGTGGCCAAGCACCGGAAACTGAAACCCACCGGCGCGGAGCGCGTGATTTGGGGCGATGGCTATGAGGGCAGCTTCCCGGTGGTGGAGACACCCTGGGGTGTGATGGGGAGCCTCATCTGCTGGGAAAATTATATGCCCCTTGCCCGTGCGGCGCTTTATGCGAAAGGTACCGCTATCTATTTGGCCCCCAACACCAACGACAATCCGGAATGGCAGGACACCATCAAGCACATCGCAATCGAGGGCCACTGCTACGTAGTTAATGTGGACCAATACATCACAAAGAGTATGTATCCCAGCGACCTTCATTGTCCCCAGGAGATTGCCGCACTGAAGGATGAGGTGTGCATCGGCGGCAGCTGTGTAATAGACCCCTACGGGCACTATGTCAATGAGCCGGTCTGGAACAAGGAGGCTATCATTTATGCAGATCTGGACATGAACGCAGTACCGATGAGCCGGATGGAGTTTGACGGTGCAGGCCATTACTCCCGGCCTGATTTGTTAAATCTGACGGTCCAGGATAACTGAGCTAAGCACAGATAACTGCGGCGCGGGGCTGGCCCCGCGCCGCGCAAGGAAAACCTTGCGCAGGACCCAATCCATCAAAAGAATGCGAAGGGAGAAAAAATATGAACGCAATCCTGACATGGTTGAATGATTTTCTTTATATTTACATCCTTGTTGCACTTCTAACCGCTGCCGGCATCTACTTCACGATTGTTACAAAGGGTGTCCAGTTCCGCCTGTTGAAAGAGGGACTGCGGACCCTGACCGAAAAGAAAGCCTCCGCCAGCGGTATCAGCTCCTTCCAGGCGCTGATGATCTCCACCGCCTCCCGCGTTGGTACCGGAAATATCATTGGTGTTGCTACCGCTATTGCCGTGGGCGGTCCTGGCGCTGTATTTTGGATGTGGCTGATGGCCCTGTTGGGAGCTGCCTCCGCCTTCTGCGAAAGTACGCTGGCGCAGATATATAAGGTTAAGTCCGGTGATGAATTCCTGGGCGGTCCAGCTTATTATATCCAACAGGGCCTAGGCAAAAAGTGGTTGGGCGTACTATACGCGGTGCTGCTGATTGGCTGTACGGCTTTTGGCTGGAACACCACCACCGCCTACAACATGAGCGCTGCCCTGGAATACTATGTTGAGAACTATCGCAGCACTATCGGGCCCGCTGTTCTTGGTATTATCCTGGTTATTCTAGTGGGGCTTGTTATCTTCGGCGGTGTCAACCGCATTGGAGGGCTTTCGTCTGTTCTGGTTCCTGTTATGGCCGCAGCATATATCGTTTTCGGCTTGGTCTGCATAGTTATGAACATTGGTCAAATTGGCAGCGTAGTTGCCGCCATTTTCAAGGATGCTTTCAACTTCTCCGCCATGACCGGCGGCTTTGCGGGGTCTTGTATCGTTCAAGGCGTGAAACGCGGCCTGTTCTCCAATGAGGCTGGTATGGGTACCGGACCTAACGCCGCTGCCGCTGCCTCCTGTGAACACCCCGTTGTACAGGGTATGGCACAAATGATCTCCGTTTTCCTGGATACTCTGGTTATCTGCTCCGCCACAGCGATGATTCTGTTGGTTTCTGGTGTGGAGAGGAATGCCGCCAATGCCGGTTCCCCCTATATGCAGCAGGCCGTGTTCTCCATATTTGGTGAGTGGGGAATTCACATGGTTACTGTGGCACTGATGCTCTTTGCGTTCACAACGCTACTGGGAAATTACTTCTATGCGGAACAGAATCTGAAATTTATTACGGAAAACCGAATTGTTCTCATTCTTTTCCGAATTGCTGCTTTGGTTATTATTTTTATTGGAACCCATGTGGGCTTTGAGATGGCCTGGAACATAACGGATATTTTGATGGCTCTGGTGGCAATTGTCAATATTCTGGCAGTCTTCGCCTTGCACAGACCCATTATCGCGGCACTGCAAAATTACGACGAGGCAAGAAAGACGACAGATGAGCCAATTTTCCGAGCGAAGGATATTGGTTTGACAAACACCGATTGCTGGAAGTGAGTTGTGATGAAAAATATTCTTCTGCTCAATACCGGCGGCACATTCTCATCCCGCCCTGGGGATCACGGGTTGTCCCCGGAACTGACCAGCGGCGATATCTGTAATCTGATTGGGGAATTTAATCCGGCATTGTCCATTGTGGCGGAGGATTACTGCTCTTTGGACAGTTCCAACATCACTCCTGACGATTGGCAGAGGCTTGCCCTGCGTATAGGAGAAAAAGTTGGTTTCTGTGACGGAGTTGTCCTCATCCATGGGACGGATACCCTAGCTTATACCTCCTCCATGCTGTCCTATATGCTGCAAAATATTCCTGTTCCGGTGGTGATAACAGGGAGCCAGATGCCCTTGGGTGTTCCGATGTCGGATGCTGCTGATAATCTCCGCTGTGCCCTTCAGATGGCGGCTAGCGGATATGGCGGTGTGTTTGTTGCTTTCGACCGGAAAATCATGCTGGGATGCAGAACATCGAAGGTGCGGACCGTCAGTTTCAATGCCTTTGAGAGCATCAACTATCCTCATGTTGGGGAGGTAAATGCCTTTGGCTTGCAACTCCATCTTGAGCGAGTACAGTCAGAGCGGCCCTTCCAGGTGCAAGCGGCATATTCAGACCGCATTGCGGTTTTGAAGCTGTTTCCCGGTATGGACCCGGATATTTTCCGGTTCTTGCAGGAACACGGATATGAGGGCCTCTATATTGAGGGGTTTGGATTAGGCGGAGTTCCTTTTTTGAAAAGCGATTTTACTGCGGAAATCCGTCGGGCATCGCAGTCCGGTCTCCCGATTTTGGTGGGGAGTCAGTGCCGGTACGAGGGCAGCAATCTGAATGTGTATGAAACCGGGCAAAGAATACTGGAGTGCGGCGGTATCCCCGTTCATGACATGACCTATGAGGCGGTTGTGACAAAGTTGATGTGGTGCCTGGGGCAGGCCAAGGACCGGGAAACTGTCCAGCGGCTTTTCCAGAGAGCGATTACAAGAGAAGTCAGTTTTTCATGAACATAGTGGGTACTTTTTTCTCTGTTATAAATTTCTTTTAGAGTGGGCCCTTCTGGTTGGTTCATGGTGAGCCAACCCTCGTTTCTTCACCAGGGCGCAATAACCCCCTAGTGGCAATGTCAATAAGTTAAGGAAACAACCCGAGACAGAAACAAAAAATATAAGTATTTGCTATAAACACTGTATTAAAATCGCTTTTTTGAATAGATCCAGATATTTTAAGAATTGATTAAAGAGGAGACAGTACTATGAAACAGTACCAGGAAATGACCCGTGAGGAACTCCAGGCGGAGCACAGCCGGATGACCCAGACTTATTCTCGGCTCCAGGCCAAGGGGCTCAAGCTGAACATGGCCCGGGGCAAGCCGGGGGTGGATCAGCTGGAGCTGTCCATGCCCCTGCTGGACGCGCTCAACTCCAAAAGCGACTGCCATGACGCCAGCGGCCTGGACTGCCGCAACTACGGCGAGCTGCTGGGTATCCCCGAGGCCCGGAAGCTTTTCGCCGACTACATGGGCGTGGCCCCCGAGGAGACCATCGTGGTGGGCTCCGCCTCCCTCACCTTTATGTACGACTGCATGGCCCGGGCCATGCTACTGGGGGTCCTGGGGGGAGACAAGCCCTGGTGCAGGTATGACAAGGTGAAGTTCCTATGCCCCGTCCCCGGCTACGACCGCCACTTCACCATCTGCGAGACTCTGGGCATCGAGATGATCAACATCCCCCTCACCGAGTGGGGTCCGGATATGGACCTGGTGGAAAAGCTGGTGGCAGAGGACGAGACCGTCAAGGGCATCTGGTGTGTGCCCAAGTACACCAACCCCCTGGGCGACTCCTACTCCGACGAGGCGGTGCGCCGCCTGGCCGCCCTGAAGCCCGCCGCCAAGGACTTCCGCATCTTCTGGGACAACGCCTACGCCGTCCACTACGTCTACGAGGACACCCCCCTGCTCAACATCCTGGAGGAGTGCAAAAAGGCGGGCAATCCCGACATGGTCTACATGTTCGGCTCCACCTCTAAAATCACCTTCCCCGGAGCCGGGGTGGCCTTCTTCGCCGCCTCCAAGGCCAACGAGGACTTTATCGCCAGGCAGCTGGACGCCCAGGCCATCAGCTGGGACAAGATGAACATGCTGCGCCACGTGCGCTTTTTCAAGGACACGGCCGGCATCAAGGCCCAGATGGACAGACACGCCGCCATCCTGCGCCCCAAGTTCGATGCGGTGCTCTCCACCCTGGAGTCTGAGCTGGGGGGCACCGGGGCCGGTTCCTGGGTCAAGCCCAAGGGAGGCTACTTTGTCACCTATATGGCCATGCCCGGCTGCGCCAAGCGGATCGTTCAGCTGTGCAAGGAGGCCGGAGTGGTCCTTACCAGCGCCGGCGCCACCCACCCCTACCATAAGGACCCGGACGACAGCTACATCCGCATTGCTCCCTCCTTCCCTTCCCCTAAGGAGTTGGCTCAGGCCATGGAGGTCTTTTGCACCGCCGCCAGGCTGGCCACCGTGGAAAAATTGTTGTTTTAACCATAGAATTTTACTTTTTGAAGCAGTCAATAGGCTTTCAACCTATATCGAATTGCGCTCTGCCATGAATTACTCATAACTTTTATTTGACCAAATCAAAATGAGGTGTGATCCATATAAAAAGACAAATATTAGTTATGGACAATGATTTAGCCATATGTCAGGCGATACAGAAAGGCTTACAGGATACTGTTACCAATATTTGTTGTATGACTTCCTCCGCAGAAATATTGGCAAGCTATTTCAAAGAAAATTATTGTTTAGTCATTCTGGATGCCCAGCTTTTTGACTGTAACACTGTTGAAATGCTTCGAGTTATGCACAGTTCTAAGCATACACCAATTTTGCTGCTTACTAATCCCTTACCGCCCCAAGAGGTTGTCATGCTTCTCCATGCCGGCGCGGATACTTACCTGGAAAAACCCTTAAACATGGATATCTGTGTCGCACAAGCAAACGCTTTGATCAAGCGTTATATTGAGGAAGACATCAATCATAATGAACACAATGAACATAAGCCAGTCGTCCATGGTTCGGAATTTATGATAAGTCCTCGCTACCGGCAGGTTATGATTGATGGAAAACCGCTGACGTTAACCCGAAAGGAATTTAATCTGCTTCATTGTCTCGCCAGTTATCCAGAACAAGTATTTACTTGCGAACAATTATATAATCACGTCTGGGGAGATAGTCCTGCAATTGCGGTAGACGATATCGTAAGATCACAAATCAAGAGACTGCGAAAAAAGTTGTCGCAAATTGGAAAAGGTTATATACAGACCGAGTGGGGCGTAGGATACAAATTCGCTTTGCCAGACTGTTGACCCTCAACGAACCGGACAGCCGACAGGACACCGCATATTGCGGTAAGGCCTGTCGGCTTCTTTTTGCGGATTATGTCGAAAAGAGCGGAATAATGCCCAACTTGCGCCCTATTTATGCCACGAAAATGCCATTTTCGGAGTCTATACTGCTGTTCGGTGGCAGCTACAGGAAAAGTCTGCAAAGGAAAAGTCAATAGGAAAATGAAATAAGTTTGAGGACATGGAGGGAGGCGAAAAAAGGGCAACA
>RAYO01000064.1 GCA_003612335.1 bacterium 1xD42-67
GCATTGTCCGCAGATGCGGATATGGAAAACCTGAGTTTGGACTCTACCTGCATCAAGGTCCACGAAAGTGCCAACGGAGGGGGAAAAACGGCAGATAAGGCAGTTGGGCGAACCAGAGGCGGGTTAAATACAAAGCTGCACACTATCGTAGATGGACTGGAGAACCCGGTCGAATTCATGCTGTCTGCGGGAAATGACCATGATCCAGTCCACGCTGTTGAACTGCTGGAAGCGGAAGCTGTACATAGCGGAAATGGAGAACGGTCTGCTAAAAAAATTGGACGAAATAGTGAGGAGGGATGCCTTGGACAAGTGAGACAGGGATATCTCTACCGTGCGATCCGGGAATACAACGCTGAGAATGGATGCCCAATAGAGCTATCCTGTGCGCTGCTGCACATATCCCGCAGCGCATACCACAAGTGGGCATCCGGGAAGCTGAGCAACGGAACCGCAGAAAACGAACAGCTTGCAGAAAAGATAGAGCAGATCCACCAGGAAAGCCCAGATAAAGGATACCGGCGGATCCGGGACGAGCTGGATCATGCATGGGCTCCATGTAAATGACAAACGGGTGCTGCGGATCTGCCGGGTGAGAACATCAAATCTACCATCAAGTACAGCAACCATGGCTGTACCAGATCCGCTAAGAATCCCCAGTTTACTACGGAGAATATCCTGAACCGGCAATTTCATGCAGACAAGCCCAACGAGAAGTGGTTGACCGATGTGACTGAGTTCAAGTGGTATGAGGGCATTACAGTCCACAAGGTCTACCTCAGCGCCATTCTGGATTCGTATGACAGGCGGGTCGTGGCTTATGTGATAGGAGACCGTAATGATAATCCTTTGGTATTCAAGACCTTTGACAAGGCGGTGAAAGCCAACCCGGATGCCCATCCCCTATTCCACAGTGACAGAGGCTTCCAGTACACCAACCGCACCTTCCATACCAGGCTGGAGCGGGCCAGGATGACCCAGAGCATGTCCCGGGTAGCCCATTGCATTGACAACGGTCCCATGGAAGGATTTTGGGGGATCCTGAAGCGTGAGCGCTACTACGGCAAGAGATTTACCGGCAAAAACCAGCTTGTTCAGATGATCCACAGCTATATTCATTACTGCAACACCCGCCGAGTCCAGCGCGATCTTGGTGTCCTGACGCCCATGGAAAAGCACTATTTGACCACAGCCGCATAAAGAATGGGCAGCAGTTTCCGCTGCCACCCATTCCTTAAAATTCTTTATATTTTTTCTCTGTCCTCTTGACGGGGTGCAGTTCAGTTTGTCGTGTTCGGATGAAAAAATATCGCTCTCACAAGGGAGAGACCGGGAAAATTGCGCCGAACCTGCTCAAACGGGACTTCCATGCTTAAAAACCAAACCAGAAGTGGGTCACCGATGTCACAGAGTCCTGCTTGTTTGGAGAGAAACTATACCTGTCTCCCATCCTTCACTCCGATCAGGGTTGGCAATACCGGCATAAACAGTACCAAGCTATGCTCAAGAAAAAGGGAATCCACCAGAGCATGAGCTGAAAAGGCAACTGTCTGGATAATGCTGTGATTGAAAACTTTTTCGGCTTACTGAAAAGTGAGTTGCTCTATCTGCAGGACTTCCAGTCCATAGAGCACTTTAAGCATGAATTGATTGCCTATCTGGATCACTACAATAATCGCCGCATCAAGGCAAAGCTAAAGGGCTTGCCGCCTGCTCTTCACAGACAACAAGCCCTTTCGGCTGCTTGAACAATTTTACCGCCTTATTTTTGTCTAACTTTTTGGGGGCACTTCAGATAGAAATCACACCGGTGCTTTTCTATTTATGGCAGCAGGGTACTCTCCAGGTCCGCCAGCATCAAATCCAGCGCGGTGACGCCGCCCTCGGCGGTGTACCACACAGCGGGATGGTCCAGATACACAATGTGCCCGTTTTTGTAGGCATCCGTTCCCATGACCAGCTCATTTTCCATGATCTCCTGGGCGAGTTGAGCGCCCTCTGTTGCGATGGCAGCATCACGGTCCATGACAAAGATGTACTCCGGGTTTTTGTCCACGATAAACTCAAAAGACGCCTCTTTTCCGTGGGTAGAGGTGTCAATGTTGGCATCCACGCCCACATTTTCAAATCCGATCTCCACGCCGATGATGGAGCAGCGGCCATCGTTGCCCAGGACGTTGAAGCCGCCGCTGGTACACAGGCCCACAATAGCATTCTTGCCCTCGGCAAAGGCTTTCAGCGTTTCGATGCGGCTGTCAAATCCGCCCATCAGCGTTGCCACCTGATCTTCCAGGCCAAACATGGAAGCAATCGTGGCGGCATTTTTACGGACAGACTCCACCACGCCAAGGCTGCTGTCGGTAGCCAGATAAACCACCGGGGCGATCTCGCTGAGGGCGTCATAGGACTTGCTCAGACGGCCTCCGATGAAAATTACATCCGGCTCACAGGCCATGACCGCCTCTAAATCGGCTTCTTTGATAGTGCCGAGGTTGGCAATATCATCACCCGTCACATAGCTTTGCAGATAGTCCAAGTGGATGGAGGCGGAGCCGACTACACGATCCCCCACGCCCAATGCGTCAAGAATATCCAGACTGGCCATATCCAGAATGGCGATGCGCTGCGGGTCATAGGGGAGCTCCAGCTCTGCAGATTCCCGATTGCCGTTCAGACTGGTGATGGTGATGGTTTCAGGAGCGGCAGGGGTTGATGGATTTCCAGAGGGAGCCGATCCATCGGAAACCGGAGCTGTACTGTTCTCCTGCTGGTTCGTATCAGGCGCACCGCCGGTCTGACTGGCGCAGGCGGCGAGGCCAAGCACAAGCATGGCAGCGAGGAGCAGGGACATCAATTTTTTCATAGTGTTGTTCTCCTTTTCAAATAAAGTACCGAAAAATATGGGGGCTTAATAATAGATGGACAGCGGACGGCCTGCGATCTCCATGATCTCAAAGTCCACGCCATACACCTGGGATAAATTTTCCTTGGTCATCACCTCCTTTACCGTGCCGAACTTGGCGATCCTGCCGTCCTTAAACGCACAGATATAATCAGAATAGAATGCCGCGTAGTTGATCTCGTGCAGCACTAAAATCACCGTCTTGCCCAGCTCATCGCAGAGGCGATGGACGATCTTCATCATGTTGGTGGCATGGTAAATATCCAGATTGTTGGTCGGTTCATCCAGCAGGACATATTCTGTATCCTGGGCGATCACCATGGCGATGTACGCCCGCTGGCGCTGGCCGCCGGAAAGCTCGTCAATAAACTGATCCTCAAAGGCTCCCAATTCCATGTAAGAGATGGCCCGGTCAATGATCTCCTGGTCCTCCGCCGTGGTCCGTCCCCCGGAATAGGGGAACCGGCCAAAGGTCACCAGCTCCCGAACCGTCAGCTTCATCTGGATATTGTTGGTCTGCGTCAGGATCGCCAGCCGCTTGGACAGCTCCCGGCTTTTCCATTTCCCAATATCCGCCCCTTCAAAGTCCACCGTTCCGCCGTCCCGTGCGATCAGCCGGGAAATGATGCCCATGACGGTTGACTTTCCCGCTCCGTTGGGGCCGATCAAAGAGATCACTTTCCCTTTGGGAATGGCAAAGCTGACCTCGTTTACCACTGTTTTCCCATCGTACCGCTTTGTTAAATCTTTTACCTGCATGGTCAAGTCCTCCTGTTGGTAAGAAGTAGATAGAGGAAATACACACCGCCGCCCACTGTGATAAACACGCTGACCGGGATCGTATAAGAGTAGGCGTGTTCCACAAGGAGCTGGCCACCCACTAATACGATCATGCCGAACAAAGCGGAGCCGAGAATCAACTGCATGTGGCGATAGGTCTTCAATAGCTGCCGGGACAGGTTGGCGATAATGAGTCCAAGAAAGGAGATGGGTCCAACCATGGCGGTAGCCACGGCAATACACAGCGTGACCCCCAGCAGCAGGCGGCGGACGCAGCGGTCATAATCCACGCCCAGGTTAATGGCCTGATCCTTCTCCAGCGTGATCACGTCCAGCAGGGCCAGCTCTCTCCGAAGGGCAAAAACAATAGCCGCCAGCACGAACAGCGATATGGCAATGATCTCTGAGTTGATATTGCTGAAGCTGGCCACAAGGGCTGCCAGAAGATTGTCATACTCATTGGGGTCCATCACGCGGGTGAGGGTACTCTGGATGCTGGAAAAGAAAGAGGATAAAACTGTGCCGATGAGCAGTACATAGAGTACATTGTGCTTTGTCTTTTTGAACAGGAAACTGTAAACCACCGTTGCCACCACGCCCATCAGCACCAAGTCCACTGCAAACGAGTAGTTTGCGTTTGCGGCCAGAATACTGCCGGACCCCGCTACGAAAACAACTGCGGTGTGAATCAGCGTATAGAGGGAGTTCATACCCAGCAGGCAGGGGGTTACGATGGTATTGTTGATAACAGACTGAAACACAATGGACGCCCCGCCAATGGCAAAGGCGGTGATAAGCATAACGACCAGCTTGGGCGTGCGTATCTTCATTGCGTACTGAACCAGCTTTGCGTTGTCAAAATGGACCCCCACCAGCATATATCCCGCGGCGCACAGCAGGACCAGCGCGGCGAGGATGGCCAGCTTCTGACGATTGGCCCGTACAGCGGTAGTATTCATGCCACGCCGCCCTCCTTCCTGTTCAGACGAACCGCTTTCCGCCCATGGCGGAGACGATAGAGAAGCAGGGCCACAAAAAGGACGCTTCCAATGATGCCGACGATCAATTCAATGGGCAGCTCATACGGAAAGATCACCATCCGGCCCACCATGTCGCACACCAGCACAAATAACGCTCCAAACAGGGCTGTATCGATCAATGTACCACGGATTTTATCACCCTTGAACATCGCCACCAGATTGGGGACGATCAGGCCGATGTAGGAGATGGAGCCTACCACTACAACAATGGAGGCGGTGATCATCGCGGCAATCGTCAAACCCAGGAACAGCACAAAGTTGTATGGAACGCCGAGATTTTGCGAGAAGTCTTTTCCCATGCCCACAATGTTGAAATGATTTGCAAACAGAAAGGCCAGCACCACCAGCGGAACCGTCAGCCAAACGATCTCATACCGTCCCCGCAGGACCATGGAGAAGTGGCCTACCAGCCAGGTAGAGAGCGCCTGCGTCATTTCATACTTGTACGCCAGATAATTTGTAATGCCGCCGATCACATTGCCGAACATGATGCCCACCAGCGGGACCATCACCACGTCCTTAAATTGGACACGCTGAATGAACCAGACAAATATCCAGGTGCCAAGGACCGCAAATAGGAAAGAAAAAACGGCTCTCCCCCATAGGGTGGAATTGGGCAGGAACAGCAGCGCCAGCAGGATACCGAACTGTGCGGAGGAAATGGTAGCTCCTGTGGTCGGAGAAACAAATTTGTTCATGCAGAGCTGCTGCATGATCAGACCTGCAACGCTCATGCCGATCCCGGTGCAGAGGATCGCTAAAAGGCGGGGCAGGCGGGAGATCAGGAATACCTCCAAATGCTCTCGGTCCCCCTGCAAAAGTCCTGATAGCTCTACGTCCAGAACGCCAATAAACAGCGACCAAACGGCCAGCACCAGGAGCAGAGCGAACAAAACAATCGTAGTCAAATGTTTTTTGATGACAGCCACCTCCTCGGGAGTTAGTTATTGCTAACTATAAGGCATAAAGGAATGCGTCAGACGGCGATTTGAGAGGCTTGCCCATCACGACGCACAGCGAAGTTAGTATAACACATCGGGTTAGTCATACACAACCGCATGATCGAACAAGAAAAAAGCGGACAGAATGTGAAATTTTATCTATTATCTCTATACCCGTTCAAGAAAATGGCGTTATAAAAAATTTCCAATTTGCCCCTTGACAAAAATAGCCGCCTGTGCTAACGTTTGCTTTGTGGTTAGCGATGTCTAACCACAGTGGCAGGATGACCTCCTACTTTCTTCCCCCAAGGCTATCTCCCTTGGGGCTTCTCTTGGTGGAACGGTTAGTTAAGCTAACTACAACCAAAAATATTCTATAAAGGAGTGTTCACATGAACAAGATCGCGATCGTATTCTGGAGCGGAACCGGAAACACGGAGACTATGGCCAATTACATTGCCGAGGGCGTCCGAGTCGCTGGCGGCGAAGCGGCGCTGCTGGGGCCTGGGGATTTCTCGGCCAGTCAGTTCTCCGCTTACAGCGCCGTGGCTTTCGGCTGTCCCGCCATGGGCAGCGAGGTACTGGAGGAGGCGGAGTTCGAGCCGATGTTCTCCGCGCTGGAGGGTTCCCTCGGCGGCAAGCGGATCGCGCTGTTTGGCTCCTACGGCTGGGGAGACGGCCAGTGGATGCGGGACTGGTGCGCCCGCTGTGACGATGCTGGGGCCAACCTCCTGAACGAAAACGGCCTGATGGTCAACGAGGCCCCGGATGCAGAGGGCGAGGAAGCCTGCAAGGAGCTGGGCCGGAAGCTGGCAGCGTGGTGAACAAAGACATTTCCCGGACCTTTGAGGCCGTGCTGGTCCGGCAGTGCGCCCCCACGCTGGCGGGGATGAAGCCGGGAAGCATTTTCTGTTTTCATCATTGCTCTCTGGAAGTTTCCCGACAGAAGGTTTGCCAATGGAACAAACAGTTGGAACCCTTCGGCCTTACCGTTCAGATACTTTTGGAGCGCCCCGGTTCCGGCTCGGTGATCGTCTTTGTGTACCGGCATGACCGTTTGGAACAAATGCTGTCTGACGATGCTTACCAGAGTTTTTTGATGGAGGTCGGATATGCGGGGACAAACCTGGACGGCCTGCTGGAACAGCTTTCATACCGTCTGCGGACGCAGCCGGAGTTCCCCCATGAGATCGGCGTATTTCTGGGATACCCACTCCGGGATGTGATCGGATTTATTGAAAACCATGGCCGGAACTTTACCTGCTGCGGCTTCTGGAAATCCTACGGCGATCCGGCAGAAATGCAGGTGTGCTTTGCCTGCTACCGCAGGTGCATCCAGACCTATGTAGCCATGTTTGAGCAGGGGATCCCCATTGAGCGGCTGGCAGTCCCGGCATAAAAGGAGAACCGCCTCTTGGTTGTAAGGGGCGGTTCCCCTTTGAGGCGGTATTCCGTATCATAGCAGGAACACGATCACTCACGCATGATTTGTCTGCTTTTGGATCGTAACTTTCTTGATCCGCTCGTAGTTTTCCTCGCTGATGTCATGTTCTATTTTGCAGGCATCCGCAGCCGCCGTTTCCGGGGATACCCCAACTGCGTCAAAAATTCCGATAAAAGCTGATGCCGGGCGTATATGCGCTGGGCGATCTCCTCCCCTGGCGGCAGCAGAGTGATCGCGCCGTCCGCATCCATTTGAATATATCCGTTTTCCCGCAGACGCTTCATCGCCACACTGACGCTGGGCTTCGAGAAATTCAACTCATGGACAATGTCGATAGAATAAACCACACCTTTTCGTTGCCGGATCATCAAGACGCGCTCCAAATAGTCCTCAGCAGATTCATGGATATTCACAAATGATCCTCCTTCCAAGGAAACCTCTGCGCACAGGTTAGCACATTCTAACCGAAAATGCATGTTTTTTTGAAAAGGGTCTTGACATTGGCAGTTAGCGGCAGTAAACTAAGGTCGATTTCGAGGTTAGAAGTTGCTAACCATGTCCCGGAGGAGGCGAGGCAATGATGCCGCTGACAATGGCAAAGGCTGGAGAGACGGTCACGGTCCGCAAAATCTCCGGCAAGGACGATGTGCGCCAGCACCTGGCGGAGCTGGGATTTGTGGTGGACAGCGATGTGACGGTGGTCAGCGAGATCGGAGGGAACCTGATCGTGCAGGTGAAGGACAGCCGGATCGCGCTGGACAAGACCATGGCGAACCGCATCATGATTTAAGACAAGGAGGAGAGCAAATGAAAACACTGAAGGATGTCAAGGTGGGCGAGACCGCGACCGTGGCGAAGCTCCACGGAGAAGGCCCGGTGAAGCGCCGGATCATGGACATGGGCATCACCAAGGGCGTGGAGATCTTTGTGCGCAAGGTGGCCCCCCTGGGGGACCCCATGGAGCTGAATGTCCGGGGCTATGAGCTGTCCGTCCGCAAGGGCGACGCGGAGATGATCGAAGTTCAGTAAACCAACGCGGCGGGAGGCCGCTGTTATTTAGACCACAAGTTAGCCTTGGCTAACATTTGAAAGGAGAGACGAACATGGACATCAAAATTGCCCTGGCGGGCAATCCGAACTGCGGCAAGACCACCCTGTTCAACGCCCTCACCGGCTCCAGCCAGTACGTGGGTAACTGGCCCGGTGTTACCGTGGAAAAGAAGGAGGGCAGGCTGAAGGGTCATAAGGATGTGGTCATCCAGGACCTGCCCGGCATCTACTCCCTGTCCCCTTACACTCTGGAGGAGGTGGTGAGCCGGTCGTATCTGGTGAACGAGAAGCCGGATGCCATCCTCAACATTGTGGACGGCACTAACATCGAGCGGAACCTCTACCTTACCACCCAACTGATCGAGCTGGGCCTGCCCGTGGTAGTGGCCGTGAACATGATTGACCTGGTGCGGAAAAACGGCGACACCATCGACCTTGCCAAGCTGGGTAAAGCCCTGGGCTGTGAGGTAGTCGAGATGAGCGCCCTCAAGGGCGAGGGCGGCATGGCGGCAGCGGAAAAGGCCGTGGCTCTGGCGCAGAAGAAGCAGGCCGGGGAGCTGCCCCATGTGTTCACGGGCAGTGTAGAACACGCCCTGGCCCACATTGAGGAATCCATCCAGGGCAAGGTGTTGGAGGGCTATCTCCGCTGGTTCGCCATCAAGGTTTTTGAGCGGGATCAAAAGGTCATGGGGGAACTGAGCCTCGACCCCGACCTGAAAGCCCATCTGGAGGAGCACATAGCCGACTGTGAAAAGGAATTGGACGACGACGCGGAGTCTATTATCACCAATCAGCGGTATTCTTACATCAACTCTGTGGTCACCAAGGCGGTGAAGAAAAAGGCGGCAAAAGGCAGCCTGTCCGTCTCGGACAAGATCGACCAGATCGTCACCAACCGAATTCTGGCTCTGCCCATCTTCGCGGTGATCATGTTCCTGATCTACTCCATCGCCATGGGCACCTCCCCGGCGGCGCTGTTTGACGGCTCCGAAGAAGCCTGGGGCATCGCCATTGGAACCTGGGGCACCGATTGGGCCAACGATAACCTGTTTGGCGAAATGATTCCCGGCTTCTTTGACAGTATCCTCACCGCCCTGGGCGTCAGCGGCTGGCTGTACGGCCTGATCATGGACGGTATCGTGGCCGGCGTGGGCGCGGTGCTGGGCTTCGTGCCCCAGATGCTGGTGCTGTTCCTGCTGCTGGCCATCCTGGAGGACTGCGGCTATATGGCCCGTGTCGCCTTCATCATGGACCGCATCTTCCGCCGCTTCGGCCTGTCCGGCAAGAGCTTCATCCCCATGCTGGTAGCCACCGGCTGCGGCGTTCCCGGCATCATGGCCTCCCGGACCATCGAGCAGGACCGGGACCGGAAAATGACCATCATGACCACCGGCTTCATCCCCTGCGGGGCAAAAATGCCCATCATCGGCCTGTTCGCCGGAGCGGTGTTCGGCGGGTCCGCTCTGGTGGCCGTCTCCGCCTTCTTCATCGGTATTGCCGCCGTGGTCATTTCCGGCATCATGCTAAAAAAATTCAAAGCCTTTGCCGGAGAACCTGCCCCCTTTGTCATGGAGCTGCCCGCCTACCACGCTCCCTCCGCTTCTAATGTCCTGCGGGCCACTTGGGAACGGGGCTGGAGTTTTATCAAGCGGGCCGGGACGGTGATCCTGCTGTCCACCATCGTGCTGTGGTTCCTCCAGGGCTACGGCTTTACTGACGGCGTGTTTGGCCCGGTGGAGGACAACAATACCTCCCTGCTGGCCGCTATCGGCAATGCCATCGCTTGGATCTTCTATCCCCTGGGCTGGACGGGCGATATGGCCTGGAAGGCCACCGTGGCCTCCTTCACCGGCCTGATCGCTAAGGAGAATGTTGTGGGCACCATGGCCACGCTCTACCACTTCGCCGGTGAGGTCGGTGAGAACGGCGAGGAGATCTGGGCCTTGGTGGGGGCGGACTTCAGTGCCATCACCGCCTACAGCTTCATGATCTTCAACCTGCTGTGCGCCCCCTGCTTCGCCGCCATGGGAGCCATCAAGCGGGAGATGAACAACGCCAAGTGGACCGCCTTTGCCATCGGCTATATGTGCGTGTTCGCCTATGTGGTGAGCCTGATCGTCTACCAGCTCGGTGGGCTGATCATGGGTGCCGCCAGCTTCAGCCTGTGGACCGTTGTGGCCTTGGTTCTGTTGGCCGGTATCCTCTGCCTGCTGTTCCGCAAGGGTTATCAGGGCGAGGAGAACGCCCGGCGGCTGACCTCCGTGGCCGCCGCACAGTGAGGGGGGTAACGAAACATGGCTCTTGGAGAAATTGTCGTTCTGCTGGTACTGGCAGGCGTTGTGGCACTGGCTGTCCGGTCCCTGTGGAAGTCACGCAAATCCGGCGGAAGCTGCAACGGCGACTGCGGGAACTGCAACGGCTGTCATTAAAACTTCAAAAAGATTAAATGCGGTGAGGAGGCATGGGCAGCGGAATCTGCTCATGCCTTCTTCCATTGGGGAGGAACGATTCTATGGCAGAATTACGGGAAGCCCATCTTCGCTATCTGCTGGCGATCTACGAATTGGGCAAAAGCACTCCAGACGTGGGGACGCAGGCCGTGGCAAAGGCTTTGAACTGCTCGAAAGCCTCTGTCACGAAAATGATGGCGACTCTGATGGATATGGATCTTCTGGTGCGGGAGAAATACGGAAAGATCTACCTGACAGATACCGGCTTTCTGCTGGCAAAGGATATGCTCCGGTGTATCGAGCTGATTTGTGAACGGCTTCCGGCGATGGGGTTTGATCTGACCGAGGAAGAAATGCAGGACTTTGTATGCACAATGGTGGTGAATCTGCCGGAGCATTGCCGGAGGCGGCTGGTTGGCAGACTGTGACAGCGGAAGGATTTGAACGGTTCATTTCGGAGCATAATTTTCAGGTCAGGCAAACAGCCCCGCTTGGCGGAAGTCTTGCGCCGCTGTGCTATTTGGAGGCGAGTGTTCAGAAATGACAAAGAATGTGATCCTTGAACTGCTCCTTCCCTTCCTGGGAACTTCATTGGGAGCAGGATGCGTGTTCTTCTTAAAAAGAGGAATGAATCTGCTGGTCCAGCGGGCCTTGACCGGCTTTGCGGCGGGTGTCATGGTGGCGGCATCGATCTGGAGCCTGCTGGTTCCCGCCATGGAACAGGCGCAGGATATGGGCCAATGGGCCTTTTTTCCGGCAGTTGTGGGGTTCTGGCTGGGTATCCTGTTCCTGCTGGTACTGGACAGGACGGTCCCCCATCTGCACCGGAACAGCAGTCAGCCGGAAGGACCCCACACCCGCTTAAAACGGACCACCATGCTGGTACTGGCCGTCACCCTCCACAACATCCCGGAGGGGATGGCGGTGGGCGTGGTGCTGGCGGGTTGGATGGCTGGGAACGATACCATCACCGCCACTGCAACGATGGCTCTGTCCATCGGCATCGCCATTCAGAATTTCCCGGAGGGGGCGATCATCTCCATGCCCCTCCAGGCGGAGGGAGTGGGAAAAGGACGCGCTTTCCTATATGGCGTTCTTTCCGGTATCGTGGAGCCTCTGGCAGCGATCCTGACCATGCTGGCGGCAGGACTGATCCTGCCCGCTCTGCCTTATCTGCTCGGTTTTGCGGCGGGAGCGATGATCTATGTAGTAGTGGAACAACTGATCCCGGAGGCATCCGCTGGAGAACATTCCAACTTGGGAACGCTGTTCTTCGCGGCGGGGTTTACCATCATGCTGGCGCTGGATGTGGCGCTGGGGTAAAGGAGCTGGTGAAATGGGAAAAATATGTATATTATGGTGATCTGCTGTGTTGTAGTGATTGCAATTGCTCTGTTTAGTTGGTTATTGTACCAAACAAGCAACGGATACGAACCATACTGTGAACAATGAACAGATTGATGTCAGCGCATCAAAAGATGGCTTCCAAGCAGCAGAAGATTCCGCTTGGGGGGATCTGTATCGCTGTTTCGCTTCAGAAGGCTTTGAGACATTATGAAAACCAAGTATCTAAAGGAGTACGTGTAAAAGGCTTGACAATGGGAATATAACCTGTATAATAAGGGTGCTTGCTCGGAGGGCCAGTCATTCAATAAGAAATGATGGGCTGGATAAGGCACAGGCTGAAATGTCTGCGACTTATCCAGCCCTTTTGCTTTTCGTGCAACTAAACTACAGCCAAAGATCAGAAAGGTATTGTGTTTATCCAGCAAAATATCTGAACGCAATTATTTGGAGGAGGATGCGATATGGATTTTCTCACAAGTAAAATCAGACCAATGTACCTTAAATATCTCTCTGCCGCTTTTGGCAGCGCATTGATCTCATCTATTTACGGCGTTGTCGACATGGCTATGGTTGGGCAATATCAGGGGCCAAACGGAACAGCCGCTTTAGCTGTTGTTGCCCCTGTCTGGAATATCATCTACAGTTTAGGACTTCTGATGGGGATTGGTGGTTCCGTCCTCTTTTCGACGTTGCGGGGAGAGGGGGAAGAAAATCAAAAGCAGTCCAATGAATACTTTACTGCCGCTTTGATTGGGGTTACAGCTTTGGCTGCTATTGCATGGCTTGGTGTTATCTTCTTTGACCAAAGCCTCCTTGTGCTGTTTGGTGCGGAAGAAACTTTGATGCCCTTGGCAAGACAATATGTTCTGCCAATTAAGGCGGTTGTCCCCAGCTTTCTGTTTACTCAATTTTTTTCGGCATTCCTGCGCAATGACGGCGATCCGGGGCTTGCAACAAAGGCTGTTCTATTCGGTGGAGTTTTCAATATATTCGGCGATTATTTCTTTGTTTTTGCGATGAATATGGGCATTATGGGCGCTGGTCTCGCTACTGCTATGGGGTCTGTCTCTTCGTTGTTGATTATGCTGACCCATTTTCGTAGCAAACAGAGATCCATTCATTTAGAAAAGCCTGTACGGTTGATTACAAAATTGAAGACCATTAGTGTAACTGGGTTTTCTACATTCTTCATTGATGTAGCTATGGGCATTCTGACGATGCTATTCAACCGGCAGGTGTTGAAGTATCTGAATACGAATGCATTGTCCATATACGGCATTATTATCAATATCAGCACTTTTGTTCAGTGTTGCGCCTACAGCATCGGGCAGGCAAGCCAGCCTATGATCTCAACAAACTTCGGCGCAGGAAAAGGAGAACGCATCAGCGAAATTTTGAAATACGCATTAGGAACAGCGGTTGTATTTGGAGTGATTTGGACTGCCTTGGCAGAATTTACACCGAACCTATTTGTCCGCATTTTTATGACACCAACAAAAGAAATCCTTGCCATAGCTCCCAACATTATCCGCGCTTACGGCTTATCGTTCCTATTGCTGCCACTGAATGTTTTTTCTACCTATTACTTCCAAGCATTAATGAAACCGTTTGCCTCATTAGCGGTTTCTGTATCCAGAGGTGCATTAATTAGCGGCTTCTTAATTTATATGTTGCCTGCCATGGCGGGAGGCGATGCAATATGGTTTTCTATGCCGCTTACAGAGTTGATCGTTGTCATCTGCGTAATTATACTGATGGCAAAATATACAGCTCAGTTACCGAAAGAAAGGATGGATAGAGTATGAGAAGAATTATAACGATTGGCCGTGAGTTTGGGAGCGGCGGCCGTGAATTTGGCTGCCGCCTCGCAGAGAATTTGGGCGTTGCCTACTACGATCAGGAAATTATTACAGCGATCGTAAAAAAGACAGAATTATCGGAACGATATGTTCAGCAAATGCTTGAAAAAAAGCCGATTGCATCATTTCCCATTCATATAGGCCGAACGCTCCACACGCTTCCCAGCCCGATGCTTGAGCAAAGCAGGTTGCTTTATCAGCAGCAATGCCAAGTTATCCGCGAAATGGCCGAAAAATCGGATTGTGTGATCGTTGGCCGATGTGCGGACTACATTTTGCGGGAATACCATCCATTCCGCATTTTTATGTATGCGAACATGGAAAGTAAAATCGAGAGATGCCGTCAAAAGGAGCAAACGCAGAAAATACTGACTGACAAAGAACTGCGGAAAAGCATTTTAGAAGTTGACCGGCAACGGTCACGGTATTACGGATTTTATACAGACCAAACCTGGGGTGATCGTACCAACTATGACTTGTGCGTTAATACAACAAATACCTCGATCAAGGAGATCGCAATAGCTCTTACAAAACTTTTTGGCAAGTGATCCTGTCATACAAAATACTCTGCCTCTCAACGGAGAAATAAAAAACCGTTGATTGGGGCAGGCAGTTTCGTGCGCTTAATTTGCAATGAGATACTTCAACCGGCGGCGGTTCAGAAATTGAAGCCGCCGCGTGGAACAAAGTATAGGCATGGGAAATTGGTCTGCCCAGCAGCGGTTTTTTCTTTTCTGCCGCTGGGCAGATGTTTTTCTGATTATAGAGTTACTTGCCTTTTATGATTGGTGGAAATCAAAACATAGAGTGCAAACCACACAATACAGTGGACAGCCAAAATGCCAACGTCCTTTACCGCCGTTCCCATGTTCCCAGCAGACAGGG
>RAYO01000065.1 GCA_003612335.1 bacterium 1xD42-67
AGTGTATCCTGATGAAAGCGGAAAAATTCGTCTCCTATTTGACAAACCCCAACGGGCCATCACAGCAGGTCAGGCGGCCGTGCTATATAATGGTGATATAGTTGTAGGTGGTGGAACGATTTTGAAAACGGTGCAATTTTAATGGAGTATATAGGAGCTGTTTTCCAAATCTGTTTCAAACGGTATCAGCGTTTATCAAGTCCTGCCGCTGTTCGACAATCATCTTTCTTCGCAGACTTCATATGCTTATATGATACCGCTCCATCCAGGTGTTTACCTGTACCAGGTATGCCAGAAGCTGAGGGCTTGCCGTAAACAAGGGCTATAGGTCTTGGGGTAAGGGCTCTTCTTCCGATGGAGCAGGGCCTGGGGCAAAAGTCCGCCAAAGGCGTTCCAAAGCAGCACCTTCTCCTCCCCCTCTGTCAGTTCGGAGCGATAGAACCAGGAGTAGCCTCCGAATATCTCATCAGCGCACTCGCCGGTAAGGGCAACTTTGTTGTGCTCCTTAACCAAGCGGCAGAAGTATGTGTTCCTGTTCATCGGTGACGGCATGAGCTTCCCGCAGTTCCAGTCCGCGGCGGACTATCTTGGGGCCATGGCCGACAGCGACTATATGCAGGCCGTTCCCAGCCTGGACGACAACCAGGGCGCGGTGCTGGACGGCCCTAAGCCGCTGAACTTCATGGGCTTTGAGACGGTCGGTTCCGTTGTGACCTACGATTCCAACAGCTTCGCCCCCGACTCCGCTTCCACCGCTACCTCTATTGCCACCGGCTACAAGACTTACTCCGGCTCCATCAATGTGGACGAAACAGCCACCAGGGTTTACGAGACCATCACCGAGAAGGTCCACGACCAGCTGGGCATGAAAGTTGGCGTTATCTCCTCCGTCAACCTGAATCACGCCACGCCCGCTGCCCTCTACGCCCATCAGGCCAGCCGCTCCAGCTATTACGAAATCGGTCTGGAGCTGATCGACTCCGGCTTTGAGTATTTCGCGGGCGGCGGCCTGCTGAAGCCCACCGGCTCCGACAAGGACAAGGAGGACCTCTACGACCTGGCAAAGAAGGCTGGCTACACGGTGACCAAGACCCAGGCCGAGGCCGAGAAGATTACCTCCGGTCCCGTGATCCTGATCGACGAGCATCTGGCCGACGGCTCCGCCATGGCTTATGAGCTGGACAGGACCGAGAAATTCTGGTCCCTGGCCGATTATGTGGAGAAGGGCGTTCAGGTTCTGGACAACGATAAGGGTTTCTTCCTTATGTGCGAGGGCGGCAAGATCGACTGGGCCTGCCACGCCAACGACGCCGCCTCTACCATTCACGACACCCTGGCTTTGGCGGACGCTGTACAGGTCGCCATCGACTTTGCCAGGACCCACGCCGACGAGACGCTGATCCTGGTTACCGGCGACCATGAGACCGGCGGTCTGACCATCGGCTTTGCCGGAACCAACTATGATACCTACATCTCCCTGCTGGACAGCCAGAAAATCTCCTACGCCAAGTTCGACAGCGACTATGTCAAGGGCTATAAAGAGGCCAAGACTCCCTTCGAGACGGTTTTGAGCGACATTGAGGCGTTGTTCGGATTGAAGGTTAATGGAGACGAGGGCGATAAGCTGGTGATGACGGACTACGAGCTGGGTTTGCTGAAAACCGCCTACGAAAAAAGCATCAACGAGAAGGATACCGGTATGGTCAAGCAGGCGGAGTATGTGGCTTACGGCACCTATGAGCCTCTCACCGTGACCATCACACACATTCTCAACAACAAGTCCGGCGTCGCCTTCACCTCTTATAGCCACACCGGACTGCCGGTGGCCATGTTCGCCAGCGGCGTGAACGCAGAGCAGTTTGACGGCTACTACGACAACACGGACATCTATGTCAAGCTGGCAGGGATGCTGGCCGTGAAGTGAGCGATTACTCTCTCTTTCACATAAAGGGGCCGCCTCCGTCTGTGACGGGGGCGGCCTCACCCCTGTCGGGAAAGGAAATCAAAAATGAAATTGCTGAAACATGGCTTTGTCCGCTACAATGCTCCGGTTTGGGCTTGCCTGGCGTTGATCGCGCTGCTGCTTGTGCTTCCCACCGGCTTTGAAGGAAACCGCGTCTTTCAGGAATCGGACATACGCCCCGCGCTGGTTCTCTCTACGGATGAGTCCACGGTGATCGACACCGGGCTGGTTCGTTCCGGGGAGCAGCGGTGCCAGCTGGAAGTATTGAGCGGTCCGTTCCGTGGGAAGCGCGCCGAAGGACGGAATATGCTCAACGGCTCTCTGGAGCAGGACAAGCTCTTTGCCCCCGGCGATAAGGCCCTGGTGCGCATCAACTATCAGAACGGAGAAATCCTGAACATCTCCATGATCGACCACTACCGCGCCCCATGGGAGCTGCTGCTTGCGGCGCTGTTTATCCTTCTGCTGGTTGCTTTCGCGGGGTGGACCGGTCTGCGGGCGGTACTTTCCTTCATCTTGTCCGTGCTGATGATCTGGAAGGTGCTTGTTCCACTCTATTTGAAGGGGTGGAATCCCATTTGGGTGGGACTGGGGATCACTCTGGCGCTGACGGTCTTGATCGTCAGCCTGGTATATGGTTTCGACCGCCGCTGCGCCGCCGCAGTCTCCGGTTCCTTCCTGGGCATCCTGGTCACTTGCATGATGGGCGTGGTTTTTACAAATCTTTTCCAGATCCACGGAGCGGTTATGTCTTACTCGGAGAGCCTGCTCTATGCCGGATACCAGCATCTGAACCTGACACAGATTTTTATGGCCTCAATTTTTATCGGCGCGTCAGGGGCTGTTATGGACTTGTCCGTGGATATTACCTCCGCTGTCTATGAGGTCGTTCAGAAACAGCCGGCACTCAGCCGCAAGGAGGCAATTCGATCCGGTCTGAATGTGGGCCGGGCCGCCATGGGAACGATGACTACCACGTTGCTGCTGGCATACTCCGGCGGGTATGTAGCTTTGCTGATGGTGTTCATGGCCCAGGGAACGCCGCTGACCAATGTCTTCAATTACAAATATGTTGCGGCGGAGCTGCTGCATACCGTGATCGGTTCCTTTGGGCTGGTGACAGTGGCCCCATTTACGGCTCTGTGTTCCGGAATGTTCCTGTTGTCGGGTGCGTGATTGATATTGCCCATGGCGGCAGGGATGACATGGGGCAATAGAGCACATCGGCAAAATACTAAACTTTACACAGGTTTTACCAAAGCTGCCTTTCGCATTTTACATTCAGGCGGTATCCTTATTCTTGTGGACGGGAGGATAGGCAGGCGGATCGCCGATCCCCCGGGATACACTACAAATCAAACAGGAATAGGAGTTATTTGTCATGAAAAAGAAAACACAGAAATTGCTTGGCCTGGTCATGGCTGCTGCCGTGGCTGCGTCTATGCTGGCCGGATGTTCCCGGAAGCTCTCTGGTACCGTGGCGACCGATGGTTCCACCTCCATGGAGAAGGTGATCGGCGCGCTGGGCGAGGCGTTCATGGAGCAGAACGACGGCGTGACCTTTACCTACAACCCCACCGGCTCCAGCCCCGGCATCCAGGCTGTCCAGGAGGGCAGCTGCGACATCGGCTTGTCCAGCCGCGCCCTGAAAGAGGACGAAAAAAACAGCGGACTGACGGAAACCATTCTGGCCCTGGACGGCATCGCGGTCATCGTCCACCCGGACAACCCGATCTCCGACCTGGACGTGGACACCATCGCCAGGCTCTACACCGGCGAGATCACCAACTGGAAGGACGTGGGCGGCAATGACGCACCGGTGGTCCTCATTGGCCGGGAGGCCGGCAGCGGCACCCGGGAGGGCTTTGAATCCATCACCGATACCAAAGAAAAGTGCCAGTACCGCCAGGAACTCACCTCCACCGGCAACGTGATCACCGCCGTGGCCCAAAACCCGGACGCCATCGGCTACGCCTCCCTGGCCAGCCTGGACGACAGCGTCCGCGCCCTCACCGTGGGCGGCGTAGCCCCCTCCGAGGAGACCGTGAAGGATGGCAGCTACGCCATCCAGCGCCCCTTCGTGCTGGTGACAAAGACCGACGCCAAGTTGTCCGAGGCGGCCCAGGCATTCTTCGACTTCGCAACCTCCGCCGACGCCGCCCCTCTCATCAGCAAGGCCGGCGCGGTAGCGGCAAACTGACCCCCTCTCATGGAGCGGCGGCTTTCTCTGCCGCCGCTCCTACCCATTAGGAGGCACAATTTATGGGAAAACATCAACGTATTATAGAAAAGCTGATCCACGGGATCTTTCTTCTCTTGGGGCTGGTCACAGTGGGCTGCGTCCTGCTGATCACGGTATATCTGATCCTGTCCGGCATCCCCGCCATCCGGCAGATCGGCCTGCTGGACTTCCTGTTGGGGGACACCTGGGAATCCACGGCGAAAGAACCGTCCTTCGGCATCCTGCCCTTTATCCTCACCAGCGTCTACGGTACGGCGGGGGCCATCCTCTTTGGTGTGCCGGTGGGCTTCTTCACGGCGGTGTATCTGGCCAAGCTGGCCCCGGCAAAGGTGAAGTCGGTGGTGGAATCCGCTGTCAGCCTGCTGGCGGGCATTCCCTCGGTGGTCTATGGCCTGGTAGGTATGCTGGTGCTGGTGCCGGGTATCCGAGCGCTGTTCCATGTGCCGGACGGGGCCAGCCTGCTGGCGGCAATGATCGTGCTGTCCGTCATGATCCTGCCCTCCATCATCAAGGTGTCCGTCACGGCCCTGGAGGCGGTGCCCAAGGAGTACGAGGATGCCTCCCTGGCCTTGGGGGCCACCCCCATTGAGACGTATTTCAAGGTATCCGCACCGGCGGCCAAAAGCGGCGTCGCGGCGGCGGTGGTGCTGGGGGTAGGCCGGGCCATCGGGGAGGCCATGGCGGTGATGATGGTGTCGGGCAACGTGCCCAATATGCCGGCCCTGTTCCAGAGCGTCCGGTTTCTCACCACGGCGGTAGCCAGCGAGATGGCCTATTCCGGCGGATTGCAAAGGCAGGCGCTGTTCTCCATCGCCCTGGTGCTGTTCCTGTTCATCATGCTGATCAATGCGGCGCTGAATTTCTTCCTCAAGCGGGACAAGGAGGGTTAAGCTTGAACACGACCATTTCCTCTGGCAGACGATTCTATATTGGCCTGATGAAAGGACTGATGGTCCTGTCGGCGGCGCTCACCTGCGGCCTGGCCCTGTTCCTCATCGGCTTTGTGCTGTGCAAGGGCGTGTCCAGCCTCACCTGGGAGCTGGTGTCTACCAAACCCAGCTATTTGAATGATACCATCGGCATCCTGCCGGATATTTTGAACACAGTCTATATCATCGTGGCCACGCTGCTGATCGTTCTGCCCCTGGGGGTAGGCGCGGCCATCTATCTGACAGAGTACGCCGCCAGCAAACGGCTGGTGGCGGTCATTGAGTACGCCGCCGAAACCCTGTCCGGCATCCCGTCCATCATCTTCGGGCTGGTGGGGATGCTGGTGTTCGCCAACACCTTCGGCAAGTGCCTGCTGGCCGGCGCTCTGACCCTGGTGATCATGAATCTGCCCACCGTCATGCGGACCGCCCAGGAGAGTTTGAAAACGGTGCCCACAAGCTTGCGGGAGGGGGCCTTCGGCCTGGGGGCCGGGAAGTGGCGGGTGGTACGCACGGTAGTGCTTCCCGGCTGTGTGGACGGGATCATCACCGGCTGCATCCTGTCGGCGGGCCGGATCATGGGCGAATCGGCGGCGCTGCTGTTCACGGCGGGCTTTGCCCACGCCCTCAACGGCTTTTTCTCCGGTCTGGGCAGTCCGGGAGCCACCCTCACCGTGGCGCTGTACCTCTACGCCAACGAACCCCGGCCCGGGGCCAAGGAGGCGTCCTTCACCATCGCCGCCATCCTGATGCTGCTGACTCTGGCCATCAATTTTGCCGCAGTCCTGGTTGGCCGGTACTTTAAGAAAAGGAGCGCGTTATGAGCAGTATGATTACCGCCAAGGACCTGTGCCTGTGGTATGGGACAGCCCAGGCGCTGCACAATATCAATATTGCGATCCAGGAAAAGAACATTACCGCCTTTATCGGCCCCTCCGGGTGCGGGAAGTCCACCTTTCTGAAAACGCTGAACCGGATGAACGATCTGATCCCCGGCGTGAAGATCACCGGCGAGGTGCGCTATGGGGAGCAGGACGTGTATGCCTCTGGCCTGGATGTGAACCTGCTGCGCCGCGAGATCGGCATGGTGTTCCAGAAGCCCAACCCCTTCCCCATGAGCATCTATGACAACATCGCCTACGGCCCCCGGACCCACGGCGTCCGTAACAAGGCCAGGCTGGACGAACTTGTGGAGTGCTCCCTCCGGGACGCGGCCATTTGGGACGAGGTGAAAGACCGGCTGAAGAAGAACGCCCTGGGTCTGTCCGGCGGCCAGCAGCAGCGGCTTTGTATCGCCCGCGCCCTGGCTGTGGAGCCGAAGGTGCTGTTGATGGACGAACCCACCAGCGCCCTGGACCCCATTTCTACCTCCAAAATCGAGGAGCTGGCCATGGGCCTGAAGGAGCAATATACCATCATCATCGTGACCCACAATATGCAGCAGGCCGCCCGCATTTCGGACTATACCGCCTTTTTCCTGCTGGGGGAATTGATTGAATACGGCGAGACGGAAAAGCTGTTCTCTCGGCCGGAGTGCCAGAAAACGGAGGACTATATCACAGGGAGGTTTGGATAATGCGGAGCAAATTTGACGAGCAGCTTGCCCTGATGAAAAATGAGCTGATTCAGATGGGCGCACTGTGTGAGGAGGCGATCTCCCTGGCGGCAAAGGCTTTGACCGATGGGGACAAGACCCTGGCGGAGAAGGTGGGGCATCTGGAGGGCGAGATCGACCAGATGGAGCGGGATATTGAAGCACTGTGCCTGAAGCTGCTGCTCCAGCAGCAGCCGGTGGCCCGGGACCTGCGGCAGATCTCCGCCGCGCTGAAAATCATCACCGATATGGAGCGCATCGGGGATCAGGCGTCCGATATTGCGGAGATCATTCTTGCCATGCTGGCGGAGGGCTACGTCCCGGAGGATGTGGGGCATATCCGCGAAATGGCGCGGGAGACGATCAAAATGGTCACAGAGAGCGTGGATTCTTACGTCCGGCAGGATATAGAGCCGGCCAGAGCCGTGATTGCCCACGATGACACCATTGACCGCTATTTTACGCAGGTCAGAGCCGTGCTGATCCAAAAGATCGCGGAGTCTCCTATGGTGGGAGAACACGCGCTTGACCTGCTGATGATCGATAAATACCTGGAGCGTATTGGCGACCATGCCGTCAATATCGCGGAGTGGGTCATTTTCTCCGTCACCGGGAATAAGAACATGCAGGCTCATTGATAGCAAGGAGTGTTTTGTGGTATGATGATCTCGGTCAGAAAGGGGGAAAGAACATGATTTTTTGCGTAGAAGATGACGAAAGCATCCAGAGCCTTGAACTCTATGCTTTACAAAGCGCGGGCTTCGAGGTCAGGGGCTTTGCGGACGGCGATTCTTTCTTGGAGGCGCTGCGCACGGAACTGCCCCAGCTTGTTATTTTGGATGTCATGCTGCCCGGAAAAAGCGGCGTTGAATTGCTGAAGCAGATGAAGGAATCCAGCGCGACCCGGGAGATCGCGGTCATCATGGCAACGGCAAAGGGGGCGGAGTACGATAAGATCCAGAGCCTGGACCTGGGGGCGGACGATTATCTGGTCAAGCCCTTCGGCATGATGGAGATGGTGTCACGGGTCAAGGCGGTACTGCGCCGTTGCCATCCCAGGCAAAACCCGGAAGTCCTGGCGGCAAATGATCTGGTGATTGATCTGGCGGAGCATACCGTCATGGCGGGCGGCGAGCGGATCTCCCTCACCTATAAAGAATTTGAATTGCTGCGCCTGTTCATGTCCTCCCCCGGTGTCGCGTTCACCAGAGAAAAACTCCTGACCAGCATCTGGGATTCGGACTATTCCGGTGAAACCCGGACTGTGGATATGCACATTCGGACCTTGCGGCAGAAGCTGGGAAGCTATGGGGCCATGATCGAAACGATCCGCAATGTGGGCTATCGGCTGGAGGTGAAACCATGACCAAAAAAATTTTTCGGTCTATCCTGTGTGTAGCGGCGGCGGTACTGCTGGCAAACCTCGTCATTGTCATGGGATGCCTGTATGACTACTTCGGCTCCGTTCAGGAGACGCAGTTAAAAGACGAGCTGCGGCTTGCGGCCTACGGGGTGGAGGAAAATGGCCCGAACTATTTGGAACACCTGTCAGAGCGCGATTACCGCTACGCCTGGACCCCGGACTACCGCCTGACCTGGGTCGCGTCTGACGGCACGGTGCTGTTTGATACGCTGGATTCCGCGGAAAATATGGAAAACCACGCAGACCGCGTCGAGGTCCGGGAAGCGTTTGCGAAAGGGGAAAGCAGCAGCGTCCGCTACTCCACCACCCTCACAGAGCGGACGCTTTACTATGCCAAGGCGCTGAATGACGGAACTGTGCTGCGTATCTCCATCCGTCAGGCAACGGTGCTGGCGCTGGTTCTGGTGATGCTCCAGCCCATTTTGCTGGTAGCCATTCTCGCGGTCATTCTCTCTGCGGCCCTTGCAAATTGGATGTCCAAGAAAATCGTTCGGCCTCTTAACTCGCTGGATTTGGATCATCCGCTGGAGAATGACGCCTACGAAGAATTAGCGCCCCTTCTCAGCCGCATCCATCAGCAGCGGCAGCAGATCGCCGCGCAGCTTCACAGCTTGAAGAAACAGACAGATGAATTTGCGCAAGTGACCAGCCACATGAAGGAGGGCCTTGTGCTTCTTGATAACGCGGGAAAAATTCTGAGCATCAATCCGGCGGCGCAGCAGGTTTTTGGGGCGGAAAGCTCCTGTGATGGACAGGATTTCCTGACAATAGATCGAAGCCGTGACCTGCATCTCGCCATACAAACAGCGGCGGAGGAAGGACACGGCGAGATCAGGTCGGAGCGAAACGGGCGGGAGTTTCAATTTGACATCAGCCGGATCGAGTCGGAGGATGCCTTTGTTGGAACGGTGCTGCTGGCCTTTGACGTGACAGAGCAGGCATTTGCGGAACAAAATCGCCGGGAGTTTACCGCTAACGTATCCCATGAGCTGAAAACGCCCTTGCAGTCCATCACCGGCAGCGCTGAGCTACTGGAAAACGGGCTTGTCAAGCCGGAGGACGTGCCCCGGTTTGTGGGCATGATCCGCACGGAGGCGGCGCGGCTGGTCACGCTGGTGGACGACATCATCCACCTCTCCCAGCTGGACGAGGGGGCGGCGCCGGACCGGGAGACGGTTGATCTGCTGGAGACAGCCAAGGATGCGGCGTCTGCCTTGGGTGACAGCGCCACTGAAAAGGGAATCCATGTCTCCGTCTCGGGAGAGAGCGTTTCCATCAGCGGCGTCCGAAGCTTTTTACACGAAATGATTTATAACCTCTGTGACAACGCCATCAAATATAATGTGGAGAATGGCTCGGTGGAGATCACCGTCGTCAGAAAGGAGCAGGAGGCCGTTGTAACGGTCAAAGATACGGGCATCGGCATCCCGGCGGAGCACCAGTCCAGAATCTTCGAGCGGTTCTTCCGGGTGGATAAGAGCCGGTCGAAGGCCTCCGGCGGAACCGGGCTGGGGCTGTCTATCGTCAAGCACATCGCACAGTATCACGGTGCAACCATTAAGTTGCAGAGTGAGTTCGGTTGCGGTACTACTGTTTCAGTTGTGTTTCCTTTGTAGTCGGCAGATCAGTGATCGTGGAAAAAAGGAGCAATACCTTTGCTGCCGCAGACCTTGTCTACATCAAGGCCTGCGGTTTTCCGTTTATAAGTTATCTCTAGTTAATGACAATATGACCCGCGCCATAAAGTTGCCCATCGTCTACGCCGTTCCGGAGGGCCAGGGTCGCGAATGTGTGTCTGTCGTTTGAGAATCGTTTTCTGGCGATCAATGCAAATTTGGCGTCAAGACAGCAGTAGCTTGTCGTCCGCTTCGTCAGAGCCGCTCACCTTGCTGAACAGCTCCAGCAGTTGGGGGACGGTGAGCTTTTTCTTGTCTTCGCCCTGTACGTCAATGACGATCTTGCCGTCGTACATCATGATGAGTCGGTTGCCGTGTGCGATGGCATCCTTCATATTATGAGTGACCATCATGGTGGTCAGCCTGCCCTCAGCCACGATGCGGTCGGACAGCTCCAGCACTTTGGCGGCGGTTTTGGGGTCTAAAGCGGCTGTGTGCTCGTCCAGAAGGAGGAGCTTGGGCCGTTTCAGGGAGGCCATCAGCAGGGTAAGCGCCTGCCGCTGGCCGCCGGACAGCAGACCCACTTTGCTGGTGAGGCGGTCCTCCAGCCCCAGATCCAGGTCGTGGAGCATGGCCTGGTATTTTTCTTTTTCCGCTCTGATGATGCCCCAGCGCAGCCCCCGGGGTTGTCCCCGGTGGGCGGCCAGGGCCAGGTTCTCCACGATCTGCATGGTGGGGGCGGTGCCCAGCATGGGGTCCTGGAACACCCGGCCGATGTAGGGGGCCCGCTTGTACTCGGGCAGGCGGGTCACATCGGTGCCGCCGATGGTGATAGCGCCCTCGTCTACCATCCAGGTGCCGGCCACAGCGTTGAGCATGGTGGACTTGCCCGCGCCGTTGCCGCCGATGACGGTGCAGAAGTCGCCGTCCTTCAGGGTAAGGCTGCCCCCCGCAAGGCCTGTTTCTCATTGACGGTGCCGGGGTTGAAGGTCTTCCAGATTTCTTTGATCTCAGGCATGGGAGGTCCCTCCTTTGCGGACGGCCTTGGTAAAGTACTGGCTCTTCCAAAAGGGGATGGACAGGAAGACGGCCACCACCAGGGCGGACAGCAGCTTCAGGGAGAAGTTGTGGAAAATTCTGCTCAGCAGCACCTGCCCGATGATGACGGCGGCCAGTCCGATGACAATGGCGCCCCGGCCCATGTCGATGGTGGCGCTGCCCTGGTACTGGGCCAGCAAGGCCCCGGACAGGGCCACCAGGCCGTTGGAGAGCATCAGGCCCAGCACCTTGGTGGTGTCGGTGTTGATCCCCTGGGCTCGGGACATGCTGGAGTTGGAGCCGGTGGCCCGGAGGGCGCAGCCCAGCTCGGTGCCGAAAAACCAGTACAGCACGGCGATGACGGCCGCCACTAAGAGCGCCAGCAGGAACAGGGGGTTATTCAGCCCCGCGGCCCGGATATGCCGGGAGGATACCAGCAAGGCGTAGTTGTCCACCCGGATGGGCAGGGTGGCCTGGGTGCCGGTGGCGGTGCCCCAGCCCATGATGCGCAGGTTGACGGAGTACAGCGCCAGCTGGGTCAGGATCCCGGCCAAGATGGCGGGGATCCCGCACCGGGTGTGGAGCAGGCCGGTGACCAGTCCCGCCAGCATCCCGGCCAGAATGGCGCACAGGGTGGCGATCCAGATGTTGACGCCGTTGAGGGCCAGCAGTACGCAGGCGGCCCCCGGTGGCCAGGGAGCCGTCCACCGTCAGGTCGGCCACGTCCAGAATGCGGTAGGTGATATAGACGCCGATGGCCATGATGCCCCAGATCAGGCCCTGGCCCACGGCGCCCGGCATGGATTTCAGCAGGGCGGTCAGGAATTCCATAGGCGCGTTCTCCTTTACAGAAAAATAGCACAGGGGCGGAAAAGAGAGCTTCTCTTCTCCGCCCTGTGTTCAACGAATGCTCAGCCGATGGCCTCGTAGTCGCCGGGAACTGTGATATTCAGAGCCTGGCAGTTGGCGGCGTTATATTTCTTGGTCACCTCGGGGGCGAACTTGACGGGCATGGTGGACACGTCCGCGCCGTTGACCAGGATGTCGTAAGCCATCTCGCCGGCGATGACGCCGATGTCGTAGTAGCTGATGGACAGAGTCACCACGCCGCAGCCGGAGCAGATACCCTCCTCGCCGGCCACCACGGGTACCCCGGCGGGGATGACCACGTTGGCGATGGCCTCGGTGTTGTTGGCGGCGGTGTTGTCGGTGGGGATGTAGATGACGTCGGAGCTGTCACAGGCGCTCTGGGTGACGGAGGCCAGGTCGTTCACATCGGTGAAGAATTTTCTGTTTCATGATGATCTCCTCTTTTCAAATGCGTTGTTTGCCGGACACTCGCTTTTCAAAAAGGTGCAACAGGCACTTAAGAATATAACGCTTTAAAGCGGCAAAGCCAACGTGTAATTTGCACAATAATATGCGGTAAAGACCTTTATATTTTTTGATTTATTGACCCGCGCCGTAACCTGTGTTGGAACAGGACCCTTACCCCTCGCCCCGCCGTATAATACTGGGCTCACTCATTTCTCTGTTTTCCCTTTCCAGACCGCAGACGTTTCACTGGCTTACGATTTGGTAAGCCGCCCGGCTGGACGGCTTTTTACATGACCTGCGCCATAAAATTCCCCATGGCATATTCAAGTTCAAATTGTATCTTGCATAGTAGGCGAATATGGTGTAGAATTAATAAAAATAGATTTACGCCGTGTTAGGAGCCCATATGGAATACATCATATACTGCGATGAATCAAATAGTAGCGGACCGAAATTTGGTGATTTTTTTGGTGGTTGCATTGTAAACAGCAGAGACTGGCGTCCTATAACAGAAATGCTGGAAACCAAGAAAAAAGAATTAAATTTATTTGGTGAATTGAAATGGACGAAAGTAACTGCGCAGTACTTGGACCGATATATAGAAATTGTAGATTTATTCTTTGACTTTGTTAGGGACGGAAAGGTTAAAGTCCGTATCATGTTCGAAACAATGAAGATCAACCATCCAGTTCAGCCACACGGCGTAGTGATGACAAATATTTTAAGTTGTATTATCAGTTCTTAAAGCACTCTTTTGGGTTGAAAGACATTCCTGCGACAGAAGAAGATATTTTTATAAGGATATACTTGGATCAATTGCCTGACACCCATGAGAAATGTAAAGAGTTTAAAGAATTTGTCCAGCGTTTGCCAGCAAGTTGGAATGCCGGCAGGACAGGCGGCAAGTTATGCATTCGAAGAGGAGATGTGGCGGATGTTTGTTCACATGACCATGTTTTGCTACAATGTACTGATATTATCCTAGGTGCGATGTATTTTCGCCTAAATGAACTGCATCGTGAAAAGCCAATGGGTAGTAGGTGTAGGGGAAAGCGGACGATTGCCAAAGAAAAGCTCTATAAACACATCAATAACAGGATTTGTGAAATACTGCCACATTTCAATATTGGGATTTCGACGGGAGTGCGCAATTATCAGAATCCAGCTTGGGAGTTGCCGTATAGTCACTGGAAATTTGTACCGAGGTAAAAAGAAAACGTCCCACCCTCTCTACATCAATACCCCACATAGGAACGCAAGGCTTCGAGAAAGGCAGGACGTTTCTGACATATTGTACGATGAAGAGACGAGAAATATACATCTCTTCTAATTATTATGATATATCATAATAATAAAAAAGTCAATAGGAAAATGGGAAAGTACAATTTTCTTAATTATGAATAGTTTATCATTCATAAAAGAATTAAAGATGCAAGAAGTTTAGAGTGCAACATGGGGTAGAAACCCATACAAAACCCATACGGGCATCAAAAAAGCCCATACGCAAGTGTAGAACAGGAAACATGAAACTACAATAGAATATCACCGGGAACCGTTGTGTCACAACGGCTCCCAGCGCTAAAACAAAACAAGAGACAACAGGAGAAAACAACCTGGGAAGAATTGGTAAGGATGAGGTCCCCAGTTCAAATCTGGGTAGCAGCTCCAAAGAGATCCCTAGAGCCGCAACGGTTCTAGGGATTTTTGTATTTTACGATGCGTTCTCTTTTTTCACGTTTGGGGTGAATTTGGGGTGAATGTCCTCCGCAAACCTGTCTGTGACCCAATGTCATTAAGTTAGTGGATGCAGTTCAATAAAGGTATAAAGGAGAAGGTTTTTTCATGAGAAAATGCAAGCAC
>RAYO01000066.1 GCA_003612335.1 bacterium 1xD42-67
CGCAGATCCCTTTGTGAGACCGCCCCAGGCCCCTGAGTGACACCCTATAATTGTCCTTGACTTGGGGTACAGTTTAGCTTTTCTCTGTTCTATGAAAGTTTGTCCTTTCCATAAGATGTTGAAAAGGACAGAACAGTTGAGGTGCTTTGCCATGACAGAAGCGATGAAAGACATCGACCTCCGCAAGGTGGATAGATCGACGCTCCGTGACCGCAGCACAGTCCGCATTGACCCGGAGGCATCCACAGAGGAGCGCATCCGGGCATGGATAGAACAGCTTGGCAACCCCTATGTCTATCTGGACGGCGGCGTGGTCGTGAAGCTGAGTTTTGCGGACAAAGGCGAGACCATCGAGGACCGCATCAACTCCCTTTACCTTGCCGGGGCCTGACATCCTTAACAAACCGGGCGATCCGGCGCTACAATGTGCTTGGGTCAAAAAAAGGAACTGCATCACAAGGTCTGCGGCTTTGTGTTCCGTTCCCATACGGGACAGAGCCTTCGGTTTTCTGAGAGACAACAAGGAGGTTCAAAATGTCCGACAAGATTTATAAGACCGGCATCTATGCCCGGTTATCCAGAGAGGATGCTGACCGGATGGAGTCCAACAGCATCCAGAGCCAGCGGGCTATCTGTCTGGCTTACATAGAAAGCCATGACGACCTTGAGCTGGTGGACACCTACATCGACGATGGGGAGACCGGCAGCAACACAGACCGCCCCGGCTTTCAGAGGATGCTCCAGGATATGCGCTCCGGCCGTATCGACTGCGCCGTCAGCAAGGACCTGAGCAGATTTTCACGGAACTATATCGACGCCGGAAACTATCTGGAAAAGGTTTTCCCTGCGATGGGCATCCGCTATATCGCCATCAACGACAACTATGACAGTCAGGCTTGCGGCAGCGGCTCCGATGTCATCACCCTTCCTTTCAAAAACCTGGTAAATGACATCTACTGCCGCGACATCTCCATCAAGATACACACCAGTCTGGAGGTCAAGCGCAAGAAGGGCGAGTATGTGGGCAGCTTCGTCCCCTTCGGGTATCGGAAAGCCCCGCAGGATAAGAACCGCCTGCTGGTGGATGAGGCGGCAGCCGATGTCGTTTCCCTGATCTTCGGGATGTATAAGGACGGTTTCCCCATCCTAAAGATTGCAAGGCGGCTCAATACCAGCGGCATCCCCACGCCGATGGAGTACAAACGGATGCAGGGCGCACACTTTGAGACGGCTTTCCGCACAAAGGAGCGCACAGAGTGGGAGTATGTGACCGTCAAGCGGATACTCTCCAACATCGTCTACACCGGGGTACTCGTCCAGGGGCGGCGGGGGACGCCGAACCATAAAGTCCGGGTGACGCGCCCCAAGGAGGAGACAGACTGGGTGCGGGTGGAGAACGCCCACGACCCCATCATCTCCTGCACCGACTTTGAAGCCGTGGCGGAGCTGATGCGCCGGGATATGCGGTGTGGCAGGGACAGCGAAAAGCACGACCTGTTCTCCGGCTACCTGTTCTGCGGGGACTGTCAGAATACCATGATCCGCAAGACGCAGAGGGCGAAGGGCAAGGCGTATGTCTACTACAACTGCTCCCACAACAAGCGCACCCACGAATGCAGCCCCCATTCCTTCAGCGAGGCAAAGCTGGCGGAGATCGTGTTCCACGCCATCCACGACCAGATCGAGGTGGTGCTTCATCTGGATAAGGTGCTGCGCTTCATAGACAGCCTCCCCCAGCGGGACCGCAAGGTGTTCAGCTATGAGGCGCAGATGACCCGGCTGGAGGAAGAAATCCAGCGGTACAAAAAGCTGGAGCTGGGCCTCTATGAGAACTTCGTGGAGGGCATCATCAACAAGGCGGAGTACACCGACTTCCGGGAGAACTACCGGGGGCTGATCGAGGAGAAGCAGGAGGCTTTGAAGCGGCTGAAACGGGAACAGCAGGACGCCGCCGCGATGGGCAGCCAGAACCGGGCATGGGTACAGGTTTTCGCACAGTATGAGAATGTGCAGGAGCTTGACCGCCGCCTCCTGCTGGCGCTGGTGGACAGGATACTCATCTATGAGGACAAAAAGGTGGAGATCGTCTTTCGGTATCGGGATGAGTTCGCCAGAGCGATGGAGACGGCGAAAAACTACAAGGACTGTCCGCTTCCGGCAGTGGGCTGAGAGGGAGAGAGAAAATGGCACGAAAGAGCAGAAAAGCACAGGCCCAGCCTGTGGCAGAAGTCAAAAAGGAGGCAGCGGCGCTCCCCACCGCCATCTATGCCCGCCTGTCGGTGGAGAACAGCGGCAAGGACGATGACGGGAACTCCCTGCAAAACCAGATCGCCGTCTGCGAGGACTATCTGGACGGATGCCCCCACCTCCGGCTCACGGAGGTCTACTCGGACAACGGCAGGACGGGGACCGTGTTCGACCGTCCGGCGTGGAACCGCCTGATGGACGATGTGCGGACGGGGAAGATACAGTGCATCGTGGTCCGCGATCTCAGCAGGTTCGGGCGCGACTATATGGAGACCGGCAGTTATCTGGAGAAGATTTTCCCGGCGCTGGGGACGCGGTTCATCTCCGTGAAGGAGAACTTCGACAACTTCACCTGCGGCAACGCGATGGACTCCCTGTCGGTGAGCCTGCAAAACTTGGTGAAGAACAAGTGTCGCTTGTTAGTCGGGAATACATTTTCCCCTAAGTTTCGACAAGGCTATATATTTTCACACAACCAGACCAACAAACCGATAGAACACCTTAATATCCTGGTGGCGCTGACCGTCTACAATGGTACGCTCACCGATTTCAATATGGTCAATCAGTTCGTCAATGATGGCCCGGTCTAGTTCCTGCAAGTTCAGATGTTTTTTTATGATTGCCGCCCAATTATGAATGGCGGCAATTTTCTTTTCGGACTGTTCTACCTCGGATAGAAGCGCATTCAGCCGATTGGTCTTGGACAACCGCTCTTGTTCGTTTTTCTGCATCAACATAACAAAGGTGTCTTCGCTGATTGCCCCGCCGTATTTGTCCTCGTAGAGTTTGGCGATGATGGCCTCCAACTCTTGCGCACGACGGCGTAATCTAGTGATCTCCTGTCGAACACCAGCTAAACGATGCTCGTCATAATCAGTAAGTTTGCGTTTGAGACTGTCCACCACAGCGGCTTCATTTACTGTCACTGCCTGGGCCTGTCCTCGGATTTCTGCCAGCACTATCTGCGCCAGCGTCTGCTCATATATTCGATGCCTGGAGCAAACTGTTCTGCCAGAGCGTGTGTATCGCCAGCAGCAGTACGACACATATTTCTTCACTGTGCCATTTTTCCTGCGTTGGGTTTCCGTAGTGGCTGCAAGTTTGGATTTGCAGTCAGCACATACCAGTTTGCCGGAAAATAACTTGAGCGTTGGCGGTTCGTTGCCATCAGAGCGGCGTTTTGCAGCAGCATTGATTTCTTGAACCGCTTCCCAAGTGTCGGCAGAGATAATGGCCTCATGCGTTCCCACGTGCCATATCCACTCGGATTCTGACTTGCGTATGCTGGTATGGTCCTTGTAAGAGCGGGTCCCGGTATAATTCATACGGAGATTTCCGACATAGACCTCATTATGAAGTATGATCTTCACCATCGAATCCGTCCAGAGCTGCGAAATGCCATCCGTACTTTGGCCGACAAGCTGATACCAATGTATCCGGGGCGATGGAATGTTCTCTAAATTCAGAGTGGCCGCAATTTTACCATAGGCCGTGCCAGCCAACCTCATTTCAAATATCCGGCGCACAATACCGGCGGCGGTATCCTCAATTACCAGCCTGTGCCGGTCCTCACAGCACTTTTGATAGCCATAGGGAGGTCTGGCCCCAACATACTGCCCCGCCTGTTTTTTACTGTGCAGGACTGACTTGATTTTGCTACTCAGGTCCCGCAGATGGTAGTCGTTCATCAGGGAGCGGAAGTGAAGCATATCTGTGTTATCACCCTCGCTGTCCAGACAGTCCAGGACGGACACGAACCGGCATCCCAGGCTTGGAAACACGAAATCTGTATATCGTCCCACTTCCACATAATCCCGGCCCAGCCTGGAAAGGTCTTTGACCAAAATCAGATTGATGACACCTTTCCGAGCATCCTCCAGCATCTCCAGAAAACCGGGCCGCTGAAAATTTCCCCCGCTGTAACCGTCATCCACATAGGTCTTGGTTTCTACCCAGCCATTGAGCATGACAAACTTGGAAAGCAATTCCTTCTGATTTTCTATGCTGGTGGATTCGTCGGCGGGGATGTAATTCTTGGCCTTGGCCGAGTTAGAGGCATCGTCTACGCTTAACCGGCAGTAAATGCCAACCTTATACAACGTGCTCATACGGCCTCCCGGCTATTTCCATCCAAAGCGTCATCTACGCAGCCCACATAGCGGTAAGATACCTTTACATCCTGGATACGAACACTGCCGAGCTTCCGGGCCTCGCTGACCTCAATCCGGTCTACCAGGGCGAATAAAATGCTTTCGTCCAGTTTGGTAATCTCCGTGTACTGCTGAATAATATCGGCCCAGCGGTCCGCCTCGCGGTGCTGCTCCTGATGGTCCCGCACCTTCCGCTCCAGTTCCGGGAGAAGGGCAGACTTTTGCGCCCGTTCCGTTTCATACTTCTGCATGAGGGTCTGAAAAACAGTCTGCGGAACGACCCCAGAGCATTTGTCCTCGTAGAGGTTCTGCATCAGCCGTCCCAACTCATCGACACGGGCAGAGGTGACGCGCAGTTCCTGTTCATTTGAGGCCCTGCGAGTGTGCTGCTCCTTGTCTCTCAAACGGACAATTTTGGCTAAAAGACGGTCGCGGTCATAGGCCGCATATTGCGCCTTGGCGCGAATATCCTCCAACACAATCTGATACAGCGCATCTTCGGAGATGGTGTGTATGGTGCAGGCAGTTTTTCCGCTTCGCAGATAATTTCCACACAGGAAATAGCTTAACCGCGTGGGCTGGCCGGTGCGCTTGGAGATAGAGTTTTTAACCTGATTCTGCATTTTGAATCCGCATTTGGCGCAATAAACCAGGCCGACAAAAATGCTTCGATTGCCGTTCTCTGTGTCGGGCTTGCGAACCTTTCTCTGGTCGATACTCACCACGGTATCCCAAACCTCACGGGAGATAATCGGTTCATGGGTCCCCTCTACCCGAATCCATTCCTCCTTGGGTTTGCTCACCAGCTTTTTGGATTTGTAGGAGAGGGAGCCGCATTTTCCTTGGACCATGTTGCCGATGTAGACCTCATTCCGCAGCAGCACCTTCACAGTGGTTTCCGCCCATTTGTGATTGACGCGGCGTGGGTCCTCTGTTCCCTTGCCTTGGTAGTAGAACGTGCCGGGGGAGGGTACGCCCTCCTCGTTCAGCATGGTGGCTATCCTGCGGAACGTCATGCCAGAGGCCCGCAAAGAAAAAATGCGGCGCACGATGGGGGCAGTGTCCTCGTCAATCAGAAAATGGTGCTTGTCGGCAGGGTCCCGTTTGTAGCCCAGGGGCGGGTGAGTCCCCATGAATTTCCCGTTTTCGGCGCAGGCTTTTTTGACTGCCTTGACCTTTTTGCTGGTGTCTCTGCTGTAAAATTCGTTAAATAGGTTCAAAAAGCACATGGAATCCATGCTGCTGTCGTTGTTTGCGGTGTCAACGCCGTTGTTGAGGGCGATAAAGCGGCAACCGATGGCCGGAAATACATAATCAATGTACCGGCCAAACTCAATGTAGTTTCGGCCAAACCTGGAAAGGTCTTTGACCAGGATAAGGTTAATCCGCTTGGCTTGGGCATCCGCAATCAGCCGCTGAACGCCAGGACGATCAAAATTTGTCCCGGAGTAGCCGTCATCAATATAGGTGTCGATCTCATTCCAGCCTTGGTCACAAACGTACTGCTGAAGGAGAAGCCTTTGATTCTCAATAGAAAGAGACTCCCCAGCCCGTTCATCATCGTTGCTCAAACGGCAGTAGATGCCGACATTGTATGTAGTCTCAGCCATTTATTTTTACCTCCCGGCCTGTCAGATTCATACCCTGTGCGGCGATTGGCTCTCACTGGATTGTTCCAGTGCTGTTATGATAACAGATAGTCAGAGCATCATGCAAGGATGCGGCCAGCCGCAGGGAATGTGACAGACGCTAATAAGCGGTGGCAGATGCCAGTTCCTCCATAGCGCGACGGATAGCCAACTGCTCCAGGGACGTGCCTAGGTCTTTCTCCCCGGTAAATACGCTGGTGACACGATAGATCGTGTTTCCGATACGGACTTCCTTGTAAGAAGTCGTGACTTTAGTTGCGTCATTTTTCATGGTGTATCTCCATATCGTCAAACCGAATATTTTCGGTTGTAGCTTTTGAGGGAGAAACAGCCGCGCCGGGAAAAGGTGTGTCCGCATACATTGAGCGGCGGTTTCCCGGCGTGGCTGTCCCGATTGTCGATATAAATTGTCGATGCTTTACTTCTCAATTCGCCGCATTTGCCACGCATCCCCGGCGATGGGGGTATTGCCTCTTATTCATGGGTCGCCTTTGGCAAGGCCGTCATAACTCCAGAACGCCGTGCGAAACGTGCGTCCCAGGGTTCCCCCCTAGTCCTTGGGAGGCCGTGAGGAAGTCTCATTATTCCCCATACAGGTCAATGCGTACCGGACGCTGCTCCGATTTACAAGGGCTTATACGTTGATCGCTCGGCCAGCTTTCCAATATTCCCCCTTTCATAAGCTGGTGTCCTGGCGGCGCACCCTATCCCGCTGCTGTATGGTTTTCGTACCCGCAATACCGTGTATTCAGTTTTCAAAGTCCCACGAGAGGCACGAAGTACGCGCCTTTCACTAAGCGTATAAAAAAGAGCTATTTTAGCCCTACCTTCGGAAAAATTCTGGGAAAAACTTTTCGACAATTTTCCTTCCGCTGGTAATAGAGGTCGAAACTCTTCGCTGACCAACTCCCTCCAGAGCAGCAATTTCTGCCTCGGTCATGTGATTCAGATAGTAAAGACACATCCGGCGGTACTGCTTTGCTGTCAGACAGGTTTTGAAAACCTCAATCAAGCGCCGCCGCCGTTCTGCCTTTTCTGCGGCTATGTAAGGAGCTAGAACGGCATCTTCCGCAGAAGGTGTAGGAGTATCACGCAGGGTATCAAGGGTCAAGCAACGGCTGTCATACTGGCCGTCATTCTCGATTTTGTGAAGGTCATTGTCAGACCATTCTTTCCAGTACAGAAACTCCTCCTCACTGGAAAAGTCCTCGCGGGTCAAACGGATGTGTTCACCGGTAACACTGGGGCAGACAATAGCGTTCTTATCTGCTTTGTTCAGAGCATAATCGCTATGTGTATCAAACATAGTTGCCTCCTGATTGTCGATGGGTGGGTAGGAGCATCGACAATCGGGAGGTCCCCGGCAGAAGTACCAGTTTTTTGCCAGATGTGAACTTTTATGAAATTTTTCGTGGTTTTTTCCGTGTTTTCTCCGCAAACCGAAAAGGAGGGAAACCCGGCTAAAAGAAACCGACAATTTACCACAATATTCGTTATCACAATATCTCGAATATTCTGGTAACGTGTCGAATATGTAAAAGGACACGACTAACCGTGAGGCTTGTCGTGTCCTTTTTAGCAGATGGGCAAGGTATGAAAATTTTACCTGTTTTATACTTGGTGGTTTAGCTGCAAAAAAAATCATGCTATTCTTCTTTGTAGACTCCTACGCCCTGTGACCAACTGCTCTGGTGGTATGTGCTACCAGTCAAGAACTGATCGGCCAAAGAAAGCGTAAGCAATCTATGAGAGATTAGCATCTAAACCTGCGTAAATTTTAGCATAGATATATACTGATATTTTGTCAAATGCTGTCGTAGCAAATAAAAAAAGGAGCGTTTTTGCTCCTTTTTCCATAATGTTAGGTTTTCAATATCTGTCCCATATCTCGCTTTCCACTTGCAAGAGATTATCAAGCTGGATGACTGTACCATCTGCAAGAAGAATGTTCTGTGAGATTGGGTCAATTCTTTTCAGCTTTCCCTTTACCGTGATATAGGTTCCACCGTCCTTCTGTGCATCAGGACGGAAAAACGTAAATATCGCCTCCAGCTGTTGGGGGAGAACATCTTCCAGAAGACGCAAGTGTTCTGATAATGATGCTTGCTGATCTTCACTCAGCTCAATTTTAGCATCAGTTAGCCTCGCAGCCTCTTTTACTTGTCCTTCATAACCGGACAAAGCCGCGAAGGGAGAGAACTGAGCGGCCCTATCACTGATGGGCATTTTTGGATGTCTATCGGAAACATGGTGCGGAAGATTGATTATATCATCATAGGCCCCCATTACGCTTTATGTCCTCCAATCTGACCATTGCGGCTGATTGTGGTTGCCCCCTCATCCAGGTTCATTCCTTTCAGGATAGCGTTCTTCCCAAATCGTCGTTTGATTTCGAGCATCGTTTTCTGCATCCGTCTTTCTCGCTCCAGTGCGGCCTGCTCTTCTGCCTGTTGCCTATGCAGGGCGGAGTAGTCAGTGAACAGGTCAAGCTGTTCCATTGCACGTTTATCCGGTGCATCGCTTTCCATTACAACCCGGTTTGCGGTCAGGTAAATGCGTCGAACCAAAAGTTGCTTATTCGAGATGCGGTCAAACAACTCCAGAGCAGCGGAAACAATGCGTTTGGTGGAGGATGTGTAGACCTCAATATTTGCTGTACCGTGGGCGTGTTTGGGAACTGCACGTCCATAGCGGTCAACCGTCACGTCCCCATGGTAGCTGCTACTGATTTTCTGATCTTTCAGATTATCAATGTCATAGCCCACAGTCAATGTAATCTGGTCTGTCACCAAGCCCTTGTCCACCAAATCAAGCGCCAGCAAATCGGCCATTTCTCGAACAACCAATTTGGCCTTATCGTTGGCGTAGGGATACTGTAGCACTTGTCCAGACCCGATACTGTTACTCTCCGGCTTGTAGGCTTTGATGTCTGCTATCGTACATGGTTCCCAGCCCCAGGCGTGGTCAATCAGCAGCTCCGCATTGATGCCAAAAAGCTGATACAGCAGTTCTTCGTTGTAGTAGTCTCCGGGCTTACCGGTGGAGCATCGGGCAATGTCACCCATTGTATAAAGACCATGGGCCTCCAGTTTCTTTGCGTAACCCCTGCCCACACGCCAAAAATCGGTAAGGGGGCGGTGCGTCCACAGACTGCGCCGATAGCTCATTTCGTCCAATTCAGCGATACGGACACCGTTTTTATCCGGTTGGATGTGCTTGGCCCCAATATCCATAGCAATCTTGCAGAGGTACAGGTTTGTCCCAATGCCAGCAGTAGCCGTTATCCCCGTAGTTTTCAGCACATCCAATATCATCTTCATAGCCATTTCCCTGGGAGTCAGACCATAGGTGTCCAGATAGTTTGTCACATCCATGAACACCTCATCAATGGAGTAAACATGAATGTCCTCTGGGGCAATATATTTCAAATAGACTTGATAAATTTCGGTGCTGGATTTCATATAACGGGCCATCTGAGGCGAGGCCACGATATAATCAACAGCCAGTGAAGGATTTGCTTTCAGCTCTGGGGCGCTGCTGGATGCGCCGGTCAGTTTTCGTCCTGGCGCAGCCGATTGACGTTTTGTATTTACCTCCTTCACCTTCTGCACGACCTCGAACAGCCGCGCCCGCCCTGGTATTCCATAAGATTTCAGAGAGGGAGAGACCGCAAGGCAGATAGTCTTTTCCGTCCTGCTCAGGTCTGCTACAACTAGGTTCGTTGTCAGCGGGTCCAGACCACGCTCCATGCACTCCACGGAGGCATAGAATGATTTCAGGTCGATGGCAATATATGTGCGTGATTTCATTCGTATTAAGCCTCCTTGCCTGCTCATAATCTGTTCCTCAAATATTCATTGTCTGCTGGTAGCCAGGTAATATCCTCGCCCCCGTTTAGTGATGATAATAGTAGGATTTGCCGGGTCATCCTCGATCTTCTCCCGCAGGCGGCGAATAGTCACGTCTACCGCTCTCACGTCACCCACAAAGCCGGTATATTCCCAAACCTGGTGCATCAAGTCCTCACGGGTGTATACCTTCCCCGGTTCTTTTGCCAGAAAAGAAATCAAATCAAATTCCCGCTGGGTGAGATCGAGGGCAATCCCATCTTTCATTATTTTCACTTGGTCAGGGTCAATGGCGATACGGCCAAGCACTTGCAGCTTTGTGGACTCCGTACCGCTGACACCCTCCAAGTGCCATGTGTTCACTCTAATCTTCGCCAGCAGCTCCTGCATAGCAAATGGTTTTCTGATACAATCATCCGCTCCGGCGTCAACCACCTCGTCCTGCTCTTCTTCTGTCCGTGTGAACGCAAGGACTTGAACTGCAATGCCCTCTTCCCGTAGACTGCGGCAGACTTCCAGATTTCCCATTACGGGCATATCATCCGCAATAGGGAGAGCTAAATCCACGATAATCAGGTCTGGGTGCTGTTCCTCTGCCAGACGAATACCTGTCAGACCGTCATTTGTCCGCAGGACTGTATAGCCCTCACGTCCCAGCGCGAACGAGAGAATTTCCAGAACACGCTTGTTGTCCTCTATGATGAGTATTCTCTTCCGCACGGTTTAGCTCTGCTTTTCCTGCGTAAGCTGCTGATACATCCGCATCAGTTCCGCCACACACTTGCTCTCGGTCATGTCCTTGATAGAGAAACCGTAGGCCAGCATTACCGCCTTATCGTTCATCTGGTGGGCCTTGCGCAGCTCCGGGGGCATGGTGGTCTCGTCATAGAGATCGGCGAGGCTACTGTCCGGGTAAAGCGCACGGGCGTCCAGAATGGCCTGGGCGGTCTGCTCGATTTTTTCTTTCTGCGCATTGGTGGGAGTGGGCCAGGGGAAGTTGTTGTAAACAACATCCTTGGAATAACGGTAGTCGCTTTTCAGACGTCCGCAGACGGCGCGCATCCAGGCCATATGTACGTTAGAAGTCAACACTCCAAAGTGGTACAAACCTGCATCTGGAATTGTTATCACCAGGTTCGTTGCGATTGTTTCCTTATCTAAAAACCCTATTGGGATATAACGTCTACGCTCGGAAGAAACAGCAGGAACAACGATAAATGTATCAGGATTATTGATCTCTCTAAACTGTGTTGGACGTTCTGCCAATTTGCGACGCCCTGCATCAGGGGCATTTTCTCTATCTATTTTGCAAGCCTCCACTCGTTGGAGTACCAATGGCATTTTCCGTAATTCCGCAGGAGTGATTCCAACAAGCCACAAACACCACCGCTTTTTATTATTGATGAACTCGACCGCGCCAATTAGTCTTTTAATATATGGTATTGCGCCAGGTTCCTTTTTTATAAATTCAGCATAATCGGCATCTTCGATAATTAAATGTCCACCATCAGCAGGGCGATTTCCGGTCGTCATCACAGGAACATTACAAAGCGGCTTGTTTCTGTTTCCGATAAAAACATTTGGAGCATCAATCAGGTAGGCATTGATATTTTCAACAGCTTGCATCCTTTCAGACGTGAATAGTCGCCGCTCATAGTTATTGGGAGCTATGCTAAATCCTACAATGACACAATGCACATGAGCTTTCAAGCTGGCTTCGCTATCCCAGCGGAACGTCCGGTGAGCGAAGTCAATATGAATGTCAAAATGGTCATAGAGCGGTTTCCAGACTCCTGCCACCTGCTCCCCCTGGGTAATGGAATTGGTAGATACGAAAGCGGTTCGGATACTTGTTCCCTGCATGAACTGTGCCGCCTTGAAGTACCAGCCGGATACATAGTCAATCTTTCCCGCTGCCTTGTAGGGTTTGCCCTTCTCGTCTACATAGATAGAGAGAATATCATCCTTCTGCTCCTTGCCCTGGAATGAATAGCCAACAAAGGGAGGATTGCCCATAATGTAGTTCAGCTCATATTTGGGAATGACGCTCTCCCAATCTATCCGCAGGGCGTTGGCCTCGGTGATGTTGGCGTAGGATTTCAGCGGCAGAAAGTCCAGGGTCATGTGGACTACATCTTCGGTTTCCTTCATCATTTGGCTTTCTGCAATCCAGAGGGCAGTCTTTGCCACGGTGACGGCGAAGTCGTTGATCTCAATGCCATAGAACTGTCCAATGGACACCTGGATGGGGTTGCCCATATCCAGCATGATCTGTCCCTTGTGAAGGAGGGAGATGGTTTCGTTCTCCAGCCGCCGGAGGGAGATATAGGTTTCGGTGAGGAAGTTCCCGGAGCCGCAGGCAGGGTCCAGGAATTTCAGGCCAGCCAGTTTCCGTTGAAACGCCTCCAGTTTGGCCTTGCGGGTCCGATCTACCGTGACAGCGGAAATTTCCTCAAACTCTGCTTTCAGCCCGTCCAGGAACAGCGGGTCAATGACCTTGTGAATGTTCTCAATGGACGTGTAGTGCATCCCGCCGGAACGTCGGGTTTCCGGGTTCAGGGTGCTCTCAAAGACAGCGCCGAAGATGGTAGGAGAAATATCGCTCCAGTTGAAGTCCTCGCTGGCACGGCGGAGAATGAGGTCGATCACTTCATCGCCCAGGCGAGGTATCTCAATATCCTCGTCCGCGAACAGACCGCCGTTGACATAGGGGAATGCCGCCAGATCATCGTCCAGATACTTGTCCCGCTGAGGAATATCCTGGTCCAGCACTCGAAACAGATTGATAAGTGCCCGCCGGTCCTCGGACCGGTGGTTCTCCAGGTAGTCATGGAACATACTCTTGCTGCCGAAGATACCGGCGTCCTCGGCGTAGAGGCAGAACACCAGCCGGACACAGAGCTTGTTGAGACTTTTCAGTGTTTCGGGGGCGGTTGGGTCTTTGTACTGTTTCAGAAGGGCATCGTATAGCACCCCCACCAGCTCACCGGCCTGGAGGGAAATCTCCATTTCCTTCTTAATATGTTCCTTGCCAGTGTCCACCAGGAAGTCCAGCCGGTGAAAGTCCTTCTCCAGGTCGGACAGCAAGAGAACCTCCGGTTCGTCATTGGGGCGGTTCATATCGTGGATTTCAAAGGTCTGGAAATTACAGACCACAATCCAGCGGGGCTGCTCAGGATTAGGCAGGAAACCACCATAGCGCCGTCCCTGCTGGAAAGGCGTGAGCATCGCCCCATCAGACTGACGCTCACCCTTCTTCAGGTCGATCTTCATTCCCTTCTGCTCGATCAGTGTCCGGGTAGCGGGGATATATCCGTCAATATATTTTGTGGTGGTCGTGCCGTCATTGTTCACGACTTCTACTCGTTTTTCAAATTCGATGGTTTCCGTGGGCTGTTCAGCACCATAGACGTTTTGGAGAAGTGCAATCCAAAACCGCTGTGTCTCCTGCTTTTCATCGCCCCGGTTCTTCCAGTCTGCCACGAATTTATCGGCGGCACTCCGCCGTTCAGCATCGGTCATTATTCTGCCCTCCCCTTGTGTTTACTTAATTAGGATTATTACTATTTCACCTTAATGACAATGGATGCGTCTCCTGAATTGCTGATGGATAGCTGTAATGTTTTGATGTACTTGTCGTAAAATTGTTGGCGCTCTGTCGGGGTCATCTCTATCCGTGTTACCCGGAGCGCGTCATTAAACATATCGTTCACGTTGAGCCGTACCGCTTTTTCCATGTAGTTTCTCATTTCCTGAAATATTGCATTGGTCTTTAGCTCCTCTGAGTCACCTGAATAAAAATCATCAAGATAGCAATAGAATATACCGGAATTAACGAGGGCGGCTTTCATATCCGGGCCGCACTTATCATGTTCTATCATCACAAGAAATTGAGCCTTGGGCAGGGAAGATATAAGCCCCCAATAGTCGGAGTCACTTGATACAATAATAAAGGCATCTACTGCTTTGTAAAGTCTAAACCTCTATAATAGGGTAAAGATGTTTCAGTTTGGTTCTGGCATCGTTCGTAGTGAACTGC
>RAYO01000067.1 GCA_003612335.1 bacterium 1xD42-67
AAAAATGTTTGCAAAAAGAGTCTTGGACTCCTCATACATGGCGTCCAAGACTCTTTTCCTTAACTTAATGACATTGGAACATCATCTGGGGTGCCTTCCCCTATTATTGCCAGGAGGTACTAATGATGTGGGAATATCAAGTAACGGCGGAAATGTATGAGCAGATGAAAACCATTGATATCCGGACCGTAGACCCGGACACGGTGACGGATATCCGGGATATCCATGTGGCCCCGGAACTCCCGCCCGCTGAGCGTCTTCAGGACGTGGCCCGGCAGATGAACGGCAATCCCTTCCTCTACCGCTGCGGTAAGCTCCTGGTCAAGACCTCCTTTGCCGGTGCCCGGCCTCTCCAGGCTGTTCTTGAGGACTGTCTGGAACATTCTAAATGACAGCGCCGGTAAAACTCGCCCTTTACATAGCGGGAAAAAGCTGATATACTGAATGCGGATTAAATCAGATAAGGTAGTTCCATGAGCACTTTCTGACGGTAAATCCGCATTTTGCGGGAAATGTCAGGAGGTTTTCTCATGGAATTTTTTTGTTACGCCTATGGACGGCTGTCCAAAGAGGACCTGGACAAGAAAACGGAGAGCGACAGCATCAAAAATCAGCGCGACCTGATCCACGCCTACATTGACCGGGACCCGGAGCTGCACCTGGTCATGGAGGGCTATGACGATGGCTACACCGGCACCAGCTTCGACCGGCCCTACGTCCGAGAGATGCTGGAGGCGGTGAAGTCCGGCAAGGTCAACTGTGTGGTGGTCAAGGATGATTGTGTTATTATAGAACTAAACGCAGAAAGCCCGATAAAATGCTGGTTTTGTGCGGTTAGTTCTATTTTTTGACCCAAAACAGACAAAGAAAAATCGCAGGGCGGCGCAAGGAGGGTAGGATGCCCACCAGCATAAACAGGTAAGACTTCATAGAGCGGGTATCGCTGTCGGAGAAATCCGGCGGTCGGTATCCGCTCTTTTTTTGTGTCCGCAGACGGTTACATAGGCGTGTATCCTGCCCCATCGTGGGGGCTGGGTACACGCCTTTTTTCTTTTTCCCATAAACCCACATTGAGAAAGTGAGGTGAACACAAATGCCAAGAGCAAAGAAAAAAGAAACTGAGGCACCGGCTGGAGCCGTAACGGAGGCCGTCCAGCGGATGCCCCTCTCCCAACTGCACCCCTTTGAAGGGAATCCCTTCAAAGTGCTGGATGACGATGCTATGACGGAGACCGTAGAGAGCATCCGGCAGATGGGCGTTGCCAATCCCCTCATCGTGCGCCCGGACCCGGACGGCGGGTATGAGATCATCTCCGGCCACCGCCGCCACCATGCCGCAGAGCTTGCAGGGCTGGACACTATCCCCGTCATTGTCCGGGAACTGGACGATGATGCCGCCGTCATCATGATGGTGGACTCCAACCTCCAGCGGGAGACCATCCTGCCCAGCGAAAAGGCGCTTGCCTACAAGATGAAGCTGGAGGCCATCAAGCACCAGGGCCAGCGCACAGACCTAACTTCAGACCAAGTTGGTCCGAAGTTGACCGCCGCCGAGAAAGTGGCGGAGGATGCCGGGGACAGCCAGAGCCAGGTGAAGCGGTATATCCGCCTGACGAACCTGATCCCCGAAGTGCTGGACATGGTAGATGAGAAGAAGATCGCTTTCAATCCCGCCGTGGAGCTGTCCTACCTGAAGCCGGAGGAACAGCGGAACTTCCTGGAGGCGATGGACTACGCCCAGGCCGCCCCGTCCCTGTCGCAGGCCCAGCGCATGAAGAAAAAGAGCCAGGAGGACGGCTGCACCCTGGAGGATATGTGCGGCATCATGGACGAGATGAAGAAGGACGACCTGGGATAGGTCTCGTTCAAGGCCAGCGACCTCCAGAAGTTCTTCCCAAAATCCTACACGCCCAAGCAGATGAGCGATACCATCCTCCGTCTGCTGGAGCAGTGGCAGAGACGGCGGCAGCGGGACCAGCAAAGATGACACGCCCCCTTTTAAGGGCGTTGCCATAAGAAAACATGAGAAAACCCAGTAAAATCAATGTTTTTAAGGGCAGCGGAAAACGGGGCGGCGCAAACAAGTGAACAACAGCACAGAAAACGGGCGATGTCGGCAAGACACCGCCCGTTTCTGCGCCCCGGCGAACGCCGCAGATTTTGAAAAAGTCTGCGGCGTTTTTTCATGTCCAGACACCGAAAGGAGCGGAGAACCATGCCAGTATTCCGCGTGGAGAGGAACAAAGGGTACACGGTGATGTCGAACCATCACCTGCGGAACAAAGACCTGACCCTGAAAGCCAAGGGCCTGCTGTCGCAAATGTTGTCACTCCCGGAAGATTGGGACTATACGTTAAAGGGCCTGGCCCTTATCAACCGGGAAAAGATCGACGCCATCCGGCAGGCTATCCGGGAGTTGGAGCAGGCGGGTTACATCGTCCGTTCGCGGGAGCGTGACGAACGGGGACGGCTGCGGGGCGCGGACTATGTGATCTATGAACAGCCGCAGACGCCGCCTGCATTGGATTTACCTACGTTGGAAAATCCAACATTGGATAATCCTACGCAGGAAAAACCTATGTTGGAAAATCCAACGCAATTAAATAAAGATATACAAAGTAAAGACCCAAGAATTACAGACCTATCAATTACCCATTCCTTTCCCTCCCTTTCGCCCCCTCCCGCTGGGGCTGTTGCGGCTTCGCCGCCGGAAAGGAACGGAACGGAAGCGGCCACACAGAGCACCGTTGAGATTTATCGGGAGATCATCAAGGAGAATATCGAGTACGACCACCTCCTGCACCACTCCAAGATCGACCCGGAGGAATTGGACGGCATCGTGGAATTGCTGGTGGAAACCGTCTGTACGGCCCGCAAGACAATCCGTGTTGCCGGTGACGACTACCCCGCCGAGCTGGTAAAGGCCAAGCTGCTGAAACTCAACAGCGGCCATATCGAATTTGTCATGGACTGTATGCGGGAGAACACCACGAAAATCCGCAACATCAAGAAATACCTGCTGGCGGTGCTGTTCAACGCCCCCAGCACCATGGGAAGCTACTATACCGCCCTCGTCGCCCACGATATGGCGGAGGGAAAAATCTAATCTGACAAGGAGGCCCCGAACATGAAACAGGGCGCATTGATCTTCGACGAGCGGACAGATCGCTACGACATCCGCTTTGACCTGGCCGACTACTACGGCGGCTTGCAGTGTGGACAGTGCTTCGACGTGTTGGTGGGCGGCAGGTGGAGGCCCACCCGGATTGAGTACGCCGCCGACTGGTATTTGGTGGGCATCCGGGCCGACGACCTGAACGGCCTGCGGGTGCGTATCTGATGCGTATCTATCTGCGACGGCTGGTGGTTCCACCGTAGCCGCCCTTTCCGACTTCTGGCAAAGGAGGTATGACGCTTGCAGGAGGAAGTCACTCAAAAAACTATCGCATTGTCTATGAAAACCGGGAAACTGACGGCCCAAGTGCTGCAAATGGCCTTGAAAAAGTATTTGGAGGCCCGGAAGCACGGCCCCAAGCTCCACCACGGCCAGCAGAGCCTAAAGCAGTTGAAGCAGCACGGGGCGGCGCTGTCCAATATCGAGATCACCGACGCCAACATCGCAGCTTTCAAGCCCTGCGCCAAGAAATACGGCGTGGACTTCACCTTGCGGAAGGACAAGACCACCCAGCCGCCCCACTACATCGTCATTTTCAAGAGCCGGGATGCGGACAATCTGGAACAGGCTTTCAAGGAGTTCACCGCCAAGAAGCTGTCATGGGAGGCCAAGCCCTCCATCCGCAAGGCGCTGTCCGTTCTGCGGGAAGCGGCTGGCCGGAATGTCCAGCGGGCCAAGGAGAAGATCAGGGAAAGGGGGATGGAGCTGTGAAGCCTGACCTGAAAAAGCTGATAATCACCAACCTGCCCTATCTGCTGTTCGTGTGGCTGTTCGGCAAGGTGGGCGAGGCGTGGCGGCTGGCGGCGGGGGCAGACGCCTCCCAAAAGATGCTCCACTTCATGGACAGCCTGGCGGCGGCGTTCGCCAACGGCCTGCCCAGCTTCCACCCCTTTGACCTGTGTATCGGCATAGTGGGCGCGGTGATTATCCGGCTTGCTGTTTACTTAAAAGGCAAGAACGCAAAGAAATACCGCCACGGCATGGAGTACGGCAGCGCCCGATTTGGGAACGCCAAGGACATAGCCCCCTATATCGACCCCGCGTTTGAGAACAACATCCTGCTCACGCAGACGGAACGGCTGACGATGAACGGCAGGCCCAAAGACCCCAAGACCGCCCGGAACAAGAATGTGCTGGTGATCGGCGGTTCCGGCAGCGGCAAGACAAGGTTTTTCGTCAAACCGTCGCTTATGCAAATGCACAGCAGCTATGTTGTCACAGACCCGAAAGGGTCACTATAATAAGGATAGAAAGGACGTGAAAATACAAAATAGGAGGTTACACACATGAGGAAGCAGGAGCAAAAGGGAAAAATCACCGCATTGTACGAGAGGTTATCCCACGACGATGGGCGGTCTGACGAGAGCGTGTCTATCGAAAATCAAAAGCGTATCCTGGAGGACTACGCCCGAAAAAATGGCTTCACCAACATCCGCCACTTCACCGATGACGGAGTGCGGGGAACGACCTTCAAGCGGCCCGGACTGGACGCTATGGTGGACGAGATACGGGCCGGGAATGTGGCTACCGTCATTGTCAAAGACCAGAGCAGAATAGGCCGTGACGTGGTGGAGGTTGGCTTGCTCAAACGCACCTTTGACGAGTACAATGTCCGCTTCATCGCCGCCAATGACAACCTGGACACCGCCAACGGATTTGACATCATGTCCATTTTTCGGGATGTGATAAATGAGTGGTACGTTGCCGACACCAGCCGAAAAATCAAGAGCGTTTTCAAGTCCAGGATGGAAAAGGGATTGCGCTGTTCGGGGGCCGTCCCCTATGGCTATCTCGCCTCCAAAGAGGACAAGGGCGAGTGGGTGATCGACGAGGAAGCCGCCGCCGTTGTGCGCCGCATCTTCCAGATGGTTATGGACGGCCAGAGCGTCAACGGCATTGCCCGGACGCTGCGGGCCGAGCAAGTCCCCATCCCCTCCGAACACTGGAAGCGCATCGGCTGTCCTGTCCGTGCCAGCAGTTACCGTGACCCCTATGCCTGGTCTGCCACCACCCTGGGTTATATCCTCAAAAGGCCGGAGTACCTGGGGCGTAAGGTGCTGGGGAAAACCGTTTGCGAGAACTACAAGACCAAAAGCACCCGCAGGACAGCACCAGAGGAACAATTTGTATTCGAGGGAGCTATCCCCGCCATCATTGACGAGGAAACGTGGCACAATGTTCAACGTCTGCGTGAAACTACGCGCCGGACACCCAAGCGGAGTAGCGTACCCAATCGTCTGACTGGATTGCTCTACTGCGCCGACTGTGGCGCGAAGCTGACCCACCACAACAGTCTTGTTCAAGGCAAGTACATCGACGATGCTTTCACCTGTTCCAGATACCGGGGAATTGTTCAAGAGTGTACCATTCACTATGTCCCTACGCAAAAGCTGGAAGCGGCGATCCTCTCCGCCATTCAGCGGATAAGCTGGTATGTCCGCAACAACGAGCAGGAGTTTGTGCAACGTGTCCGGGAGGCGTCCAGTCTGCGCCAGGAGGAAGCGGTCAAGGACTGCCGGAAGCAGATTGCCCAGGCGAAGAAACGCCACACCGAACTGGACGGACTGGTGAAGAAGCTGTACGAGGCAAACGCAACGGGCAAGCTGCCGGACAAGCATTTCAGCCGTCTCCTTGCCGGGTATGACGAGGAACAGGCCGCGCTGGAAACCTCCATGACGGAGTGGCAGAAGATGATTGACAACTGGAACGCTGACCGGGTGAAAATGGCGGAGTTTATCGACCTTGCCAAACGGTACACTGATTTCTCGGAACTGACTACGCCCATGCTCAATGAGTTTATCGAGAAAATCGTTGTCCATGAGGGGAGCGGGCGGGGGAAGCAGCGCCGTCAGCGATTGGGTTTTTACTTCAATTTTATCGGCGCGTTCGAGGTTCCCGCTGATGTTGTGACCCCCATGGAGCAGGAGGCGGAACGCCGTCAGCAGGAGGAACAGGCCGAGAAAGAGGAACACTCCCAGGCACTCGCCCAGGCCCGGTATGAGAAGCGCAAGCAGGAGCGCCGGGAGTTTACCGCCAGGAAGCGGGCGGGCCTGTTGACTCCGGAGGAACAGGTGGAGGAAGAACGGCGGTTAGAGCGTAACCGGGCCTATCAGAAGAAACAACGCGACAAGAAAAAGGCCAGTCAACCAGAGAAGCCCCGCAAGCGGACATTGGAGGAACTTGCCAAGCTGGACAGGGCCGGAGCCGACCTCACCCCGGAGGAAGCGGGGCGGCTTGCCGCCTACAAGCAGAGAAAGGCGGAGGCGGTGAAGCGGTGCAGGGAAAAGCAGAAAGCCGCACAGCCCCCGAAGCCCCAGCAGCGGACACTGAAAGAACTTGCCGAGTGTGCCGAGGCGGGTTTGCCCCTCACCCCGGAAGAAGCGGAACGACTGGAAGCCCACCGCAATCGGAAAAAAGAGGCTTTGCAGGATTTGAAAGCCCGCGCCGAAACTGACCCGGCAGCGGCGGCAGAGTTGGCACAGCAGAGAGCGCAGCAGTCAGAAGCAGTGAAGAAATCCCGCCAGAAAATGTATGCGGATGCCGCCGCTGGAGATCCCGAAGCCCAAGCCCGGTATGAGCGTTTCCTTGCCACAAGGCGGGAGAACTACCACAGGAAGAAACAGGCAGAGGCCAAAGCCGCCCAAGCCAGCTAACGCAGATACAGAAAACGCCAGGGACAACAATCGTCCGTGGCGTTTTCGTCATTACTGCCGTTCCAGCAAATCCATATACTTCTGCCGCTCTGCCTCTGGAATTTCCAGCACAGACATAGCCTGTTCAACGGATATGCCCATGTTCTTTACCAAGTTTTTGATAGAGGTCAAGATGCCATTTGTCAGCCCCTTAGCCATTCCCTTTTCCTCAACGCCCTTGCTCAGATTGCACATGACCGACACCTCCCTTTCCATTGTCTGCGTCATTTGAATGTCATAATCGTCCTGCAAGATTTTTCGCTTCTCCGCCTCGCTGGTTTCGTTGGAGAGAAGCACATCCAGCATCCGAAGTACGCCATCATAGTTTGCTCCATCCGGCCCGCCAAGGCACAGCATGACGATGGACAGCAAGTCATAATTCCTGACGGGTTCTTTGCCCTCGCCTACCAGATGTTCTTCTACCAGCCGATACCGGGTGATAGTATTCTCCCGATACTGCGGCGGTTTCATGCAAATCCAGATGGAATAGACCTTCTTGATTTTCTCATAGTGTGGGCCGGTGAACTCCCGGCCATACTGGGATGAAATCATCCGGCAACAGTAGTATATGCCCCGCTTTATCAGCGGATAGCCGGGGTAAAAATCGTTCTGCGCCTCCACGTTGATAATGAGGGCGATCCGTTCCTCGGAGCCGGGGACGATAGCCCGGAAGCGAATGTCATAGGTGACTGTCCCCTCATGCACAGATTTGTCCTCGGTATCCATGCCGCTGATGACTGTGCCGCCCTCGTCCGGCAGCACCGGGACGGCGGACACCTGGGGTTGGCCCTCTATGTACTTCACGGCAATGTCGTTGACATCGCACTCTTTGTATTCTTCCAGGCAGGACTTCATAATCCGCGCCAAGATTGCCTTTTCAGACAGGACGCGCTTGCAAGCGGCATCGTAGCCCGCGCTGTCGTCCGTGACGTGCAGCCCCTGGGCGATTGTCGTTTCCCCGTCCACCGTCCTCACCTTCTTTCACTTCATTCTACCACAGCTTTGCCGGAGCGTCCACTACTTTTTTAGGGGGCGGGCCTTGTATGTGCCGGGTGAGGGAGGCGTAGCGGGCCGCAAAGGAGGCTGAGAAAGTTTCCTCTCCGGCTGGTTGATTTGGTTGCGCTGTTGTGCTATACTTCCCTTTGGAAATTTTGTTTTGGGAGATGTAAAACCTTATGAAAAAATACTCCAATAAATTGGCAAAAATGGTGGCTGCTATTCTGCTTATATGTATCGCATTTGTTGGCCTCCTTTATTTGAATAACGATATTGGTGTGCCAAAATCTCGGTTGGAATTGGATATTCGCACATCACAAAAGATTGACGCAGATTGGGTTGTTGACGGAAATGTTTCCGACACAATGGCTGCATTTATTTCCTATCCAGAGGATATGACTGACCATACTTTTTCTGTCTATATAAATCGCCCCGGTCTTTCCTTTGGATATTTCTTCCGTGGGGGTGGAGACCTTACAGGAACGAATGTTGGAATTACGGAGTACACAGTGGAGGGATATAAAGAAAGAGCGTTTATTTCTATGAACCAACAACAAGTAAAACGCTTGGAAATAGGTAATGGCAACTCAGTTCAAGTAATTGATATTGATAGCAAAAAACCTTTTGCCATTGTTTTACCTGTAAATGCAGGCAGCATTGTTTTTTATGACGTTGACGGAAACGCTGTGGAATTCGTGGAGCATATACTTTGATAATTTGTTTTATTGGGATATTGAAAATCCCTGACGAAAGGAAGGGCGCACTTCTATACATGGTCTGCGACCATGTATCGTGCGCTCTGCGAGGCTATGGCCCGGACTTGCAAAAGTCCGGGCCGTTTGCGTCGCTACGCTCCGTACAAGGGGCTGCACCCCTTGCGCCGCTTCGCGGCTATCCCTGCGCCCTCGCTAGAAAGGTACACCCGCTTCGCGTCTGTACCTTTCCAGCGAGGCTAAAGCCGAATACTGTCACCTTTGACCGTTTACCCGACACAGCAGGTAGGCGGTCTTTTATTTTGCAAAAAAGGAGGTCAATCATCGTGAACAAGAAGCGCGAAGAACTGGAAAAGGAGTATGCCGAGGCCACCGTCAAATTGGAGCAGTACCAGCACAAAGGCCAGCGGTTGGAGAACCGCATCAAGTATTACCAGCAGGGGGACAGGAAGAAGCGAAACCACCGCCTTATCACTCGTGGGGCGGCGGTTGAGAGCGTGGCCCCGGAGGTCAGGAGCATGAGCGAAAGGTCCTTTTTCCTTTTGATGGAAAAGGTCTTTTCTTTGCCAGAAGTTGCCGCCTTGGTGAGCCACGCCGCCGACCAGCAGGAGGGCGGATAATTGGCCCTGTTTCATTTCCACGTTACCCAGGTCAAACGGAGCGCGGGGCAGTCCGTTGTCACGTCCGCCGCCTATCGAGCCGGGGAGAAACTTTACAGCGAATACTATGGCGAGGTCAGCGATTACACCCGCAAGGGCGGCGTGGTCTGCACAGACATTCTCCTGCCGCCCCAGGCCCACGCCGAGTACCAAGACCGCGCTACCCTCTGGAACGCCGTAGAGAAGGCCGAGCGCGGCAAGAAAGCCCAGCTTGCATATAGCTTTGACATTGCCTTGCAGAACGAATTTTCTTTGGAGGAAAACATCGCTCTTGCAAGGCAATTTGTGTCCGAGCAACTTGTGGGCCGTGGCATGATTGCTGACTTCTCCATCCACCAGCCGGACAAGGAGGACGGCGGTATTCCAAACCCGCACTTCCATGTTCTCTGTCCTATCCGGCCTATCGAGGAAAGCGGCAAGTGGGGCTGTAAGCAGCGCCGCCGCTACCGTCTGGACGAGGACGGGAACCGCATCATGGGAGAGGACGGCAAGCCCCTCTTTGACGCTGTTCCCACTACCGACTGGGGAAGCTCGGAAACGCTGGAACATTGGCGGGAGGCGTGGGCCGCTATGGTCAATGCCAAGTTTGAGGAAAAGGGGCTGACGTGCCGCATCGACCACCGCTCCTATGAGCGGCAGGGGCTTGACCTGCTGCCCACCGTCCATGAGGGTGTGGCCGTCCGCCAGATGGAGGCTAAGGGTATCACCACCGACAAGGGCGATTTCAACCGCTGGATAAGAAAGGCCAACAATCTACTGCGGGATATTCGCAAGAAAATCGTTGGTCTGACGAATTGGATAAAGGCCATAAAAGAAGAATTGAGCCAGCCCCCGGCCCCCGACCTTGCCGCCCTGCTGACCGACTATTATGAGGGCCGGAACGCTGGAGCATGGAGCCGCAACGCCAAGATTGGGAACCTCAAAGATTTTGCCGAAGCTGTCAATTTTCTGACCGAGAGAGGCATTGCCACTCTGGAAGATTTGGAGGCCCATATCGCCGCCCAGGGTGAGCGGGCGGAGGCCATCAACACGTCCATGAAAGCGAAGCATGAACGTCTGAACGAATTGAAGGAACTACTTCGCCTCGTTGACCTCTACCGGGACACCAAGCCCATCTATGACGAGTTGCAGGGTATCAAGTGGAAGGGCAAGCGGGAGAACTTCGAGAGGGAGCATGAGGGCGAGTTGCGGACGTTCCACATGGCCCGCCGCAAGCTGGACAAGCACCGTTCCCCTGCTGGTAAAATCCCCGCTCATGCGTGGGAACAGGAGCAGGCGAGACTGGAACAGGAGTACAAGGCTGAGTATGAGCAGTATAAGCCTATCCGGGACGATTTGCGGAGACTCCAACAGGTGAAGCGGAACGTCGATGCTGTCATACACCAGCAGGAGCAGCCTCGGCAGAAACGGCGGGAGGTGGAACGGTGAAGGTCATTCCCCACTTGACCTACCAGCAGTACCGGGCCGTCCGGCGGCTGGTACATGACTGCTGCAATTATGACGGCGGCAACTGCCTTGCTCTTGATGACGGCTGGGAGCCGTGTGTCTGTGTCCAGAGTATCAGCTATTCCCTTGTTTGTAAGTGGTTCCGCACCGCCGTCCTGCCAGCAGACAAGGGGCTGTGCGCCGCTCTGCTCCACCGTGGACAGGCGCGGCCCTGCGCCGAGTGTGGGATGATGTTTGTGCCGCGCTCCAACTGTGGGAAGTATTGTGACGAGTGCGCCGCTATTGTGCGCCGGAGGAAGAAAGCTGCCAGCGAACGGGAGCGCCGCAGGCGTGGACATTTAGAGGCTGGAAAGCCTTGCAATCAAGGGGCTTGCGGACAGTCCTCAAAGGGGGGCTGATACATTCCCTTCCCCCACACCAACGTGGGCGACAAAATGGCGCTCACGTTGGATTATCTTTTGATGAACGATGAAAGGAGAGCCTATGACAAATGACCCCAGCATGACGATCACCAGCACCACCCCTGCCCCGGAGGGGAGCGACGACACCAGCAGAGAGGGCAAGACCATTCCCCGGCCCATGATGGAGGGCGGCAACGCCTCACCCGCCCCGGACACGCCGCCCGATATGGTAAAGACTGTTGGCGGCACGACGTTTGATATTTACTTCCATTTCAGCCAAACCAGCCGGGAAACCTTCACAGACAAGGTGCTGCGCCTTATTCAGTCCGACACTGTAACCTCGAAAGAATAAGCAACTTTTTTCTCTATCCGTATTGACAAGACCCGAAAGGAAGTCTCTTGATCGAGGTGGGACAGCTCCTAAAACGGGGCGGATATAGGATAAAAGTGCTGAATACCATCAATTTTTCCAAGTCCATGCGGTACAACCCGTTCGCCTACCTGCACAGCGAAAAGGACATTTTGAAGCTGGTAAATACCATCATCGCCAACACCAAGGGCGACGGCGAAAAATCCGCAGAGGATTTTTGGGTGAAGTCCGAACGGCTATTTTACACCGCCCTGATCGGCTACATCTGGTACGAGGCCCCGGAGAACGAGAAAAACTTCACCACCCTGCTTGAAATGATAAATGCCAGTGAAGCGAGGGAGGACGACGCCGAATTTCAAAGCCCTGTAGATGAAATGTTCGCCCGGCTTGCAGAAAAGGAGCCGGAGCATTTCGCCGTCCGGCAATATCAAAAATTTCTGCTTTCCGCTGGCAAAACACGGAGTTCTATCCTTATTTCCTGCGGGGCGAGATTAGCGCCCTTTGACATCCGGGAAGTCCGTGAGCTGATGGAAACCGACGAAATGGAGCTGGACACCCTGGGCGACCGCAAAACGGCCCTGTTCCTGATTATGAGCGACACGGACACGACCTTTAATTTCATTCTGGCGATGCTGCAAAGCCAGCTTATCAATCTGCTGTGCGACCGAGCCGACGACGTGTACGGCGGGAGGCTTCCCGTCCATGTGCGGCTGATACTGGACGAGTTCGCCAACATCGGGCAGATACCCAACTTTGACAAACTGATCGCCACCATCCGAAGCCGGGAAATCTCGGCTTCTATTATTTTGCAAAGTCAATCGCAGTTGAAAAGTATCTACAAGGACGCCGCTGACATCATCAGCGACAACTGCGACTGTACTTTATTTTTGAGTGGGCGGGGGAAGAACGCCAAGGAAATCTCCGACGCGCTGGGCCGGGAAACCATTGACAGCTACAACACGTCGGAGAACCGGGGCAGCCAGACCTCCCACGGACTGAATTATCAAAAATTGGGAAAGGAGTTGATGAGCCAGGACGAAATAGCCGTGATGGATGGCGGAAAGTGTATTTTGCAGGTGCGGGGTGTGCGTCCCTTTTTCAGCGAGAAATACGACATCACCCGGCATCCGCAGTACAAATACCTCTCCGACGCCGACAAGAAGAACGCTTTTGACGTGGACGGGTATCTTGCCGCCATGCGCCGCAGGCAGCGGCAGGTGGTGACGCAGGAGGAAGTCTTTGACTTCTACGAGATCGACCTGTCGGACGAAGAAGAAACCGGCGAAGCCGACGCCGCCGAGGAATGAGGCGGCAATCCAACAACAATTTTTTTGAATTTATGGAGGTAATTTTATGGCATTTTTCACTTCTGCTATCGACGTTTTGCAGACCCTTGTGGTCGCCCTGGGCGGCGGCCTGTGCGTGTGGGGCGGCATCAATCTCCTGGAGGGCTACGGGCAGGACAACCCTGGGGCCAAGTCGCAGGGCGTCAAGCAGCTTGTCGCCGGGGGAGGCGTTGCCCTGATCGGCATTACCCTGGTTCCCCTGCTGTCCGGCCTGCTGGCTACTCCCTGATGTTTCCCGCTAAATCCTCTCGCGGCCTCCCGCCCCCGGCGGGGGGCCGCGGGAAAGGAGGTGCTGATCTGTGATACTAGACTGGCTGGAAGAATGGTTCAAGGGTGTGCTGATCGACGGCATCACCAGCAACCTCACCGGCCTTTTCGACACGGTGAATACCAAAGTGGGAGAGATCGCCGCCGACGTGGGAGCCACGCCGCAGGGCTGGAACAGCGGCATTTTCAATATGCTCCGCAATCTCTCGGAAACGGTGATTGTCCCCATCGCCGGGGCCATCCTCGCCCTTATCATGTGCTACGAGCTGATACAGCTTATCGCGGAACGGAACAATATGCACGACATGGACAGTTGGATGCTGTTCCGCTGGGTGTTCAAGTCCGCCGCCGCTGTCCTGCTGGTGTCCAACACCTGGAACATCGTCATGGGCGTGTTCGACCTGACCCAAAGCGTTGTCAATCAAAGCGCCGGGGTAATCATCGGCAATACCAGCATCGACATTACCACCGTCGTCACCGACTTGGACACCCGGCTTTCGGCTATGGACATCGGCGGTCTGCTGGGGCTGTGGTTCCAGTCCCTTTTCGTGGGGCTGACGATGAATATTCTTTCCATCTGCATCATGCTTGTGGTCTATGGCAGGATGATCGAGATATACCGCGCGTCCAGAAGTGCCGCTTTTCATCCAAAGGCGGTGCGCGGGCATTTTGGGAATCCGGCTTTGGC
>RAYO01000068.1 GCA_003612335.1 bacterium 1xD42-67
CAGCTCCTCGCTCAGCGTGTACCGCAGAAACCACCGGTATGCTGCATCTGTCTGCGCTCTGCGCAGCGTTCCCCGCAGCGACGCTATCCCATCCAGATGTTGGAGCAGCACGATCTTGAACAGTACCACTGGGTCGATGCTCCGCCGGCCCTCTTCTTCGCTGTACAACGGCTCCACGATCTTGTACAATTTCTCGAGATCTACCGCTGCATCCACCTGCCGCAATAGATGTCCCGGCGGCACCAGGCTTTCTGTGTCCACCATTTCTATGACCCCTCGCTCATTTTTCCCTCGCTCCAACATATCCCTCACCCCTTACTCCCTATTTTATCATCTTTACATGAAAAAGTCTGCCAAGAGGCAGACTTTTTCGACAAGCAGAGATCCCGCCCCACTGGGGCGGGATCTCTGGAAGCTCATTCCTCCTGCATCGCTTTAGCAGCGGCGATAGCCTTTTCCTGGGCGGCAGGGGGCAGTCCTTCCCAGCCGGCCCGCGGGCCGGCCGGGGACCCTGTCATCTTGATCCTCGGGCGAGCAGAGCCCGCCCTGCGGGGATCCTCCACTCCGCTCCGGATCTGCGGCGCAAAAGCGCCGGGGCGCTGGCGCGCCCACTCGGACTGCCCATAAAAGATCCCGCCCCAGTGGGGCGGGATCTCTGGAAGCTCATTCCTCCTGCATCGCTTTGGCGGCGGCGATAGCCTTCTCCTGGGCGGCAGGGGGGCAGTCCTCGTAGCGGACGAAGTGGAAGGTGTAAGAGCCGCGGGACTGGGTCATGGCCCGCAGGTCGATGGCGTAGGAGGTCATCTCGGCCATAGGGACCTCGGCCTCGATCACCTGGTCGCCGTCGCCGGTGGGGTTCATGCCCATGACGCGGCCGCGGCGCTTGTTCAGGTCGCCGATCACGTCGCCCATGTAGCTGTCGGGCACGGTGACCTTCAGCTCGCCCACGGGCTCCAGCAGGACGGGGCTGGCCTCGGGCATGGCGGCCTTATAGGCCAGCTGAGCGGCGGTCTTGAAGGCGATCTCGGAGGAGTCCACCGGGTGATAGGATCCGTCGTAGAGCACGGCCTTCAGGTTGACCACGGGGTAGCCGGCCAGGGGGCCGTGGACGCAGGCCTCGCGCAGGCCCTTCTCCACGGCGGGGAAGAAGTTCTTGGGCACGGAGCCGCCGAAGACCTCCTCGGCGAAGACCATCTGCTCCTCCTCCAGATTGGGCTCGAAGCGGATCCACACGTCGCCGAACTGGCCGGAGCCGCCGGTCTGCTTCTTATGCCGCCCCTGCTTCTGGACGGTCTTGCGGATCTTCTCCCGATAGGCCACCCGGGTCTCGCTGAGGACGGCCTCTACGTTGAAGCGGCTCTTCAGCTTGGCCACCAGCACGTCCACCTGGATGTCGCCGGCGCCGGTGAGGACCATCTGGTGGGTCTCTCCGTTGTTCACCAGGGTGAAGGAGGGGTCCTCCTCGTTGAGGCGGTTCAGGCCCTGGGCCACCTTGTCCTCCTGGCCCCGGGTCTTGGGGGCGATGGCCACGGAGTAGCAGGGCTCGGCGAAGGGGATCTGCTTCAGGGCCACCACCTTGCGGGGGTCGCACAGGGTGTCGCCGGTCTTCACTTTGTCCATCTTGCCGATGGCGCCGATGTCGCCGCAGGACAGGTCCTTGACCTCCTCGGCCCGCTTGCCCTTCATCACGTAGAGCCGGCCCATCTTCTCAGTGGCGCCGGTGCGGGAGTTGACCAGGGTGAGGTCGGAGGTGATGTGCCCCGACATGACCTTGATGAAGGAATATTTGCCGTACTGATCGGAGACGGTCTTGAAGACGAAAGCGGTGGGCACGCCGCCGGGGGAGACGACGAACTCCTCGGTCTCGCCGTCGGGCTTGGTGGCCTTGTGGTAGTTGCCCTCCATGGGGGTGGGCAGCAGCTCCACGATGTAGTCCATCAGCATCAGGGAGCCCATGCAGTTCACGGCGGAGCCGCACAGCACGGGGAACATGGACAGCTCCCGCACCCCCTGGCGCAGGCCCTGGATCATCTCGGGATAGGTGAAGTCCTCGCCGTCGAAGAACTTGTTCATGAACTCCTCGCTGGTCTCGGCCACGGACTCCTTCAAGGACTCATAGAACTCGTCGATGACGCCGGCCTTGCTGTCGGGCAGCTGGATCTCTACCCGCTGGAGCTTCTGCATCTCATAGGCCCGCTTGTTGAGCACGTCGATGATGCCGGTGACCTTCTTGTTGTCGTCCCAGATGGGGACCACCAGGGGGGCGATCTTGTTGCCGTATTTGGCCCGCAGGGCCTCGAAGGTGGCGTTGTAGTCGGAGTTGTCCTCGTCGGTCTTGGAGATGTAGATGAACCGGGGCATGTTCCGCTCTTCGCAGAACTTCCACGCCTTCTCCAGGCCCACGGAGATGCCGTCCTTGGCGGAGCAGACGATGATCGCGGCGTCGGCGGCCCGGAGGGCCTCCATCACCTCGCCGGAAAAGTCGAAGCCGCCCGGGGTGTCCAGCACGTTGATCTTGCAGCCCTTGAATTCCACGGGGGCCACGGCCAGGGAGATGGAGATCTGGCGCTTGACCTCCTCGGGGTCGTAGTCGCAGACAGTGTTGCCATCCACAGCCTTGCCCATGCGGTCGATCGCCTTGGTCATATAGAGCAGGCTCTCCGCCAGGGCGGTCTTGCCGCTGCCGCCATGTCCGATCAGAGCGATGTTGCGGATGTTTTGTACAGAATAGCTCATAGTCAGTTCCACTCCTTATCGTTTGAGTATCGCCCCGGGCCGGGGAAGGGGCGTTACAAGCTGTTAGTCATTATACACGAGATCGCGCCGGCTGACAACTGTTTTTTTTAGAAGTTTTAGGGCTGGGCTTTTCTGGCTGTACACCGGGCCACTCTTCTGCTATAATCAGAGACGACAGGCGGAGGAGAGGCCCGGCCCATGGACGGGAGCGCCGCCAGATCCCGCCGAGGGAAGGAGCGTTTTTTGATGTACTATGAGATCGTCCCCATGGACCGCAGCCACATCCCCCAGATCGCCGCCCTGGAGCGGGAGTGCTTCTCCGACCCCTGGAGCGAGCGCCTGCTGGAGGACGCCCTCTTCGACCCCCAGGCGTGCTTCATCGCGGCGGAGGACGAGGAGGGGCACGTCTTGGGCTACGCCGGCCTCCACGCCGTCTTGGACGAGGGCTATATCGACGATATCGCCGTAGCCCCAGACGCCCGGCGGCACGGGGTGGCCTCCGCCCTGCTGGACGTGTTCTGCCGGTTCGGAGCGGTGAACCTGGCCTTCCTCACCCTGGAGGTCCGGGCCTCCAACACCGCCGCTATCGCCCTGTATGAGAGACACGGCTTCCGCCAGGCCGGGCTGCGCCCCGGCTACTATCAAAAGCCCAGGGAGGATGCCCTCATCATGACCCGGGAGTTTTCCAAGGAGGGAGAGACGTGAAGAACATCGTCGCCGTCACGGTGCGCCCCCAGGGCTCCGCTGCCCCCTGCGTCAAGCGGATTCGGGCCTTTTGTCCCGACCTGCCCATGGGGGAGCTGAGCGCCAGCATCAAAGCCGGCCGGCCCGCCTTCTCCTTCGATCTGGAGCATTTCGACGTGGTAGAGAGCCTCGACGGAATCGACCGGCGGAAGATCTTCCGTGCGTTGCTGGAGGACCTGGAGGCCCAGGGGGCTAAGCTGGAGATGACTTTGACCCAGGTCCTGACCTCCGGCACAACTGTTGAGCCTTTTACCCTGAAGGATCTTGACAGCTATATGGACTTCAGCGAGGAGATCCGCCGGCAGGTGGAGCTGGACATGGACCGGGAGGCGGAAGGATGAACATCTTAGCCATCGAATCCTCCTGTGACGACACCGCCGCCGCCGTGGTCCGGGACGGGCGGACGGTGCTGTCCAGCTGTGTATCCTCTCAGATTGAGATGCACACCGTCTACGGCGGGGTGGTGCCTGAGATCGCCTCCCGAAAGCATGTGGAGGCGGTCTCCGGCCTGGCGGACAGGGCCCTGTCTGACGCCGGATTGACCAAGTCCCAGATGGACGCCGTCGCCGTCACCTACGCCCCCGGCCTCATCGGAGCGGTGCTGGTGGGGGTGAACTTCGCCAAGAGCGCCGCCCTGGCCCTGGGACTGCCCCTGATCCCCGTCCACCATGTCCGGGGACACATCGCCGCCAACTACATCACCCACCCGGACTTGGAGCCCCCCTTCGTCTGCCTGTGCGTCTCCGGAGGGACCACTGCCATCGTGGACGTGCGGTCCTACACCGAGATGTCCGTCCTGGGGGCCACCCGGGACGATGCCGCCGGGGAATGCTTCGACAAGGTGGCCCGGGTGCTGGGCATCGGCTACCCCGGGGGCGGGCCTATGGACCGTCTGGCCCAGGGGGGGGACGACGGGAAGTATCCCCTCCCGGCGGCCCATGTCTCCGGGGCGGAGCTGGATATGTCCTTCTCCGGGCTGAAGACCGCCAGCCTCAACCTGATCCACAACGCGCAGCAGAAGGGGGAGGAGCTGGATCTGCCTGCCTTTGCCGCCAGCTTCGGGAGGGCGGTGAGCGACAGTCTGGTGCCCCGGGCGATGGCCGCCGCCAGGATGACGGGCTATGGCAGGATCGCCGTGGCGGGCGGAGTGGCCGCCAACAGCCGGATCCGGGCCGACCTCCAGGCCGCCTGCGCCCAGAGCGGAGACCGGCTCTTCCTCCCGGAGCTGAGGTGGTGCGGCGACAACGCCGCCATGATCGGATGTCAGAGCTTTTACGAGCTCCAGGCCGGCCGCCGGGCCGGCTGGGACCTGAACGCTTATGCGACGAGGGACATCTCCCTGGGCTGAGGAGCGTATTATGTCACCCCTGCCCATGCCGTCCGGAGGAGCTATTTGGATGGGGCGGTCCAGGGCCGCCCTTGAGATCCCAAGGTTTTTCCACACCGGTGTGGAAAAACCTGTGGAAAATGTGTAAAACTTTTTGAGAGGGGCGGGACCGGGCGTCGTTATGTAACCCGGCCCCGCCAAGCTCCCCCGGTCCGGCCAGGGGAGCTTTTGTGAAAAAACGGGACATTTTCCCCTTGACGATCCCGGATCCCGGTGCTATAATGCCCTTTGCACAACAAAGCAGGTACGGTCCCCCGACCTCACCCCAGGCCAGAGCCGAAGGGTCTACATGGATGAAAGGACAGCCGGGCTATCCCCGGCGCTGTTCTGCTGTGATGTGGGGCCGTTCCGGCAGCCCACATTTTATTTTGTCTGGAGGTGCTTTCCCATCGCTAACACAGGTCATCAAACCAATGAAGATATCCGGGACAGAGAGGTGCGCCTGATCTCAGAGTCCGGCGAGCAGCTGGGCATCATGTCCTCTCAGGAGGCCCTGCGCCTGGCAGAGGAGCGGAGCCTGGATCTGGTGAAGATCTCCCCCAGCGCCGTCCCCCCGGTGTGCAAGCTCATGGACTATGGCAAGTTCCGGTTCGAGCAGACCAAGCGCGAGAAGGAAGCCCGCAAGAACCAGCGGGTGGTGGAGATCAAGGAGATCCGGATGTCCCCCGGCATCGACGTGAACGACTTCAATGTGAAGCTGCGCAATGCCCAGAAGTTCCTGGCGGAGGGCAACCGATGCAAGATCACCGTCCGGTTCCGCGGCCGTGAGATGGCCCACACCAACATCGGCCAGGACCTGCTGGTCAAATTCGCTCAGGAGTGCGGCGAGATCGCCGTGATGGACAAGTCCCCCAAGCTGGAGGGACGGCATATGTCCATCTTCCTGTCACCAAAGCCTGCCAAGGATACGAAAAAGTAAGTAAAGGAGTTCTGACGAATCATGGCGAACAAGATCAAGATCAAAACGCACAGCGGCGCCAAAAAGCGCTTCTCCCTCACCAAGAGCGGCAAGGTCAAGCGCGCTATGACCAAGAAGCGCCACCTGCTCAACGGTCACGGCAAGACCACCAAGCTGAAGCGGGCCCTGCGCGGCACCACTTATGCCGACAAGACCAACGAGGCCGCGATCAAGCGCATGATCCTGTATAAGTAAGACGAGGGAGGGAACGAACGATGGCAAGAGTGAAAGGCGCGATGATGACGCGCAAGAGAAGGAACAAGATCCTGAAGATGGCCAAGGGCTACTGGGGCTCCAAGTCCAAGCACTTCAAGATGGCCAACCAAGCCGTCATGAAATCCGGCGTGTACGCTTACACCGGCCGCAAGCTGAAGAAGCGCGACTTCCGCCAGCTGTGGATCACCCGGATCAACGCCGCCTGCAAGTCCAACGGCATGAACTACTCCACCTTCATGAATGGGCTGAAGAAGTCCGGCATCATCATCGACCGCAAGATGCTGGCTGAGCTGGCCGTCAACGACAAGGCCGCCTTCGCCCAGCTCACCCAGACCGCCAAGGCGGCCCTGGCCTGATCGGGAAGATAGGGATACGAACACCACGGCGCGGCCCTTTCGCGGACCGCGCCGTTCGCCGTTCCATGTCTGGAGATGCCTCTGAGAGGGCAGAGGAAGGGCCTCGTCCGATCGAGATCGGACGGGGCCGCGTTTTTTACTGCTTGAGCTGGAACTTCCGGGTCTGGTCCTCCATCACCTTCACCTGGGAGAAGAGCTCGGTGCTGACGGCGGCGGACTCCTCACTGCTGGCGGAGTTGCTCTGGACCACGGAGGAGATCTGGCCGATGCCCTCAGTGACCTGAGCGATGGACTCTGCGTCGCTCTCCACGGCCTGGGTGATGGTGCGGATGGCGGCGTTGGATTTGGTCACCAGTTCCAGGGTCCGCTTCAGGGTGGCGGACACCTCGCCCACGATCCGGCTGCCCCGGTCGGTGGCGTGGACGGAGTTCTCGATCAGGCCCTTGGTGGCCTTGGCGGCCTCATCAGACTTGGAGGCCAGGTTGCGCACCTCGTCGGCCACCACGGCGAAGCCCTTGCCGGCAGAGCCTGCCCGGGCGGCCTCCACGGCGGCGTTCAGGGCCAGGATGTTGGTCTGGAAGGCGATGTCCTCGATGGTGGCGATGATCTTCTCGATCTGCTGGGAAGACTCGGTGATGTCCTTCATAGCGGCGATCATCTGCTCCATCTGCTGGCCGCTGATGGTCACCTGTTCGCCGGTGAGGCGGGCATGCTCCTGGGCCTCGGCGGCGGTGATCACGTTCTGGGCGGCGCTCTTGGACAGGGTGTCCAGAGTGGCGTACAGCTCCTCCACGGCGCTGGCCTGCTCCGTGGCCCCCTGGGCCAGGGCCTGGGCCCCGCTGGACAGCTGCTCGGCGTTGCCCGACACCCGCCGCTGGGCCTGACAGATGCTGCCGATGGCGGAGGAGAGGGTGGCGGTCAGGCTGTCGATGGAGGTCTGGATCGAGCGGAAGTCCCCGATGTAGGCGGTGGCGGTGTTCACGTTGAAGTTCCCCCGGGCCAGCTGCTCCATCAGCCGGTTCAGGTCCCAGATGTAGCCCCGGATGAGCTCCATAGACTTCTCCAGCGCGTTGGACAGGTCACCCAGCTCATCGTTGGAGGTGTAGTCCAGGGCCAGATCCAGCCGGCCCTCCTGGAGGGGCTGGACCTGACGGGTGATGTTCAGGATGGGGGCCAGGACATGCTTGAGCACATAGAGCACCAGGCTGATCAGGCAGGATAGAGCCAGGACCAGACAGACCGCCGTGATAGCCTGCATCATCATGATGGTGGAGCGCATCTGGTCCGTGCTCTCCTGGTTCAGGGCGGTGGCCCGTTCGATCACCTGGTCCAGCTTGTCTACCAGGGCGGCCAGGTCGGCCTGGATGGTGTCCTGATAGTGATCCTGGGCCTGTATCGGGCTGGTGGTCATCATCCCCTGCACCTCGGCCACAGACTGATGCAGCGCCTTGTGCATAGGCTTGATCTCATCCCGCAGGCGGAGGATCGTCTCATCCGTGGTGCCGGCCTCGCCGTAGATCCACTGGCCCAGGATACACTGGGTGTCGTCGGTGCCCGGGAACTGTCCGCCGGCGTACAGGGCCCTGCTCAGGTTGCTGGACCACTTGTAATGGGCGGTCTCGGCGGACTGGGCACGGGTCAGCATGGCCACGTTCTCGGTGCTCCTCGTCTGCATCTTGTCGACCCGGATCAGGTTGAAGGTGGTGACTCCGCTGAACAGGAGCACGGAGATCAGGGCCGCGACCACGCGGATGAAGACCATCTTTTTGATACTCTTGCGCATAAGAACAGCCTCATTTCTTCACATCGTAATGTTGCTGATGGTGGTGTCCTTAGTATAGCAACTGAGCGGGGATTTTTCAATACCTTTCTTGTGCGAGGAAAATAAAAGAATCGACCGGTCCGCCCGGAGAACGGACCGGGGCAGCCGCGAAGGGCCGCCCCGGTGGCAGATATGGGATCAGTTCCAGAAGTCGGTCTTCTCCTTCAGGCCGATGGAGGAGGCCCTGAAAGCGGGGTCCCTGCCCTGAGCGCGCTGGTCGATGTAGTCCTTCAGGGCGTCCATGGCGGTGCCGCCCAGGAGGACGATCACAGGCAGGTTGATGATGGCCATGAAGCCCATGAGCACGTCGGCGATGTCCCAGGCCAGGCCCACCTTCAGCAGGGCGCCCAGGAATACCAGCAGGACGGCGGCGATGTTGAAGATGGTGGTGCCCATCTTGCCCACCTTGCGGCCGGCGATGTAGTTCATGCAGCCCTCACAGTAGTACAGGTTGCCCAGCAGGGTGGTGAAGGCGAAGAGCAGCAGTGCGAAGGTGATGAAGTAGGGGCCGAACTGGCCGAAGATGGTGGCCAGAGATGCCTGCACCAGAGGAGCGCCGTCCAGGCCGCCGTAGATGTCGAAGCCGGTGGACAGGATCATCATGGCAGTGGCGGTACAGACCAGGATGGTGTCGATGAACACGGACAGCATCTGGACCAGGCCCTGCTTCACGGGGTGGGACACATCGGCCGCGGCGGCGGCGTTGGGGGCGGAGCCGATACCGGCCTCATTGGAGTACAGGCCGCGCTTGATGCCCTGCATCACGCAGGAGCCCATGAAAGCGCCGAAGATGGCCTGGAAGTCGAAGGCCTCGGAGAAGATCTTGCCCAGCACGCCGGGGATGGCGCTGATGTTCATCACCATGACCACGACGGCCATGAGGATGTAGATGACGCCCATGACGGGGACCATCACGCCGGTGACCTTGACGATGCGCTTGCCGCCGCCGAAGATGCAGACCGCCACCAGGACGGCCAGGATGGCGCCGCCGATCAGGGACACCAGGCTGATGTCCTTGCCGAACAGGGCGACAGTGCCCGCAGCCTCATAGAAGCTGTAGCTGGTGAAGCTGCTGATCAGGTTGAAGGAGGCCAGCATGTTGAAGCCTCCGGCGTAGGTGGCGATGAGGATCACAGCGAAGATCACGCCCAGGAGGCGGCTGTGGAGGGCGGCCTCGATATAGTAGGAGGGGCCGCCGTAGCTGCCGCCCTCGGGATCCCTCTTCTTGTAGATCTGGGCCAGGGTGCTCTCCACGAAGGCGGAGGCCCCGCCGATGATGGCGATCAGCCACATCCAGAACACCGCGCCGTAGCCGCCGGCGGCGATGGCGGTGGCCACGCCCACGATGTTGCCCGTGCCCACCCGGCTGGCGGTGGACACCATCAGGGCCTGGAAGGCGGACACGGAATTGGCGTCCTTGGGTTTTTCCGTGACCACCCGGATGGATTCAGGGAGCAGCCGCAGCTGGACCAGCTTGCCCCGGAAGGTGAAGTACAGGCCAACGGCCAGCAGCATGATGATCAGGATGTAGCTGTACATGTACCCGCTGATGGTGGCGACCAGGCCGGCGAACGCGTCTAACATAGATCTTCCCTCTCTCTTCTATCAAATTTGGGCCGCAGGGGCCTCGTGGCGGATGAGGCGGTCCATGATGTGGAGCTTCTCCGTGCGGGAGATGTACTCCAGGATCTTCTGGCCCGCCGCGCTGTTGCCCTTGCTGTCCAGGCTGGGGCCGTAGACCCCGATGCCCATCTCTCCGGGGACCACCGACAGGATGCCGCCCCCCACGCCGCTCTTGCTGGGGAGCCCCACCCGTACGGCGAACTCTCCGCTGCCGTCGTACATGCCGCAGGTGAGCATCATGGTCAGGACGGTGCGCACCACCTCCTCCTTCAAGAGCCTGCGCCCGCTCTGGGGGCAGATCCCCCCGTTGGCCAGCACCTGGCCCAGATTGGCCAGGCTGTCGGCGGTCACGCTCAGGGAGCACAGCTGGGTATAAAGAAGCAGGGTGTCGTCCACGCTGCCCTCGATCAGCCCCTTGCTCTGGAGCAGGTAGCCCAGGGAGCGGTTCCGGGCGCTGTGGGACCACTCGGACTGGAAGACCTCCTCATCCATGATGATGTCCTTGTCGCTGCACAGGCCCCGGACGGTGGACAGCATCTCCTTCAGGCCGATGGGGAGGAGCAGCTCCACCACGGCGATGGCCCCGGAGTTGACCAGGGGGTTGAAGGGGATCTCCTCGCTGTCCGAGATCCGGGACATGGAGTTGAAGGAGGCGCCGGAGGGCTCCATCTTCGTCTTGTGGAACACCGCGTCGAAGCCGAAGTGTTCCAGGGCCATGGCCAGGTTGATCACCTTCGAGATGCTCTGGATCGTGAAACGGCGCTGCCAGTAGCCGCAGCGCAGCTGGGGCCCGTCGATGGGCCTGACGCTGATGCCCAGCTCCCGCCCGTCCGCCTTGCTCAGCTCCGGGATGTAGCTGGCCACCGTCCCCTTCCCTGTATAGGGCTGTCCAAATTCCAGAGCCTGCTGTAAAAAGATCTCGTCCATTGGTACACACTTCCTTTCTGAGATCCGGCGCCGCCCCAGGGGCCCTGAGCGCCCGGGCCCTATGCCTCCGGTCCGGCGGACCTGTCCGCCGGCTCAAAATGACCAATCATTTTGAGCATTTTCCACGACCGGAGCGGCCTGCGCCGTAAGATCGTTGTCTATATCATACCACGAAGCTTGGCGTTTGGATAGTCCCTGTTTCATATAACCGATATCTGAAAAAGTTTTAACGAAAAATATATTTGATCTGCACAAATGCCCCGACCTGTGCTATGATATACCCAAGTGCAGGAAGGGAGGTCCTCCGCGATGAACCTGAAGCATCTGGAGTATTTCATCACAGTGGCCCAGATGGGGTCGATCAACCGGGCGGCCCAGGCGCTGTTCATCTCCCAGCCCCATCTGGGCAAGATCATCCGGGATCTGGAGCAGAGCGCCGGGGTGCCCCTGTTCACCCGGTCCAACCATGGCGTCACCCTCACGCCGGAGGGGATCGAGTTCCAGCGCCGGGCCCAGCGGGTGATGGTGGAGCTGGGGGATATGTTCGACCGCCCCGGCGCCAGCGGCCTGCAGGACGTGTCCCTCTCCGTCTCCATGACCAAATACTCCCACATCATGGAGAGCTTCATCTATACAGTGCTCCAGCACAAGGACCTGCCCGCCTATGCCCACCGCCTCCAGGAGGGGGACCCCCTGGACGTGATGGAGGACGTATATAACCACCGGGCGGACGTTGGGGTGCTCCACTTCAGCCAGGGCCAGCGCAAGGATATGGACGCCCTCTTCCAGGACCGCCAGCTGATCTACCGCCCCCTGGCCCACATGACCCCTCACATCCTGATCTCCCAGCAGCACCCCCTCCTCCAGGAGGGGAGGCCGGTGACGCTGGAGGCCCTGTCCGGCTACGGATTCGTCCGCTATGAGGGGCAGTTCGAGGACTTCACCTACGACCTCCTCTCCCAGGGCAGACAGTTCGACCCCGGCGCGAACCCCAGGACGGTGTATATCGTCACCCGGGCCTCTCTGCTCCACCTGCTGGCCAAGACCGACTTCTATTCGATCGGGATCCAGGACTTCACCATGCAGCAGTCCTCCTATCAGGTGGTGTCCGTCCCCATCGAGGACTGCAGGGGCCAGCTGGAGTTCGGCTACATCCTCCCGGCGGGCATCCAGCTCAACAGCATCGCCCGGGAGTTCCTCAACGATCTGAAGGATCGGCTGTCCAAATAGATGAAAGGCGGCCCCGGCGGGGCCGCCTTTTTCAGATCTGCGTGATATCGTAGGGGGTGGTCTGGTAGACGTAGTAATTGAGCCAGTTGTTATAGAAGAGCTGTCCGGCGGAGCGCCACTGGACGATGGGGGCCTGGGAGGGGTCGTCCCCGGGGAAGTAGTGCTTGGGGACGGCGATGGGCAGGCCCTTGTCCCGGTCCCGGAAATACTCCCGGGCCAGCGTGTCGGGGTCATACTCCGGGTGGCCGGTGATGAAGAAGCGCCGGTTGTCCTCGCTCTTTACGGCGAAGACCCCCGCCTCCTCCGACACGGCCAGCAGCTCCAGCTCGGGGATCCTGCGGATGTCCTCCTCCCGATTCTCTGTGTGGCGGGAGTGGGGGACATAGAACACATCGTCGAAGCCCCGGAAGAGGGGGGACTGCTTTTTCAGTGCCCGGTGGGGGAAGACGCCGAAGAGCTTTGCATCCAGGGAGTATTTGGGGATGCCGTAGTGGAAGTACAGCCCCGCCTGAGCCCCCCAGCACACGTGGAGGGTGGAGTGGACGTGGGTGCGGGTCCACTCCATGATCCGGCACAGCTCGGGCCAGTAGTCCACATCGGCGAAATCATAGTTCTCCACCGGGGCGCCGGTGATGATCATGCCGTCGAACTTCTGATCCCGGATCTGGTCGAAGGTGGTGTAGAAGGAGGCGAGATGGCCGGCGTCGGTATTGAGAGAGGTATGGCTGGCCATCTGGAGCAGCTCCACCTGGACCTGGAGCGGGGAGTTGGACAGCTTGCGCAGCAGCTGGGTCTCAGTGACGATCTTGGTGGGCATGAGGTTGAGGATGAGCAGGTTCAGCGGACGCATGTCCTGATGGATCGCGCGGTATTCTGTCATGACGAAGATGTTCTCGCTCTCCAGCGTGGCCCGGGCAGGCAGAGAATCGGGGATCTTGATGGGCATAGGGCTTCCCTCCAACAGTTCGTCCCGCATGAGGAACGTTCGGTAGATATCATATAGAGTATCACAAGAGGTGTCGTTCTGCAAGAGAAGATCCTGCGGCCATCTGTCCGCCAGCGGTGGGATCTGGGGGCGCGGCAGGGAAGGAACGGGAAAAAAGGAAAAATTTTAAAAAATTTGAAAAAACCTATTGACAACGGTCGTGGGCTGTGGTAATCTATCGAAGCTGTCCGCGAGGACGGGACACGAGAGCGGCGAGGCCGTTGGGCGCTGAAAAAGATCTTGA
>RAYO01000069.1 GCA_003612335.1 bacterium 1xD42-67
GATCAGCTGGCAGAGGATAAATTGGCAGACCAACTGACGATAAAGGGATACTATGACCCGTTTACGGGTGAGCCAGCTAATAAGAGCAAATAAAAACAGCCCCACTGAGTGGGGCCGCTTGTAAGAATATGCGGACAGCAGACCGTTTCACCGCACCTTGAGGCGCGGCCAATATCACGCCCTTATAGGGCGTGTGCAGGTGACCCATATACGGGTGGTCCTGACTTTTGGGGATCTGAGCAGTCGCTGCTGTCAAAGAGCGTCCCTGACCTGGAGCAGGCGCTCCAGATCGCCGGACTGGATCGCCTCCAGCCCGGCGGCGATCTTCTCCCGGGGCCAGTCCCACCACCTCAGCTCCAGCAGCTGGGCGATCTCCGGGTCAGAGAATCGCCGGCGGATGGGCTTGGCGGGCACACCGCCCACGATGGTATAGGGCGGGACGTCTCTGGTGACGACGGCCCGGGCACCGATGACGGCTCCGTCTCCGATGGTGACGCCGGCAAGGACCACTGCCTCGTAGCCGATCCACACGTCGTTCCCCACCACGATGTCGCCCTTGGCGTCCCAGGCCTCCGGGATCCGCTCCACCTCCAGGCCCCACTCCTCGAAGAGGACAGGGAAGATGTAGGTGGACAGGGAACGCATAGTGTGGTTGGCGCTGTTGAACAAGAACTTGGCTCCGCAGGCGATGGAGCAGAATTTGCCGATGACGAGGCGCTCATGGTTGATAGGGTAGTGATAGAGGACGTTGTTGCGCTGGAAATCTCTGGGGTCGTGGACGAAGTCGTCGTAGATGGTGTAGTCCCCCACGGTGATAGAGGGGTCGGTCACCACATTTTGCAGATAGACTGTGCTGTGTCCCTGAGAGCGGGGATATATCTTCCATTGCGGGATCATTTCATGACCTCCTGATGTCGTGTTATCTGTCCATGATCCCGCTGAGGACAATGCACCGCTTCACGCATACCACCTCTTTTCGATGTCGAAAGTTTGCCGAACATGAAGGATATCCTATGCTGTTTGGCCGCCCATAGCGGTCCTGATGGCCTCTATGCCGCAGGGAGCTCCGCCTATCTCCTGCCTCCGCGGTAGTTCCCCCGGCCTCGGGCGCCCGCTCCGGCATGGGGACGCCGCTTCTTGCGAAAGAGCGCCAGCTTCAACAGGATGGAGCCGGCCAGCAGCATCGTGCCGGCCAAGGCCAGCTTCACCCCGGTGCTCTGCCAGAAGGCGAAGAACTGCTGTTTTTTGTACAGGAGCTCGGAGCGCTCCACCGATGTGACCGCCACCAGGTCCAAGGTGCCATAGACCTCGTCCCCGCAGAACAGGGTCATGGTGCCCATCACCTGGCCCTCCACCACCGGAGCCTCCACCTCGTCAGCGAAGCGGGTTATCCTGGTCTCGATGTCGTCCAGATCCATGGATTTGGGCAGGGTGCGGGTGATGGAACCCTGGGGCTTGAGGTTGACCTCGTCGGCCTGCCGGGACATCGTGACCTTCACTGTGGTCACAGGCTCGCTGTCTTTGGTGATAGTCACCCGGTGGAAATTGCTGAAGCCGTATTCCAGCAGCCGCTTGCTCTCCCGGAGCTGGCCCTGCTTCAGCTCTGTCTCGCCGGGGACCTCCATCGGTCCGGAACCCAGCACCACCGAGATCAGCAGCTCGTCCCCGTCCTCAGCGGCGGCCACCAGACAGCGGCCGGCTTCGTCGGTGTTGCCTGTCTTGCCGCCGATACACTTGTCGTAGACATAGCCCCGATACCAGTTGTTGGAGATCAGGCCGTTGGTGTTGAAGAAATACCGCTCTGCGCTCATATTGGTGGCGGGGACGGTGTGGGCGGCGGTCTTGATGATGGTGCGGAACATGTCATGCTCCAGAGCGGCCCGCATGATGAGGGCCAGGTCGTAGGCGGTGGAGTAGTGCTCCTCGTTGTGCCGGCCGTAGGTGTTGGTGAAGTGGGTCCCCTGACAGCCCAGCTCCCCCGCCCGCCGGTTCATGTGGGCCACGAAGTCTTCCACAGTGCCGTCCACAGCCTCGGCCAAGACGTTGGCCGCGTCGCAGGAGGATGGGAGCATCAGGCAGTACAGCAGATCCTCCACCGAGATCTGCTCCCCCTCCTTGAAGCCGCTGACCACATAGCTGCCAGGGATATCGGCGACCGCCGTCCCGCTCACCGCGACCACAGTGTCCGGGGCCAGCCGGCCGGTCTGGATGGCCTCCATCACCAGCAGGGCGGTCATCACCTTGGTGGTGCTGGCAGGGTAGGCCCGCTCGGTGGCCTTCATGTCGTAGAGGATCTCGCCATGGTTGGCGTCCAGGAGCACCGCGTGGGTGCAGAACAGGTCCAGGTCCTCCTGCCCGGCGGCGGCAGAGACGGGGAGCAGCAGGGACAGCGCCATGACGGCCAAGAGGAGGAAGAGAAAAGGATTTTTTTTCATAGGAAATTCTCCATATGTATGGTATAATAAAAAATAGGCTGTATCCAGTGTAGCACAGACTGGAGAAAAAATCGATCAAGAGATCCTTAAATTTCTGGGGAAGAGATCGGTGCAGCCGGTATGGGACAGTCCACATTATATCAAAGAGCGGTCCGGGACGCAAGGGGGGAGCTGGAGATGGGAAGGACATCCAGATATGGGGCGGCCGTGCTGGCCCTGCTGACCGGGTTCGCCCTGTTCTGCGGGGGTTGGTATCTGTCGAAGGCCAGTTCGCCGGAGCCCTATCAGGTCTCTGCCGCCCGGCGTCCGGCTGAGGAGGAGGACACGTCTCCGGGGCCCTCTGACGGGGAGAGCACACGTCCGGACAGTCTCCTCCCCGGCGAGACCATAAATGTGAACACAGCGGATCTCTACGACCTCCAGCGTCTGCCGGGGATCGGGGAGAAGCGGGCCCAGGACATCATCACCTGGCGGGAGGAGCACGGCCCCTTCCTGTCGGTGGACGGGCTGGACCAGGTCCCTGGGATCGGTCCGGGGATCATAGAGGGCCTGCGGGAGTACACAGTGACAGGAAATGAGTGAGGTTTCATATGGCAAAGATCTTAGTGGTAGATGACGAGCCGGTGCTGGTGAAGGGGATCAAGTTCAACCTGGAGCACGAGGGTTATCAGGTAGAGGTGGGCTGCGACGGAGAGCAGGCGGTGGAGCTGGCCCGGGAGGGCAGCTTCGATCTGATCCTGCTGGATCTGATGATGCCCAAGATCGACGGGCTCCAGGCATGTATGCGGATCCGGGAGTTCTCCAATGTCCCCGTCATCATGCTGACGGCCAAAGGGGAGGACACAGACAAGATCATGGGCTTCGAGTGCGGGGCGGACGACTACATCACCAAGCCCTTCAACATCCTGGAGCTGAAGGCCCGGGTCCGGGCCCTGCTGCGCCGCTCCGGCGCCGCCGACAGCCTGGGGACGGGGGCCGTCCTGGAGGCCGGCCACATCCGGCTGGACACCGGGGGCCGGGCCGCCTGGAAGGCCGGTGTGCCTGTGGAGCTCACCGCCAAGGAGTTCGACCTGATGGAGTTGCTCCTGCGCAACCCAGGCCGGGTGTACAGCCGGGAGAACCTGCTCAACGTGGTCTGGGGCTATGAGTATATCGGCGACTACCGCACGGTGGACGTCCACGTCCGCCGCCTGCGGGAGAAGCTGGAGCTGGACCCCGCCAATCCGGAGTATATCCGCACCAAATGGGGCGTCGGATACTATCTGGCGCGGGTATGACAGAAGATCCCGCCCCTGCCCATGGAGGTGATCCCCCACGAACAAGAAGAACAAGGTCCCCTTTTTCTCCTCCCTGCAGGTGAAGTATGCCATGAGCTATCTGGCGATCTTCGCCACGGTGCTGGTGCTGCTGAACACATACCCCCTGGTGGCCTCTCAGGACCTGCTGTTCACCTCCAAGCGGGACTCGCTGAAGAGCCAGGCGGCGGTGATGGCCTCCGCCCTGATGGAGCTGGAGTCGCTGTCCTCCGACCAGGTGGCCCGCGTGATGAACATGCTGGACAGTATGGGCCTGGCCCGGATCCTGGTGACCGATCCGGCAGGGCTGATCCTCTACGACAGCACCCAGCCGGAAGAGGAGGGACCGGAGGAGGGAGCCCCCCCGGAGTACCGCTACGCCCTGTATCAGGAGGTGGTATCTGCCCTGCGGGGCAGCGATGTGTTCTACTCTCGGTATGCCGGCCGGGTCTTCACCTCCACCGCCGCCAGTCCCATCGTCTACCGGGGGATGGTGATCGGCGCGATCTACATCCTGGAGATCGACCCAGCCCAGGGGGAGCTGCTGTATAACCTCCAGCAGAACCTGCGCAACATCTCTCTGGTCATCGCGGCGGTGACCCTGGTGATGTCTACCCTCTTCTCCAAGGTGCTCACCGCCCGGATCGCCGCCCTCCTCCGGGCGATCCGGATCGTGGGGGAGGGGGAGTACGGCCACCGGCTCCAGCCGGTGGGGCGGGACGAGATGGCTCAGCTGGCCGGGGAGTTCAACCATCTGACCGACCGCCTTCAGACTACCGAAGAGGTCCGCCGCCGATTCGTCTCCGACGCCAGCCACGAGCTGAAGACCCCTCTGGCCTCCATCCGCCTGCTGGCCGATTCCATTTTACAGACCGACGAGATGGACCCGGAGATGGTGCGGGACTTCGTGGGGGACATCGGCTCTGAGGCGGACCGCCTGGCCCGGGTGACGGAGCATCTGCTGGCCCTCACCCGGCTGGACAGCCTGCCTGCCGGGGACGCCTTCCCGGTGGATACGGCCCAGGTGACAGAGCGGACTGCCGCCCTCCTCCAGCCGGTGGCCGACGCCGCCGGGGTGACGGTGCTGCTGGACCTGAAGCCCGACTGTCTGATCCTGTGTACCGAAGACGATCTGTCCCAGATCTGCTTCAACCTGGTGGAGAACGCCATCAAATACAACTACTCCGGCGGCAAGGTCTTCGTCTCGGTGCATCGGGACGGGGATCAGGTCCTGCTGGAGGTGGGGGACACCGGCGTGGGCATCCCAGAGGAGGACCTGCCCAAGGTGTTCAACCGCTTCTATCGGGTGGATAAGGCCCGGTCCCGGGCCGCCGGCGGCACCGGACTGGGCCTGTCCATCGTCCGGGACACGGTGCGCCGCCATGGAGGCTGGGTCACGGCCCGGTCCCGGAACCCGGAGGGGAGCCTGTTCACGGCGGGCTTTCCCCGATATGACCCGGAGGAGGACGGAAAGGGGGAGGGCCTATGAACCGGCGAGGGTGGCTGTGGGCCCTGCTGGCCCTGGTCCTTGCCCTGGCGTCCTGCAGAGGGACGGGGCAGCCTGCGGAGGAGGAGGGGCCCCTGCTCTGGTACTGCTCCGGCGGACAGGGGGGGCACGGTCCTGCTCTGGCCTCCCAGCCCTATGAGGGGGAGGAGCCCCTCCAGCCCGAGGCCCTGCTTACCGCTCTGCTGGCCGGTCCCACCCAGGAGGGGCTGGCCGATCCCTTCCCCAGGGGGGTGGCCCTGCGCCGCTGCCAGTGGGACGAGGAGCAGCCCGGAGTGCTGCTGGTGGAGCTGTCAGAGCAGTATGGGGCCCTGGGAGACATCTCCCTGACCTTGGCCGACTACTGCATCGTCCTCACCCTCTCCCAGGTGGAGGGGGTGGAGGCGGTGGAGATCTCCGCCGAGGGCCACTGGGCCAACTACCGCAGCCACCAGCAGCTGGCCGCCCAGGAGGCCGTCCTGTGGGACGAGCTGGCGGAGGAGGCCCCCTAGACAGGGCGCAGATCCCCCACAAAATACTTGACAAATCCTCTCTTTCCCAGTAGGCTTATGATTCGGACAGAACGCATCCCGCCCTGAGCGCGGAGATGTTAGAAATGATACGAAAGAAGGCATCCTTTATGAGCGAGCACCAGATCGGCACCAAATGCGTCCAAGGGGGGTACGTCCCCGGCAACGGTGAGCCCCGGCAGATCCCCATCATCCAGTCTACCACCTTTAAATATGCCACCAGCGAGGACATGGGCAAGCTCTTCGACCTGGAGGCCAGCGGGTATTTCTACACCCGTCTCCAAAACCCCACCAACGACCATGTGGCGGCTAAGATCTGCGCCTTGGAGGGTGGGACCGCCGCCATGCTCACTTCCTCCGGTCAGGCGGCCAACTTCTATGCCATCTTCAACATCGCCAACTGCGGCGATCATGTGGTGGCCTCCTCCACTATCTACGGCGGGACCTATAACCTCTTCCACGTCACTATGCGGAAGATGGGCATCGACTTCACCTTCGTCTCCCCCGACTGCGCCCCGGAGGAACTGGACGCGGCGTTCAGGCCCAACACCAAGGCGGTCTTCGGCGAGACCATCGCCAACCCTGCCCTCACCGTGCTGGACATCGAGAAGTTCGCCAAGGCCGCCCACGCCCACGGCGTCCCCCTGATCGTGGATAATACCTTCGCCACCCCGGTGAACTGCAGGCCCTTCCAGTGGGGCTGCGACATCGTCACCCACTCCACCACCAAGTATATGGACGGCCATGGGGCCGGAGTGGGGGGCTGCATCGTGGACAGCGGGAACTTCGACTGGATGGCCCACGCCGATCAGTTCCCTGGCCTGACCACCCCTGACGACAGCTACCACGGGATCACCTATGCAGAGAAGTTCGGCCAGGCTGGCGCGTTCATCACCAAATGTACCGCCCAGCTCATGCGGGATTTCGGGTCCATCCAGTCCCCGCAGAACGCCTTCCTGCTGAATCTGGGCCTGGAGAGCCTCCACGTCCGGATGCCCCGCCACTGTGAGAACGCCCTGGCGGTGGCCAGATATCTGAAGGCCCATCCCAAGATCGGATTCGTCACCTATCCCGGCCTGGAGGGGGACAAGTATCACGACCTGGCTCAAAAGTATATGCCCCAGGGGACCTGCGGTGTGGTGTCCTTCGGCTTCAAGGGGGGACGGACCGCCGCAGAGACATTCATGAAGCACCTGAAACTGGCGGCGATCGAGACCCATGTGGCCGACGCCCGGACCTGTACCCTCCATCCCGCCTCAGCCACCCACCGGCAGATGAACGACCAGGAGCTGGAGTCCGCAGGAATCACCCCGGACCTGGTCCGGTTCTCCTGCGGACTGGAGGATGCCGCCGATCTGATCGCTGACATCCAGCAGGCCCTGGAGCAGGTGTGAGCCAGGTCCCGTGAGGGACCGGCCTGCTCCCGAAAGGGATGTCCCGTCTAAGGGGACGGGCCCATATCATGTGATTTGAGAGGTATCCAAATGAAGAATGCGGGAACGATCCTGATGTATAACTGCTCCGGACCGGAGTTCTCCAAGCTGCGGCAGATCTTCGCCATGCTCCGCCTGCGGATGAGGCCGGTGGGGCCCGACCGGTATCACGTCCCTCTGGAAGAGCTGGTCCAGGGGAAGGGGGAGCCGGCTGAGGCCGGAGAGCCCCTGCCTGAAGCCATGCTGGTCTTCTGCGGTATGGGCCAGGCCCTTTTGAATCAGGTGCTGGAGGTGATCCGGGTGGCCAAGCTGCCCCCGATCCCTTTGAAGGCGGTCCTCACCCAGGACAACCGGACCTGGGACACCCGGCAGCTCCACCAGGAGCTGCTGAAGGAGCGGGAGTCCATCGCGGCCCAGCAGGAATGACACGAGGAAGAGACAGACGAAAAGAGAGACACGCCCTCCGGCGTGTCTCTCTTTTGGGTAGAGCTCAATTCGTGCCCAGCTGGGTCCAAAGGCTGTTGTACAAACTGAGGGTGGCGGAGGGGAGATTGAGGTAAGCCTCGCACCGCTCCAGGGTCTCGGGCGGGGCCACCATGATATCGTAGATCTCCGGGTCCAGCTCCTCCCCCTCCTGCTCCAGATAGTAGTCGGGATACCGCTCCAGAGCCTCCCGGTTCGGGGAGGCGTAGCCGATATAGTGCATATTGGCCAGGTTGGCGTCGGTGGAGGCGATGAAGTCCATCCACATATAGGCCTCCTTCTGGTGGGGGGCGTCCTTGAGCATACACATGGCGTCCAGGAACCAGTTGGAGCCCTCCTTGGGGATGACGAAAGCCAGATCCTCGTTATTGTACATCATGGTGACGCAGTCTCCGGCGTAGTAGGTGGCGATAGCAGCATTGTTCCCCTCCATCTTTTGGAAGACCTCATCCATCGCCCGGCCCTGGAAGACCCCCCGGCGGTTGGCATCTTCGATCAGAGCGTAAGCCTGACGGATCTCGTCCTCGTCGGTGGTGTTGACCGAGAAGCCCAGATAGAGCAGGGCGATGCCCAGGGCATCCCGGGAGTTGTTGATCAGCAGGACGTTCCCGGCGTTGGCGTCGTCATACAGGGCGCTCCAGCTGTCGATCTCTCCGTCTACCATAGAGGTGTTGTAGATGATGCCCAGGGTGCCCCAGGTGTAGGGGACGGTGTAGCGGTCGTCCGGGTCGTAGGGCAGATGCCTGAACCGGTCGTCGATGAGGGAGGAATTGGGGATCTGGCTGTAGTCCAGGGGCTCCAGCATGTCCTCGGCGATGAGCCGCCCGATCATATAGTCGGAGGGGACGATCACGTCGTAGTCCGCGCCGCCGCTCTTCAGCAGGGAGTAGAGGGCCTCGTTGCTCTCGGCGGTCTGGTAGTTCACCCGGATCCCAGTGGTCTCCTCGAATTGGTCGATCAGGTCCTCGTCGATATATTCTCCCCAAGAGCACACGTTGACCACCGGGCGGGAGCTGGTGGCGTAGCTGAGGATGGAGACGGAGGCGATGAAGACACAGGCCAGAGCGCCCGCCGCCGTCCGGCGCACCCACTTGTACCGGGGCTCAGAGATCTTCTGGGCCAGCCGCTCCATCGCGGTGGTCCTGCGGGCCGCTCCCTGGCGCTCCCGGCTCTCCTGCCGGGCCTCCTTCACGTTGGAGATCACCAGCAGGACCAGTACGGACAGGAACAGCAGGGTGGACACCGCGTTGATCTCCGGTGTGACCCGCTTCTTGGTCATGCCGTAGATGGTCATGGCCAGGGTGGAGCTGGCCGACCCGGCGGTGAAGTAGGAGATGATGAAGTCGTCGATGGACATGGTGAAAGCGATGAGGGCCCCGGAGACGATCCCCGGCTTGATCTCGGGGAGCATCACCTTCCAGAAAGCCTGCATCCAGGTGCAGCCCAGGTCCTGGGCCGCGTCCATCAGGTTCCGGTCCATCTGCCGCAGCTTGGGCGCCACATTGAGGATCACATAGGGGATGTTGAAGGCCACGTGGGCCAGCAGCAGGGTGCCGAAGCCCAGCACCAGCCGTTCGGGCAGCTGGAGCGCATGTCCCCCAAGGGACAGCTCCAGAGCGTTGAACCACTTGGCGAAGGCCCCCCAGCTCTGGAAGAAGGCCACGAAGAACAGGCACAGGGACACGCCGGTGACGATGTCGGCGTTCATCATGGGGATATTGTTCACCGTCAGCAGGGCGTCCCGCTTCCGCCGGCCCAGGCTGTACAGCCCGATGGCGGCGAAGGTGCCCGCCGCCGTGGCGATGGCGGTGGCCAGCAGGGAGACCAGCAGAGTGGTGTAGACGCTCTCCATGATCAGCCGGTTCTGGAACAGTTTTCCATACCAATGGAGGGAGAAGCCCTTCCACACAGCGCTGGAATCCCCCGCGTTGAAGGAGAAGATCATCAGCAGGAGGATGGGGGCGTATAAAAAGAGGAACATCAGGCCGATGATCAGGCGGCTGCCGGTGCGGTCATGTTTTCTCACAGGATCACCGCCTGTTCCTCGCCCTCGCCGAAGTGGTTCATGACCACCATGCAGACGACGACGATGACCATCATCACCATCGAGATCGCCGCCCCCAGGTGGGGGTCGTAGGCTCCGCCCAGGAACTGCTGCTCGATCAGATCCCCCAGCATCATCTGGGTCCCGCCCCCCAGCAGGCGGGAGATGGCGAAGGTGGATACCGAGGGGACGAACACCATGGTCACCCCGGACAGCACCCCGGGCAGGGAAAGGGGGAAGATCACCTTCCGGAAGACCAGCCGGCGGTCCGCCCCCAGGTCCCGGGCGGCCTCCAGCAGGGAGTGGTCCAGCTTGACGATCACCGAGTAGATGGGCAGGATCATGAAGGGCAGGTAGTTATACACCATGCCCAGCACCACCGCCCCGGGGGTGTTGATCATCTGGAAGTGTTCGATGGGGACGAAGCCGATCTGAGCTCCGCCGAAGTGGGCGGCGAAGACGTTGCGGATGTCTACGAAGAAGGGAGCGATCTGATTGTACAGAGCGATGACGCCGATGTTCTGGAACAGCTGGTTCAAAAGGCCGTTGTTCTCCAGGATGGACATCCAGGAGTAGGTCCGCAGGAGGAAGTTCATCCACATTGGGAGCATGATCAGGGCCATGGCCACCCGCTGGAAGCCGGGGCCCTCATGGGCCATCCAGTAGGACACCGGGTAGCCGATGAGCAGGCAGATCAGCGTGGCGATGAGAGCCAGGCGGAAGGAGCGGAGGAAAACTGAGGCATAGACGCTCATGCCGGTGAAGTTCTCCGCCGTGATCTGGAGACCGCCGCCGCCGGATCCCCCCGCTGTGAAGGCGTACACCACCATGATCAGGATGGGGATCACCACGATCACCGCCATCCACACCACGTAGGGGACGGCGAACCAAGACAGCTTATTCCTCATCCCCGCTGTCCTCCTCCTCCGGGCCGCAGCTGGCGTCGCTGATCTCCTCATACTCCTCGGAGTAGGAGGAGTAGTCGCCGAACAGGCCGGAGTACTCGCTCTTCTTCATCACGTGGATGCCGTCCGGGTCGATCTTGATGCCGATGCGGCTGCCCACCGGGGACAGGTCGGTGGTCTGGATCAGCCACTTGAAGCCGTAGAAGTCCACGATGATATCGTACTGCATCCCCTTGAAGGTGACCGAGGTGACAGTGCCCTTCAGCTGCCCCTGGTCCTCGGGGACGATGTCCACGTCCTCGGGACGGATGACCACATCCACCACCTCGTCCTTGCCAAAGCCGCCGTCCAGACACTGGAAGCGGCGGTTGAAGATCTCCACCAGCCCGTCGGAGCGCATGATGCCGTCGATGATGTTGGACTCGCCGATGAAGTCGGCCACGAAAGCGTTTTTCGGTTCGTTGTAGATGTCCTCGGGGGAGCCGATCTGCTGGATCCGGCCGCCGTCCATCACCACCACCGTGTCGGACATGGCCAGTGCCTCCTCCTGGTCGTGGGTGACATAGATGAAGGTGATCTCCATCGCCTTTTGGATCCGTTTCAGCTCGTTCTGCATGTCCTTGCGGAGCTTCAGGTCCAGCGCCCCCAGAGGCTCGTCCAGCAGGAGGACCTTGGGCCGGTTCACCAGGGCCCGGGCGATGGCGACCCGCTGCTGCTGTCCGCCGGACAGCTGGCTGGTCCGCCGCTTCTCGAAGCCCTTCAGGTTGACGATCTCCAGCATCTCCATCACCCGCCGGTCGATCTCCTCCTCGGCCAGCTTCACCTTTTTCCCGGCTGCGTCCGCCTTGGGGATCCGCAGGCCGAACGCGATGTTCTCATACACGTTCAGGTGTGGGAACAGGGCGTATTTCTGGAACACCGTGTTGATGGTCCGTTTGTGCGGCGGGACAGAATTGATCCTCACCCCGTCGAACAGGACATCTCCAGAGGTGGGCGTCTGAAAACCACCGATGATTCTGAGCGTGGTGGTCTTGCCGCACCCGCTGGGTCCGAGCAGTGTGAGGAATTCCTTATCTTTGATGCTTAAATTGATCTTGTCGAGTACAACCTCGTCGTCGAACGCCATGACGCAGTCCGTCAGGCGGATCAACTCCTTGGACATGTATCCTCCCCCATTTCTGTTGTTTTCTTTGTCAGCTCCCTCGATTTATTCACCGGGCGGGCCCTCCGTCCAGGGGGGACGTCGGGCGCGTTGGCCGGCTTTCACGGATAGCGAGATACACTATAGCGGGTTATGCCTAAAATGTCAATCTTTTTTGACAAAAATCTTGACGGTTTTCCTGCCAATCGCACCGGCCTGCACCAAGGCAAAACCTGTATGGACCGCCCTACCATCTTCTTTTCAAGCCCAAGACAATATCTGCTGATACATGATAGTATTTACACAAGGTTATTAAGTGCCTGATTGGCAATTCATTTGCGCCACGTTCATACCTGGCGTACATGGTCTGTGACGTCCCCAATATCTCTGCCATTTCTCTCTGCGTCAGGTCGTGATCTTCCCTCAGCCCTCTTATATAGCTTACATAATATTCCATAGGCAACCCCCTTTTTGCAGTTCATGCCTAAAGGGTAGCAGAGTAAAGATATTTACTATTGACTTTAGTAAAAATTTTTACTAGAATATGTTTTGTATCCCAGCATAACAACAAAATCAGACGGAGGTTGACACTATGAAAAAAACACTTGCACTCATACTTACAGCGGCTCTGGCCCTCTCTTTGGCGGCCTGCGGCGGCGGTGGAGCAGAGGATACCAACACATCCGGCGCCGGGAACGGGGACACAACAAGCACAGACACGCCCAGCGGCGGCGGGGAGGATGATAGCGCACCAACGGAGGAAGAACCACAAGAGAAAGTAGAATATTATAAAATAGGTGATACTGTATCAACAGATATTATCGAGTTTACCTTAGATGAAGCAGAATTGGCTATTGCTTTAAGCAACACGGTAGATGAAAACTATTTTCTGCCAAAAGAATATGACCCACAAAGAGATGCTAAAAATCCACTTGTTGCGGCAAAAGGTCATACATATGCAACTTTTTCTTATACGATCTGCAATTTAGATAGAACAAATTATAATGGGAAATTACCTTTTGTAACAGCCGAATATAAAGATACTACTTCAAATAAGCAAGTAGACGGTGCTGAATACAAAGGTGATACATGGATAACAACGGGAAACAACCCTACAAGCCCAGTATACAGTTGGCGCTTTGTATTGGATGTTGGAATAGAAAGAAGTTTTAGGTCTTTCATAGATATTCCAGTTGAAGCGGATGATTTAACGGATGGATTTATGTGAAAGATTTTGCAAGTTCCAGCCCTAACCTTATGTAACTCGGCAAATGGTGGCAAAGCCTTGATTTTCAGGCGTTTC
>RAYO01000070.1 GCA_003612335.1 bacterium 1xD42-67
CCTCGTACATTTTATCCCTCATCAACTTTGTGGCCTGTCTGGTTATGAAGCCAGACAGGCCTTTTTTCGACAGGCTGGGACAGGAATGATACCCATTCCTGTCCGTTTTGTCGTACATAGAAAACATCAGCTGACACCGCTTGTCTGATGCCAATTTCTATGGTAAAATATTATCAACTTTTCACTGGCCGCACAGAAAGGAGGTTGCTATGAGCGACAATTACAGTCTGCGCCTTTATGATACCGAACTGATGCGCTTCTCTTTGGAGAAGCGGGGGCTGGACGGCCTCGTTGCCAATATTATCTCTGTGCAGGAGGAGTACGCTCCTCTTATGCCGCTGGATTTAGAGCAGACCAGCGAGGGGATCATCCGCTGGCTCAGCAGAAGGGTCATTCCCAAAAACCGCACCTTTGTGGATCAGATACTCAAAACCTTGAATCTGAGCCACAACGATACCAAAGGGATCATAGACGTTTGTAAGGGGCTCTCTCTGAATGATAGCTATTGGGTCGTCCCGGAGGGCTTTGAAGGGACGTTTGAAGCATATAACCTCTATGAGAACCGTTTCTCTGAGATACTTGCGCTGGTAGCCTACACCGGCGCGGGCCAGAGCCATGAGGCGTTCACCACTTCCCCAGAGCTTACCACCAGTGGGATGCTCCCCAAGGCGTGGCGGCTGATCGAGGGTGACGGTATCTTTCTCTACAAGGGTGGGACACGCGGCGCTTCCAATAGCGGACGCGAGCCGTACTGTGAAGCCTACGCTTCTCAGATTGCCGCCGTCATGGGCCTGAACGCGGTGCATTATGATTTAGAAAACTGGAAGGATATCACCGCCTCCAAATGCCGGCTGTTTACCGATATTGACACAGCCTTTATCCCCGCTGGACGTATTGTGCCGACAGGCGGTATACAGGCTTGCCTTGACTACTATGATGCCCTGGGCGGGGAGTTTGGAGAGCAGCTGCGGAGTATGCTGGTGTTTGACGCGTTGATCTACAACGAGGACAGACATTTTGGAAACTTTGGCCTGCTGCGTGACAATCACACCGGCAAGATCATCGCTCCGGCCCCCATTTTCGATAATGGCCTGTCTCTGATGGCCTTTGCGGGCAAGGACGACCTTGACAGTTTCTCCCACTTTGAAACCTACGCCAAAATGAGGACACCTCCATATCAGGTGTCCTACGAGGAAATTTGCCATGCTGTGATGGGGCCGGTCCAAAAGGCCCAGCTTCGCCGTATGATCGGGTTCCAGTTTCACCGCTACCCTGCTGGCATGGTGACGGAAGCCCATCTGGACTATTTGGAAAAGCTGTTGGAAGATCGTGTTCAGGAGCTTTTGAATATTCCCGACCGGAAGCATCAAAAAGGCAGTAAGGAACAGAACGCTCGATAATTAGGCGACATCTTCGGGCACACCTGAAACAAATCGAACTCCGAACCATCAAGCGATTTTTCGCCCCTTTGCTAATCGCTTGCTAATTGCGGCCCTAAAAAATGGCCGTGATCAGCAAGAAACCGTGGCAAATTGTGAGCAATGAAATTTTAAAAAAGTGAGTGTTTGCAAGGGTTTGCGGTGATTTATGAGTAACCGCCGCAAACCTGCGGAGCCTTCTCCTAAGCGGTAGGCCAGAGGTTCGAATCCTCCCGCGGGTGCCATCAGCAGCACAAGATCTTCGGTCTTCCGAAGATCTTGTGCTTTTTCCATGACCTCTTAGAAGTCGAGGGAAAATACAGCTCATAACATGAGATCTCATCGTGAGACACGGATCTCACCCAAGCGCACACAGCAGTTCCCGATACAAGATCTTTTTGCATGATCACCAGATCCAGTTTCTTATTTTTGTGAGATCAGGAGGATCTGATCCGAATCCAGATCTTATCCTTGACGATCAGGCTCTCCGGGATTAATATCATCATAACATACGGACGTTTGGACGACTATACGATATGCCGCATAGAGGCTCTTCTCTGCATCCCGTTCAGACCCGTAGAACACAAAGGAGGAATTAATATGGAGCACAAGTATGTGATCATCGGAGCTGGCAATGGCGGTCAGTCTCTGGCCGGCGATATGGTCCTCCACGGAACTCAGGTCGCCGCGATCTATGACAAGGACCCTGCGCCCATCCGTGACATCAAAGCAAATGGCGGCATCAAAATGAGCGGCCCCGTCATCCAGGGCTTTGCGCCTATCGACCATCCCACCGAGAGCCTGGAAGACGCTATGCAGCAGGGCGATGTGTTCCTCGTCACCATCGTGGCAAACTTCCATCCCCAGCTGGCCAAGGAGATGGCGCCCTACGTCCGGGAGAGCGACACCATCATTTTGATCCCTGGGAACGCGGGGAGCTCCCTCATCTTCCGCAAGACGCTGGCAGAATGCGGTGTGACCAAAATGCCCCTGATCGGTGAGACCATCAGTATGCCCTACGCTACCCGTCTGCTGGGCAAGGCCCACGCCGGCATCAAGGCAAAGAAGCTGGCCCTTCCCTGTGCCGCCCTCCCCGCAAGCCGCAACGACGAATTTTTGGCCGCTCTGAAGCCTGCCATCCCGGAGGCCACCCTGTGGACCGACTCCCTCAGCATCGGGATGAGCAACGGCAATCCCTGTGGGCACGTGCCCTACTACCTGATGAACATCGGAAAGGTAGAAGCGCCCACCCCCGCCGATGTCAACTTCCACGCCTGGAACACCCCGTGTACGCCAATATCAGCAGCAACTTCAAGACCCTGGACGAGGAGATCGAGCGGGCCCGGGACATGGTGGACCAGGGCTTCACCGCCGTCAAGATCTACCCCTTCCTGCACGGGCTGGACGAGGACGGCATCGTGGAGCGGGTGGCGAAGGTCCGGGAGGCCATCGGGTATGAGGTGGACCTGCTGGTGGACGTGTGGCGGACCGAGAATCCCCGCTCTGCTGACAGGACTGATCTTCGTGCCATTCTTTGACACCGATCCCCTGTTTGGCGCGGTAGTCGAGATCGGCTTCCTCGGCGGGCACGGCACTGCCGGGGGGATGAGCGGGATCTTCGAATCTCTGGGCTGGGCCGCGGGCTCTGACGTGGGCCAGACCACCGCGACCATCGGCCTGATCGCGGGCATCTTCGGTGGTCTGATCCTGATCAACATCGGCGTAAAAAAGCGTTACACCACCTTCCTGGAGGAGGTAGGGGAGCTCAATACTGGGGAAGATACTTATATCGGGGAGGCGCAGCAGCCCAGTTCCCATACGACGATCAACAAAAATGTCGTGGAGGGCTTTGCCTTCCATGCGGCCCTGATCGGTATCGCGGTGTATATCGGCTACGCTATCATCTACGCTGTCGATCACTTCTTCCACTTCACCCTTCCCCTTTTCCCCTTCGCCATGATAGGAGGATGGATCTTGAATGCGGTCTTACAGCGCACATCGATCGCCCAGCTGATCGACCGGGACACATTCGTGCGTATCCAGGGCCTGTGCATGGACTTTCTGATCGTCGCAGCAGTGGCCTCCGTCTCCATCCCCGTCATCCTGGAGTATATGGCTCCGCTGCTGATCGCCTGCGCTGCCGCGATCGCTGCGACCGTATCCATCTTCCTGTTCTTGAGCCCCCGTATCTTCAAAAACAATTGGTTCGAGATCGGCATCACCCGCTACGGCGCATCTACAGGGGTAGCCGCCACCGGCCTGATGCTGCTGCGTACGGTGGACCCGGAAATGAAAACTGACGCCGCAAAGATCTATGCGCTGAACGCTCCATTTTCCAGTCCCTTCATCGGCGGCGGTCTGGTCACCTCCGCTTACCCGGCGCTCATCGCTATGTTCGGTGCTGTACAGTGCGGAGCCGCATCCATGGGCTTGGCCCTGTTGTGCCTGATCGGCTGCCGCATCGTAAGCTGGAACAGCCATCCTCGATTCGAGCAGAGAGGCAATTACTCTGAACCTGCAAACAAGTGAGACCGATCGACATGTGATGCTGTTGGCATCTGCAACAAGGCCATAGCCGGGGATAGACGCTCCCCGGCTATGGCCTTGTCCTGTGAACGACGCCCCATCCGGCTGATGGGATCCCAGATCCTCGAAAAACTTTGGACTATGTGTTGCAATCCAAAGGCTAAAATGTTAAAATCCATACCATATATATCCACACCATTTTAGAGGATAAGGCTTGCAGCAGACGAGGATGAGGAATATGAAGCTAAATGATAAAGGACTGCCGCTGTACTATCAGATCGAAAAGTACATGCGGGAAAAGATCTTCAGCAACGAGTGGCCGGTGGGCGCACAGATCCCAACAGAGACCGAACTGATGGAACTTTTCAGCGTGAGCCGCGCCACGCTCCGGCAGGCCGTGGGCAATCTTTGTAACGAGGGCTTGCTGGAGCGCCTCCAGGGACGCGGCACGTTCGTCAAAACGAAAGCGCCTTACATCGGTGATCATACACAGGTCTGGCTGGAGCAGGATGCCCGGCATGTCCAGGAGACCCTTTCCTTCGAAGAGCTGGAGGGCCCCAGGATACATCATTTCTGCGACAGCATAGGTATCAGCAGCGATAGTGTCTTGGTCTCGATCAAATGTCTCCACTCAAATATCGATGCACGGAGCGTCGAGCCATCCAATGTCACGATCTCCTACTTTCCAAAAGATCGTTTTCCAGATATCAAAGACCGGTTCAGTGATGAATATTCCATTTACCATTTGATGGAAAAGCACTACAACATCCATTTGAGGAGCGCTCTCTCCGTCTTCCATGCGGTATGCCTGGAGGAACAGCTCTCTCGTCTGCTGGAGCTCCCATCTGGCACGCCTGCCATTTGCATCGAGAAGATCTTGCACGATGAGATGGAACGGCCGGTCTATATCAGTGAGATCTATCTGCATCCGTTCAATAACCGGCTGGAATTTCGTTCCCGATCCTGAGCACAGTATCGTCTTAGACCGGCGAACGATGTATCCCTGTCCGTTCCTGCCGCACCATAGCGATCGACATCAACTGGAGACCAGAGGAGGACCTCGATATCCCTCACCTGCATGGCGGGCACTTTTTCGGGGATCGCGGCAGGTCAGCTTTTTTGAGCTCGATCTTGCCGATGAGAGGAATAGAGCAGCTGAATGTGGATGCCTTGACAAGATGATCTTGTCAAGGCATCCATCGCGTTCAGTCTATATATTCTACGCCGATCTGCTCCAGGATCTGTTCCACAAAGGGGCGGGGGAAGCCTTTGCCGGACAGGATACCTTCGATCTGGCCCTGCTCTTTCTTCTGGACGGCTGCAGCCTCTTTGGCCACCCGCTCCGCATCCTCGGGCTTGATGACCAGTACGCTGTCACCGTCGCCCACCAGGATGTCGCCGGGGGCGATGACCTGGCCGCCCACACTGACGGGGAAGTTGATCTCACCGGGACCATTCTTATAGGGGCCGTTGGGCACCACGCCCCGGGCGTAGATGGGGAAGTCAGTGAACTGAGCCAGTTCGTCCCGGTCGCGGACGCAGCCATCGATGATGAAGCCGGCCAGTCCGCGGCTCTTGGCGTAAGTGGCCATGATCTCGCCGCACAGGGCACGGCTGGTGCTGCCCCCGGCGGCGATGACCAGCACGTCGCCGGGCTGGGCCATGTCCAGGGCCTTGTGGAACATCAGGTTGTCCCCGGCGGGGCACTTCACCGTGAAGGCGACGCCCAGCAAGGGGGAATGGTTCATGGGCTCCAGTTTGGCGTCTACAGCGGCCAGACGGCCCATGCAGTCGTCGATGTTGGCGACGGGGATGCCCCGGAAGGCCTCCACCAGCGCCCGATCCGGGCGAACAAAATCTCGTTTGATCCTGCAACCAACTGCCATAATAAAAACCTTCTTTCAAATCGATCGTTTATCGTGTATGATATAGAAGAATCCAATATTTAAGGAGGTCGGACCCTCATGGATTTGACTGACGTTGAAATGTTCCTCACCATCGTCAACACCAAAAGCATCTCCAAGACGGCTGAGACCCTTTTCCTCTCCCAACCCACCATCAGCCACCGGCTCAAGGTGCTGGAAAAGGAGCTGGATCTTGCCCTGATCACCCGGAGCAAGGGCTTCAAGCAGATCGAGCTCACCCCAGCTGGGGTGGAGTTCATCCCCATCGCCGAGCGGATGCTCTCCCTGTGGAAGGAGACCCGCCTGTTGAAGCGCAGCCGGGACCGGGTGCTGCTGTCGGTGGGGTGTACCGACAGCGTCAACGTGGCGCTGCTGGCTCCCTTCTACCGGGAGCTGATGGGGCCGGGCTCCATCGTGGACCTGGATGTGCGCACCCACCAGTCTCCTGAGCTGTACAGCATCCTGGACGACCACGATATCGACGTGGCCTTCGTCTTTTACCATCTGTACTATAAAAACATCATCTGTGAGCAGGTGTTCCAGGAGAGATTCTACCTGATCCAGTCCGCTGAGCCGGCAGTGGCCAAGCCTCTGGTCCACACCGAAGAGCTGGACCCCTCCAAGGAGATCTTCCTGAAGTGGGACGACCCCTATCAGCTGTGGCATGACCAGTGGCTCACCAACTACTCCAGGCCCTGCGTCTCCCTGGACACCATCACGCTGGCCCGCCGCCTGTGGCAGGAGGGGCGCAGCTGGATGATCGCCCCGGAGTCAGTGGTCTACGACATGGCCCAGGTGCGGCCCATCTATGTCAGCGAGCTGGAAAACCCGCCGCCTGACCGGTGCTGTTATAAGATCACCCACCGCTTTCCCCTCGTCACCAGCGAGCCGGCCCTGGAGTTCTTCGAGGAACAGCTGGCCCTCTACCTGGAAGACCTGAGATTCGACATCCCTGTAGGCGAGGTCTTCAGCCTTTGAGGTCGGCCACCGCCTTCTCCAGCCGCTCCATGGCCTCCACGATGCGCTCGTAGCTGCAGGCGTAGGACAGGCGGATATAGCCCTCGCCCTGGGGCCCGAAAGCGGAGCCGGGCACGGCGGCGATCTTGGCATGGTCCAGCAGGTAGTCGGCCATCTCCGCGGAGGTCTTGCCCAGGGACTTGATGTTGACGAAGATGTAGAAGGCTCCCCCGGGGTTCTTGCAGCTCAGGCCGTCGATGGCATTGATGGCGGACACGGCGTAGTCCCTCCGGCGCTGATACTCCTTCACCATCTCCTGCACGTCGGGCTCGGCCTTCTCCAGGGCGGTGATACCGGCCTCCTGGACGAAGGAGGGGGCGCAGGTGTTGATGTAGGCGTGGACCCGGACCATGGCCTTGATGAACTCCACCGGAGCGGCGACGTAGCCCAGACGCCAGCCGGTCATGGAGTAGCACTTGGAGAAGCCGTTCAAGGTGATGGTCCGCTCCTTCATGCCAGGTAGGGAGGCGATGCTGATGTGTTTGGCCCCATCATAGACCAGCTTCTCATAGATCTCGTCAGACACCACGATCAGGTCGTGCTTCTTGGCGATCTCGGCCAACTTCTCCAGGGTCTCCCGGGACTGGACCACGCCGGTGGGATTGCCGGGGGTGTTGATCACCAGCATCTTGGTCTTGGGGGTGATGAGGCCCTCGATCTGGTCCAGGTCGATCTGGTAGTCGTTCTCCTCCTTCAGGGCATAGCTGACAGGCACCGCACCGAAGAAGTGGGGAACGTGGATGTAGTTGAGCCACACCGGGTCGGGGACCAGGATCTCATCGCCGGGCTCAGTGAAGGCGGCGACGGCGGCATAGGTGCCCTCGCCTACACCGATGGTCACCAGGATCTCCTCGGCCTTATAGTCGATGTCGTTGTCCCGCTTCAGCTTGTCGGCGATGGCCTGACGCAGCTCCGGGGTGCCGTAGTTGGAGGTGTAGAACACATTGCCGTTGGCCAGGGCCGTGTTGGCGGCGTCCTTGATGACCTGGGGGGTGTCGAAGTCGGGGCGGCCGATCTCCATGTGGATGACGTCCTCGCCGTCCTTCTGCATCTGGGTGGCTCTCTCCATCATGACGCGGATCTCGGAAAAGGGAAGGGCTTCCATGCGGTTGGCAGGATCAAACATAGTTCATTCTCCTTTCACTTGGTGTCTCCACTATATCACAGACTTGATTATTTGTAAAATCGATATTTTATATGTTCTATATTTAGATATCCTATATCATCGGCCGATCAGGACCACGGCCACGTCGTTGACGTTGGTGCCGGTGGGGCCGGTCACGATCAGGCCGTCCGCCCTGGCCAGGGCGTGATAGGCATCGTTGTCCGCCAGCACCTGATGGATGGACAGGCCCTGCTCCCGGAGGCGGGCGGCGGTCGTCCCGTCCGCTATGCCGCCGGCGGCGTCGGTGGGGCCGTCGGTGCCGTCGGAGCCCAGAGAGAAGACCAACACATCGTCCAGCCCGTCGATGCCCTGGGCGGCGGACAGGGCCAGCTCCTGATTGCGTCCTCCCTTGCCGGAGCCGGTGAGCTTCACCACCGTCTCGCCTCCCGCCAGGAAAGCCAGCTTTTTGCCCCGTCCCTGGTGGGTCCGGGCGACGGAGGCCAGGAAGGAGCCCGCCTCCCGGGCCTGACAGCAAAGCTGATCGGTAAGGACCGCCGGCTCATAGCCCAGGGCCTCTGCCGCCTGGGCGGCGGCGGCGCACAGCTCCCGGACGCTGCCGGTGATCCGGGTCTCCACGTTGTCCAGCTCCTTGGGGGTCTCCTGGGCCAGCAGCTCCCGGGCCTGGGGGCTGAGGCGCAGCTGATACTTCTCTGCGACAGCCAGCGCCTGGGCGCTGGTGGACTGGTCGGCGCAGGCGGGACCGGAGGCGATCATATCCAGGGGGTCCCCCAAAATGTCGCTGAGGACGACGGCGAACACCTGGGCAGGGGCGCACAACTGGGCGAACCTTCCCCCCTTCACGGCGGACAGCCGCTTGCGGATGGTGTTCATCTCCACGATGTCCGCTCCGCTGGACAGCAGCTGGCCAGTGATATCCTGGAGCTCCTCCCCGGGGATGAGAGGCTTTTCAAACAGGGCGCTCCCCCCGCCGGACAGGAGGAAGATCACCGTGTCCTCTTCCGTCAGGCCGGAGACCAGATCCAGGACCGCCTGGGTGCCTCGAAAGGAGTTCTCATCGGGGACAGGATGGCCCGCCTCATAGCAGGTGCAGCCGGGTATATCCCCGGTCACATGGCCGTATTTGGTGACCACCACCCCGGAATCGATCCGGTCCCCCAGGCAGTCTTTGGCGGCTCTGGCCATCTGCCAGGCGGCCTTGCCCGCCGCCGCCAGGACGACCCGCCCGGGGAAGTCCTGGCCCTGGAGGGCCCGCCGGACGGCGGCGTCCGGCTGGACCGCCTGGATGGAGGCGGAGATGATGGTCTGAGCATCGGAACGCAAACTCATCGTGCGTCTCCCCTCATTTCATATTGACCACATTGACGGGCTTTCCGTCCAGATAGGCCCGGACGTTGGCCACGGCGCAGTCCATGATCCGCTGGCGGCTCTCCTTAGGGGCCCAGGAGATGTGGGGGGTGATGATGCAGTTCTTGGCCTTCAGGAGGGGATTGTCCCCGCGGATGGGCTCGGT
>RAYO01000071.1 GCA_003612335.1 bacterium 1xD42-67
GAACGCGCCGCCGCCCAGCAGCACCACCACAACAACGGCCACCACGGGCAGGACGTTGTTCTTCTCGCCGGTGGGGGTGTCAGTGGGGCCGGTCGGGTCAACGGGAGCGGTGGGGTCGGCGGGGTCGGTCAGGCCGGGGTCAGTAGTGTCGCCGGGTTCCTCTGTGGGGGCGGGTTCCAGGGCCGTACCCTCGAAGATCGCCACATAGCGTATCTTGTTCAGGTTGATACGGCTGACGGTGCCAGCGTAGTCGGCGGTGACGGTGTAGCCTTTCACATAGGAGCTGGTGGCGGAGCCGGAGTAGGAGGCCACGGCGGTAAAGTGGCCGTCCCCCTCGGTCTGCCAGTTCACGGTCTGGAGGGTCAGGGAGTGGCCGTTGTCGGTGATGGACTTGGGGATATACTGCGTGTCCTGGTCAGCAAGGCCGGGGTAGGTGCGGGTGGCGGTGATGTTCTTGGTGGAGCTGCCATATCCGGCCACCTCCACCTTCACCGTGTCCAGCTTCAGGGCCAGCGTTCCGGCAAGGCCGTCCTCGGTGACAAACTCCTTTGTCTGCGGCAGGAGGGCCAGCACCGCGCCCATGTCCTTGCTCTGGCTGGGCACAGACACGGTTTCTGTGTGCTGACGGCTCTCGTTGGCGGGGAGTTCCTGCTTCAGCAGGTCAGTGAGGGTGTAATGATAGCCCTCCTGCTCGAAGTCGGAACGGGGGATGCCAGCGGGGTCGTCCTCCGGCCCCAGGTCGTACATCTTCCTGATCTCGCTGCCGTCCTCGCTCCGGGTGACGGCGGTGGGGTAACAGGGCGACGGCTGGGCGGGTTCAGGCGGGTCGGCGGCAAAAGCGGCGGTGGTCATGGTCATGGCAAGGGCCAGGACGCACAGCAGCCGCCCGGCGTGGGTGATGGTTTTCCGCTTCATTGAAAAATTACCTCCATATTGTTGATTTTGGGCACAAAAAAGCCCGTGGCACTCCACGGGGTCGGTTCAAGGGTTTTTACTGGCTGAAAAAAGATGGGCGGGGTCTTTCTTTTCAGCAGGTACAGCAGGTTTGAGGGGGAGAGTGTGAGAGGGGGAGGGCGTGGGAGGTGCCAGGGCCGCAAAAGGGCAGACTTTCCCCTTGGTGTGACTTTCATCGCTCCATCGCCCTTTCCCGCTTGCGGTACATCTCCAAAGCCTTCACGATAGTGTCCTCGATCTTCTGTGCGGGCGTCCCCGCAGGGAAAAACTTGGCGATGCGGTTCTTGGGCATTTTGAATTGCTCCACCTGATTAGGCTTTTCCTCCTGCATGATGGAGAGGATCACATCGGGATTCAGCTTGCCCTTTTCGGAAAAGTCCCTGATTTTGATAGCCTGGGCGTGGGAGGGAGTACAATCCTCACCCTCCATGACCTCTAACAAGGCGTTCTGCTCGTCCTTTGACAGATAGGACAGCTCCACGGCGGGGCGTAGGGCCATTTGTAACTGGCCCTTTTCTTTCAGCACAGAATTGTCCACCATGTCCAGCAGTTCGGGCACAAGGTTCGTCAGGCGGATATAGCGTTGAATTTGCCTTGCACTATCTGGCGCTTCTGCGGCTAAATCGTTTCTGGAATTAACAGCAACGGACTTTTGGCCCAATGGGCCAAAAGTTAAATCTGTTCTCTGCCCCTGTCGTTTCATGGCATCCAGCTTCATTTTATAAGCGAACGCCTTTTCTGACGGTAAGACCTGCTCCCGCTGGAGGTTGCTGTCCACCATGATAATGATGGCTTCATCATCGGTCAGCTCCCGAACGATGCAGGGCACCGTGGGCAGTTCCGCCAGCTCTGCCGCCCGCTTGCGCCGGTGGCCGGACACCATCTGATAGCTGCCGTCCGGCATGGGGCGTACCAGGGAGGGCACAAGAATACCATGCTGTTTCACGCTGTCCGCCAGTTCCATCATGCTCTCGTCCATCCGCACCTTGAACGGATGGTCGGGGAAATCGCTGATTTGAGCGGCGGGCAGGTCGATCACATAGCTGCGCTGGGCGTTGTCCCGTTCCTCCTGGGTGGTGAACATACTATCTACTGAGGTCAGAAGTCCGGCTGCGCTGTTTTTCGCCAATTTCCAACACCTCCTTTGTCAGTTTGCGGTAGGCGTCCGCCGCCCGTCCCCTGGGTTCGTACTGGAAGATGCTCTTGTCTGTCGTGCTGATTTCCGCCAGCCGAACAGTGGACGGAATCACCGTGTCCAGCACAGGCAGATGCCGTCCAAAATTGGATTTGACGCTGTTCACAATGTCTTTGCGAAACGTGGTTTCATTCGCCATCGTCAGGAACACGCCGCCGATTTTCAGCCGAGGGTTGATCTGACGCTGGATGCTCCGCACCGTCCCCACCAACTCCGTCATGCCCTCCGCCGCCAGATAGTCCGCCTGGACGGGGACGAGAACATAGTCCGACGCGGACAGGGCGTTGATGACCAGCATACCCAGCGAGGGGCGGCAATCCAGAAGAACATAGTCATAGTCCCGCTTCACGCTGTCCACATACTGACGCAGTACCGTTTCCCGGCTCATCACGTTCACCAGCCCAACCTCCACGGCGGACAGGCTGCGGTTTCCCGGTACAAAGTCAAAGCCCTCATGGTGGTGCATGATCTCCGGGTGTCCGGCTGGCTCTGCCCCGGCCACTACGTCGTTCATGGCGTTGGCAAGGCTCAACGGCAGCTCGTGGGGCTTGCGCTGGCCCAACATCTTGGTCAAATCCCCTTGGGGGTCTACGTCCAGCATCAGGACTTTCTTTCCCTCCAGCGCAAGACCGGCCCCCAGGTTATAGACCGTCGTGCTTTTGCCCACGCCGCCCTTTTGATTTGCTACACTTAACACTTTCGGTTTCGCCATTTGGGGTTTCCTCCTTTCATAGATTTAGCCGCCTGCGGCGAAACAGACGGCTATGTACGGGCATAGAAAAAGCCGCCTTTTCAACAGTGAAAAGACGGCCTATCCAGTCAGGCAATATGTGGTTTTAGGAGGCAATTCAAAAGGGGGGCGTAAAACCGTATCTCTGCATTTCCCGGTATTTTGTCGTATCAAAGCTCATCCCTTGGTAGTAAATTCGTAGTAATTGGGGTGGTCTGCTGTCAGGAAATGCGGGGTAATGCGCTGTTTCACAAGGTTTTGCCGGTTCTTACAAAATATTTTTATTAAATATTGAATTACCTATTTCAGATGGTACAACTTCTATATATACATACAAAATTGATTAAAAAAGGCGGCTAGTTTTCACACTAGCCGCCTTGCCCTTTCTATTAACCTTGTTATCCTCTATCCTGCCGAATCAAAATTTTCAGCGCCTCCACCCCGGCGGTGATGGCCGCCTGGGTGTTGTGGCTCTCCTTCTGGTCCAAACCGGCCTTCTCCCGCTCCTGGTTCCAGATGACGTGGAACACCGACCCGCACCGCACCCGGCGGGACGCCGCCACCGCGAAAAGGGCGGCGGACTCCATCTCAGAGGCCAGCACCCCCAGGCGCTTCCAGGCCTCCCACTTCTGCTCCAGCTCGAAGCTCACCGGCATCCGGGCCGGGGAGTGCTGGCCGTAGAAGGAGTCCTTGCACTGGACCACCCCGGCGTGCCAGGGATAGCCCAGATTTTTACAGGCCTCCACCAGGGCGGAGGTCACCGTGAAGTCGGGGACGGCGGGCCACTCGATGGGGGCGTACTCCCGGCTGGTCCCCTCCATGCGCACCGCCCCGGTGGCCACCACCACGTCGCCGCTCTGGACCGACAGATTGATCCCCCCGCAGGTGCCCACCCGGATGAAGGTGTGGACGCCGATATTGGCCAGCTCCTCCATGGCGATGGCGGCGGAGGGCCCGCCGATCCCGGTGGACACCACGCTCACCTTCTCCCCCAGGAGGGTGCCGGTGTAGGTGACATACTCCCGGTTGGTCCGGACGTGGACCGGGTCGTCGAAGTGGCCGGCGATGGCCTCACACCGGCCGGGATCGCCTGGAAGGATGCACCAGCGCCCCACCTCTCCTGGGGAACACTGGATATGGAACTGCCGCTCTCGTGTATGTTCGTTCATAAAAGACGACCTCCTCCGTGGTATCTCTGTGCTATTTTACCATAATGACGGCTGATATTCAAGGTCCCTTTTGTATTATGTCTTGACCTTTTCCTGATATCGTCCTATAATGTAGAAGAACGACACCGATCCATATCCGTCGCTCCCCAATATAAGGAGGCCGTGCGCTTGAAACGATTCTTGATCTTCCCCTGCGTCCTGTGTCTGGTCATCGGACTGCTGGTGGGCATCCTGCTGCCTGTGGATCTGTGGGGAGAGGAGATGCCCTCCAGCGATCTCCCGAAAAAATTCACTGTCCCGCCCGGGGCCTCCCAGTCGGGGGGGAGCAGTTCCTCCTCTGCGGTGCTGGATACGCCCCCTCTGGACCCGGGAGAGAACTTCCCCCTCCTGGTCTCGGCCTGTACCGTCAACCGGGCGATCCAGCGGAGGGACTGGGCCACCCTGTCCGCGTATGTCCATCCGGAGCGGGGCGTGACGTTCACGCCCTATTCCACTGTAGACCTGGAGAGCGACCTCACCTTCACTGCCGCCCAGATCAAGGGACTGGCCCAGGATCAGACGGTCTATACCTGGGGCTTCGAAGATGGCCGGGGAGATCCAATCCAGATGACCATACAGGATTACATCGCCCGGTATGTCTATGATTCCAACTATACCCAGGCACCGGAGATCGGGGTGGACCGAATCATGACAGGGGGCAACGCTTTGGAGAATCTGTCGGAGGCGTATCCCGGCTGCCGGTTCGTGGATTTCAGCTTCCCCAGCGCAGATCCGGTGAACGACGGTCTGGACTGGACCTCTCTCAAGCTGGTGTTCCAGGCAGACGGGGAGCACTGGTATCTGGTGGGGATCGTCCATGGGGAGTGGACGGTCTGACACGCTAAAAGCCCCCTTTGTGGAAGGGGGCTTTATCTTCCAAGAAAGGATCGTTCATACTATGGATATCATCATCGTAGGCAGCGGGAAGGTGGGCTTCTCACTGGCGGAGCAGCTGGTGAAGGAGGAGCATGACGTCACTGTGGTGGACACCCGGGAGAGCGCCCTGCGCCGGGCGGGGGACCAGCTGGACATCATGACCGTCCGGGGCAACGGCGTCTCTGCGGCCACTCTGCGGGAGGCGGGGGCGGCCGGCGCCGACCTGCTGGTAGCCGCCACCAATTCCGATGAGGTGAATATGGTGTGCTGTCTCACCGCCAAGAGCCTGGGCACCAAATATACCATCGCCCGGATCCGCAATCAGGAGTATACCAGCAGTGTGGCCGAGCTGCGCCGGGACCTGAAGATCGATATGGTGATCAACCCGGAGAACTCCACCGCCGTGGAGATCTCCCGGCTGCTGCGGTTCCCCGCTGCCGCCGATATCGAGACCTTCTGCCGGGGGATGGTAGAGCTGATGGGCTTCCGCCTCCAGGAGGGGGACTTCCTGGTGGGGGCCCCGCTGAGGGACCTGCCCGGACAGGTGAAGAAGCTGTCGCTGCTGTTCTGCGCCGTGGAGCGGGGGGGCGAGGTGTCCATCCCCAACGGCGCTTTCGTGCCCCAGGCGGGGGACAAGCTGTACATGATCGGCCGGCCGGACAGTCTGGACCAGTTCTTCCGCCTGCTGGGCCGCTACGCGCCCAAGGTGAAGCAGGTCTTCCTGGTGGGGGGAGGCAAGGTGTCTATGTACCTGGCCGACATCCTGGACCGGATGGGGATCCGGCTGAAGATCCTGGAGCTCGACGAGGAGCGCTGCCGCCTGGTCAGCGAGCGCTTCCCTCGGGTCACCGTGATCCACGGCGACGGCACCGATTCTGAGCTGCTGGACTCCGAGAACCTCACTGCCTGCGATGCCTTCGTGGCCCTCACCGACCGGGACGAGGACAACCTGATCATCGCTCTGTATGCCATGCAGCAGGGCCTGCCCAAGGTGATCACTAAATGCAACCGGCAGAGCTACGCTGGTATCGTCCGGTCCCTAGGCCTGGACAGCGTGATCTCCCCCAAATTCGTCACCGCCTCCAATATCGTCCATGTGGTCCGGGGCCTGCAGAACTCCCAGGGCAGCGTGATGAACTCCCTCCACCGGATCGCTGGCGGCGGGGCGGAGGCCATGGAGTTCACCGTGGGCCCGGCCACGAAGCACCTGGGAGTCCCCTTGAAGGACCTGGAGCTGCGGCCCGGTGTGCTGCTGGCCGTTATCGTCCGGGGGAGGGAGATCATCATCCCCCAGGGCTCCTCCTTCCTCCAGGAGGGGGATCAGGTGATCATCATCGCCCGGGAGAGCGGGATCCTGGACCTGAACGCCATCTATGCCGCCGAGCCCGCGGCCTCGGGGGGGACTGGGACATGAACATCAAGCTGGTCCTGAAGCTGGTGGGGCGGGTGCTGCTCATCGAGGCCGCCGCCTTGGCCGTCCCGCTGGGGGTGGCCCTGCTGTATCGAGAAGATCCCATGCCCTTTCTGACCGCCATCGCCGTGGTGGCCCTGTGCGGCTTTGGGCTGTCCGCTCTGCCTGCGCAGTCCCGGTTCTTCGTCAGAGAGGGTTTTGTGGCGGTGGGGCTGATCTGGATCTTCACCGGACTGGTGGGGGCCCTGCCCTTCCTCCTCTCTGGGTGGTTCGCCACTCCGATGGACGCTGTCTTCGAGTCATGCTCCGGCTTCACCACCACGGGCTCCACCATCCTCACCGACATCGAGGCCCTGCCCAAGGGTATCTTGTTCTGGCGGGCCTTCACCCACTGGCTGGGAGGGATGGGGGTGCTGGTCCTGGCCACCGCTATCGTGCCCAAGCTGGGGATCCGGTCCCACTACCTCACCCAGGCGGAGACTCCTGGGCCGGTGTTCTCCAAGCTGGTGCCCAAGCAGTCCCAGACCTCTAAGATCCTCTACTCCATGTATTTCGTCCTCACCGCCCTGGAGGTCCTCTGCCTGAAGCTCGCCGGGATGCCCCTGTACGATTCCTTCATCCACTCCTTCTCCACCGCCGGCACCGGCGGCTTCTCCAACCGGAACGCCAGTGTGGGGGCCTACGGCAGCGTGACGATCGAGATGATAGTCACGGTGTTCATGTTGCTCTTTTCCATCAATTTCGCCATCTACTTCCTGCTGATCACCAAAAAGTGGCGGGAGGCCCTGGCCAGCGACGAGCTGAAGTTCTTCCTGGCGGTGGTCTTTGGGGCAACGGCAGTGATCGCGGTGACCAACCTGGGGACCTATGCCGGGATCTGGGAGAGCCTGCGGTACACGGTCTTCCAGGTGGCGTCCATCATCTCCACCACTGGATTCGGGACCGCGGACTTCGTGATGTGGCCCCAGTTCTCCCAGCTGATCGTCGTCCTGCTCATGTTCTGCGGGGCCTGTGCCGGGTCCACAGGGGGCGGCATGAAGTGTTCTCGGGTCCTCCTCCTCCTCCGGGCCATCCGCCGGGAGGTCCACCGGATCACCCACCCCCGGTCGGTGGAGGTGGTCAAGCTGGACGGCAAGCTGGTCAGCGAGGCTACCCTGCACACCCTGCTGGTCTTCCTGGGGGCCTATGTAGCCACCATCTTTGCCGCCGCCCTGGTCATCTCTCTGGACGGACAGTCCTTTGCCGTGTCCTTCAGCGCCGCCCTCACCTGCGTCAGCAATGTGGGCCCGGGCCTGGAGGCCATCGGGCCTGTGGGCAATTTCGCCGGTTTCTCCGGACTGTCCAAGGGGGTCATGTCCCTGTGCATGATCGCCGGCCGTCTGGAGATCTTCCCCATCCTGGTGCTGCTCAGCCCCTCCACCTGGAGGAAGACCTGATATGGATATCGAGATGGGCCTTTGCGGTCACCGCAAAGGCCCGTCTTTTTTGTGAATATGAAAACCACAGACTATGCCCGTGGTCCCAAAAAGGCTATGCCTATGAGTAGAAATGATAAACCTCCAACGATACGATAGGAGATGGTTTGCCGACCACATCTGAAAGTATTGAAGGAGGGATATCCGTGCACAAGAAAAAAGGAAACAGACAGCTTGGCGCATACACGGTGGAACTGTAAGTATCACATAGTTTTTGCACCAAAATACCGCAGGCAGATAATATATAGGCATATATGGGCAGATAAAAGCGGATGTAGGAAGAATCCCAAGAAAATTGTGCGAGGACATGGCCTTGGGCCGCTTGTCAAGTGAACAGTTTGCGCTTCTGACCTCCGGCTATGAGGACGAGAAAGCGGCGCTGACGAAACGGGCGACGGAGCTTTGGCAGGAGATTGACACCGCCGCCGAGCGTGGAACGGATGTGAAGCGGTTTGTCGCTTTGGTACGCTGGTACTCGGAGATCAGCGAGCTGACCTATGAGAACGTCCATGAGTTTATCGACCGCATTTTAGTCAAAGAGCTTTTGTCAAGGGTAAATTTAGTAAACAGATTTTACCTGTGTGGAGGGCTAATTCTCACACAGGTAAAATCTGCTTATTACTTTTGAGGAAAAATCTAGGAAAGATGGATCAAGTGTACTAAAATAGAGAGTATGGAGTATATAGACTTAA
>RAYO01000012.1 GCA_003612335.1 bacterium 1xD42-67
GACCCCCTCGTTTCTGCTGGGGTCATTATAACATGGCGTCCACTATTATGCAATTTTTAGATTTTATGGACCAGTAGTTGGTAGTATAATTATTAAACTTGCAAAAGATTAATATTTTCACTTTTCATTACAGGGGGAAAATCGTCATGCGGGAACAAACCTGTTGCTTCACTGGGCATCGGAAGATATCATCCGCGGAACAGGCAGAAATCATCGACAAACTAAAAAATGTCATTGATGATTTGTGCCAGCGGGGCATCAGATATTATGGAGCTGGGGGCGCTATTGGATTCGACACGCTTGCCGCCAAGGCGGTACTGGCCATGAAGGAGAAATATCCTGGTATCAAACTAATTCTTGTTTTTCCATGCCTGGACCAAACGAGACGGTGGAACCAGAGGGATATCGAGGTGTATGAACGCATCAAAAGCTGCGCTGATAAAATCGTCTATACATCTCAGAAGTACACAACAGGATGTATGCATAAACGAAACCGTCACTTGGTGGACAACAGCAGTGTCTGTGTTTGCTACATGAACAAGGCCAGCGGCGGGACTGCTTACACCGTCCGATATGCGCAGGAGCAAGGGCTGAAGATAATCAATATCGCCTGATGCGAAGTCCTGAAATGCCACCAACGTCTGCTTAAAGCAAATTGTTCCTCTCCCCAGCCAAATTTAATTTTTCGCTTTGGCTGTCCCCTCTTCAGTTCTGTGCTGTTTGAGTAGAATCGTTGATTTTTATGGCCATACAGTGCGGGAGACCGTATTTTTATTTGTGTGTCATGTTTTTCTCGAAATTCTATATTGCAATTATGACAAAATGGGGATATACTATAGGTGGAGGTGTATTGCTATGGAGAAAACAACGTTGGGTGGGCGGCTTAAAGAGCTGCGCACAAAGTACAGATATACCCAATCTGACATTTCAGCATTCCTTGGTGTTGACCAGAGCCTGATATCCAAGTATGAGTCTGGAGAGCGGCAAATCAGTGTTGACATGTTGGAGAAACTCGGTGAGCTCTACTGCTGCGATTTAGTTCACGCACCGGAGGCAGACTCTCCGGCAATCCAGGTGGCTTTCCGTGCGGACAATATTGATGCATCTAATATGAGGTCTATTCAGGCTGTGAATCGGATTGTGTTGAATAGCATTTTTATGGCCGGCCTGCTCAAGGGGGACTGATGGATGGATACAGGTGAATTGATCAGCAGGGCCAGCAGGTTCCGGCGGGATTTGCATGAGGATGCCACATCACCAATTGATATTTTTGCGCTGACGCTGGCGATAGAGGGAATATCCCTCTTCCTATACCCGCTGGGGAGTGGAATCAGTGGAATGTGTATCAAGTCTGATGATACTGCCGTCATTGCAATCAACTCAGCCATGTCAAAGGGGCGGAAACGGTTTTCACTGGCTCATGAGCTGTACCACTACAAATATGGCAATGCCGGGGAGGCTACGATCTGTTCTAGCAGTCTCTCCGCCTCTGATAATGACGGGGTTGAACGGGATTCAGATAGGTTTGCATCCTATTTGCTGTTGCCGCCAGGTGCGTATGAGGACAGGTTGGAGACAGCTAAAGCAAAAAGCGGGAAAATCAAGTTGGCGGACTTGATTTGGGTTGAGCAACGGTATGGGATCAGCCACCAAGCGATGCTTTGGCGTCTTACCGCAGACGGGATCATAACCCCTGCAGAAAATTTAGCACTTAAAGATGGTGTAATGCAGGAAGCTCGTAGACTGGGGTATGATACCACACTGTACCGAATGGTAAGCGAGGAACATGCAGAACGAAAAGTGCTGGGGCACTATGTCCAGATGGCGGATAATCTATTGAAGCAGAGCAGAATATCCAACGGAAAATATGAAGAATTGATGCTTGCGGGTTTCCGGTCGGATATTGTCTATGGCGATGAGGAGGATGAGCAAATTGGCGACTGATTCTCCTCTATACTTCGATACGGATTGTCTCTCGGCATTTCTCTGGGTAAGGGATGAAAGCCTTTTGACGCAGCTTTATCCAGGCAAGGTAGTGATCCCCAGACAAGTTTATGATGAGCTTGGCTCTGTACCACATCTGCAGGCGAGAATAGATACCCTTTTGCGCCGCAATGAAGTAGAGATTTCCGAAATACAGGTGGGAACTCCGGCACATGAGATATATGCGGAACTCACAGGGGCGCCTCGGCCAGGTCATGCAGTTATCGGCCGCGGTGAAGCGGCTTCGCTGGCCCTCAGTAAATGCTTTAATGGAATTGTGGCAAGCAACAATCTGCGGGACATTTCTCAATATATTTCAGAGTTTGGCCTGCAGCATAAAACTACTGGCGATATTTTAGCAGAGGCGATGGATGCAGGGCTCATATCAGAACAAGACGGCAACACCCTCTGGAGCAATATGCTAAAAAAACGGCGTATGCTTGGAGCCCCATCGTTTACAGAGTTTCTGCACCAAAAGGGGCGTTGAATCACAAACATATTATTGCTGGGATAAATTCTTTGCTGATTGTACCTAAACCATCGGATTCGCCCCGCCGGGCCGCAAGTTTTGCGGTCCGGCGTTTTGGCTATGCTTGAGTTGTCCGGAACTGTTATTGGCGGCTGCCGTATCATCGGGCGAATCGAAGATTTTGCTGTGGGCTCATGGGGCTGCTTTCGATATGGAAGGATATTCTGCTTGTTCGGTGAAACAAAAACAGCTCACAGCTTCGACAAAACAGGCTTTGGCGTTTATGATGTCTCTATCAAAAAGTAAGGAGGCATCCAAGATGATCAATCTACAAAAATGGGCCGAGCAGTACCTGGTCGCCTGCAAGTACCAGAAAGGCCTGGATCCAAAAACCATCAAGGCCTATCAAATTGACCTGTCTCAGTTTATCCTGTTCACAGCTCCACTGGGAAATGAACTGACGCGCACCAGTATGATGGAATATATTTCTGATCTGCATCAGAAGTATAAACCGCGGACAATCCGGCGTAAGATCGCCAGTGTGAAAGCTTTCTGCGGTTATTTGGAGTATGAGGAACTGATCTCAGAGAATCCTTTTACCAAACTGCAGCTGAAACTGAACGCACCTCTGATCCTGCCGAAGACCATTCCATTCTCAGTGATTGAGGCGATTCTCTCGGCGGCCTATCACCAGGGGCAAAAGCCTGAGCTGTCAGAGAAGCAGCAAAAGGCATCGCTGCGGGATATTGCGGTGTTGGAGCTGCTGTTTGCCACGGGAATGAGAGTTTCAGAACTGTGCTCGTTGAAGTGCAGTGATGTGAATTTGACGGAGGGCGAGGTAAAGATCTATGGTAAGGGGGCCAAAGAACGCCTGGTGCAGATTGGAAATTCGGCGGTACTGGCAGCGCTTCAGACGTACTATGTTCTAAATCACCCGACTATCGAACACACAGGTACTTTCTTTGTGAACAGGCTGGGAAATCCTCTGTCGGATCAGTCTGTTCGTAACATTGTCGTTAAATACACCCGATTGGCCGGAGAGGAGCTACATATCACACCGCACATGTTTCGCCACTCGTTTGCAACCCTGCTGTTGGAAGAAGATGTAGACATCCGATACATTCAACGGCTGCTTGGACACAGTTCCATTGTCACCACCCAAATTTACACCTATGTTTCAGGACGGAAGCAGCGGGATATTCTTTCTACAAAACATCCCAGAAACAAGGTCCATATATAGGAAATCTGAAGAACAGTTTTAAGAAGGGTCTAATTCCATTGGTATCCAAAATAAGTGTACTGTAGCTCTTCCCCAAACGACAAAATTTTCAATACACATTATGGAGGCCCCAGGCCATAGAGCCCTGTAGCTACACCGCCATAGTATCTAACCGAATGCCTAACTAGAAAAACCGTGCAGATTATGTCTGATATGAATACAGCAAATACGCCATAGACACAAAAATCCGTCTTTAGCGTATAGAATACCCATGCAATAGCTGGTAAAATATTATCTATAGGAGGAGCTTCTATGGATGACATTTTAACCCAAATGGGGCAGCGCATACGAAAGCACCGAGAAGAATCCCACCTGACACAAGAAGAACTGGCTGAACTTGTCAATATTTCAAGCCAGACCATCTCAACTGCGGAAACAGGCAAAAAGCGGCTGCGTCTCGAAAACATCGTGAAAATATGTATGGCCTTGGGGGTCAGCACCGACTACCTGCTCCTTGGGAAAATATCGCCCGAAGATATAGCAATCCTCTCGAAAAAAGTCTCCCGGCTTACCCCAGTCCAATATCGTCATTTGGAAGATATTATTGATAGCTATATTGCCGCAGTAACAGAAGAACAATAGGATACTTTACCCAATACACAAAAAAAGAGGGGATACTCTTCGGTATGGACCGTTGGGTATCCCCTCTTTCATTATGGCAATTCGAAACATGCAGGTCTACAGTCTCAGGAATGACTGTTCTGGGCTTAGTATCAACAGGCAGCGCAATATGGGGCTGTTTTTCCGGGGAGCGCTGACGCTCCCTGCTCAACCTTAGCACAGCCGTCCTGCAGGTACTTCCTATAACGCGGATGCCGCAGCTTACGCTGTGACTTTTTAATGATCTGCCGGATACGACCGTAGCTCAATCCATAATAGGCGGCGATCTCCCGGAGACTCATATTGCGCATGTAGCGCAGGATCAGAATGAACGCATCCCGCTCCGACATTGATTGCTCCAGAACATACTGAACGCTCTCCTCAATATCCGGCGGCAGCTCCTCCAGAGCGACATCTCTCCCCAATACCTCGCAGATAAGATTGCGGGGGAAAGGAATAGCCAAGCATTGTTGAACCATAAAAGTACCTCCTAAAAATTATGTCGCCATCGCGGCAAGGTATTTCCGGGCCTTCGCCACCCAGGCGGTCACATGATTGGCCGGAGCATCACCGAACTGCTCGCCAATCTCACGGTTGGTGTAGCCTTGGGCCAGCAGGCGGATCGCCTGGATGCCCTTGGCCACAGTCCCAGTTGCTGTGGCCTCCGCCTGGTCGAGCTGGTCTAGCAAGGCGCCGCACAGGATACGCTGCTCAAATTCGTCCTCCAGCCAAACATTGGGCAGCTCCTCTGGATCCGTCGCCTGCTCCCGGCCATGTCGGGTAGAGTACTCCAGCGCATCATAAATCTCATTCCGGATCAGCCGGCTGGCGTAAGTGGAAAAAGCGGCGCTATGACCGGCCTTGTCCGTCTTCACAGCCTTACACAGCCCAATACAGCCAATTTGATACAGGTCCTCCGTGGTATATACGCTACCCGGCGGAGGAGTATGGACATAGGTACTAAGCACCATCCCTACCAGTCCCATATTCTCCTCAACTCGCGCTTGCTCTTGCGGCGTAAGCGCCAACATCCTGTCCACCTCCTATTCCTTTTTGTGCCCCTTTTATGAGAGGCCGGTTTCTCTTCAGGATCGCTTTGCTCTCCCGGATCACTTCTTTGCAGTAATACTCGCCCAGATGCCCGATATGGGCGTGAGACATGGGAGCGTGTACGACCTGGGCAAGCCATTCATAAGACTGCCGTTTTGTCATGATCCCTGTTTTATGCAATTGGTCAAACTGCCTATGGGCCTCAAACCGGAGCCGCCGCAGTTCCGGGCCCGCCAGACTCCCCATAGGCTCCATGGTCTTGGGATGTGCCAATACGAAGGAGTTGCAGGCGGGGTAGCCGGAACAGACATAGGCCATCTCCCCTTCGCGGCGGGTCCTGCACACCTCTTCCGCCTTGCGCAGCACCGCTGGACGGCCGCAATGGCAGTACAGCTTGCATCCCGCTGCAGGTAAGGTGCGTTTTGCGTGTTTGTTTCTTTTCATTGGCTTAACCCTCCTCGATCCGTTTTCTTTTGGACGTATGCTGTCACCTCTGGAAACGGAAAAAGCCGAGGGGCCGCTAAAAAAGACAGCACAGAATCAAGCGCTGGAATAGTGGTGTCGCATCCAGCCATTGACTCTGTACTGTATTTCAGCAACCTCTCGGCTACATATTGTTAAAACAAGACCTGCGCCGTGTGGACCCGTCAATGCACACGGATCCGTAACGATTCCCCACCAAGATTTATGGGTCTGACGCCAGGCTGCTCCCGACGTATCGAAAGCCTGAGCGCAGTGTCTTGCTATGGTTGTAGCTTAACATATTTACCCGCAAAAGTCAACAAAAATACGAAAAATACACAGATAATTCACACTTTTTCACTCAAAGTCAGTATAGGAGATTAGAGTCAGTATGGGAGATGTTGCTCGTGCGGGATATTGCCGAATTTAACTGTAACAAGAATAATTAACGCTAACATTTTAGGCGTTATACTGTTCTTGCAGTGAATGTGTACCGCTTGGTGCTTGGCCCATCTGTGCAGGCGGCGTGTGGCCATATGACCAAGGGCCGCCGCTGATCTGCTGGCCTATACCATACTTACTGTGCGTGGCACAGAACGATTGGTAGTTCGCATCAAGAACGATGAGTCGATGTGGGCCGCTATCACTCTCCATCTTCATCGTCCCATTCATCGTAGCTCTCCTCCTGGCGGCGCTTCAGGATCCAAAATGAGATCATGCCGCCGCCCACTGCCGCCACCCCCATTAAGAAGATAACCAGGGGACCAAGGGGGACGCTCTGCTGCTTGGGCGCTGGAGCAGGCACAGGCTCCGGGCTGGATGTCTGAGGCTGCTGCTGCACGGGAGTATTGTCTGCGGGGGGCAGGGTTTCATTGCCGGGGGCCTCACCTGTTACCGGGCCGGGAATGGGGATGGAGGATTCAATACAGCTCAGCGTGTAGGTGGTGCTGCCCCCCAGATCCATCCGCAGCACACCGCCTTCATCTACTACGACCGGAGCAGGAAATACTCCAGCATCTGTCCGGAGTTCAAACTCAACACCGGCCCAGCGCGTGCCGAGCTGCAGCACCAACTGGTCGGGCTGCTGAGATATCTTCGGCGTATTATCGCCTGTGTCTGCCAGAGCGGCGGGAGCCAGGACCAGGGAAAGGACGATTGCAAGCAGTAAGGGGACAAAGCGCCGGCATGTCTGTCTTTTCGATTTTCTCATACAAAAATCAACTCCAATCTGTTGTCATTCCAAATGAGTTTGGAAAAAGGAGGACCGCCGTATATGGCGGCCCTCCCCTTTTCGGTGGAACTGTTGCCCACCGCTGCATCTCTTACCGGGTGGTGGACATATGGGTGATGACGCCCCAAATGCGGTTCGTATCATTGTTGATGCCCAGGATGCGGACGGTGACACGGGCGCCGCGGGGCGGGCGGCCGCGTTTGGGGTGGGTACACAGGCAGTCGATGCCTCCATCCAGGGATACAAACACGCCGCTGAGGTCCACAAGGCTGACGGTCCCCACATAGCGGTTGCCCACCGCATATTTCTTGAGCGCCTTTTCGTAGGGGTTCTCACTGGCCTGCTTGACGGAGGCGGTCACCCGGGGCTTATTACGGTCAGAACGATCCACCTCCAGCACCTTCACCAGTACACGCTGGCCAGGCTGGTAATGGCTGGCGGCGTCCACCCAACGCTGGTAGGACAGCTCGCGGAGCGGGATATAGCACTCAGCGCCGAACAGGTCCACAAAGATGCCTGCCCGGATGACCGACACGACCCGGGCCTCAGCGCGGATGCCCTCATAAATCTGGTAGTTGCCGTCCCTGTCCGTTCGGAAGTAGTACTCCCGGCGCTTCAGTGCCATGGCCTCCAGCCGGTTGGCCGCCACAACGCCGCCCTCCTGGTCAATGCGCTTGACGATATAGTCCACCTCAGCGCCTAACCGCTTGTTGAGCAGGTAGTGGAGCACATCGCCCTTGGGCTGGTCACGGTAGTCCTCGGGTTCCTCAATGGCGTCCAGGACCGGGATGATGATCTTGAAGTCGCCGTGATAGGTGACAGCGTAGCAGATATCCGGATTGCTGGCCAGCCGCTCCACGCCCTGGATGGTGCCGGTAAGGATCTTCTTCCCCTTGAAAGACTCCACCAGATCCAGCAGGTCGCTGCGCAGCCTGTCGCTCTCGGTTTCCACCGTGCGCTCTGCGTCGATGGACACGACCCGCGGCCCGCGCTGCCGGGGCATTCTCAGTCTGGAGCGAGTCGTCTCTGTCTGATCCGGCCCGTCCCCAGACTCGGCCTGGCCCGGCGCCTCAGCCTGGCCAGTTCCTGTCGTCTCTACCACAGGCGCACCGGACTCCTGCGGGGACATGTAGAAGGGCGGAACTACCCCCTCCGGGAGCGGTGTTCCGTCGGCGCCAGGCCCGCCATCGCCTGGCGCCTGGCCTTCAGATGCCAATTCTGTCTCAGTCTGGGGGTGGCCGCCTTCAGCGACGGCGTGCATGTCAGATTCCAAGCCAGTCTGGGGGAATGTGCTGTCTGAAGCGCCGCTTTCAGGGTCCGGGGGCAGTATGGGACCGGCTGCCTGCCCCACATCGCCCGCACCCTCCATCTCAGTCTGGGGCGCATCGGGATCCAATGTTTTGGTATTTGCCAGTTCCAGATCGGCCAGACCGCCAGAGGGGTTCCCATCCTGCTCACCGGAGTCCGGCTGCAGCGCTTCGCCGCTAAGGCCGATGCCTTCGCCTACCACCTGCTCCTCAACGGGGGCCTGGTCCTTCAGTTCTTTCTTCGTGCGTGCCATAATTTGAGTCCTCCTTCAAAATTGTTTGATATACGAATAAAGCGCCCCCTTTGATTGGAAGGGGCGCTGTTCGCCAATAAGTAATGGGTTCATGCGGGGGTCAAAAGTCCGCTGGCGGCCGGGAACTCTCATAGAGCGTCTTTGGCCGCCGGGTTGGTTTAGGGGGTGATGGCTGCCCTGGTTGCTGCGATGGCGCAGGTGGAGCGCCAGGCTCCTGCGCGGCTGCGGGCTGATGTTTCGTATCAGCGGATTTAGGTGCGCCTTTTCCCTTCGTATCCGATGTGGGTGGTTGGGCGGGACCTGATGCAGACGGGCTTTGAGGGTTTTCTTTGGTGCGTTTTTCTTCCGCAGCAACGGGCTCCGCTGGAATGATCTCCGGTTCTACGGATGGAGTGTGGTTTGATTTGTAGTCCAGAATGCTTGCTTTCACGCACTCCTTGGCGTAGGGATGGCCGGTATAATCGAATTTCCTGGCCCGCAACACCTTTTGCCCGCGAATGATGATCAGCAGTTCGTCATTGGGTAGGCGCAGCACTTCGTCTGGGGTAAGTAGTCTGCGGCGGCCAAGCCCCTCGGTATAGCGGTACTGGGGGATGACCTGAGCCATGGCAATACTCTGCCGGGTAGTCATGGTAGAGTTTACCTCAACGGTCATATCACCGCTACGGCTGCTGAAATACTCCGCTGAGACATCATCTGTGCAGCCCAGCATGAGCTGCGTGTCCGCATTGCCCACCAGCTCCGCCCAGAGATTGTTGGGATACCGGTTCTGGAGCTGGGGTAGGGACTGGCAGGCCATAAGGATCTGCAACGCCCGGGAGCGGACAGTACTGAGCCGGCGGCCAAAATCCGGTATGATGCCGATGTTGTTCATCTCGTCCAGTATGATATTCACCGGCACCTTGCATCGCTGGTCCGGCGTGCTGTCAGCGTATCGGACCAGCTTGATGAACAGGAAAGCGAAGAAAAGGGACGACAGGAACTCCAGGGAGGAGTTTTGGTCGTCCAGGATGATGTAATATACGCATTTGGTCTTACCAGGTTCCGTCAGGTCAATGTCTGAGTGGCGTGTGATCTGCCGCACAGCCTCGCTTTGCAGTACCTGGAGCCGGGTGCCCAGACCCAGTATGATACCAGCGCGTACCGTATCGCTGCCCTGGCTGAAGAGGCTGTATGGCGCCTTAGCAGGGTGGCTCATGGGCAGGCGGTCAAACAGGGCGGTGAGCTGCTTTTCTGAGTTCTGGGTCAGCATCTGGTACACAGCGGGCAGGTTCCGCTCCTCCGGCTTGCGGCTGGCGTCCAGATCCACATAGAGGATCAGGCTTTTGAGCAGGTTGGACTCGCCGTTATCCCAGAAGTGGTCCCCCTTTTCCCCGCCGCGGGTATTGGAGATGATGACATCCGTGAGCACTTGGGCCATCAGCGTATCACCGCCCAGGTCAAACATGCAGTTCCAGGAGTCACTCAGTTCCGGCTTGAGTAGGTTATAGACGCGGACGGTATAGCCGTGTTTGCGGAACAGCTCCACCGTATCAGCGTACATTTCAGACTTTGGATCTGCCACGACCGCAGACTCGCCCCGCCGGATGCATTGGAACAGGGCTGGACGGATCACGCCGCGGGATTTCATTGTTCCGCTGGCGCCAAATACAGCGATGTGTTTATTGAGTCTGGTGTTCTCCGGAAGACAGATGACCGAACCACGTTCGTTCTGGCCCAGTATGATACCCTTAGCTTTGCTTGGACTGGCCACTTCCAGGATCGTCCGCATCTCCTGCTCCCCCATCCAGCCAGCCGTCCCATAGGTACCACGCTTACTGCGGGAAAAATTACGATCATCCCGGTCCCTGCTGCTAAACCTGTCCTGCAGGCGCAGGAACACATAGACGGCTGCGGCCAAAATGATCACAAGCAGGTCGTATTTGAGACCAGTAAGCGTAACTCCTCTTGCCCAGCAGTCCAGTATGCCAGTTTTGATCGGAAGCATGGTCGTCTGTCCTGCCATGCCCCCGTCCGACATCCACTGCACATAGTTGAGATGTACCTGACAGATCAGGCCGCCTAAATAGAGCAGCAGCCCTAAACCCAGTATGACAGCCAGCACAATGCCGACCGTTCTGGCTCTATTTGACTTCACATAGAGACCTCCTCCTGTCGTGGTTGAGCTATGAATTGATTATCAATGGCCCGTCCACCCTATACTAAACTGGGGAACTTCTTCTGCAGGGCCAGAAGCAGGCTTTTCGCTTCGTCCTCTGTCAGCGTGATGCCTTTGCCGCACTTCTCCCGGCCGGGTGACCAGCTTCGGATGTCGTACTTGGGCTTCTCGCCATTCCAGGAGATCAAGTTGATTTCCTTTGTGTAGCCGCTGTCGCTTTCGGAGAGCACGGCAATTTCCTTGACGATTTCATGCTGGATATTTTTCACACTTGAAACACTCCTTTCTTTGTGATGTTATGAGATGTTTGTGGTGGTTTGCGGCAGCGCCTCACCAAAATCAACATACTCTCCGATGATGGACAGCGCGTTGAAGTAGCTGCCGCTGTTCAGAACGAGCCGCCACATCTGCTCCGCCTGGTCCTGCTGGCCAGCTTTGCGCAAAGCACGATTGGCAATGCACAGCAGACTGTAGATGTCCCCTTTCGCGCCAAGGAGCGGCGCAACCGGCTTGGGGGGCGGCAGCAGCTCCGGGCACTCAACCTCCATGATCTGCAAAATGTAGTCCCGCATCCGCTGTTGGGTGCGCTGTGGGAGCTCCGCATGGATGGAGGGTAGGTCGTCCATATCCGGATAAGACAACCATCGCATCATCTGTTCAGAGTCTGTGACGGTAATGTACCGATATGGCTTTTTAGGTGGGTGCCCTATCCCGGCAGGACACGTACATCGTATGCCGATTGGCAGTTCATAGCGAAGGGCCAGCCAGGCCTGAGCCATTGTAAGATATACGAGCTGCTCATTTCCGGTATAGCCGCTGCCTTCTGACCATGAAGCCCGATGATAGCGAATCAGTTCGCGGAGAGCGTTCAAAGCTTTTTCCTGTTCCTGTGTTGCCATAGCTTCCTCCTAATCGCACAGCCCATCCCCTGCTTCCGGCGCCTCAATTCCCAGCGCGGCCTCCAATGCCTCCAAATGGATTTCCCGCAGTTGGACCCGACAGCCAAAATAGCTGTGCAGGAACACCGATTGCCAGGGAAAACATAGGACCTCGAATGGGACTTGCGTGTGTTCCAATGCCTGACGAAGCCTGACAAGTCGGGCAATATCCCCATCAAGGTGGGAGAGGATCAGGCTTGCATCCTTTTTCGCATCACACTCCATTGTGCTGGGGGTGGACAGCCTCCATTCCGGCGGGAATACCACAGAGAGCACATGTTCATTCCAGTCTGGGAGCGTGAGGATCCGCAGCATCCGCATCCCCTGGTCATTCATGGGGATGTAGTGGATGTGCTGGTATATACGGTCAAAGCGCAATTCCATGCGTTTGCTCTTATCTGACTCCAACAGGGTCTGGAGCGCGATATCCATGCACTCACCCAAGAGCAGCGCATGGTCTGCCTGGGGGATGCCCGCGTTCATCCTGGCCAGTTCGGTCAGATGATTGGCGGTTTTAAACTCGCCCATACCGCTCCACTTCATCACGGTACCTCGGGCGTTATAAACCGCATAGCAAATATCCGAACAAAATAATGCGCCTGTCAGTCTGGTGAAAATGGTCTTGTTCATTTCTGTGTTATCCAGCCGCTTCAGACTGCGAGCGATATAGAAGCAGGGGCTGTCGGGCACGACCTGGCGAATCTCCTGCTTCTGTAATGGCGGGAGCGTGTAAGGGCGCACCTCAGCTCCGGCCCCCAAACAGATGGCCAGAGCCTCGGCGACCCGGTGATTCCGCTGCACATGGGCATCGTTGCTGGAAAAGCGATAAGCGCCATACATTGCCAGATAGCTGTCAGGGGCTGCCGGGTGTAATGACTGCAGGAGTGGGATCGCGCCCTTGCAAAGACGTATGGTTCGCCTCTCACGCCGCCCGCTTACTGTGAGCAGCTTATATGCGCCCAACACAGTCCCGTTCGGTGCGCGAATCTCTTGTGATGACTCCAACCTGTGTACCAGCTTTTCAAGCGACCGCTCACTGCCCAACAAATGCAGGGACTGGGCCGGGAACTCACCGACGGCAGACAGCACTGTGAGCAGGCGCCACACATGACTGCCGGGGCGGAGTGTGACCATTATTGCCCCTCCCTCAAATCGGTGGCATTTTCGGCAACGCTCGAACTCTCTTTGCCGAAATCAGGCCGCTCGGGCCGGCGTTTCCCCCCGGATTTTTCAAGGATTTTCCGGCGGTTGGAATGTGTGCGCGTAAAGGGCTTCAAAAAAGGCCCTTTTGTACCCATCTTTTTAGGGCTAAATCGGCCGGTTTTCATACAGTCTTTCCTCCTTCAAATCGTTTGTTTTTTCTGCATCCAGCCAGCAGGGAAACAACTCCCTGGGGATCACATAAACCTCGGTCTGGTCCTGCTCGCCCATAGTGCTGCAATAGTAGTGGGCACAGCGGAGCGGCGCATCATCCGGCAGTAAATACAAGGCCACAATGTCTGTGACCATGTTTTGCTCGATATTATCGTGGTCACGACAGGCCCGCTCCGGTCGATCCCGGTCATACACATGCCGGTATGCCAGCACGCAGTCAACATAGTGGGTGGGCATCTTCCCGGCAAAGAACCTCCGCATTGCGGGATAGAGATATTCCTGTATGTAGGTTGGGGACCCGCTGCTCTTTTTCGGGAGCAGCGCGGGAATACGCAGACAGAACCATCCGCGCTCCCCATATCCCATCTCCACCGGGATAGTCCCCTCCATCGTCTCTTCCATCAGCTCCAGCGCCTTGGGGTGTCCGGTGTAGGCGGGCAGAACTCGTGCCAACAGCGCAAGCTTTTCAACCTCCGCCTCAAACGCAAAAGCGGAGCCAAACGCACCTGGCATATCCTTTTGCGCTGCCAACTGCTCGGTTCGGGTAAACTCCATTTTTGCACGATCCAACCGGCGCTGAGCTGCCTCCAGGCATCGCGCGAAATCAGAGCGTGGCATTCCGGCGTCCCCCTTCTTCTGTGTAAAAGCGGACCGTTGGCACCTCCTGCCCACCATAGTCCACTGTGGCAAACAGGCATGGGGCCGAAGGCAGCACCAACTCCTGCGCCATGGCAATGTGCGGCAGCACAAAGATATATTTCAATTCATCCTGTGGCTGAAGCAGGCGGGTCAAGTGCTGTTCCCCGTCATAAAGCACCACAATCTCATACCCGGTATCCTCTTTGAGGAAGAAAAGCTGGGACGGATATGTGGCGGGGTAATGTGCCATAGGATCCACCCGGTCAATGAACTCCAGCAGGACCCAAACAGCCAGGATAATTCTCTGATCCGGCTGAGTAAGGGAATCCACCCCCACATAGTAACCGCCAGCAACATCGGAGATCATCAGTTCCCGTTTGAGACGGCGAATGATCCGCTCCGCCTTGGCTGGCGGCAGATCTTTAAGCAGGCGAATCACCTGCGTCTTGGCCAGCGCCCCATATTGGGTCAGCCAGCGTATGATATACTGTTCTTCCTGCAATAGCATGGTGGTCACCTCGTTGTATCAAAATAAGTATTCCTTTTATAAATGCGTATTTTTGCCGCTATGCGCATTTACGGAATGGCCTGCGTCCAACACACGGGCGAGATTGGATAACAGCAGGTGTACGGTATCCACGTCCAGCTGCGTACCGGCACGCTGTTCCAGGCTGCGCTGTACCTCAACATTTTCCCAAGATGCTTTTCGGAATGTGAGCGAGTCAAACGCATTGACAACAGCGATCAGCTTGGCGTGGGGATGGATCTCCTGTCCGCGCAGGCCCCAGTATCCGCTGCCGTCCAAATGCTCATGGTGCTGATAGGCCACAATGGATGCTGTACTCAAAATAGTTTCCGTTCCCTCAAGCAGTTCCTTGCCGATGGTGGTGTGGGCCCGCAGGAGGGTTTGTTCCCGTGGCGACAGAGGCTCAAGTTTGTGGAAAATCCTTTGTGGCAGGGCTGATTTTCCTATGTCATGGAACAGTGCGGACCGGGCGATGGCGGTTGCTTCGGGGGCCGAAGCGCCGGCGGCCTCGGCCAGCAGTTTGCTGATCGCCGAGACTCTGCGGCAATGCAATTGTTCCTCTCGGCGGAGTGGTGTAAGAAAATTCACAGGCTCGCATCCTTTCTTAAATGCTGCTATGTAATAGCAGGTTCAATATCGTTGGACCCGGCAGGAATGGCCCCACGCTCTGCTGTCTCGGCTACTGATTGAAGTTCAGAGAGCATGGCTTCCAGTTCCGCCCGGTCGGTGGTGATCATCTGCTGTTCCTCGTGGGATGCTTTGATGATGACGGGGACTTTATTGCTGTTGCTGGAGAGAAGTGCCTCGCCGCGCTCAAACTGGGTGATGCTGCGCAGTTCGGTACGGGAGAGTTTCAGAACATCCTTGACATACTCCGCTTCGTCCGGCTCCAGGTTCAGAATGATTTTGGTTTTGCTGTTGTTGAGGATCGCCCGGCCATAGCGCCCATCCTCCAGGCCAAAGAAGTCGGACAGGTCCTGGGTAGCGGCCAGGGCGCCGCCGCCATAGCCGCGGATGATTTTGAATATCTCCAGACAAAATTCAGCGGCCTGCTTATTCGCAGCACCGCCAATCAGCTTCCATATCTCATCAATAAAGACCATCTTCCGCTTAGTGCGGTCGGCTTTTACCTGATCCCACACGTAGTCCAGTGCGATCATCATTCCTACTGGGAGTAATTTCCCCTTGAGCTCCGAAATGTCCAGCACAACATATTTGTTATCCAAATTCACGTTGGTCTGCTGGTTAAAGCTCTGGGCGCTGCCGGTAACAAAGCGGCTGACGATGGTGGCCAGCCGGGTGGTCAGTGCGTTTTCCTTCAAATTGTTGTAAAGATCGCCCAGGATGGGCATGGGGCGCATGATCCGTCTGTCAGCATCCATATAGAGTGATGTGTTGTCATGGGTGATGCCAAACTGGGAGTAGGTCTTGATCAGAGCCTCATCCAGCATCTGCTCTTCTTCGTTACTCATATCAGGGATCAAGAGAGAGAAGAAAATCATCAGCTGTTGGATCTTCTTTGCCAGCATGGAGTCGATGTCGCTGTAATCCAGTTCATCAATCAGCTCCATCTCCGGGGTGATGGTCGGCCGAATCTCCATCACATTGATGCAGGCGGCGGAGCCAGGCGCCAGCTTAATATAAGAGCCGCCGACCTTATGGCAGGCCCGCTTGAACTCGTGGCCCTTTAGGGGCGCGAGGATAAAGCACTGGATGCCCCGCATCCGCATACGCAGGGCCATGACCTGCATGGTGTAGGTCTTCCCTGCCCCGGATGTGCCGCAGATCGTGAAGTTGGCGTTCTTGTTTACTTTGGTGTTGAACGGGTCTACAATGCACAGGGAGTTGTTGTGCCGGTTAAGGCCCAGCAGGATGCCGTTATCATCGGACAGCTCAAAGCTGGTGAACATATAGGTAGAGGCGGCCCCGCTGGTCAGGACATTTCGCTTGGACTTACGCTCCAGACTGGCATCCATGCTGAGAAATGGCATAGTGGAGCGTAGTGCGGCCTCCTGCTGAAATGTACAGTCCGATACTTGGATATCCATGGATTTCATCAGATCGGTCATCTGCTGTTTGCGCCAGAGCAGTTCCTCATAGGAAGCCCCGGAGATAGTAATGAACACCGACATATAGAACAGGTCTTCATTCCGGCTGGACAGCCCCTGCTTGATGTAGTAGCCAGCCTGGATGGAACCAGCCAGTTCTTCATAGTCGGTTGATGTGTCCTGTAGCTCTCGCAGTTTGGTACGGTTGAGCCGGATACGCTGTGCTACCCGGTCGATAGTCTTGCCGCGAATCTCCCGCCGCAGGTGCAGATCAATATCCACCCCCTCCCCTGCATTGATGAGCGATGACATCCAGCCGCCCCGCACCTGTTGGGGGAACCCGTTCTTTCGGATATAGAGGTAGGTGTAGTAGGAGCCGTCCATGACGATGTAACCGGCGTGGGTCAGATCCAAGCCGCGGGGTGCTACAAAGTTTACTGCCCTGATCCTGGGGACAGGATCCACGCCGATGACCCGCTTTTTTGCTGTCATTGCGTCCACCACAACACGGTTGAGCCGGTTTTGGAATGGGTCATCCACGCAAGAACGGCGGTTGAAGTACATATACAGCACTTCCGCTATGAAAGCGTCTTCGTCCTTGGGCTGGACGATGCTGTTGCCGCACTGCGCAAAGTAGGTGCGGGCGTTCTGGCCCGCAGTCTGGAGCGCGGCATAGATTTCACTATAATCCGCATCCACCTGTCTGCGGCTGGCCGCCTCATACTGGAAGATCAGAAAGAATCGCCGGGATAACGCCTCCCGGCTGCCCTCCTCCCGGATAAAACGGATGGTGCCCTCGCCCAGGGTGCGGCAGGCGGCAACCTCCTCCTGCTCCAGGTCCTCCCGCAGGCCGGCGATGTATTTATCTGAGTCCGCCCGGCGAGTAACTGATTTGAACTGCAGCCGCATAGGGGAGATTTTCAACCAACTGGCAAAGTTGGAGATGATCCCCCACTGCTCTTCGTTTGAGCGCAGGAGAAAATTGATGGGTTCGATCTCCAGTATTTTGATGTAACGACCGTCGCTGGTTTCAACGATGCCGTTTTTTATTTCTTTTAGAGGAATGAAGTCCTGGACGAACTCCAGCTTTTTTTCCTTTGGGGGCGGGGCCCGCCTTTTTTGAGGCCGGGCGTTTCTGCGTTGTGGTCCTGCCATAGTGATAGCCTACCCTCCTATAGTGAAGTGTCCTGCGCCGCATCCAGTACAAAATAATGTGGGAAACATACTGCAGCAGCGAATCGCCGCCCAGCCCCATCAAAGCAAAGATGGTCAGCGGCAGCAACGTGACCGTCATTACCGTCACTTTTGCGGTGACTGGCAAATGCAGCCACATCAGCTCCGGGTATCCTACTACGGCCAGCAGAATACCGGCTTCCACCGTGTTCCGCACCTCCAGCAGGCCGCCCAGCAGCTTACCGGAGTCGGTGTAGTTGGGTGGTATTGTGTAAATATTGCTGTATTCTCTATCATCAGCCATCGTTGACTCCTTGTTCTGGAATGGCAGGGATGAAATCTGCCTCCAGGTCAATATCCTTCCTGCGGCGGAATTGGGTCACATAGGTCGGTGAGTTGAGCGCGACCCCGCCTGCGCTGCTGGAGCAATGAACCCACATCTGCTTTCCATCGGCGCTTCGGCCAGCATAGAGCAGTACGTGGTTGACGGGCACTGTTCCAGGCGCAGCCATAAATCCAATGTCACCGGGCAGGAGTTCCGCCTCTGTAATTGCGTATGTGGTATCCCACTGACTCCAGGAACCGTTCAAAAGACTGACACCCAGCGCCGTTTTGTAGACCCAATCGGTGAATCCAGAGCAGTCCAGCCCATACGGACGGATCGTTCCAGAGCTGCTGGAGCCCGCTGCCGTTACCAGGCGCGGAGTGTTCCACGCCTCGTTCCAGCCAGGCGCGCTTTTCCCGCCCCAAAAATATGGGACACGGCCTACCAGGGAGAGTGCTGCCCGCATCAGCTCCTTTCGCGTACCACTGCATGTCAGACTGTTCAGATATGCATTCAGCTCAGCATCTGTGATAGGAGGAACCATACCACTAGTCAGCGTCCCATACATGGTCATCTTCAATGCGTTGGACATGTTCGTGATAGCTTCCCCATAGGTAATGTTGAACTGACTGTATTGCGCATCTGTATCAATGTTAAATGCGGATAGTATGACGGATTGATCGAAAGGATGGATGGTGCAAGCAACGTATTTAACCGTCTTGGTCTCTGGTTCCGCCCCCTCTTCCTCGGCAGGAACTGTCACCTGCGTTTCCTTTTCCTCATAGGTAACTGCATACATTTGGCCGCTGACTGCCTGAAGTTTTGCTTGAAGGTCGCTCTTGGATACCCCTCTTTGCTCAAGGGAGGCGGAATAAGCGGCGAGCGTATAGCAGGTATCGTAATCTGTCGAGATAAGACCATTGTTGACCAGCGCCTCCATGGACAGGTCATAGTCATACCCTCCGGCAGAAATGATCTGCTCCACCCGTGCCAAGGCGTCATCATACCCATTTTGGATACAGGCTGATACTGTTGCGGAGAGATCATCAAAATTAGCGGCTAGCTCCGTTGGACCGTTGGGGTCTACTGTGTTTGGGTCAAGGTGGAAAATATTATTGGTTACAATAGATGGCAGGGAAACAACTGTAACAATGATGAAGAGCAGAAACAGGCAGAGGGAAACCAGCACCTTAAACAACGTGTGCCGCAGTGACCACGCCGCAGAGAGTACTGCGCCCCATGGGCCGCCTGCAGCGGTCCCAGCGGCAATTTCCGCCGCGGCCTTACCGCCTTCAACACTGGCTTTAACTGTGGCTGCCGCCGCATTGGCGGTAGCTTCGCCTGCCGCGCTTGCAGCGGAAGCGGCTCCGGCCTGCTTTGCGGCTTCGGCCAGTTTTTGTGCGCCCTTCAGATAATTGTCTTGGCCGTCACCAAACTGCTGCTGTTCATCGTACATAATGGGTATCCCTCCTTATTTAAGAAGCGGAGGCGGGCATATCGCTTGATATGCCCGCCATTAGGTCATGTTTTTTTCTTGGGGGCTTTGCGCTCCCGGGCCGGGCGGCGGGAGGGCTCCACATACCGCGCTGGCGTCGTCTTATAGCGGACAGTTTCCACATTGACGGTCTTCAGTTCATCTCCTTCATAGACCGGCTTGCCATCCTGATAGACGGGCCGCCGTTCCACTGCGGGTGTTCCTGGGATTGCATACCATTGACCGCCGGCGCTGTCCCCAAAGACATGGTGATCGCCCCTGGGCGGTTGATACATAGTCCGGTCATAGAAGGCGGTGCCAGAACCATCTTCATGGCGCACCTCCAGAATGCCGTCTCCGGCTCTGGAACTGTCAACAGAAACTATCGGACGCTCATATCCAGGCATGAACTGCCCAAACAGCGCTTGGTTATATGCGGCCATGTTCCCTGTTGCGCATGGGGCTTCGGATTGTCCGCTGCCGAACGAGGACGGACCGGGGACGGATGTGCCGCCAGAGGGGATGCTGGAACCCGCATCGCTGATCGAGGTACTGGAGCCCCCGGTCTCATGCAGTGTGGTGGACGGCATTTCGCCTATACCACCGCCGGAGACGCCCGCTGGCATGTCAATGGCGCTGCCAGCAGCATTGACATGAGAATTGAAAACCGGTTCGCCTGGGGTGTCGCCAGCAGAGGCACCATGCGGTACGTCAGCACTATTGACACCGACAGGATTGGAGCTGTTTCCGTTTCCTCCAATACCGGCCTCGGGATGGATAGGCACCTCGGTTTCAGCGCCTGTGTCAAATTGCGGGGCGGCGGCGTGTGGCGTCATAGCGTACCAATCCAAGCCGTTAGCGCCTTGTATTGTCTCGTGGGGCGCATCGGGTTCCTGATAGTGAGCACTGCTGTACCATGTGGCATTGCTCCCGTCTGGGTAGCTAGCCTCCAAAGTGCCATCGCCGGACTGACGCAGCAGTGTGCCTTCAGGCGCATTGGGAAACGCCTCCGCAACCTGTGCGGCTTCAGACTGGTCGCCGGTAAAGGCAGGCGGGGCGTAAAACGCACCCATGCCTTCACCAGATGCAACCTGATACCACTGGCTTCCGTCTGCGGCATTCACTACAGTATGGGGCGTTTCCGGTCTGTCATACTGCGAGGAGCTGAACAACTCCACATTGGACTGTCTGCCGTCCGCCCCAGTGGCGGTAGTGCTGATATGACCACCGGTAATCTGTGTGTTGGAATAGGTCATGCCCGTGGCCGCCCCATTTACAAGTTGCGGCATATAGGTGGGCAGGCTGCGATCCGCAATCTCACCGGCGATTGTACCGGAGAATTTGGACGGCTTATTGGCCACAGAGGAGATAGAGTCGGAAGTCAGTGTGGCGCCGTTGCGGGCCGCTATGCCGCCAAAGGCACGCCCAACAAAGCCGACGCTGCCGCCTGCACCCATACGGGAGCCCCCATTCACTACTGCGTCCCGAACAAAACTGTTTGGTTTATAACGGCTGGCAAAACCGGAGAGAATGCCGCCTGTGCCAGCAGAAGCTCCTGCCGCCGCACCAGCCGCGCTGCGCCCGGCTCCACCAAACGTGGAGGAAGCGTTTTGACCGCCGCCCTTGGCAAAGCCGGTAATGACTCGGGCCGCCATAAGCATTTCCATACCCATACTGCTGCCGGTCTGGGCAACAGACAGCCCCAATGCCGCCAGGTGGCTGTCGCATTTTTGAGCGATTTTCAATAATGCCAATGCGCAGAACAGCCAAAGGAAGATACTGCCCCGGCCAGTTGTCAGCGCTCCCCCGTTGGCAATAAATTGTCCGACGGAGGAATTGAAAGCACGCAGGAACCAGACGTTCAGTACCAGCAGGAGCAGTTGGGAACCCACCATACGGCACCAGGACTGGAACACGCGGGAGGTTGCCTTGGAGGCGCCCATGGAGTAGGCTAGTGGTGATGTGTAGCAGAGCACACCCACCAGAACGTACCGCTCAACAGTCTCCAAGAGGAGCTTGAAATAATTCCATGCAAGTGCTATCATCATGATGATGAGCAATAGCAGTCCAACAACCGATACCATTGACACAAAGGTGACCAGTCCATTGGTCAGCGCCTGCTCAATGCCCGCAAAAGTAAAGTCGCCAGGATCCATCGCAGAGTCCATGAGCGCAAGATAGGGTGCTCTTGCTATGTCCAGCACCATACTGAAAATAGGTTTCGAATAGGCAATGAGCACAGCGAAGATACTGCCACGGACCAGCAGGTGCCACGGATTTTCAGCTTCAGAAAGCGGGCCGCCGAATGCTCGGAAGAGCTGCCATACCACCGTCAGGAATAAAATGGCCCAGGCGGTGTATTGAATAATATTATAGGCACTCACAACAAAGGGGAAATATTCCTCCATCGCTGTCATGTCAGTGCCCAGTGCATCCAGGAAGAGGCCGGATACAGCATCCATCAACTGGGTCATGATGCTGGCGACCCAGTTTGCTACACCCTCAAATATCCAATCTAGCATATTCAGTTACCTCACAAGGAGGCGGGGGCGGCTGGTTAGCCGCCCCCGCCAGGGGTGGTTGGGAAATCAGTACCCGGTACGGGGCAGTGTGGGTGTGGTGGTCTTGTTGTAGACGATAGTTACCCAGCGGTCAACCGCCATGACCCAATTGCCTTGCCAGAGTCCGCCCACATCGGTCTTATTGGCAAACCGATACTCGTGGGCCAGACCCGGCAGGACTTTGCAGTAGATATAGGGTGTCTGCAGATGGGTAAAGCCGGCCGGTACACGCCCGAACAGGAACATAACCTCAGTGACATATTCGTTGCTGGCCAGTCCCAATGCCGCAGAAGATGCGTCAAGGGTATAGCTTTTAGATGTGTTCAGGTTGTCAGCCAGAGTGCGGTATTCACTGCTTGTATTTGTCCGATAAACCACTTTGTAGCTGAGCCGCCCGGTCCATGTGCCAGTGATGATCTTTTCCAGCCGCACAGCGTCGGTGGGAAGCGTGTCCCTCCAATAAAAATTGTCCAGAGGAACCGTGGAGTGGTTGGCAATGTCAGAGAACTCATATCGAATCGACTGACCAGGGACCACCTCTTTGTACCCACTCTTATGGACGGACACATTGGTAAAGACGCTGGTATTCCGTACCTCAATCTGGACAATCTGCCCTTCATGCTCCAGATATACAGTGATAGGCTCACTGTTCACAGAGTAATAAGGAGGCGCTGTTACCTCCTTAATGGTGTATCGCTCCAAGGGTAATAGCTTGGAGGCTGCCAGACCGTTCTTGTCGCTCTTGACCGTGTCTACCAGACGATTGGATTTGTCGTAGATTTCAAACACAGCCCCCTCCAAAGGCGTACCTGCGGGGAAACCGTTGATGGGGTTGTCATCGGCAGACTTTTTCCAAATCTGAATCTGGCCCATAATCGGCGTATTTTTCCAGGTAATCTCTGTGGTTTCGCCGGGCTTAATATAGAAGGTCTTGAGCTGGGTATCGGCGATATAGCCCTTGTTCTCCATCTCTCGAATGAAGATTTTTCCGGAGAAGTCCAAGCTGTCCAGGTAGATATAGCCGTTCTGGTCGGTAGTCACCTGATCAATGGGTTTCTGGCTGCCATCATAGATCAGGAAGCTCACGCCATAAATTCCTTTTCCCGTGACGCTGTCAATTTTGTGGATGATGAGTCCTGAAAATGCCTTGTTGGTCACAGTTAAGGTAGTGGTTTTTCCGTCCTGGATTGTGAAGTAGTGGGGTGTGGGATCTACTTTGAACCCGGATGCTGTCTCAGTTTCAACCGCATAGTAGTTACCAGCCTCCAAAGAGACATGAACTCGGCCGTTGCTGTCGGTGGTCACCGTGTCCACCAGGCCGCCGTCCATCTTCCGGATTTCAAATGTTACGTTGGCAAGGCGCTTGCTTTTGTCGCTTTCGCTGACTTTGATCAGTTCCAGACCACCCACAGGCGTATTATAGAACCGAAGGGTCTGGGCATCGCCTACCTTGATTTGGATGGTCTTGGGGGTGGTGTCCAGGAGGTAGCCGTCCAGTGTGCGGATCTCCTTGGCGATGATGGTCACGCCGGGTTCCAGCCCCTCGATCACAATGCGGCCATTTTCATCTGTGGTGTACTCGCCATTAGCACTGCCCAGCACCTGGCCGTTGGATTCGGTGACAAGGAAAGTCACACCTTTCAGCGGAGTAGTGGTACCGGTGATGTATTTCTCAATGATCAACCGGGTCTTGGGGTCGTTCTCAAAAGTGAGATCGTTGCCACCATTGGTACCGCCGCCGGTATTAGTGGTCCCGCCGGTGGTGCTGCCAGTGTTACCGTTAGTAGTCCCGCCCACGGTTCCGCTGTTCACCGTGTTGGAGCCGTTTTTGACGATAATGGTCTGGGGTGTGGGGTTCAGCACATACCCGCTGGGGACCTTTGTTTCAACGACCACCACTGTGCTGCCAGGGGCAAGGCCCGTCACACCGACAGTCCCATCCTTGCCAGTGGTATAGCGGCCCAGCACGGTGCCGTTGCCGTCCTTGACGGTGAACTCAGTGCCGGGAACAGGTTTTCCGGTGACGGAATCCAGTTTTGTCAGCGTCAGGCTGCACAGAGGTTCGTTGAGGAAGGTGAGCGTCTGGGTGTCCAGGGGATTGACCGTGACCGTCTGGGTCTGGGTGGACTGGTCGATCACATAACCGGGGGCCGCCTTGACCTCCTTGACCACCACGGTCCCGGTGATGCCGTAGATACGGATCTCGCCCTTATCATCGGTGGTGTAGAGGCCGTTGCTGGACAGATGCCCGTTGTCATTATCCACATATCCGCCGTTAGCGTAGGTGACCTGGAATTGCGCGCCGGAAATCATCGCGCCGCTGATGCTGTCTTTCTTCTGGATTACCAAAGTGCCGGCCTTTTTGTTCCAGAAGGTCAACTGCTGCACAGACCCAGCTTTGATGAGGATGTCCTGCGGAGTGCCGTCCAGCACATAGCCCTCCACAGTCTTGATTTCTCTTGCGATGACGGTGGTGCCGGGTTCGATGCCCTCCAGCACGATTTCTCCGGCCTTGTCCGTGTAATACACGCCATCGTCCGGCCCAATGGCCGCGCCGCTGCCGTCCACCACCTTAAAGCACACGCCGCTCAGAGGCTCGTTCTCGGTCCCCTCCACAAATTTGCGGATGATCAGGGTCGTGGCAGGCTCATTGTCAAAAATCAGGGTGTTCGCCACGCCGGAGCGGACAACGATATTTTTGGGCGTTTCGTCTTTTACATATCCGGTGGGGGCCTTATGTTCCGACACCACGATGGTCGAATTGGGGGCCAGCCCGGAGACGGTGACCGTACCGTCCGTTCCGGTGGTGTACCGTCCGATGTTGCGGCCATCGCTGTCCTTCACGGTGAACTCCGCACCCTTCAGGGGCTTCTGGGTCACGGCGTCCCGCTTCAAAATTGTCAAAGTGCAGAGCGGGTCGTTGTAGAAGCGCAGGGTTTGGGTGTCCCCGGCGTTGACCACGACCGTCTGCGGGGTGGGGTCTGCCTGGTAATTGTCCGGGCTGCGTACCTCAGACACGACATAGGTACCGGGGAGCAGCTTAGACAGGACGATCTGACCCCCCACATCGGTGGTATAGAGGCCGTTGGAGCTGGTCATTCCCTCGTTGTCCGGGGTCAGCTCCCCATTGGCGTTCATCACCTTGAACTGCGCGCCGGCGAGGGGCTGTTTGGTCACGCTGTCGTACTTCTCGATAATCAGTCCGCCCTTGCGGGTGTTCTTGATGACCACTGTCTGGGTATCACCGCCCTGCCCGATGACCACGTTAGTGGAGGGGGTGTCGATGACGTATCCGCCGTCCGGGGCCTTGATCTCATTGATGACGTATGCTCCGGGGGCGAGGTTGCTGATCCTGATTTCACCCTGTGCGTCTGTGGTGAAGATGCCGTTCTGGGTCAACGTGGAGGTGCCGATCACACCATCCAGGCCCACTTCGCAGCCAGCCGCGGTAGTGATCCTGAACTCCGCACCGGGCAAAACCTCGTTGGTCTGGCTGTCCCGTTTCTGAATAATCAAGGCACCCTTGGGCTGATTTTTGAAGGTAAGGGAGACGGTTTTGCCCTCCTGGATCTGGATGGTCTGCGATTGAGTATCCAGAATAAAGCCAGCGGGGGCGCGTACCTCAGTGACCACCACGCTCTTACCGGGTTTCAGACCAGGAATGCGAATTTCGCCATTCTCGTCTGTCCTGAAAATGCCGTTGCTGTCGCCCACTACGGAACCGTCCGCGTATGCCACCTTAAATTCGGCGTTCTGGAGGGTCACGCTGGGGTTGGTGGCGCAGACCTTGCGGATAAGCAGAATGCCGTCCGGTGCGTTGGTGAATCTAACAGTAACAACGCTCTGCTCCCCACTATCCGCCAGGAAGATGGTTTCGGAGGATTGGATAATAGAGTACCCATCCGCAGGATCGACCTCCTCCAAAATGTAGGTGCCGGGGTTGAGGCCCGTCCAGATGGCGGTGCCATTTTTGCCCGTCACCTTCGTGCCGATAACAGTGCCGCCAGTGCCGGAGGTTCCGCCCAGGTACTTCAACTGGAAGGTGCAGCCGGGCAGGGCCTCGCCGGTAACGGAATCGTATTTCTCCACTACGATCCCATTTTTCGGCACATTTTCAAATGTGACAGTCTTGCTCTCGCCGCCCTTGATATAGAATTCCTGAGTGGCAGGCTGCTTGATAGTGAAACCTGGGGCGGGTTCCAGTTCCGTGACCTTGTACCAGCCGTCCCGGAGGTTGTCGATCACGATCTGACCGTTGGCATCCGAGAAGAACACGCCCAAGCTGTTCAACTCGCCGGTGGTGGTGCTGTTGCTGCCGTACCAGACCTGGAACTTGGCCCCCTTGATGGGACTGCCAGTGATGCTGTCCACCTTGTTGATGGTCAGCGTGGGCTTTTTGTGGTTTTCAAAGTAAACACTGTGTTCCCGGTTGGCGTACAGCGTCACCAGCTGGCTGGGGGCATCCATGAGCCAAGGGGCAGGGACTGATTTCTCTGAAATCTCGTACACGCCCGGCAGGAGGTTGGACAGGACGGCCTTGCCGGTGCTGTCCGTCTTGATCTCGTCCACCGAATGACCGTCCGCCGCTTTTACCAGAAACACTGTATTGGGAATCGGGTCGCCAGTGTCGGCGTCCTTTTTGTAGACGATGAGGTTAGGCCGCTTCTGGTTTTCAATGGTCAGCGTGGAAGTTTGGCCGGGGAATAGCTCCACATGATACTCTCGCAGATCCAAAATGTGGTCGGACACTGTAGCAGTTTCTTTGACCGAATACACGCCCGGCTCCAAATCAGAGACGTTGATCTCACCATTGTCATCGGTGATGCGGTCCAGGTAGTGGGTGCCATCCTCAATCTTGGCAATCCTGAAATGTACTCCGCCCAGTCGGGAGCCATCCGAGCTAGTCTTGATGAGGCGGAAGGAGGGCTTGGGAGTATTGGTAAACACAAAATTTGCGTTTTCATCAGGATTGATCTGGACCACACGCACTGCATCGTCCACAAGGTATCCGTCCGGCGCCTCCAGTTCCCGAACCTCATATGCACCTGGTTCCAGCTTGCTGAGGTCGATCTCGCCGTTGATGTCAGTGGTAAACTCCTGACGATAAGAGCCCCCTACCTTTTTAAACTCAAAGCGAACGTTGGGCAGGGACTTCATGGTTACACTATCCACCTTCACCAGATGAATGCCTGGCTTCAGGGAATTAAAAAAGACCAGCTCACGTGTCTGCGTGTCGCCAGCCTTTAATTCGATTTGCTGAGGCGTGGAAGTAACCACATGAGCATCATCTGTGGCGATTTCCTTCACGAGATAGGTGCCAGGTTCCAGATCGAACAAAACGATCTCGCCATCCTCGTTGGTGGTCTTGGTGTCGAACAACTTGGCATCCTTGTAAATCTCAAAGGTGACGCCGGGGAGCCTGTCTCCACTCAGCTGATCCATCTTAATGATTCGCAATGCTGCTTTGCTGTTGTTGACCACCGTCAGAACGGGATCATCCTGAATAGTGGGGTTATAGGCATCAATATGGATACCGTGGGGCGTCTTGTCCAGCACATAGCCGGTGGGGGCAGCAGTCTCCACCACCTCGATGTACGCCTCCTTTTTGATGCCGGAGACATACGCCTCACCAGCATCGTTGGTGGTGACGCTAGTAAACAGCTCCCCATCCGCATACACGTCAAAGGTGGCCCCAGGCAGGGACACGCCGGTCTGCCCATCAATTTTCAGGATGGTCAGGCCGATGTCACGGACGTTTTCAAAGGTGATGGTCACATCTCTGGTGCCGTCCCACTTTACAGTCTCGACACGGGTGTCCTTCTGATAGCCATCCGGGCTGGACTGTTCCCACACGCGGTATGACCCGTAGGGCAGCTCGTCGCCCTGGAATGAGATTGTACCGTCAAAGCCAGTAGTTCCGGTAGTCTTGTAAGTACCATCAATCTGTTCAAAGACGAATACTGCACCTTGAAGAGACGCCTTGTTCTGGGCGTCGATTTTCTTAATTGTGAACCCCTTTTCCGTGTCATCCACCACTGTCATATATTCGGTGCGGCCGGGGGTAAGGGTGACATTCATTGGGGCAATAATCTGGTAGCCCTCCGGGGCTGACGTTTCAGACAGCGTAAAATTTTCATCTGCCGGGAGGTCATTCCAGATTACCTGTCCGTTGCGGTCGCTGGTGCCAGTAACCGTGGTACCCCTGTCGCCAGTGAGCGTAAATTCCGCCCCCTCCAGGGGGGCGCCGCCCGAACCTACCTTCACAATCTGAAGGCTGGCAGTGTCCGGCTTATCCGCACCGCTCCACTTGAACGGGGCCTGGGCCTCCAGAGTAGTATAGCCAGGATCAGCCACAATATAGGACTGCTCTGAAGCAGTCGGGTTGTAGGCCAGGAACAGATTGTACTGTGCCACTCCACCAATGGCTTTGATGGTGAAGCTGCCCTTCTCGGCCGCGTTATCTACGGGGATGCAGACTTTGAACGTGCCGTAGTATTCTTCACCATTGGCGTTCAAACCAGTATTGTGAGCCCTGCTTGTGTCCACCTTATAGCAGGTAGCACCATGCTCTTGCACCGTTTCCAGAGGAGAATTGTTTTCGGCAACAAAGATGGTGCCAGCAGGGGCATCAGTAGAATAAACCTTCGTTTTGCGGTCGTCAATCCAAGTAGAGGTGGCGGAGGCCACATACATCACACGGGTATAATACTCCTGTCCGTTGATGGTCTCCTTCTTGATGCCGTCTGTACCATCTTTGGCAGCTCCCTCCAAGCCGAATTCGTTGAGGACCTCTACGCCGCGAACATCTTTATCCTCCTCGGCTCGGATGGACAGGCCGGTATAGAGGTTCTTGGTCCAATGGGCAGAGTATTTGAGCATGACCTTAACGCAGTCAAAGACCCTTATTTTCTGAGCATCGGCTGTAGGCTCTACAAGGGCGGCCCGACCAGCGGTGAAGGAAGTACCAGGGACTGAGAGCTGTCCGCAGGAGGCCCAGACCGCCACTTGGGTTGCATACTGGTATTCAGCTTCCGTCAGACTGGCGATGCCCCTTACCTCATTGGGGTGCAGTTCCTTGAACTGCTCCAGGGTGCGCATCGGGTAACCGTTTGCGAAAACGCCCATTGTCTGCGGATTTCTGTTGTATTCCTGTAAGGTCAGGGCCTTGTTGGGGGATACCATGCTGAGGCCAAAATTGACGCAGTAGGCGGTACCGGTGAGGCCGTCATTGCTTCGATAGCTCCAGCTGCTACCCCCCAGCGTGCCGCCGGTGGATTTGGACAGGTATTCCTCGCGGCCCAGGTACTGGATCGTGACGGTACCGCTGTCATTCAGCGTGGCTGCGCTGGCCGGGAATGTCAACAGGCCGGTTAGGGTCGCTACAGCCAGCAGCAGGGAAAGGACTCGGTTAAATGCCTTGTGTTTCATAATAGCTCCTTTCTGTTACGGTGTGTAGGGAACAAAAATAGCAGGCCGTTGTTTCGGCCTGCCATTTTTTATGGACTGGTATTTACTTTGTTGAACCGGGAACAAGCAGTTCTTTAAGGAAAGCAGTGGCATCTGGTGCCTGATCTTTCCCGGTCTGATAGGTTTCGGTGAGCAGGACGCCATTCCTGCCGGAAAGGTCGTTGGCAGACACATCTACGTGCAGCCATCTGCCCTCCACATACACGAGATTCCAGACATGGATATCACTGCTGATAGTAAAACAAGGGATATCCACTGCGGCACACAAGAACTTCATTGCTCTTGCGTAAGAACCGCAGGCCGCTTTCAGCTCTCCGGTATGGGGAGCAAACGTCTGGGTAATCCCAGAAGACGCCCCCTCTTCATATGCCAACAGGGAACAAAGGTAATCATTGAGATATTCTACCTTCTCCCGGTCGGTGGCAAGGGTGTTCACGTGGCTGACAGCGGGTTGGATGAAGTCCAAAGGTGCCTGATAGTTTTCTGGCATCTTGGCGGACACTGCAAAGTAGTCCAGATACTGCCAGTAGTCAGTGAAATTCTGTGGAACATGATGCTCGTACCGCAAAATTCCCTCCATACGACCGAGCAGATTTTTTACTGCGCTGTATTTATCGCCCTTAGCTACCATGGTATAGGCTGGAGCGGTTTCGCTGGTGCCATCCACCAGGGTCTGCCGGATCGTGTTATAGAGCGCACGGTTGTAAACGCCGGCGAACACATTCGGGTTCGCCTGTTGGGAAAAGTCCTCCCGGCTCCAGTGGTCTGCGGTGATGGTGTAGGGCTGAGACGTGCCGCTGTCCTCGGGCGGGCGTTCAGGCGTTGGAGTGACCGGCGTTTCTTCCTCTGGCTTCCAGGCCCTGCTAATCAACACCGCCATCTCACCGCGGGTGATGATAGACGCTTGAGCGGTAGACTGACTGATCAGGCCCAGGCTCACGGCATACTGACCGGCGGTGTTATAGGTCCATGTACCGCCTTCACTGTCCTTATAGCCGCAGCATCGGAGCACCACCGTACAGGCCATGGCCGGAGTGACCATGTCATTGGGGCCGTAATGGGATGCGTCATAACCGGATACCAGCAGATTAGCGACACAGTAGCCCACATAGGGCTTGGCCCAGGCGGGTACATCAGTAAAGTAACAGGCCCAGGCGTAATGGTCGGGATTGACTTCACCTTCTCCATGGAGCCGGGTGAGTACTGCGGCCATCTCAGCTCGGGTCAGCCCCTTGTCCAGCATCAGGTCGCCAGAACTGTCGCCCTGGTAGATGCCATGCTCCCGCAGAAATGCTCCGGCCGCCTCAATCTCTGCCGGTTGTTCAGCCGCAAATGCGGGGATGGACATGGATAGGGAAATGATGAAGCATAGGCCAATGATTGTGATCCGTTTCATGCAAATACCCCCTTATATTTAGTCTAATCATATTACACCACATATATGGGATATTTGCAACAGATCATTAGGAAATTTCGCGAGCCTGGACACACCAGCGCATGTCCCGAACATCCCGAACGCAGGTGATCAGTGTGATGATGTTCTCGCTTGTCCGATCCAAACGTGAAAAATCTGTCTCGCTGATCTGGCCAACGTAGAACACCTCATAGGTTCTGGTGCCGAGTTGTGTGGTGTAGACGATCTGGTCGCCCTTCGCCAGAGTGTGGATTTTCCCAAAGTGATTGGTGACTCCCCGGTTATGGCCAGCGATTCCAACGTTTCCATCCCAGCAGGAGGTAGATTTGAAGTGCCCGGCACCCTTTGCAAGATTTTCCAGGCTTTCATCCTCATAGACCTTGACATTCAGATCAAGCTTGGGGATTTTTAACCGGCCAAGACTGCCATCCGAATAGAAAAGGCCGTCCGGAAGCGTGAATTTGTTATCGCCTGTGGTAGAGACGGTCACATCGGAGGTGGAAGATCCGCCAAGCTCGGCAGGTGGAACAAAGAGATTGCCGGCATTACCGGCAGGGCCGCCCACAAGGGTGTTTCCGCCAGAATTACTGATCCCAGTAGAAGTACTGTTTTCATAATTGCCATAAGAAACGTGCGGAATCAGAACCTCGCCAGTTCCCGGCTGATAGGAGTCCGGACTCCCAAAGGAGGGCGGGGCAAGAGAAGCGTTTTTGCTGCGGTCAATATTGCTCTGCTCCGTAGGGCCGGCACCAACCACGATCACTTCCTCCACAGAAGACGATGGGGCAAACATGCCCTCATCAGGTTCCTCTACGTCATACTCCAGCGCCTGAGCCGGGGCCGCCAGCATCGCCATCATCAGCACCAGGGTAAACGTCGCTGTTGTCAACAGTTTCTTCATTGGATATGCACTCCTTTCGTTTCATCCAAAAATAAGCGCCGCCTGCACCCGCACAAAGCGCGGCCAGAACGGCGGAGATAAGGATCAATGCTTCCGAACCACCCTGCTTTTCCTCGACTGGATCAGGGACTACGTCCGGTTCTGCTGTTGGGATAGGGTTTCCGGTAAAAATGACAGTATACCGAATTACTGTCACTCCTGTGCGGTAGGCCTCACCGATATAGTCGGCGGTTGTGGTGTAGCCCTTGACATAGCTGACAGTTTTAGACCCGCCATAAGTGCAAACTGCAGTAAAGCGATCCCCAATTTCATAGTCGTTGGAATTGTAGGTATTATCGGTCTGCCAGTCTACACCCTGAAGATTCAGCGTTTTTCCACCCTCTGTGATGGTTTTGGGCAGGTGATTTGTATCGGCGCTGGCCAAGTTCGGATACCGCCGGGTGACTGTAATAGGACTGGTTTTGCTACCGTATCCAGACGGCTCCGTGTTGATAGAGTCCAGGTTGAGATACAGCGTCCCTTCAAATCCATCTTCTGTGGTGACTGTCTTCTCCTGGGGCAGCAGGCCCAGGATGGTTTCCATGTCCTTGTTGGCACTTTCCACAGTTTCGGTCTGGGTCACCTTCTGTGTTTCCGATCCGATAACCACCTCCCGGAGGATATCGGAGCACTCATATCGGCAACCGTCCCGGTCAAATGCCTCACGGGGGAGGGTTGATGGGTCCGTAGTGGGCGAGAGGTCGTAGACTTTCCGAATCTCAAGTGCCTCCTGATTGAGAATGATGTCTACCGGAAGCAGCGCGTCCGGATCAGACCAATCGGCTGCCGAGGCCGGAAGAGCCAATGCGGTAATGAGCAGTACCATTGCTATGAGAGATGTAAAAGCTCTCTTCATGTTGATGTCCTCCTTCTTTCTTAGGGCGTGTACTGTCCGCCCTGAATCAACGGCTGCAGGTACGCGACCGCGAAACCCAAGGTGTTCAGCACAATCCAGGTCACAATGATCCGTTTAAGCCAACTGGTGGCCTCGGACACAGCACGCTCGTTGCGCGAGATCATTCGCACAAGCAGTGCGACAGACGCAGCGGTTACAGCTACGATGGTGCTGATTCCAACCAACTCACCGTAAACGTCCGCCATAATCGTGGAAAAGCGGGACCAGATCGTATCACCAGAAGCTGCTGCCGCTGGCTGTGCAAACAGAACCATCATGTAACAGGTACTTGCCGCCCCTTGGAACCAGCGTTGAAGCCGAGGAGACAGATGTTCCTGCGGCTTCTTACGATTTTGCGCCATATTGGGATTCTCCTTTCATAAAAAATTTGGCAGAAAAAACCGCCCCTAATGCGAACTGCTGCATTCGCACTCGGAGCGGCCTACTGCCATCGCCCAGTTTTGGACAATAACAGGATAGCACATTTTCATCGCCATGTCATCGGCGGTAACTCTGCCAATTTTCTGCCATTTTTCTGCCATAGACCCTGCCATCAGTCTCCCTCCAGCAAAGTGAGCAATTCCAACCAAGCATCCAAGCACCCGGCCGGTGCTGTCCAAAGCCGGATCGATAGGATGTTCACAGCCTGCTGGCGCAGCCGGTAATAGTGTCTATCCGATATGCCTAACCGGAACAAAATCTCATTATGGGTAAGCTTGTCCGGTGTGAGAAACGTTTGAAAAATGATGTTATACATCATCTCTCCATTGCCCGGTTTGTGGCGCAGTACAGTCAAGGCATCGTTGATACGATCCAACAGCAGCCTGGATTTCTGGATGCCGAGCATCCGATGCTCCAGTTTTGCATTGCCCATCGCTATCTGCGTATCCACTGCACTGAGCAGCTTATCCAGGTCTTGCAGTGGACGATCCAGCTCCTCAGCAACCTGCTGTGGAAAACACTCCAACGCCCATACAATATCACGGTAATGCCTGAGCATCATTTGGGTATTGTGGTACATATTACGGCGCAGATCCTGCTCCGCCGCCCGCGCCTTTTGGCTTAAAATGCTTTGATCCTCCACAATACCTCGGCGTTCCAGCAGAGAGAGTATCTGCTCCGCCTGTACGGATGTATTTTTTCCAGCCTGCTCACCAAAGCGGGCTTCCTTCAAATGTTCCATATTCGATGCCTCCTATATCAGTTGGTGGGCCAGTTTTTGGACCGGCCCTGGGCAAAAGACCAAATTTAACTCGGGAAGTTCCCTCTATACCCTGGCAGTCCTCTTTGAAACTCTTACAATGCCTACACGGAGAAAAATACGCGCGCGTAATAAGGGGGGCCGAAACTGCAACACGCTGGTGCTCTGCTGCAGGGACGGTCTGCGCCGGTGGAATTTGCGGTATGACCTTGCGGCTGTACCAGGCAATCCAGCGGTTCACACGCTCATGGTCGCAGTCGCTCTTGATGTGCGTATTTCTGCCCCAAATGCGTATTTCCTCCAAAATACGTTTGACTTGGGCGGACTCTGGCAAAGAGATCGAGACTCCTGTGGGATAGGCCGCGTTGAAGATCAGGCAGCCGAAAGAACCTGGCAGCTTTTGCAGCGGGAAGGCATCCGCATGTTTTTTGAAAAAGCGCCAGACCTTCGTCTTTTCCCATCCCCAACGGTGGCCAAGGGTCTCCAGGGTTAAAACAGCGCCATATTTGCCAAATTGAACCGCTGGCGCCATATGAGAAAACGCATTGCCGGGCTCCTGCCATACGGTGTGGCACCAGAGATCCAGCCATGCGTCCGACTCATCAAAGTGATAATGCGCCTCAGCAAGGCGCTGTGTGACGTTTCTGGGCAGGCATAGGAAACCATACCCCTGGGTGGCGTAAACGGCCTCAGCGCCCATGCAGGGCTCTCCAGAGCACTGTACGACCCAGTCTTTGATGTGATAGGTAAGTTTCTTTGTTTTGGGATCCAGTTCATAATCTATGTAGCCCAATTGGGCCAGTCTGTCCATCGTTTCCAGGGCCCTGTTCCGATTTTTAATGCCTAGGATGCTTTTGAGCCCCACGATACCGCCTGCCCAGGAGCCGATGGTGACTTGATTGATGTATTTATAGTAGCGGGCCTGTCCATTTCGGAAGGCGGCCCTGGAGGCCAGTCGTGCCCATGCACCCATAACACCCTTGCCTATTGGCATTTGATTACGGGGGAGCTTGACCCACTGATATCTCAGCAGACATTTCATTTAGCTGCCTCCTGTTGTTTTAGATTGAAAAAAGCCCCGCTACGTGCTAAACTAGATAAACACGAAAGCGAGGCGAAAAAAATGGTATATGCGTGTGATAACTGCCACTTCCTGTTTTCCAGGATATCTCCTGTGGATCAATGCCCGGACTGCGGAAAGGAAAGTATTCGTCCAGCCTCTTTAGAAGAAATAAAGGAGTTTGAGAAACGGAAATCAGAAGATATGTGGAAAGAGTGAATCGTGCTGTAGAAACTATCGAACGAAGCTGTGATCTAAAAACGCAGTGGACTTGGGGCTAAAAATGACCGTACATGCAAACTGAATACCACTGACTTGGAACTAGGATTTCTGATGAATCGGAGCTATGAAACCAAATCAGCTACCCATTGAGTGTTCCCAGAAAGCCAATCGGGTGGATTATGTGCTCTCCTTTGACATCCAAGTCCAAATCTGGGTCTACCAGCATAATCGCCCGGCGGATACTGCTGTAGCCATATTTGTCGCGAATTTTGTCCAGCGTCCGGTCAATATCGGCCCGACGCTGGGCTTTTTGCTCTTCTGGAAATAAGGATAGCTGCACAACTCCATCTGCGGGCATTAGTCCGCTGGCTTTGACCGCCAGACTGCGCACTGGTTCTCTGTCAATATGGTGCCGACGGAACAGCTCCATCGCTGCCTCCCAGATATCCAGTGTATTGGCGGTTGGGCGGGACAGTCTGGCTTGCCGGTCATAAGACAACAGGCGATTGTCCCGGATGCCCACCGATACGGTAGAACACAGGCAGCTCTGCTCCCGCAGGCGGGCTCCCACACTCTCACAGAGGGCCATGAGCGTAATCTTTACATCATCCTCACTAACCAAGTCCCGGGGCGCGGTGGTGGAGTTCCCGATGCTTTTCATGGGAGGCACAGCATAATACTGCCGAACGCCGGAATGATCCCTCCCATTGGCAAATTGGTGGAGCATGATTCCGTTTTTGCCCAACAGCCAGTACAGCAGCTCCGTATTGGCCTGGGCCAGCTCACCAATAGTGGTTATCCCATATTGATTCAGCTTTCGCGTGGTGGCCGGTCCCACATAGAGCAGATCGCTCACCGGCAGCCGCCATGCGGTCTCCCGGAAGTTTTCCGGGGTGATGACCGTGGTCGCGTCCGGTTTTTTCATATCCGAACCCAGTTTAGCAAATACTTTATTGAAGGACACGCCTACTGAGACCGTCAGCCCCAGTTCCCGCCGGATCCGGTTGCGGATTTCATCGGCAATGACCGGCCCTTCCCCGAACAGTCCCACAGAGCCGGTAACATCCAGCCAGCATTCGTCCAGGCCAAAGGGTTCTACCTGGTCGGTATAGCTGGTATAGATGTCCTTCGCCTGAGCGGAAAAGGACAGGTAGCGGTCATAGTGGGCAGGGACGCACACCAATCCGGGACACTGCTGGCGGGCCTCCCATAGCACTTGGCCGGTATGGATGCCAAACCGCTTTGCGATTTCATTTTTGGCCAGCACAATGCCGTGGCGGGCCTCTTCATCCCCAGCTACCACCACCGGCTTATTTCTCAGCGTTGGATCGTACAGAATCTCTACGCTGGCATAAAAATTGTTCATATCCGAGTGCAAAATGACTGGTTTCATGCCCTCAGTATATGAGGGCATCCCCATTTCCATCCACGAAAGGAGTCAAACTCATGTGCGGAAGATACAGCTTAGCGCCTGATGAATCCAAAGAAATTGCCCAGATTGTGGCCGAGGTGCAGTCCCGGTTTGGGGCTGCCAGTATCCATACCGGGGAGATCTTTCCCACCAACGCCGCGCCGGTCCTGCTGGCCGAAGAGCAAAAAATGACCCCCAAGCCGATGATTTGGGGCTTTCCCAGTTTCAAGGGCAAGGGGGTCATCATCAACGCCAGGGGTGAGACGGCGCTGGATAAACCGATGTTCCGCCGGTCCCTGCTGGAGCGGCGGTGTATTGTTCCCACAACCGGATTCTACGAATGGGACCGCAAAAAGACAAAGTACCGATTCCGGCTGCCGGGGAAAGACAGGCTCTATTTGGCAGGATTTTGGAATGTCTTTCAGGGAGAGGAGCGGTTTGTCATCCTGACCACCGCTCCCAACAGCTCAATCATCAACGTCCATGGCCGAATGCCAGTTCTGCTGACGGATGATGAGGCGGCGTCATGGCTCCATGATACCGGAATGGCCTCCGCAAAGCTGACTGCACTGCAGCCGGATTTAGAACTTGCTGCAGTCTAAACTACCAAGGGATGCGCACCTTCTGCCCCCACAGCGTTTCAATCTGGACACCATCCAAATACCAGCCACGTTTACCCATCTCGATGCGGGTTGGAATCCACTGGCCGTCCAGTAAAATATCCATTGTGGTACCGCAGTGGAGTCCGCCATAGCAGTCGTCGCTGTTGAAGCGAATATCGGCGCGGCCGCTTTGCATGTCAGGAATTAAAATGCCTTCTCTTTTTTTCACAACTGATTTGCTCCTTCACTTTAAAATACAGCAGATGGTGTGTATTACCTTTCGCACCATCTGCTGTCACTTTTTTCATATAGGAAAATATTGCACTGGCTCTTTCGTGTTATCATAGCCCTAATCTACCACACCATTTCCACACCATTTTGGCATTGGGGTGTATAGAATTACATGGGCTTCTATATTCGCTCCAGTTCTGGAAAGCCTTGAAATATCAGGGTTTATTGAGATTTATAGAATTACAAAACCAGGGGAATAGCTTACGATTCCTAATCTCATACTTCTCTTCCTCCTGATATCTAGGCTCCGCCAGATCCGGTCCCCCTCCCGTCCTGCCATGTCCGGGCGCGGAGGAAGGGCCCTCCTCAGATATGAAAAGTCCCCCAAAGCCTTGCGGCCCCAGGGGAGCTTGGTGGACGATACAGGACTTGAACCTGTGACCTCCCGCACGTCAAGCGGATGCTCTACCAGCTGAGCTAATCGTCCGAACAGCAAAAACTATTATACTCATAGGCGGGCAGATCGTCAAGAGCTGTTTTAAAATTTTTTGTCTTTTCTCCAAAATTTTTTCTGCGGCAAATATTTCTGGATCTGCAGGTGAAATGTCCCAGGGACTGTGGTATAATGGGGGCAGCGTCTATCCCATTCTTTCATAGGAGGAATGTTCCATGCTGAAACTCGACCTTTCCAAGCTCAGCGGTTTCCTGCCGGAGGACTATGCCGCCTCCCGCAAGGACGCACTGGCCAAGGCGGCCCAGATGCTGGCCAGCCACACCGGCCCCGGCGGTGACTTCACCGGCTGGGTCGATCTCCCCCAGAACTATGACAAGGAGGAGTTCGCCCGGATCCAGGCCGCGGCCAAGAAGATCCAGGCCCAGAGCCAGGTCCTGGTGGTGATCGGCATCGGCGGGTCCTATCTGGGGGCCCGGGCGGTGATCGAGGTGATCAAGTCCAACAACTATAACCTGAAGGAGAAGGACACCCCCGACATCTTCTTCGCCGGCAACGGCCTGTCCACCGACGCCCTGCTGGAGCTGCTGGAGCTCATCGGCGACCGGGACTTCTCGGTGAACGTGATCTCCAAGTCGGGCACCACCACCGAGCCCGCCGTCTCCTTCCGCATCTTCAAGGAGCTGCTGGAGAAGAAGTATGGCAAGGAGAGGGCCAAGGAGCGGATCTATGCCACCACCGACAAGGCCCGGGGCGCCCTGAAGGGCCTGGCCGACGCCGAGGGCTATGAGGAGTTCGTGGTGCCCGACGACGTGGGCGGCCGGTTCTCCGTCCTCACCGCCGTGGGCCTGCTGCCCATCGCCGTGGCCGGCGTGGACATCGACGCCCTCATGGGCGGCGCCCGCCAGGCCATGGAGGAGCTGTCCGCCCCCGGCCTGGACAACCCCGCCTGGCAGTATGCCGCCGCCCGCCACGGCCTGTATCAGAAGGGCAAGGCCATCGAGGTGCTGGCCGGCTATGAGCCCCGGTTCCGCTTCTTCGCCGAGTGGTGGAAGCAGCTCTACGGCGAGAGCGAGGGCAAGGACGGCAAGGGCCTCTTCCCCGCCAGCGTGGAGTTCACCGCCGATCTGCACTCCATGGGCCAGTATATCCAGGACGGCGAGCGCATCATGTTCGAGACAGTGGTCTCCTTCGCCCCCGCGGGGGAGTACACCATCCCCAACGACCCCGCCAACGTGGACGGCCTGAACTTCCTGTCCGGCAAGCCCCTGGCCTTCGTGGCCGAACAGGCTATGCGGGGCACCATCCTGGCCCATGTGGACGGCGGCGTGCCCAACGTGCTCATCGAGCTGCCCCAGATCGGCGAGGCCAGCATCGGCTACCTGATCTACTTCTTCGAGTATGTCTGCGGCCTCTCCGGCCACCTGCTGGAGGTCAACCCCTTCGATCAGCCCGGTGTGGAGGCCTATAAGAAGAACATGTTCGCCCTGCTGGGCAAGCCCGGCTACGAGGACCTGCGGTCCGAGCTGCTGGCCAAACTGTAAGATCTCGATCCAAAGCGGGGGCTCCAGCGGCCCCCGCTCTTTTTTAGGAGGAACATCATATGAGAAAGAAGCTCTTATCCCTTGCGCTGGCCCTGGTGATGTGTCTGGGGCTGTTACCTGGAACAGCGTCAGCAGTCCAGGACAACGTCCTCACCATCTCCTTTGAGACCGCTGTCTACTCTATTTCCAAGGAGACCTATGTGCGCACGCTGCCCGCTCCCGCCTCCCAAGGCGAATGCGGCCCGGATGAATATGTCACGATATGCGCCATCGTAAAAAATACATCAGGTGCGGCTGTGACGATCCGGGACCTCTATATCCGCATCGATGGCGGTGAGGAACTGCGCTGGGCACGGGATATCACGCTGGAGCCGGGAAGATCGGTCCGGCTCCACGTCTACCACGCCAACGAAAGATATCTCACCCCCGGCCTGCATACGGCGGCACTCTATTCTGCTGGGGACCTGCTGAGCTCCGGCTATTTTGGGATCGGCCGGGACTGGTCGAAGATCTTCAGATCCCCCTCGGAGGAACAGATCGCCGCCCGGCCCGCCGACAAGCGTTCCCCCTATCTGTCCACATGGCTCTCCATAGGCGGAGACGTCCGGTATGATGCCTACAGTGTGGATCTCAAATCGGATCATATCCCTTATGGTACTTACAGCTCTGTCTTCAATGGCTATATGGACTATTCCAGCTTGAAAGAGCGATATACGTCTGTTGACAACGGCGGCTACATCTCCCTCTATGGAGGGCTGCAGCAAGGGGCTGAGGGCAAGCCAAGCAACTCCATCCTGTCTTTTTGGGATATCTACTGCACGGACGCTGCGGGGAATACGACCATCATCCGTCCAAAGCAGACCTATTCGGCAGACGGAACGAGCAGCGCTCCCTTCACCGGTGAGGGGGACGGCGCTCACACGCTGCCCCCTTATGATTGGCAGGCGGGGCGCTGGTATCGGATGCTGCTGCGGTGCGGCACCTCGAAGACCACCGGCAACACCACCGTGGAGCAGTGGTTCCAGGACCTGACCACAAAGACCTGGACCCATATGTGTACTTACGACATCGGTGTGAAGGACAGCTGTTTTGTCGGCAATGTAGCGCTGTTCTCGGAAAACTACCTGAAACAGTACGCCGGCGGGGTGCGCTCTCTGGAGTTCACCAATGTCCGTATCCACACCGACGAGGGCTGGCAGGATGTGACCGATACGAATTACATCTATTCACGGGTGGATAAGGACGGTGTCCTTGGAGATATCTACGGCAGTTGGGATGCAGGTGCGGATGAGAATACCTTTTATATGATCTCCACCGGCGTTCCCGGCTGGGGCCGCACAGAGGGGACAGGGAAGCTCACGATCCAAAACCGAGAGAGCGGCGCCCCCCTCGCGCCGACAGAGCCTGTCGCCCCGACCCAGCCCCAGCAGCCCTCCAGCGGCACAGCCTACGCCTCCACCCAAAAAGTGACGGTGGACGGCAAGGCGGTGGAGTTCCAGATGTACGCGCTGAAGGACGCCAGCGGCAACGGGACCAACTACATCAAGCTGCGGGACCTGGCCTATGTCCTTGACGGCACCGAGGCCCAGTTCTCGGTGGGGTATGACGGGAGGATCAGCCTGACCGCCGGTCAGCCCTATACCGCCGCCGGGGGCGAGATGACCACCCCCTTCTCCGGCGACCGGACCTATACCGGCGGGGCCCAGACCGTGAAGGTGGACGGGAAGGACGTGACCATGACGGCCATCACCCTGTTGGACGACAACGGGGGCGGCTACAACTACTTCAAGCTCCGCGACCTGGGCAGGGCCCTGGGCTTCAACGTGGGCTGGTCCGCCGAGCGGGGCGTATCCATCGAGACCGACAGGCCCTATTCCGAGTGAACAGCAGGCCGGTGACGGGAGCGTCACCGGCCCTTCTTTCCCTTTGAAAAATTCACAATTATTTTAGTTGAAATAAATGCCGTGGTATGGTAGAGTATAGATAAACAGAGGGATCTCCCCAATGTCAATTCATTAAGGAGTGATACAACATGATTCGAGTCATCATGGGCAAGAAGGGCTCCGGCAAGACCAAGAACGTCATCGAGCTGATCAACAACGCCGTCCAGACCGAGCACGGCAACGTGATCTGCATCGAGAAGGGCAACAAGCTGACCTTCGATATCCACTACCATATCCGTTTGGTGGAGGCCAGTGAGTATGACATCGCCAACTATACCGCGCTGAAGGGCTTCATCAGCGGTATGTACGCCAGCAATTACGACATCACCCACGTCTTCATCGACAGTTTGACCAAGATCGTGGGCGGCGAGTGCGATAACGAGACCGAGCAGTTCCTGGACTGGCTGAACAAGTTCGCTGAGCGGCACAACATCAAGTTCACCATCACCATCAGCGACGACGCGTCCCTGGCCCCCGATGGCGTGAAGAAGTTTTTCTGACCCACACAGCTGGAGGGCCCGCCGTCTGCGGATGACAGACGGCGGGCCCTTTTGCTCTGTCCGCTCCCCCGCCTGCCGGTCTTGACCGCCGGGCCAGGACAAAAACCGCAAAAAGGGAATTGACAAACGGCGGCAGATGGAGTAAGATGATACACGATCATCAAAATGCGATGACCGGGATAGTAGGCTTGTCTGGATGCGAAGAGAGGGCGCGGCTGGTGTAAGCGCCTGTGAAGGACCTCCCGCTGAACCTCACCCGCGAGCAGTCCGGCTGAACCGGCGGAACGCCCCAATAGGCTGGAACGGTCCCCCTCCGTTACAGGGCAACGAGCGCATGGCGGCACGCCATGAATTTAGGTGGTACCACGGAGTATTCGGCTTCGTCCTATTTCAGGAAATAGGATGAGGCCATTTTCATTTCCCGATGGCATTTTATGGAGGTGACGTTTTATGAACGGAGCGCAGGCGCTCATCGAGAGCTTGAAGCGGGAGGGCACAGACCACATCTTCGGCTACGCCGGGGCCACCATCTGCCCGGCGGCGGACGCCCTGAAGGACGCCCCTGAGATCGGCTACACCCTGGTGCGGACCGAGCAGAACGCGGGCCACATGGCCTCGGGCTACGCCCGGGTGAGCCGCAAGGTGGGGGTGTGTATGGTCACCTCCGGCCCGGGCGCCACCAACCTGATCACCGGCATCGCCACCGCCTATATGGACTCCATCCCCATGGTGGCCATCACCGGGCAGGTGCCCAGCCATCTGCTGGGCCGGGACATCTTCCAGGAGGTGGATATCACCGGCGCGGTGGCCCCCTTCTCCAAGCACAGCTACCTGGTGAAGGACCCCGACCAGATCCCCCGGATCGTTCGGGAGGCCTTCCACATCGCCTCCACCGGCCGGCCCGGCCCGGTGCTCATCGACATCCCCATCGACGTCCAGGAGCAGACCCTGAAGGCTTTCCACTGGCCGGAGAAGGTGGAGATCCGGGGGTATAAGCCCAGCGTCAGGGGCAACGACCTGCAGATCAAGCGGGTAGCGGAGGCCATCGCCAAGTCCAGGCAGCCCATCATCTGCGCCGGAGGCGGTGTGTGGTCAGCAGACGCTCAGAAGGAGCTGCTGGAGCTGGCGGAGGGGGCCCAGATCCCCGTGGTCAAGACCATGATGGGCATCTCCCTGATGCCCACCGACCATCCTTTGAACATGGGGATGATCGGGGCCCACGGCAACCACTGCGCCAACAAGGCCCTGGCCAAGTCCGACCTGCTGATCATGGTGGGCACCCGGGCCGCCGACCGGGCCATCGTCCAGCCCGACGAGATCCAGCGGCGGATGGCCACCATCCACATCGACGTGGATCCGGCGGAGATCGGCAAGAACATGCAGGCCGCCGTCCCTCTGGTGGGGGATGTGAAGGTGATCCTGCGCCAGATCCTGGACCTGGGCTTCCAGGCCCCCGACTGCACCCAGTGGCGGGCCCAGCTGGCCGACTACCGGAAGGCAGAGCTGAGCCGCCAGTTCCCCAGCCGCCCCGGGTCGGTCTTCCCCGGCACCGTCATGCGCAGGCTGGGCGCCCGGCTGGACGACGACGCGGTGGTGTGCGCAGACGTGGGCCAGAACCAGATCTTCACCTGCAAGTATCTGCCCCAAAAGCACGGACGCCTCCTCACCAGCGGCGGCCTGGGCACTATGGGCTACGCCCTGCCCGCCGGAGTGGGAGCGAAGGTGGCCCAGCCGGACAAACAGACCGTGGTGGTCTGCGGCGACGGCTCCTTCCAGATGGCCATGAACGAGCTGGCCGCTGTGAAGCACACCGGGATGGACCTGAAGATCCTCCTGTTCCAGAACCACACGCTGGGGCTGGTCCACCAGATCCAGAGCAGGGCCCCTTACCATGGCCCCTTCGGAGTGGATCTGGACGGCTCCCCCAACTTCGAGACCATCGCCGCCGCTTACGCCATCCCCTGCGTGATGGTGAGCGAGGAGGGGGATCTGGACGCCTCCCTCGACCGCTTCCTGGGGACGGAAGGCCCCTGCCTCATGATCTGCCAGGTCCACCCCGACGTATCCACCACCGATTAAAGGAGGGAGAAGATGAAACAGACCATTTCTGTCCTGGTGGAGAACCAGGCCGGCGTGCTCAACCGCATCACCGGGCTGTTCTCCCGCCGGGCCTTCAATATCGAATCCCTGGCCGTGGGGGTCACCGACGACCCCGCCTTCTCCCGGATCACTATCATCGTAGACAGCGGCAACAGCGTGGTGGAGCAGGTGGAGAAGCAGCTGAACAAGCTGATCGAGGTCATCAAGGTGCGCACCATCCCTGAGGACAAGCTGATCGGCCGGGAGCTGGTGCTGGTCAAGGTGAACGCCACCACTAAGACCCGGCAGGACATCATGACCATCTGTGATATCATGGGGGCCAAGGTCTCCGATATCTCCCCCACCTCCCTCACCCTGGAGCTGTCCGACACCCCCGACCGCATCGACACCTTCGAGGCCATGCTCCGCCCCTTCTCCATCCTGGAGGTGGTCCGCACCGGCGTCATCGCCCTGCAAAAGGGCGGGGGGAAGATATGAGCAGGCTGCTGAGCAAGCTCTTTGGAAAGAAGAAGTATCAGATCGCTCCCATCGAGCTGGTCAAGTGGGCGGAGCCGCTGTTCGGCGAGGGAGAAAGACCGGCCGAGGGCTTTTCCGAAGCGCTGATCGCCTCCTACGAGGCCAGCGCGGGCTTCCGGCTCCCTGCGGCCCTGCGGGGATACTATCTCGCCTGCGGCAAGGCCAGTCTGAACCGTATGCTCCACCGAATCGCGATCCCCGACCGGGACGCGGCCCCCTTTGACGATGGTCTCACCTTTTCCCATGAATATCTGGCAGACGAGCTGGACTGCAACGACCCGGAGGACGACACCCCGGAGCAGGAGCAGCTCCGGGCCCTGCCTCGGGAGCGCTGGGGCGAGATCACCGGCAACTATCTGCTGATCTGCTGGGAAAACCAGGGCAGCTGGTGCGCCGGTATCCGAACAGAAGATCTGGACCAGCCCGACCCGGTGGTGTGGCAGGACGACGACATGCCAGTCCCCACCTGGACAAAAATGAACGGCTCGGTCAGTGCGCACCTGATGGGGATCATCCTGGAAGCGATCATAGAAGAGACCACCGCCGAAAGCGATTATATCGAGGACCCGGCGGAGCTCCAGGCCACGCTGAAAAAATACAGGGTGGACGCTGCACGGCTGAAGGCTCCGCCCCCCTTCGCGGGCGGCGAGCAGGTCCATACCTGCCTGGATACCCGGCACAACAGGCTGTTCGTCTACCATAAAGCGAACGAACAGCGCCCGGAGGGGCTGACAGTCATCTCAGAATGGAGCGTGTGGAAAGGATAGCATCCATGCCCTGCATAAAGGGCATGGGGAAGATTCGATCATTCAGGAGGATAATGATAATGGAACTTCAAATTATCCCAAAGCAGGATCATGTTCCTGAGTTTGACAACCAAGCGATTCAAGTACAATATATGGAATTGGGACGCAAAAACTACAGCGGCGACAAGATCACAGAGGATCTGATCTCCAAATTTCTCAAGCAGATCCCCTCCGGCATGGATGCCATTCTGTACCTCGACCCGGACGGCGAGGACGACTGGCTGGAGGTCCTCTGCGATGGGGAGTGGCTGGCCTTGGGCTTCTGTGGGGATCTTGGACAAAACAACTGCTACTCCTACAACCCGGCCTTCGCGGGCAAGCCGGATATGACCAAGCTCAAAAGCGGCGGTCAGTCTCCCGTTGAAAAAATGCTCGCCATTCAGGACATGGAAGCCGGCGTGAAAGCGGTGGAGTATTTCATCCGGACCGGCGAGTTTTATCCAGGAATCGATTGGGCGAAGCAGCTCTAAGACCGCATACACGATCATGAGACGCTGGTGGAAAAAACCCCGGAAGATCGTGGTCGGGGGGAAGGTCTTCCGTTGGTCCCTGCTGGACCGCCCCCGATACCGGGAGCTGCGGGTCTGGCGAGAGACGGAGGAACGTCTGGCCTTTTGCCTGCGGCTGACTTATCCGGAATGCTGGGCCATCGACCTGTTCCGACCCAAGGCAGTGGCCTATGTTATCGGCTGGTATGAGGGGACTGGGCGTGAAACGCTGGATGTGCCCTCCCTGCAAGCGGAGCCTGCCCTGCTGGAAGGGCTTCTGGACCTCTTTTTCGCCCCGGAGGAAGGGGAACAGCGGGCGCGGTTTTTGAAGCACATCCAAGTATTTCCGCCGCCCTTCAAGCGGGAATGGTAATATAATGCAAGGAGGCAGCTGACATGAGCGAAAAACGATATCAGATTTCCCCCATTGAGCTGGTCCAGTGGGCGGAGCCGCTGTTCGGGGATGAAGGAGCGCCCGCCCAGGGCATATCCCAGGAGCTGGTTGTCTCCTACGAGGCAGCGGCGGGCTTCCGGCTCCCCGCCGCCCTGCGAGACTATCTGCTGACCTGCGGCCGGGCCAGCCTGAACGATATGCTTCACCCTATGCATATCCCGGACAAGGATGCCAAGCCCTTTGGCGGACATTTGACCTTCTCTCACGACTATATTGAGGATGCCATGCTGGATTTCAGAAGGCACAACGAGACCGGAAATGAGGAACAGGAGCGGCTGTGGGCTCTGCCCAAGGAACGCTGGGGCGAACAGCAGGACAACTACCTGCTGTTCTGGCACGAAAATCAGGGCTGCTGGTATGCCGGCATTCGGAAACAGGACCTGGACCAGCCCGACCCGGCGGTGTACTTCAACGACCAGGACACCATGTACCACTGGGCACCCTGGTCCCATTCGGTTTCCTCCTTCCTGATCTCTACCATCCTTGAGATCATAGAGTGCGAGCCCACCGCAGATACCAGCACCTTCGAGGACCCGGAAGAGATTCAAAGGGTCCTGGCGGAGGGCGGCGTGGACTTCCAGCGCCTGCAAGAGTTTTACCCCTTTCCCGGCGGGCGCTTCTGCCACACCTGCCTGGACACCGGAACCAATACACTCTATGTCTATGGCGAGGAAGCGGAGAACCGCCCTGTCTATTTGAAGGTGATAAAACCCTGGGAAGAGGATCAAAGGAGGCGTTTTTATGAGCTGTCTTGGCGGCTTTCGGGCCATTACAGAGGAAGAGCTGGGTAAGCTGAGGAACGTGCCCAGAGAGGGCCGGATCCCCGACTATCTGGACGAGATGGAGACGGTGGACATTTTTGACGTGGACAAAGCCTGGGACGCCATGCACCGGGCCCTGTGCGCAAGCGAACTGAAATTCGGAAACACCCCCGCCCCCAACTGCTGGGTCATTTTGGGCGGCGAGGTCCTCCGGGGGGACCGGGAGGGAGAGGAGGACTATCTTGTCGTCTGCAAGTCCCCTGAGCAGGTCCGTCAGGTAGACCAGTTCCTTCAGGGCTTGACGGAGGAGGCCTTTCGGAAGCTCTATTTCTCCATCGATCCCGAGGAATACGAATACCCGATGGATGAGGAAGATTTCGGATATACCTGGGAGTATTTGTCGGATTCCCGCCCCTTCTGGCACAGCGCGGCGGAAAAGGGGCTGTGGGTGCTGTTCGACGTGGACCAGTAGGGGCGGATATTATCCGCCCGCAGCCCCTGTGCGGCATTCACGGGCGCATAATATGCGCCCCTACAAATAGGAACTAACAAGGGTGATACTATGAAAATCAGAGCGACCGCGGCCATCATGGAGTGCCTGCTGGAGCAGGAGGTGGACACCGTCTTCGGCTATCCCGGCGGGACCATCCTCAACCTCTATGATGAGCTGTATCATTACAAGGACAAGATACACCACATATTGACGGCCCACGAGCAGGGGGCCTCCCACGCCGCCGACGGCTACGCCCGGTCCACGGGCAAGGTGGGGGTATGCTTCGCCACCAGCGGCCCTGGGGCCACCAACCTGGTCACCGGCATCGCCACCGCCTATATGGACTCCTCCCCCATCGTCTTCATCACCTGCAACGTGACCGAGCAGACCCTGGGCAAGGACGCGTTCCAGGAGGTGGACATCACCGGCATCGCCATGCCCATCACCAAAGCGGCCTATCTGGTCCGGGATCCCCAGACCATCCCCGACGTGATGCGCCAGGCCTTCGCCGTGGCGGCCACCGGCCGGCCGGGCCCTGTCCTCATCGACTTCGTGAAGAACGTCACCTTCCCCAATGTGGAGATCGAATATGAGTTCGTCCCCTGGACCGAGAACCGGAAGTGCGGGAGCTTGAAGTCCCTGGCAGACAGCCACGACTTGAAAGCCCCTGAGCCCAACATCGGGGACATCGGCACCCTGGTCGACATGATCGCTCAGGCGGAGCGGCCTATGCTGATCTGCGGCGGCGGCGTGGTCCGGGGGAGGGCGGACGCGGAGTTCAAGGAGTTCGCCGAGAAGCTGGACGCCCCGGTGGCTATCACCGTGATGGGCGGAGGCGGCTTCCCCGGGGGACACCCTCTCACCACCGGCATGATCGGGATGCACGGCTCCCAGGCCAGCAACGTGGCCTGCAACGAGTGCGACCTGCTTATCGCCGTGGGCTGCCGGTTCTCCGACCGGGTGGCCCTCCAGCCCGACACCTTTGCCAGTCAGGCCAAGATCGTCCACATCGACATCGACCGGTCGGAGATCGACAAGAACGTCCTCACCGACCACCACATCATCGGCTCGGCCAAGCGGGTGCTGGCCCTCCTCAATGAGCGCCTGCCCCAGTACAGCCACCCCGACTGGAAGGCGCACATCCTCCCCCTGCGGGAACCCTCAGTCCCCCGGCAGAGCGAGGCTCTCACCCCCAAGCAGGTATTGGAGACCATCCGCCGCCTGGCCCCCCAGGACACCATCGTGGCCACCGACGTGGGCCAGCACCAGATGTGGTCCATCCAGCACTTCCACTTCGACTACCCCGGCCAGCTCCTCACCTCCGGTGGCTTCGGCACCATGGGCTTCGGCCTGGGGGCGGCCATCGGGGCCAAGGTGGGCAACCCGGACAAGGTGGTGATCCACACCACCGGCGACGGCTGCTTCCGCATGAACTGCCATGAGCTGGCCACCGTGGAGCACTACCATCTGCCCATCATCACGGTGGTGTTCAACAACGGCGTGCTGGGCATGGTGCGCCAGTGGCAGAACCTGATCTATCAAAAGCGCTTCTCCGAGACCACCCTGGACCGGGGCCCCGACTTCGTCAAGCTGGCCGAGGCATACGGCCTCAAGGGCTTCCGGGCCGCCACCATGGCGGAGATGGAGGACGCCTTCCGCCAGGCGCTGGAGGCGGACCGGGGCTGCGTCATCGACTGTGTGCTGGATATGGACGAGATGGTCCGGCCCATGGTGGCGGGCGGCGCCCACATCACCGATTTTCTGCTGAAGTAAGGGGGGCGGACAGGATGAAACGTGAATTCGACACTCAGAAGAAGCTGTACACCCTGTGCATCCTGGTCCAGGACATCCCAGGCGTCCTGAGCCAGGTGGCCCGCCTCTTCTCCCGGAAGGGGTATAATATCGAGTCCATCGTCTCCGGAGAGACGGACAGGCCCCATGTCACCCGGATCACCATCGTCCTGCGGGCCGACGAGCTGATGATCGATCAGATCGCCGCCCAGTGCCGCAAGCTGATCCCCGTGCTGGCGGTGAAGATCCTGGACGAGGGCACCTCGATCCAGCGGGAGTTCTCCCTCATCAAGGTCCGGGCCGTGGACCGCAACGCCCGGGACGAGGTGATCCAGATGGCCAACATCTTCCGGGCCAATATCATCGACGTGGGGCGGGAGACCCTCACGGTAGCCATCTTCGGGGACAAGGAGAAGACCGCTGCCCTCACCGGGCTGCTGGCCGACTTCGGGATCCTGGAGATCGCAAAGACGGGTACGATCGCCATCGAAAGAGGGCGCAGCACCATATACGACGACAACAAACTCAAGGAGGAATACAACTATGGCAAAAATGTACTATGAGAAGGACTGCGACTTAGGCTACCTGGACGGCAAGAAGATCACCATCATCGGCTACGGCTCCCAGGGCCACGCCCACGCCATGAACCTGAAGGACTCGGGCTGCGACGTGTGCGTCGGCCTGCGGGAGGGCTCTAAGAACTGGGCCGCCGCCGAGAAGGCCGGCCTGAAGGTGAAGACCGTGGCCGAGGCCGCCAAGTGGGGCGACATCGTGATGATGCTCATCAACGACGAGGTCCAGGCCGACGTCTATAAGAAGGACATCGCCCCCAATCTGTCCGCCGGCAACATGCTCATGTTCGCCCACGGCTTCAATATCCACTTCAAGCAGATCGTCCCCCCCGCCGGCGTGGACGTGTCCATGATCGCCCCCAAGGGCCCCGGCCACACCGTCCGCTCCCAGTATGTGGCGGGCAAGGGCGTGCCCTGCCTGATCGCCGTGGAGCAGAACGCCACCGGCGACGCCTATAAGCTGGCCCTGGCCTATGCCGCAGGCATCGGCGGCGCCCGGGGCGGCGTGATGGAGACCACCTTCCAGGACGAGACCGAGACCGACCTGTTCGGCGAGCAGGCCGTCCTGTGCGGCGGCGTGGTGGAGCTGATGAAGCTGGGCTTCGAGACCCTGGTCGAGGCGGGCTACGCCCCCGAGAACGCCTACTTCGAGTGCATCCACGAGATGAAGCTGATCATCGACCTGATCAACAAGGGCGGCGTGGCCATGATGAACTACTCCATCTCTGACACCGCCGAGTACGGCGAGTATGTCTCCGGCCCCCGCATCCTGCCCTACGAGGAGACCAAGAAGAACATGAAGGCCGTCCTCACCGACATCCAGGACGGCGTGTTCGCCGGCAAGTGGATCGCCGAGAACAAGAACGGCCGCACCTTCTTCAACGCCAAGCGCTCCCAGCTGGCCAAGCACCAGATGGAGACCGTGGGCGCCGAGCTGCGCAAGAACATGCTCTGGGGAGATGACACCGATCCCGATACCGCCTCCAACTGATCCGCCCTGAAACGCACCAGGAGCCCCGGCCATTGGCCGGGGCTCCTATCATCCTATCGACGCCGTATCTGGATCCAGCGTATGCGCTGTGTTTTGGTCCGCTCAGCTGATCTGGCCCGTGGGGGAACAGGTCATGGAGATATCTACAGAGATACCTGCGTAGTACGAATGGTCCAGCGCCGCACTGAGAGAAGCAGTGCCGTTAGATTTGCCGATCTTTTCACTGCCGTAGGACCAGCCGTCATAAGTAGTGTGGGAACCGCTGGCGCTTATGACCCAGGCGGTCTTGCCATCGTAGCCGAAGGTAGCGGACAGTGTGATCTTCGCGATGACGCTGTCCCCTGCTTCCACTGTTCTAGTCCTATCAGCACTTTTGCGGTTGCTGCGGGCGAACGTATCGTGGATGACAGTGGTCGTCGTGACCTTGAGGTCGCCAAACTCCGTGTGGATCGTCTCGACCTCCTGATAGACCTCGGGAGCCGCCAGCGCGGCCGGGGCCATCATACAGAACAGCAGTATAAAGGACAAAAGTAAAGAGCATTTTTTCATAATGGTTCCTCCGCATATATGGTTATCGTGTCGGTAGCTGTCATCTTGAGCGGCTGGGCTCGCAGATCGTGGACCCAGATCCCCAAATAGACGATCACCGCGATCGCCAAAGCTGCAACCAGGGCCGCCAGGCCCCAGCGGAGCACCTTCTTCCGCCTGCGGTGCTTCGCCAATACCTCTGGATCCAGCGTCTCCAAAAAGCCCTGAGCCAGCTCCCCAGGCTCGCCCAGGTATCCGGCAGCCTCCTGGACGGTTGCCTCCGGCCTCTCCTGGAGGAAGTCCTCCGCTATCTGCCGGGTCCGCTCCAGGAAAGGACGGCGGACCCCCCTTGGACAGTCCAGAGCCCGTTCCAGCCTGCGGAAATAGCCGGACATGGCGCGGATATCGTTCATACGTCTCCCCCCTTTTCCTGTTCCAGCTCCAGGACGCGGGCCAGCGCCCGGGCATACTGCCGGTATCCCTGGATCAGGGCATCCAGATAGGCAGACCCGGACTCGGTGATGGCGAAATAGATGCGGGTGCGGTTGTCCTCGCTCATCACCTTTTCATGCTTCTGGATATAGCCGTTCTCCTCCAGGCGGTAGATGGAGAGATAGAGAGTGTTGAACACGATATCTCCGCCGCTGCGCTCCTCGATGGTGCTCATCATCTCATAGGTATACATGGGCCTTTCGCGCAGGAGCTTCAAGACCATCATCTCAGTGGTGGCCTTCTTCAGCGCGACCTGGATAGCGGCCGGACTGCCGCTGGTCTTCGTTTTTTTTGCCACGATGCACATCACACAACCTTTATCGATCTTATCTCTTATTATAAAAATAAATATCATTTTGTCAATGATGATTTTTATTGACAAATAATAGATCATGTGATAGAATGCTTACACAGAAGGGAGGTGCCTGTCATGCAGAGAGTTTGAGCCACCGGAAAAACGATGAGATAGTTCGATCGCGAAACAAGAACTGGAGGTCTACCATGAAGAAAATGAGAGCATTAACGAGGTATGTGTCGGTCGCGCTGGCCTTGGCGCTGGTCTTTCCTCTCACGGCGTCCGCTTATCCTGACGAGATCGAGAGCGGCCATCTCAGCAAGACCGTAAATGGCTGGACCTATGATATATGGTCCAGCATGTATCAGGACTCAGACACCAGGTTCCGCGGCTCCACATGGGTCTATGCCCCGATCCAGCAGTCCTACCCCCAAGGGTATGTGGGCGTTTCAACGGGCCTGTACCATCCGAACGGAGCGAAGTACGTCGAAGTGGCTATGACGTATAACGCATCGCCTGAGTACCTCACCTACAGGATCACGGAGCAGGTCCGTGGGGAAAGCGACGGCATCCGCTGCAAGGGGAAGGTGGAGCTTTACGATGGCACCGATTACGTGAAAGTGGACGCGCCGGCCACCGTGGTGAGATATCCCGCGAACAGGGCGGCGGATGACGCTGAGTGGGAGGCCCTGCGGATGACGCTGGATGAAAATGGGAACTATCCCGTCACAAAAGCGGGCAAAACATATGGCTCCGAGCTTTTGAGCGATGTGGTCGGCTGTGAACCCGACCTGATCCTGTCGGAAGGGACCGACGGCACGGTGGGTTACATCCGTGCGGAGGACCTCTATCCCGATGTGAAGAATCCGATCGAGGCGCTCGCTTACATGGAGAGCCTGGAGTTTGACGAGGATGGACATCGCTCGATCCCCCTTTACGATCTGGACGAGAATGTGATCGGTACGTTCCAGATCGATCAGGGAGAAACGGAGATCCCGCCTGAAGTGCAGAATACCCTCGACCGCCTGGCCCAGGCAAGCAAAGTGGATGCGGGAGGACCGATGTGGTGGGAGACCCAGAGCGGAAAAGAGCTGATCGCGGAGGCCGTCAAAAATAACGGCTACGCCCGGAACAGCAAGGGCGAGACCTACGGCTCCTCCGCACTGTCCGAGCTGCTGGGCTTCGAGCCGGACCTGAGCGCCGCCATCGGAACGGAGGGGCAGCGCGGCTATATCCGGGAGGCGGACAACCTCTGGGGCCAGTTCAACAGCAAGACGCCCATCAAGTCGCCGGAGGACGCCCTGCGTTATATGGAGTTCCTGAAGACCCAGCCGAATGAGTACATGGTCCCCCTCTACGATTCCGAGGGGAACGTGATCGGCGAGTTCCGGATGTCTCAGGGAGAGACGACGGTCACGTCTGGAGTGCAGAAGACCCTCGACCGCCTGGCCCAGACAGGCAAGTAGGAGAGCGCACCATGAAAGGACGCTGCCGGTAAACGGCTGGCTCCTCGGAGCTGGCGGGATGATACCGCCCAAGGATCAAGAGGATGAGGGAACATGATCGGTCATAGATGAGACCGCCCCCGACTGGAACAGCCCCAGTCAGGGGCGGTCTTTTGCCGTTGACAGATCATCGGTCTCATCCCTGCTCATAAAGACAAATATCATCCTATCAATAGTGATCTTTATTGACAAACACATTTCGATGTGCTATGATATGGATATGGAACGCTCCGAACTGTATTCCAGGAGGAAACTGCGAGGCGATCGCTATGAAAAAAAAGCTCGTTTTGGTCCTGCTCATCTTTGCAGCAACTGGTCTTTTCCTTGCTGGCAGTCTATTCAGATCCGTTTCTGAGCGTAGCGTAGAGCACTATCTATCGAATCTATCAGCGGATGGACTTACTAAGATCAGTATCTACGGTCTTGGAGAATCTGTCGAGCTTTACACAGCTGAAGAACAGGAGGAGATCCTGAATCATCTTGACAAGTTCCAAGCGACCTTGGGCGGTGACGATTCTGATACGCAAGCAGCGGGTGGGATCATTTTCGATATCAAGTTGTTCTACGCCGACGGCAGAGAAGAACTGGTAACGCTCCCAGCCTTTCGATACCCCACCCTATTGGGCGATCGGGATTTTTATCTCTCGATCGACGGAGAAAAGGTGGAAGGCGCAAAAAAACTGTATGTCCCATTTAGGAAATATTTTAGATTGCTACAAGACTAAAAACCTGTATCAAAGCAAATACATCTTCTCTGATATGACCGCCCCCGACTGGAACAGCTCCAGTCGGAGGCGGTCTTTTCCGTATCTCATGCCGTCACAGGCCCAGGATCTGGGTGGCGACGGCGAAGTAGACCAGCAGGGACAGGGCGTCCACCACGGTGGTGATGAAGGGGGAGGCCATGACGGCGGGATCGAAGCCCAGCTTCTTGGCCAGCATGGGCAGAGTGCAGCCGATGAGCTTGGCGATGACGATGGTGAAGAAGATGGTCGCCGCCACCACCAGGGCCACAGAGGCGCTCTTCCGATCCACGACCATCACCTTCCCGAACACTACCACAGACAGGGTAGCGGCACACAGGAAGGACACACGTAGCTCCTTCCAGATCACCCGCAACCAGTCGGCGAACTCCACATCCCCCAGAGACATGGCGCGGATGATGGTCACCGACGCCTGGCCGCCGGAGTTGCCCCCGGTGTCCATGAGCATGGGGATGAAGAGGGTGAGGGCGGCGTTGGAGGCCAGGGCCTCCTCGAAGAAGCCCAATATGGTGCCGGTGAAAGTGGCGGAGATCATCAGCAGCAGCAGCCAGGGGATGCGGTGCTTCCAGGTCTCGATCACGCCGGTCTGGAAATAGGGCTTGTCGGTGGGCAGGATGGCGGCCATCTTCTCGATATCCTCGGTGGCCTCCTCCTCCATGACGTCCATAGCGTCGTCTACCGTGATGATGCCCAGCAGCCGGTCGTCCCCGTCCACCACGGGCAGGGCGGTCAGATCGTATTTGGAGAACAGCTGGGCCACGTCCTCCTTGTCCTCGTGGGTGCCGATGGACACCACGTTGGTCTCCATGATGTCGCCGATCCGGGTCTCATAGGAGGACATGAGCAGCCGCTTCACGGTCACCACGCCCCGGAGCACCCGGTTGGCCGTGACATAGCAGGTATAGACCGTCTCCTTGTCCAGGCCCACCTTCCGGATCCGGGCGAAGGACTCCTCCACCGTGTTGTTGGGGTGGAGGTAGACGAACTCGGTGGTCATCAGAGAGCCGGCGGAGTCCTTGGGGTAGTTGAGCAGCTGGTTGATCTGGCTGCGGGTGGAGGCGTCGGTGTTGCGCAGGATCCGGCTCACCAGGTTGGCGGGCATGTCCTCGATCAGATCCACCGTATCGTCCAGATACAGCTCGTCCAGCACCTCCCGCAGCTCCTTGTCGCTCAGCGCACCGATCAGCTTCTCCTGGTCCTCCTCCAGATAGGCGAAGACCTCCGCCGCCGTGTCCTTGGGCAGCAGGCGGAAGACCAGGATCTCCTGCTCGATGTCCAGCTCATCCAGGAACTCGGCGACGTCCACCTCGTTCATCTCATCGAGGAGCTCCCGCAGTTGGCGGAACCTCCGCTCCCGGACCAGCTCCATCAGCAGGCCCAGGTCATAGTTCTCGTGCATATCAGTTTCCTCCTCTCGTCTCCTCCAAACGATGCAGGGCACGAAAAGCCACAGGCGCACCGTCTTCGCGGCGGCGCCTGTGGCTGCACATGACGAGGAGAGGGGATGGCCCCCTTACCGGCGGCAGGACCAGGACCCAGTACGGTCCCGGACCGCCGCCCCTCGTTCGTGGCAGCTGTCCTCCGTGCCTCTGCAGCGACTTCGGCCGTCCATCCTGGGTCCCACTTCCTTCCATCCAAAAGATCGCAGATCCTTTCTGCTCTGTCTCATTGTAACACCCTTTCCCCGCCTTTGCAAGGGGGCTTTTTTACCGGGAGCGTCCATCAGGAGCATCCTTCCCTGGCGGTGCCGCAGTTCTCAAGTCTGAATCAAAAACCAGACCGGGGCCCGTCGGAATGGGACTGGTCTGGTGCGGGACGAGGTGACGGATATTTTTGACAAAAGGACACCGGAGCAAAGCGTACTTTGCTCCGGTGTGCAATAAGCGGTTAAAATCGATTTTTACCGAAAACTTTGGAATTGTAGTATTTTTATAAATTAGCCTGAAGCATCTGGCTCTTTACTTCTCGGCTTGTTTTTTATAATAATATATTTATCACCATTTCTTTCGTCATCACGATATTCATATATCCATCTGTTCGCTTTAAGTGCGTCCAATATTTCAGCTATCTCATAGGTCTTTTGATAATTTCTACGCCCACCTCCTTTTGAAAATATCCCTTTCAGTTCCGAAAGATCCAGTTCATCAAAATGCTTTTTGCAGGTGTCTTCATTTAATGTGGGTATAGCATTATTGAACAGCAAAATCTTTTGATTACGGGCGATTACGTCAGATTGAAGCAAAATAGAAAGTAATCAATCATCCAGTGTTATTGCACTGGAAGTAATGGTTCGTATCTGTGCTTCCGCTAATGAAATAATTTCTTTCTGTGCCTTTTCTCCATAGCGCGTATAATGGGCGTAAAGATAATCTCTGTCTTCTTTTTGGAAATTATGTGTCAGAATGTACGCATTAACGGCATCAGGATACTGCATCCCGACAATGGAAATTCATCAATATGACCATTACGGATTAAAAATTTGAGGAGGGGAAAATAATCGCTACCCTTAATCTCCTTAAACTCAGAAATCTCTTGGATTTCATTGGTATGGTTTTTTGACCAAATATTTTGTAAGAACCCGCAAAACCTTGTGGAACAGCGCATTACCCCGCATTTCCTGACAACAGACCACCCCAATTACTACGTATTTACTACCAAGGGATGAGCTTTGATACGACGAAACACCAGGAAATGCAGACATACGGTTTTGCGCCGCCCTTTGAATTACCCTCTAAAATCACATATCGCCTGACTGGATAGGCCGTCTTTTCTGCAAAGGAAAGGCGGCTTTTTCTATGCCCGTACATAGCCGCCTGTTTCGCCGCAGGCGGCTAAATCTACGAAAGGAGGAAACCCCAAATGGCGAAACCAAAAGTGTTGAGTGTAGCAAATCAAAAGGGCGGAGTTGGTAATGAAAAGTAAAAGATTATGGAAAGTCCCTCCTTAAAAGCCTTGAAGCACAGCAAAAAAGCCGGGAAAGACTTTCCATAATATAGAGAGGATCACTTTCCGAGACCTTTCAGCCAGTTCAATAAATCGGAATCTTTTTGCCAGGCCGGAGTCTCCGGTTCTGGGGTAGGGCTGGGATAAGCCATTGTCAGCGCCTGGCGTTTGAAATGTTCATCGGCGCGGGCATAGATTTCTGTTGTACTCACATCCGCATGACCTAACAGATCGCGGATGTAGATCAAGTTCACGCCGGATTGCAGCAGATGCATGGCTTTGCTGTGACGTAAAACATGGGGAGAAACGGCCATCTGCGCCGGAATAGCACCCATCTGTTGAGCGGATTTCACATATTTGTTCAGAATATAAGCAATTCCGGCACGGGTAAGTTTTTTTCCGTCCCTGTTTCGGAAGAGAGGGGCCCCGCCGTGCATGGAGAAGCGGCGGTCACATTCCTCCAGATAAGCCCGCAGCAGCTTTTCAGTCGGAGCCATAATGGGCACGAACCGGGCCTTTCCGCCTTTTCCGGTCAGACGAATTACAGTAGGACTGGAAAGGCGTACATCTTCAAATTTGAGGTCTGCCAGTTCTTGCACCCGAGCCCCGGTATCATAGAGCAGCGCCAGCATAGCGAGATCACGGCACCCGGCGGCGGTCTGTGGGTCAGGCAGCGCAAGAATTGCCTGTATCTCGTCCAAGGTGAGGTAGGATACCACCTTTTTCTCCGCACGTTTATTGGGGATCGAGAGGATCTCCTGGCAGTGCGCCAATAGATGGGGAGCCTCGAACTGCAAATACTTGTAAAACGCATGGATCGCGGCCAGACGGTTATTCCGAGTCCCGGCAGAGCAGCCACGCTCTGTCTCCAGCCATTGCAAAAAATCCTCAACCAGACGCCTTGTTACTTGCTCCAAGGTCAGCTTTTGCGGATTGAGTTTGCGTTCCTTTTGGCAAAATCGGAGGAACAGGGAGAAGGTATCCCGGTACGAGCGGACGGTATTCACGCTGCATCCAGACTGCCCAGGAAGATAGACACCTAAATACCGGCTGAGATGTATGGCAAAATCAGTAGGCTTCAAGTGGTTTCACCGCCTGGTATCACATATGCACAGGTGTTTTCTACCTGCCGAACCACATCCGGATAGACCTCTGCCGTCAGGCGAAGATAGCGAGAAGTTGCCCGCATGGATTTATGCCCCATAAAAACAGACAGAACTGGCAGCATTGCGGTCAGATCCTCGCCGGTTTCCACCCATTTTTGCAGCGTATGGACTGCGAATGTATGACGAATATCATGCAGACGCGGCCCATTTCCCTTTCCGTTGTATGGAATACCGGCGTTCCAAAGCAATTTTCGGAATCGTTGGTAAACGGTGTTCGGGCTGAGGATCGTGCGGTCCGGTGCAGGGAAAAAGAAATCATCGTCACACAGCCAGTAAGCTGTGTTTTCTCGGTGATCACGCAGCAGTTTCAGCAGGGATCCAGAAAGTGGAATCAGCCTGTCCCGCCCGTTTTTTGCTTCCCGGATCGTGAGGATGCCTTTCTCCAAATCCACATCCCGGCAAAGGAGCCCCACCGCTTCTGAAACCCGCAGACCACAGCCGTAGAGCAGGCGGAACAGGACCGGCAGTTCCTTATGCAGATCTCTTGCCTGAGCAATGGGCCGAATGTTATCTGCTGCCTGAAACAGCTTGTCCATCTCAATGTGGGTAAAGATGTGGGGGGTAAAAGAACCCTGGTTCCAATGGCAGCTGGGCAGCATACAGACTTGGTGTCCGGTCAATTCCAGATATTTGCTGAACTGATTCAGTACACTGACACGATGCAGCCGACTTTTTGCCGCCTCTCCATCTCTGGGAGATGTCCAATCCATAGCCAGTTCTCTGGTCAGGACAGGAGCTGTGAGGCTGTACTCTTCCGTAAAGCGGCAGAACCGTTGGAGGATTTTGGCTTCTGTATAGTATTTGTAGCCCTGAGCCCGTTTGAACGCAACAAAATCATCCGCCAACGGAGCGAAAACACCGCTCATGGTAATGGGTGTGACAGTGATCATCTCACACCTCCAATGCGCAGCGGCGCAGCTGGTCAATCCCAATGGAGAGGTAAACAGCGGTAGTCTCGGTATTGGCATGGCCCAAAATCTCCGAAATAACAGGCAACGGAACATTTTCTTCCAACAGCCTGCTGGCCAGACTGTGCCGCAGAGAATGCGGCCCACGCTTTTTCCCTTGAACTGTCAATCCGGCTTTATGGATATACTCTGAAACGATCCTGTAGAGAGAACTGGGATTGAAGTCCTTGAATGGATATTTATGACTGAGAAAAACAGTGTTGCTGCCAGAGACAGGCCGCCCAAATTTCAGATAGTCAATCACCGCCAATCCAACATCCTCCAACAGTGGCAGCGTCAGGGGTCTGCCGGTTTTGTGCTGGGTCAGGGTGAGGCGATTGTGTTCCCAGTCAAAATTTTCAAAGCGCAGTCCGCTGACATCCCCGGTACGAAGCCCAAGACGGGTGATCAACAGCAGGATTGCGTAATTGCGTTTGCCTACCGGATTATTCCAGTCAACCATACCAAGGATTTTCATAACATCATCGTAGGAATACGCAGAAGGGATGCGGGCCCGCTTGTCGTAGTGAACATTGGGCGCAAAGCTGGCCAGATTCTGCGGGTGGTAATCATTCTGCCAGCAGAATTCCATGAACTGCCTCACAGTCCGCATCATATGGTCCTTGCTTTGGTTGCTGAATGCACTGATATACCGCAGATAGCCTTGGATATGCTCGCCTGTGATCTTGGGAATTGTGTCTATCTCCCGGCTGGTCAGGTAGTGAAAAAATCGCTCCAGGTACAGCTCAACCGTTCCCATGTTCCGTTCCACAATACCAACAAAGCGACGATGCTCCAGAAACTCATCCGTTGCTTTTTGGAATCCCTCCGGTATGCGGTAGCTTCGGTTCCTGTGCCGCATCATAAACGTACCATGCAGCTGCACTTCAGACAGCATCGTCAGATCTTGCAGCCGCCCCTGGTTCTCACGGCTTAATGTTCCATCCGACTTGAATCCGTAGTGTTCCTCAATAAAGCGAATTCCGATGTCCATGCTGTAATCGCTGATTCCCTGCTGTGCCATAAATTTTACAAGTTGATTGGTGGTGCTGTTAAATTGCTGAATCTTTCCCTTGCTATACCCGTTTTCTTCCAACCTTTGCCTGACTTGTCCGATAGTCCTGCTGATAGCCATTTCCTGCATTTCAATACCTCCAAAATGTTTTGCCTCTCGGCTTCCTCCATTTTGCGGTATTATGCTAAGTTATTCAACAAAATCCCCTTGATTCCTAGCCTTTTTATCACTCAACTTTTCATAATTACTTTCTTTCCATTACCAACTCCGCCCTTTAAGTTGAGTATCACGGTTGTCCTCATTGTACTCGTCCTCTCGTTTTATGTGTTCGGCGCTGCGCCGATGTGGTCGTACTCCTCCTCCCAGGGCAGCGGCTCACTGCCAGGGAGCTCATAGAATGACTGCTGCTTGTACTCAGGTTCCTCGCGCTTGGATTTTATCAGACCGTTTGTATCCACCCGAAACGTCTGGGTCTCCCCGTTGAACAGCAGGGGCACCCGTCCTGTCTCGCCCTCTTTGTTTTTTTCTACAGCCAGAATACGGCGGCTGCGCAGCCGCCCAGGCTCCTCCCGATAAACAAACATCACAATATCGGCATCCTGTTCGATCTGACCGGAGGAACGCAGGGAAGCCAGGGTAGGCGGCTTAACCTTTCCGCTCTCAGGGCGGGAGAGCTGAGAGAGGGCAACTACAGTCACTCCGGTATCCTGGGCGAAACGGTGCAGGGCCTTGGAGATGTATGTAGCCTGCTCAAATTCCGTCCGGCCTGGAGCTTGGATCAGGGTCAGGTAGTCGATGTATATGACTTCAAATCGCTTGGCCCTGGTGTAAGAGGCGATATCCTCCACCGTCATGCTGGAGGAGCGGATCAAAGACAGCCGACGGCTGCGGACCTTCTCTGACTTGCACGCCAGCAGATCATAGTCTCTTTCTGTCAATGCCCTATGTTTTATGCGGACCCCACTCACCTGAGCCGCTGAGGAGAACACACGGTTAAAAAGCTTTGAATTTTTCGTTTCCAGTGAAAAGAACCCCACCCGCAAGCTTCTGGCCTGATGATAGGCCATAGACAGTGCCAGGGCTGTCTTTCCGTCCGAGGGGTAGCCACCCAGAACAACGTAGTCGCTGGCCTCAGCGGTGAGCCCGGAATCCAGGAAATCAATGCCCCAGGGCACATACTGCGGGGTGCGCTCCAGTTCCTCATAGAAATTGAGGATGCCCTGTTCCATGGACAGGCACTCTACCCCAGGACTGTCCGCTATCAGGCCATTGAGCCTCCCTACAATCTCCCGCACCTGCTCCATTGTGACAGTCCCCTCAGAAATCAGCTCCAGACCAACGCTCTGGGCCGCGCGTACACCGGCCTGCTCCCGCACAATGGCCATCCACTCCCGGAGATTTGCTGTTGTGGGAGTTTCATCCATCACCCTGAGCAGATATTGACGTCGCTCGGGACTGGGCGCTTCCATTTTATGCAGCACTGTCACTGGGTCGATCTTTTCGTCGGACAGATACAGTTCCCGGATTGCCAGAAACACCTCCCGCCCTGTGGGATCGGTAAAATCCTCTAGACGAAGGACGGTCACAACGTCACCCACCGTGTTTGCGTCAATCAGCATAGCCCCTAACACGCTACTTTGAGCAAGTAAATAATCTGGCATCAGTCCCACCCAAACCTTTCCGGCCTTATGGCCTCAGTTGCCCCCAAAGCTGGGAGCTTCTCCTCGTCCTCCCAGCGCCGGCCGTTGATCCAGGAGGCGGGGTAGGGAATACCTTGGCCGTCCTCCTCCCGAATCTTCCGCTGCCACTCAGGGCTGGCCAGTTGGCGCTGGAGGGCATGGCCCATCACCACCAGCAGCCTGTCATCCGGATGCAGTGAGTCCCAAGCGCGTATCGCTGCCTGTTTGGACTTCTTGACGGGGTACATCCGCCAGAAGCCCTCAAACCGCTCCGGCTTCCAATCGGGCGCCGCCTTTGCTGCTCGGCCCCGCTTTGGCTTTCCTGAGCCCGCCGCCCCCTGGGGGGCTTTGGGGGGATCATCTGTTAGGCTGTTATCTGGGTTTATATCTGGTAATGGTGTCCCCGTTTGGTGAAATGATTGTCCCCGTTCCGTGTTTTGCATTTCACCGTTTGGTGAAATGCATCCAGCCGTTTCTGTGGCGCACTCTGCAAAATAGGCCATCGCTTTGTCGGAGAGGGAATACCAGCTTGTCCTGTCCCGCTTGTCCTGGTTGAAGCAGCCTGTCAGAAGCAGGCTGTTCTTCTTGCAGGCGGAAATGATACGCTCAATCTGCCGTCTGCTCCAGTACGGGTGCGCCTCACAGAAAGCGGCCAGGGAGTTGAATGTCCAGTATCTCCCCTCGTAAAAATTCTTCTCATAAGCCTTGTTATGCTTGAGCCAAAAATAGATGTTATGCAGGAAAACAGCGACGTCTACCCCATAGGTCTGAGCCAGCACAGGATTAAAATGATGGTCTGGTATATTCTTCACCCCCATTCTTGGTGTAGCTTTTAGCACTGAACTCATTTAGCTGCCGTATGCCTGACATACTGGATCAGCTCAAAACCGTCCATAATAATCTGCTTAGCCGGGTAGAGGGAGTCAATGGCCTTTTGGGGCTCGACGCCCAGCGAGGCCGCTACCGAATCCAGGCCCTCATGGATCAGGATGTGTCCTTGCCCTAACGGTTTTACGACGGCCATAGCCTGGATGACCTTAACGTCGTCCGGCATTGCGTCTAAGACATCGATTATTTCAAGAAGCCGGTTTTTCAAATCCTTTGGCGTCATTTCTTCACTACCCCCTTGTCAAATCCATTTTGCTGTGTTATCATAAACATGTCCTTATTGTACTCTTTGAGTACGGGTCCCGCGTGGCTGCGTTCACAGTCATGCGGGATTTTTTTATTTCTCCTCATACAGACCAAAATGAATCACCTCCGCCATAGTGAGGTCGATCCACGTCTTATCGACCTGCAGGACCGGCCGGCCGCCTGCGCCGGTGTAATATGCCGAATGGGAAGCTTTCCCCTTGTCCACCCAGCGCAGCCAGAAAGCGCGGCCATGCCGCTCGAAAACAGCCTGGTAGAGGGAGGGCACATCGTAGCCCTTGGCCCGGACCAGCTTCACCATGCTGGACTTAGTGGCCTTGGGCAAAATCTTCTTTGACATCTACTTTTCCTCCTGGACTGGAACAATCTCAACCAACGTGATTCCATCTAACACAGCCGTCCGCTGGATGTTGCTGGAATCTTCATACTCAAATCGGCGCTCTTGGATCTCCAGAGCGTAAGCGGCTGCCACCGAATCCAGTCCGCTGGTCAGCAGCAGTTCGGGATCGCCGTGCGAGCTGGACCTTGCAGTGTTGATCTCCACCTCCACCGGCAGACGCTCTATCAGGTCCACCAGCCTCAGAAGCTCCTCTTTGCGCTGCCTTGTCCTTGTGGTCATCCCATTGTCCTCCCTAAGTACACGGCCAGAGCCAGCAGAAAAGCCAGCCCCGAAGCGGTGAGCACACCCCAGTTGAAAAGGTCCTCCAGCCAGGGGTGAGACTCAAACAGTTTTCGCCACATGATATAGCCTCCTAGTTTCCGTCTTTACAGTAGACTTCCAGTTCTAGGCCGGACTGAATAATCTGCCGCAGGTCTGCGATGATGGCCTCGAACTCAGGGCGCTCCTGGTCGTCGATGATCCCGTCCTCTGCGATGGCTAAGAGCCGGTCTAACCGGTTATCCTTTTGGAAACGGCGCAGACGGTTGTATATTCGGACCGTTACTTCCAGCACGCTGCGCTCTTCCAGCTGGGGGATAACCTGGCCAAACAGTACATTGTTCTCTTGCAGATGTTGAACAGCCAGGTGCTGAGTGCCATAACAGCTAACCATTGCGTTTACGATATCGTTAGGGGGTATGCGCTGCCCTATTTCATATGCTCGTACACTTTCTACAGAAATACCCAGCCGTTCTGCAGCTGCTTCTTGGGTAAAACCGGCTGTGCGGCGGGCGATTTTGTAAATGTTTCGGTATTCCTCCGACATGGACTTTTCCTCCTTCCTGGGGTATGGTCAGCTTAACCGGCTTCGATTGACGGCTCCTGGCAGCCCAGGAATTGCAGTACGTCTGTTTTAAGCACTCGAATCTGCTTACCGACCTTGATGCCTCTGATCTGGTTGGAGCGCACCAGCTCATAGACGGTATTTCTCCCCACATGGAGAATGGGCATCAGCTCCTCCACGGACAGAACCAGTGGGATATCATCGAATGATGTGGGCCTGTTCTCCACTCTGATCGCCTCCTTTCTTTGCTGTGATGGTCCTGGACCCTAGCTGGATACTGTGGGCGGCTCCCGGCCCAGCACTGTGTCAACGGAGCAGCCGAACAGATTGGCCAGTGCCAGCAGGTTGTCGGTCCCAGGCAGGTTGTAGCCCCGTTCCCACTGGGCGACCGCACCGGGGGAGACTCCCAACTCGGCGGCCAGTCCGCGCTGATCCAGGCCGCGCCCCTCCCGCAGCCTCACCAGGGAAACCAGCGGGGGCAGTTTGATTCTCTGCGACATTTTTACACCTCCTTTCAGGTTTGGGCTTGCTTAGTTGTGGCAAGCATGGTAAAATGTCATATACTGATAAGATATCTTCCCTGTTACAAAGTCGATTCCGGAAGGGCGAGGTTGAAATACTCAATCACGATTTCAAGATACTGACTCAGCTTTTCCAGATCATCACTGGAGATATCTTCCCAATGGGTGTAAATGTCCCGGGCATACAGGGGGATTTGGCGTGACTTTATGAGAATATCCAGCGCCATTGATTCATTTCCAGATGCCTTTTCCTGGGACGATTGCCGCTTTTCTGTTTCAAGCGCCGCAACTCTTTGCTCCAGGGCCTTGAATCGTTTCTCTGTCACCATGATTTGTTATCCTCTCTTTTTTGCTCTTTCGCTTACCTTGCCTAAATCATAATTATCATTTGCGTAATTGTCAATTGCTTTTTGCGATATTTTTGTTTTTTGTGATTATTGTGAATCTCTTACAACTAAAAAAAGAATTTGTGAAAAATGACAGGTGGTGGACCCTTTGGACATTGTAGATCGTATCTTCAAACTAGTCGATGAACTGTATAGTGAGCAGCAAATATTTGCTGCTGAGCTTGGTCTCCCACCTTCTGCGGTCAGCAATTGGAGAACTCGAAAATCGGCATCATACAATAAGCGGTTGCCTGAGATAGCAAGGGCTCTCGGAACCACAGTTACGTATCTTCTAACTGGGAAAGAAACTGAAGGGAAGGACTCCGATAACATTGATCAGCCCTATTTGGTCAGAAAATTCAACCGGCTGTCGCCCGAGGCCCAGGACAAGGTGATGACTTTTATTGATTTTCTATCCATGCAGGAGGATGCGGAGAAAAAATAAAAGTGCCCAACTTGGGCACTTTAGGAATACAAAACGAAATCTTTCCGATATGATATAATGACGATGGGAGGATTGACTATGAACTATATTGTAAATTTGGCATGGGACCCGGAGACCAGCGTTTGGATCGCCACCAGCGGCGATATTCCTGGCCTTGTGCTGGAGTCCGGCTCCTTTGATGCCCTGCTGGAGCGCGTGCGCTTCGCTGTCCCCGAGCTGCTGGAGCTGAACGACCCGGACGCCACCCCCTTGACCTTGACCTTCCAATCTGAGCGCAAGGAGAGGATCATGGCGCATGGCTGAGTACGAGAAGCAGGTGCGTGAGATTTTAACCAAGAATCGTTGTACTTTTGTACGACATGGCAGAGGGGACCATGACATTTGGTACAGCCCGATTAGTGGGAAATACTTCACAGTAGACGGAAAAATCAAGTCTCGACATACAGCCAATGCAATTATGAAACAGAGCGGTATTTCTCATAGATTTCGCTGAAAGATAAATGTGCCCAACTTGGGCACATGCATAGGACATATAGTTCAAACTATGATATAATTATAAAGGAGTAAGCAATATGGAATCTATCAATGACACTTTGTTGCAGGAAGTACTTTTCTGCAATAAGGTTGCTATTCGAGCAGATCGCAAAAAGCTCTCCTTCGCAAATCGACATCGAAGAAATAACATTTATCTTGTTTCAGAGAATAGGAAGTATGAATATAAATTCTACTTGCGTCAATCTGAGGACTTCCTTGAAGATTTTTCAGTTGGGTTGATATGGACAAATCCAGCTAACTATATAGAAATATCCAAAAGCAGTGTGATATTGCTTCGCTGTCAAGGACCACATGACGGAAAAGAACCACTTGGCTCAGATATTCACCATGATTACCATATTCATACTATTACCCTTGATGATTTTAAAGATAAACGCTATCAAAAACCGTCAGGACGTGTACTTACTTCTGCATTCTCTTCATTTGAGCAAGCCATTTTTTATCTGATAAATGAATACAAAGTGAAAAATGTAGAAAGTGTTGTAGAGTTGCCTGAAGAAGTTGATCAAACTTCTCTCTTTGAGGAGGTGTAATCATGCTTGATCTACAAGGGTTAGAATCTCTAATAACAGAGTTTAAAACGCTGCAATTCCGTGAGAAGCGTTTGGGCCTGTTCAAAATCCTTGTACCATTTTTCTATGAAGATGGAGATATGTACGATCTCTTTGTAGAAGAGTGTCCATGTAATACAAGTTTGCTCCGTATCTCTGATCACGGACTTACATTGATGAAGTTATCCTATAATTTTGATATTGACACGCCAAGGAAGAAGGAGATATTGGAAAGTACAATCTCGCAAAACCATTGTTTAATTGATAATGGCATGATATACTTGGATGTTTATCCCCAACAATTTGTTATGGGTATCTATCAATTTGCCCAAGTGATTTCTAAAATAAATGCAATGGATATGCTCAGTTACGATATTGTGCAATCTCTTTTCTATGAGAGCCTCAATTCGTATATGCAGGAAAGTCTTAAACAATATGACTATGCTAAAGATTTTCGTCCTACAAAAGACAACCAACTTGTAGTAGATTATCATATTCCTGCTCACACGAATGGTACTAAGCCTTTATTTATATTTGGTGTCAATGAAAATACGAAAGCATCCAGAGTGGTCATTAGTTGTTTATCTTTTCAAAAACAAAAAATTCCATTTCGCAGTTTGATTGTGCATGAGGATTTTGATAGCCTGTCTTCTTTTAATCGAAACCAGATTACCAATACAGCTGATAAACAGTTTACATCTTTGGATGATTTTCGGACAGAGGGTATTGACTATATCTCTAGGGAACTGGCTTCCTAAAGATATTCGATATCTGCGCTTGGTTGATAAAATCTCAACTAGACACAGCCAAAATCGTCTGATAAACTGGTGCCGTATTTAGGTGGAGAATTTCCACCTTTGCGGCCCCACTTTTTTGCACTATAATGGGGTTGCATTCAGGGCGGAGTAAGCTAGGGAGAAATGGCAAGGATCAGGGGGATAGTGCGCCCTCAGCCAGACCGCAGCGGCCTTGAAATGATAAAAGCAGCTCCGGTGCTACACCGAAACTGCTTAACGTATGTATTTTAGCATTTGTACCAGATACTCTCCGTCAAGTCCGGTCTCATCCTTATCCAACACTCTGCGGTCAAATTCACAGAAACCATTGGAAGAATAGAATTCTAAAAGCTTTGGTTTATCCTCGCACTCTAAATAGGCAAATTTCCCGCCTAAATCAAACTGTATCCTACTAATTTTGTGACACGCTTCCTCCAATAATTCATCTCCGGTAATCAATGAATTATAATTTTCAGCGTAGTTTTTTCCTAACTGAGCAATAAGAGGCGCTGACATGATATAGGATTTTAATTCGCTGTCATAGGTTGCAAATTTGGATATTCGCTTACGCAATGTCTTGCTTTGTTTATAGAGAAATTTTGAGGTAATCGTGATATGCTTACTGGCCAATGCAAAATAACCGACTAGGACCCACTGATTTTTGAATGAAGCAAAAACCAAATGGGTTTGCGCCCAGCTCTGCTTCGCAAAATCAATTGCTTTGCGTTTGAGGAACCCTTCAACATCAGGGTTGAGCGGGCACGAAAAACTAGAGAGGATATCCTTAACGGTATCCTCTCCCAGTTCCTCAATCAATATTCCAAGATTGACAACCCGGTATCCCGTCATTGCTTCGCTCCAAACATCTTACGAATTTCATCTCTGTTTGCGTCAGAAAACATCCTTGTCCGTAAAACCTGTTTTGAGCCCTTTTCTGCGGCGTGCTCTAAAGCGCTGACCAACCGTTCTGCTGCATGTTTATCTCGAATATGAATACTTTTCAATACACTTTTTGTCGCCATGATATACACCCCTTTCAATAAAGGCCGGAACGATACCTTCGTTGTACGTTTTTGTACATTCATCTCCGAAGCGCATGGCAACCATTCTCTATCTATGTGAATTATTATATGCTAAAAATCACAAACTGTAAACCCGGAAAATTTCACAAATTTTGCTATGTTTTGCCGTGTTTTGCCCAATCCTGTCGGCGCAACTGTTATGTCAAGATACCGGAGGTCAACCTCCGGTTTTTTCTTTATTCTCCTCCAGATCCTCAACGTCCCCAGGAGCCGCTCCGTCCCGCTCCATCTGGCTGTCTATCGCCCGGTTAATAAACCCGTTCACGCTCTCCCCGCGGGCCGCTGCGTGGGCCTGGACGGTGTCTTTTTTCCCTTTCGGCATGGTGAGGTTCACCCGGTCGTAGGCTTTGGCGATATATTTGTTGATACTGGTTGGGCTTGTCTTTCCACCCATAGGACCACCACCTTTTGAGAATTTAGGCCTATTATATCACGCTCATGCCATATACGCAAATATGCAATATACACAAAGCATATATGCGCAATTTGTTAGATATTCCATCTTGCATATATGCGTATATATACTATAATAGAAACCACTCAGAGACACAATTAAGGACAAAAAAGAGCCGCCCCGGTGGTAGGAACTATGTTCATATTAAAAAAGTCTTTCTAAAAATGGAACATCATTTGACAAAGCACTTTAATTTTCGTATGTTAAAGACATGAGCCAAATAGCGCGACCTTTATGGACAAAAATAAAATTGACCCTTGACTTTTTGTCAAACAATAATTATAATTTTTGTTGGACAGAAAGTGGGTGATGGTTTGAGTCCACGTACAGGTCGCCCAAAATCAGACAACCCAAAAGTGTTTGACGTCACCGCGCGCATTGACAAAGACACCATGGAGCGGCTTCAAGCATATTGTAAAAACTACAACAAAACCATAACTGATGTTGTACGTGAGGGTATTGAGCTGGTTTTGGAACAAAAAAAATAGACGAGTAGCCGGGGAGACTTTGGCGAGACGACCCGACTACTCACATCAACACCCAGGGGGTAGTTTGCCCTCTGAGGGCTGCATAGTCATTCTATCAGTCTCCTGGGTGAAAATCAAGGGGGAAATTTTATGAATGAACCTGTAATTTTCAATAACCCAGAGTTTGGAGAAATCCGCATTGTAAGCATTTCTGGGGAGCCGTGGTTTGTCGGCAAAGATGTGGCCGATGCACTGGGATACAGCAATCCCCGTGACGCAATGTCTACCCATGTGGATGATGAAGATAAAGCTACCGTCGCGATTCACGACGGCAGCCAAAATCGAAATATGACCATCATCAACGAATCGGGCATGTATAGCCTGATTTTCTCCAGCAAGCTGGAACGAGCCAAAGAGTTCAAACGCTGGGTCACCTCCGAGGTGCTGCCATCCATCCGGAAGAACGGCGGATACATAGCGGGCCAGGAGGGCATGGCCCCGGAGGAGCTGCTGGCACAGGCGCTGTTGGTGGCTCAGCGGACATTGGAGGAACAGTCGGTAAAACTGTCGACACTGGAAGCGGAGAACCGGAAGCTGATGAATGAATTACACAGGGTCCCGCCTGTGGATACTTGGAGCCCGTTAGAATTTGAGCGTATGCTTGCCTGTGCTTTTGAACAAAAACACGAAGATTATATTACTGTTCTTTACCTGAGCCGCCGCCTTGGATTGACGTATACAGAATGCTTTGCCATTGAAACCGAAACGGCTAAAAAGGCATATACAGAAAAACTATTGACTATCCGTGGCCGTGGAGCCATTCCGTTGGACTGTCTTTCACGTCAGCGCCTTCGCCGCCACCTGACGCTGGATAACCCAGGCCGCCGACTGCTTATCCCGGACCGCCGCTGGATGTCTCAGACCGTTGATGCTTTTCAAGCGTTTCTGGAGCTGTACTGGCCCTATGCCCAAGAGAAAAACCGCTCCATATCTAATACAAATCCGACCTGTCGAAAAAGCTATATAGATGGTACGATAAAAAGGATTCCTGCTGTGCGGTCGAGAGGAGGAATGATTTAATGCCGCGCAGTACACAAAATAGCCAGAACGCTTCCGGAGGCGGCTCTATCCGGAAAAAAATCGTGAAGCGCAACGGAAAAGAATATTTATATTGGGAAGCCCGGTACACTTCGGGCTATGATCCTAAAACCGGAAAGCAGAAGCAGCACTCCATTACTGGCAAGACGCAGAAAGAGGTGGCCCAGAAACTGCGTCAGGTGACGTCTGATCTGGACCAAGGGGCCTACAAGGAACCCTGCAAGCTGACCCTTAGCGAATGGCTGGACATCTGGCTTGGGGATTACCTGATGGGGGTCAAGCCAAGGACGGCGGACTCTTACCGGGCCACGGTTGAGACACACCTGAAACCGGCCCTTGGCGGCGCCAAACTTGAGGAGTTGCCCACGCACATGATTCAACAGTTTTATAACAGCTTACAGCGGCAGCGCAAGGGCGCTCCAGCTCTTTCGCCTAAAACAATCCGCAATATAAACGGTGTACTCCACAAGGCGCTGCAACAGGCCGTTGAACTGGGCTATATCAACAAAAACCCGGCCACTGCTTGTAAGCTGCCCAGAGTTGAAAAGGCCGAAATCAAACCGCTTGATAACGATGCAATAGGCAGATTCTTGACTGTGATTCGAGGGCACAAATATGAATTTATTTACCTTGTTACCCTGTTCACTGGTATGAGGGAAGGTGAAGTGCTTGGATTAACCTGGGATTGCGTCGACTTTGATAAAGGTGTTGTCAACATCAACAAGCAGCTCCAGAGGAACCGGGAGACTGGCCAGTATCAGCTGGTTTCACCTAAGAATGGTAAAGGCCGTCGTATCACCCCGGCCTCGACAGTGATGGATACGCTGAAAGCGCAGTACAGGCGTCAGGCAGAGTGGCGGCTGGCTATAGGTGCAGTATGGGAAGAAACCGGTCTTGTGTTTACGAACGAGCTTGGGCACAATCTCTCCCCGCAGACTGTATATCTTCACTTTAAGGAGCTGGCAAAGAAAGCTGGCTGCCCGGAAGCGCGTTTCCATGATTTACGCCATTCCTATGCAGTGGCCGCCCTCCAAAGTGGAGATGACATCAAGACGGTGCAGGAAAATCTGGGGCATCACACCGCCGCCTTTACGCTGGATGTGTACGGCCATGTGACAGATCAGATGAAGCGAGCCAGTGCCGAGCGCATGGAACAGTTCATCCGGGGAGTTTCCGGGCTGTAAAGGGAAAATAAAGGGAAAACAGCCTGGCACAGACATGAAAAAACCCCGGAATCTCAGTGATTCCGGGGTTTTCCAATGGTGCAGTTAAGCAATCCATATCCGAACCAGATTTTTCCGCCGCAGGAGATGCTTTTAGGTCATCAAATGTAATCGTGTCCGTCCCTTCCTTGTAGTTGAAGGTTATCACCATTTTATCATCATACAGGAAAATCGCGTTGACGAATGTGTCAATCAGCATTTTTCTGTGGGACTCTTGCCGCACATCCAGCTTGCGTAAGCGATGCAGCCAAAAGGTCATAAATTCAGCGCTGATTTTCGGCTTTGCCAATTTCTCGCAGGCAATCTTTGTTTCCAGGTCCTCCTTCACCGCCTCCAGTTCCTCAAGCCGCCCCTTGGTGGACTTGGTGAGGATGCCTTGCTGAATGGCGTTGAGCAAATTCTGGATGCCCTGGTCTGCCTCTTTCAACTGCTGCTCGTATAGTGGCAGGTTTACATTCTCTTGCTCCTGTAATTCCATGAGCATAGCAACAATGGCTTTGATGGCATTATCATCCATCACCATCTTCATGATTTCGCTGACTACCAAATCCTCAATCCAATCTTTCTTGACGGACTTCTTGTGGCAGTTTGTCCGCTTCTTTTTGACAGACACGCACTTGTAATAACGGTGGGTAGTTCCGGTGTGGCTGGTGCCGCTCTCGCCGCAGAGGTAGGCTCCACAGTATCCGCAGAACAGCTTCGTTGTCAGCAGATAATCTTCCTCCGCCTTATGTCGGGCCGGGGCTTTCTTGTTCTTCGCCAGTCGTTCCTGCACCCGGTCAAAGAGGTCTTGGGGAACGATGGAGGGGATACCGCCCGGCACAACGATGTCCCGATAGGTGTACTCCCCGATGTAACGGCGGTTATGCAGGAGATGATGGATACTGTTGTAGGTTAAGGACTGACCTCTCGTGTTTTTCATACCGTGTTCATTTAGATAGTCACGGATTTCCTTCATGGTTGCACCCTCGGCGTACTGTTTGAACGCCTCCAGGACAAAGGGAGCGGTCAGCGGGTCGAGATGAAAATACTGCTCGCTGTCGATGGTGTAGCCAATGGGTAGCGTTCCACCGTTGTACTTGGATTTCAAGGCGTTCTCCGTCATGCCCCGGACTACCTTCTCGGAGAGATCGGCGGAGTAATATTCGGCGTAGCCCTCCAAAACACTTTCCAGAATGATGCCCTCGGCCCCGTCCGAGATAACCTCAGTGGCAGACACCACCTTGACCCCGTTTTTCTTCAACGTGGCCTTATACCGGGCGCTGTCGTAGCGGTTCCGGGCAAACCTGTCCAGCTTCCAGACGATCACCATGTCAAAGAGCCGCTTGCCGCTGTCCTTTATCATATTCTGAAACTCTGGGCGGTTGTCCGTCTTGGCAGAGAAGGCTCGGTCGATATAGTGGCGAAGGATGGTGATGCCGTTCTTTTCAGCAAAGGCGGTACACTCCCGGATTTGACCCTCTATGCTCTCCTCACGCTGATTGTCGCTGGAGTATCGGGCATAAATCACGGCTTTCATTCAATCCCCCCTTCGCTGAACTTTAATTCTTTCAATCGCTTCATATCTTCTATGAGTTGGTTGAACGTTTCCTCGCCGTTGAGATAAACGTCATTGTAATAAATCGGTTTTCCAAACAGGATTTTTATCGCACGTTTCATTCGGCCCCATAACGTATTATAGTTATGGTCATACCTGGAGTCCTGGATCGAAATACCATAATCAATGCTGCCGTCTTCCCAGGCCGTCTTTTCAATCACGAACATACAGCATTTGCAGTCACAGGGCAGGGCAATCAGCTGACTTTTCTTTTTCACAGCCTGCCCTCCATCATCTGGAACAGAGTTTCCTTCAACTTCTCATTCATGGGCGAGGCTGGGTCAAAACACATTTCAATGAACCGGCGCATTTCTTCTTTGTCAGGTGTGATAGTGGGGTTAAAGCTGTACGTTGTTCCCTGGGGTTTGTCCGTCCGGCAGAAAATATAATCCAGGGAAACATCGAAGAAATCCGCAAATCGCCGGAGATAGTCAAGCGGTGGTGGGCTCTGGTCGTTCTCATAACGGTTGACGCTGGACTGGGTGGCGTGAATGCGCTCAGCAAGCACTGCCTGAGAAATACCGATGCTTTCCCGAAGTTCTTTCATGCGTATTCCAATCTCCGGGGTTGGGCGTCTGGATTCTTTCACTGAACGGCCTCCTTTCTGCTCCCAGTATTATAACCCATAAGTCAAATCAATACAACCCAAAATTAAAATTATTTTTGATTTTTCTAAAAATGCCTGCCAACGAAAAAGCGTCCCGTCAGGGACGCGCAGCCAGCCCCGGCACGGGGCTGATTTGGGGTTTGGGGCTGGCCCCAACAAGCGGCAAGCAAGCGGGTTTCATGAAACCCGCATTGCTTGCCAATTTTGCATGTGTGGCCACACATGCCCTGCTTGCCGGTTTTGATACTGTAAATAATTCTGGAAAGTTACCATTTCAAAATTGTAGTCGCCACACCGTTTTCCCAACTTCCTCGCGTACACTCATAAAGCTGGATTGTAGGATTTACCCTCGCCAGCCACAGAACAGGATTGGCCTCTGAAAACGCAATTTGATTTTCTTTGTTTTGAATAGCCGAGTATGCGGCACTCCCTATTGGAACATGAGTTAATGGCAGCAATCTTCGTCTGGCTGCGAGGGACTCATTCTTTCCGGTAATTACGAAACTACGGGTGCGAATGATAATACAAGCATCCCTTGTAAACTCTAAAATGCGGCTGCCGCAAGCGTGTTTAGACACTACAAAATATCTGGCAAGGTGGTTGATTAGTGTATAGTCCAACGGCGCGCCGCTCATCATTGGGCGAAACTGACTGGCAGGCATCAGCAATTCCGTTGCAAAGCAGTTTGCGGCAATTTCCTGGGGCTTATGGGTATCTTTCATATCTTTTGGGGAACAGCGAAACCCCATCTCCTTGCTTTGCTGAAAATCGGGCTTATGCCGCAAAAAGTAGTGGCCTAACTCATGAGCAAGGGTGAAGTTCTGCCTCCCTATATTGGGGATGGCTGTATTCAGCAGGATTGCTCGTTTATCGCCCCGAAACAGTAAAGCGCCGCTGAAATCCATATCGTTAGGCAAAGAACGTCGCCCGATTTTGATTTTCTGTGATGCTGCTATTTCATCCAGGTGGAGGGCAGGGGTATCAAAAATGCCCATTTTTTCCAATACCCAGTTTGCCTTGACTTCTGGCGCAGGATCAAAGCTCATTCTTCATCCTCCGCAAACAGATCATTAAAGGCCTGCATTGCCTCATTGGAAAGCTGTCCCACATCGCCACGGGCTACCAATAAAGTTTCTTCTTCCTTTTGAGTGGCAGGGAATGGGATAATATTATTGTGACTGCTGGGTACTACAGGAATTGTGTATGCGACCTTCAATTCGTCACAAAGGGTCATCAACTCGTCCACTTTTGCAATAATGCATTGCTGTTCTTCTAATGGAGGAAGTGGAAACAACTGCTTTTTAACAACTTCGCCTGTTACAGCAATAAATGTTGTTCCAGTTGCCTGTTCAATAAATGATCGTTCCATTGATTTTAAAAAATAGAATAGAAAATGGGGCTTCATGAAACAAAAAGTATTGAACCCACATAAACCTCTGCCTATACAAATATCCCTTTCTATGATATTAACTGCGCCAACGGGTGCCCGTACAGATAACAGAACGCTATTTGCAACAGCAATTTTAGTTGGCGCATTCGTTTTCTGAGTAGATAAGGCTAAGTATTTGTCTGTAAATAAAGTTTTGCCCTGATGGAATTCTATCCCATCTTTGCAAGCGGAAACAGAGTCGCCCTTTGGAGATTGTCCCATAATGACATTTGTTATCTCACCTAATCTGCACCACATCCACCCCTCCGGCAAGTCATAAGGAATTTCATCTTCCGAAATAGGCGGCAGCGGCTTCTCCTTTTTAAGCTTGCCCTCTTTGACAAGCTGGGCTTTTTCCTGCTGGATACGTTTCAGCAGTTCGGATGCAGGCTCGTCATGGGGATTTGGCGGAACCAGCTTACCTTGTACGGCCGCCTGCAAAATTGCTTTTGGCAAATACTCGGTGAAGTGGGCCTCCAGTGCATCCAGCTTCTCTTCTTCAGCTTCCAGCTCATCACAAAGAGCAAATAATTCATCTACCTTAGAAATAATACGATGTTGTTCTTCAAGTGGCGGAAGAGGAACAGGTAATAGTGCAATTGTGTCCAATCGAAAACTATTCTTGATTCCATGCTGGTTTCCGTTATAAAACTTTTGAGCATAGTCAGACAAAAGCAAATAGGGGTAAAATTTATTTTTCTCGTATGTCACAAAGCGGATCATTGCTGTGTGCTGATTAATATATGCGGTTCCAAAATTATCAGGAATCAGACCAAGAGTACCAATTTCTCCGGTAATTGAAAATAGTAAATCGCCAGCTTGTACTGAAGTTCGCATTCCTTCAATGTCTTTTGGTAATTTTACGTGTTGTATTTTATCAAGTCGAAGGTCAAATTTGCCTCTGGATAAGTTTCCCATACGAAGAAAAATATCACCTGTGGGTGCATAATATTTTGCCCAATCTCTTGACCCACTTGTAATAAGTTCTGTTAATTGACCCAATCGCACCCAGCACCAGTTCTCCGGAATCTCGAACGGCATCTCATTCTCTGCAATCTCTGGCAAGGGGGGCATCTTTTTTATCTTTCTCTCTTTAATCAAATGGGCTTTCTCTTTCTGGATTCTTCCCAATAACTCGCAAGCCGGTTCATCTTTAGGATTTTGAGGGACTAATTTCCCCTGCACCGCTGCCTGGAGGATAGACTGACGGAGTTCTGTTGCTTTCATTTTATGCCCTCCTGCTTCATTGCGTCAGAAATCTGGGCTAACAGGGCTTCAATTCGGGCAGAAATAACCGCCTTTTCCTGCAAATACTGTGAGATAAATTCCTCCGGCGGCAAAATCTCCTGGGTATCATGGGGAAAGCCACAGAAGTCCAGGTTGTAGTCAGCCGCTATAATATCCTCAATAGGAACAAACTGTGAAACATCACTTTCCGTTTTATTTTTCCACCATTCCCGCACTGGCTGGAAATGCTCGTCCAGTATGGGGCGGGTCTTGGAAAAATGCTTGTAGCCCTGGGGCATTTCCAGACGATAGAACCATACCCCTTTCGTAGGAGTACCTTTCCGGAAAAACAGCAGATTGGTGTTGATGTTGGTGTAGGGCGCAAATACATCTTTGGGCAGTCGGATAATGGTATGCAGGTTACAGCTTTCCACCAGTTTGCGCTTAATGGCGGACTTCACCCCACCGCCAAACAGAAAACCATCCGGCAAGACCATGCCGCATCGTCCGCCATCTTTCAACAACGCCATGATGTGGACAAGGAACAGATCGGCGGTTTCTGTGTTGCGCAGCTCCGCAGGAACAGACTGGGAAATGGCTTTTTCTTCCGCACCCCCGAAGGGCGGATTGGTGACGATCACGTCCACCTTATCCTTGATGCTATAATCCGTGGTAGATATGCGCAAAGTATTATCGTGCCGAATATTCGGAACATCAATCTTGTGCGCAAGCAAATTAGTGACACAGAGTAAGTAGGGGAAGGGCTTTTTCTCAATTCCTCTTATTGTCTGTTGAAGTTTTCGGTAGTCCTCAGTTGTATTGATATTTCCCTCGTAACTATCAATAACACTTGTCAGAAAGCCGCCGGTTCCACAGGCGGGGTCTAAGACAGACTCTCCCAGTTTAGGCGCAACCATCTCCACAATGAAACGGGTAACAGGGCGTGGTGTATAAAACTCACCAGCTTTACCAGCACTCTGCAAATCTTTCAGCATACTTTCATACAGGCCATTGAAAAGGTGGCCGGAGGGCATGGAGTAAAAATCAATATCCTCATTGATTTTATTGATGACTTGGCGGAGCAGAGTACCGGATTTCATAAAATTGTTGACACCATCCATGATGCTTCGGATCAGCCACTTACGTTTCTTAGCATCATCCGAAATATCCAGCTTACGCAAATCCTTGAACATCGCATCAATGTGTGCAAGCAGAGCATCTCCGGTCGCGCCTTCGGCATCTTCCGCCCAGCTTTTCCAGCGGTACTGCTCAGGAACAACAGGATAGTAGTCATCCTCGGTAAGTTCCCACTCATCTTCCTTGAAGTCAAAGGCTTTCAAAAAGAGCATCCATGTAATTTGTTCGATGTACTGTGCATCGCCGTTGATCCCGGCATCAATACGCATAATGTCCTTCAATGCCTTTGTTGTTCCCGATACTGCCATGATAGTCCTCCTGTATCTTTAGGCGGCATACAGGGCTTCTTCCAACTCCCGCAACGCCTGTTCAAAAACTTTCTTTCCCTTGAAAATGCGGTTGACGATATACGCCGGATTGCCAAAATCAGAGATTGGCCGGATTTTCAGAACATCCATATTTTCCAGATTGGTCACGCCAGTATCTGCATATTTGTCCAACAATGCGTTCAGCACGGCTTGGGCCTGTTCGCCGTATTTGGCAAAATAATTGCGTTTTTTGACATTATTTGCCCGCTCCCGGCGTGTCAGCGGCGGCATATCAAAGGCAACATGGCAGAGCAAATCGAACGGATCAAATTCCTGCCCGATTTGTTCCTGTAATTCTTCGATTAGCACACCTTGTGCCGCCAGTTCATCCAATATGGCCTGTTTGCGGCTGGCAGAGGACCACGCTGTCAGAAAATCGTCTAATGTTGCATATTGATTTCGTACATTGCGGCGCGTATAGTCGGTCAGAGACTCTGTAATTAGTTTCCCATCTTTATCAATGTACTGGATGCGCTGTTTCAAAACAGTAACTTCAACATCGTGAACGTAATATTTCACTCTCCGCCCGGATGGAGGCTCATCAGTGAAATCTGAAGGATTATTTTCATCAGCACCATCAGGCAGCACATCAACAGGGTCATTATCAAAATCAGAAATATTACCATCGGCATCCGGTGTGAACGCCTCATCTTGTTCGCTGGGGCCATCAAAATCCGGATCAGCAAAGAGCCGAGTCGCGTTACGGAAATCGAAGATAGTGAAAAACATTTTCCCTAAATCTTCCCGCACCCGGGTTCCCCGGCCGATAATTTGCTTAAATTCTGTCATGCTGTTGATATTAGAGTCCAAAATGATAAATTTCACCATTTGGGCATCTACACCCGTAGTCAACAGCTTTGAGGTTGTCACTAATGTAGGGTAGCGGCTGGATACGTCCCGGAAGTTTTCAAGCTGTTTTTTACCAATAGGGTCATCACCGGTGATACGCATAATATAGCGTTCATCTTGATTGACTAGATCCTGATTTTCGTTGATGAGAGCTTGCCGCATTCGGTCTGCGTGTTCTGTATCTACACAGAAAAATATAGCCTTGTCAAAGCGCAAGTCATGCTTCTTCAAATAGTTTGATACCACTTTGGCAACGATACGGGTTCGCTGCTCCAACACCAACTCACGATCATAGTCGTTTGGACCATATTCCCGATCCTCAATGATATTTCCATAACGATCTGTTTGTCCCTCATAAGGACGCCATCCTTCCGCATCCTTGTCCAGAACAACACGAATTACACGATAGGGAGCAAGGAAACCATCATCAATTCCCTGCCTGAGCGAGTAGGTATATATCGGCTCACCGAAATAGTCAATATTAGAGATTTCATTCGTTTCTTTCGGCGTTGCGGTCAAGCCAATTTGTGTTGCCGATGAAAAGTATTCCAGCACCTCTCGCCATGCGCTGTCTGCCCTTGCACTGCCACGATGGCACTCATCAATGATAACTAAGTCAAAAAACGATGGGCTGAACTGCTTGAAAATATCTTTGTCGCCCTCACCAGTTAGCCCCTGGTATAAGGCCAAATAAATCTCATAGGATTTATCGACCTTCCGATTGCGAACGATTGTCATTTTATCCTTAAATGGTGAGAAATCATTGCTGTAAGTCTGGTCAATCAAAGCGTTGCGGTCAGCAAGAAACAAAATACGTTTTTTCGCTCCGGCCTTCCAAAGCCGCCAGATAATTTGAAAGGCTGTGTATGTTTTACCTGTACCTGTTGCCATGACAAGCAGAATTCGATTCTGGCCTCGCATTGCAGCTTCAACACTTAGATTGATTGCATTTAACTGATAATAGCGTGGTGTACGATCTTCACGCTCAGTATAATAGGGTTCTTCAACAATCGCCTCTTGCTCTGCCGTAAGTCCAACTTTTTCTTTATACATTTTCCAAAGCATATCGGGTGAAGGGAATTGATCCAGGTGCAAAAATTGTTCCTTGTCACCATCTGTGATCATGCGGTTGTGGAAGGTAAAACCATCTCCATTAGAAGTAAATACAAACGGAATCAATAGGCGCTCCGCATAGTCCAAAGCCTGCTGCATTCCATCTGAAACACTGTGATTATTGTCTTTTGCTTCTACTATAGCTAGAGGGATATGTGGCTTATAAAAAAGAACATAGTCAGCAAATTTGGCTTTGTCCCTTTTGTATGTACCGCCCCTGGCAATAATTCGTCCCTTTGTGATAGCATACTCCTCGCGGATTTGTGAAGAAGTCCAGTCGGCCCTCGAAATGGCAGGAGTAATAAACCTGGTACGGATTTCTTGTTCAGTCAAGCCTTTTTTATCCATGAAAATCCACTCCCCCCACTTTTATGAATTGAAGCGACACATGGCAAGTATAACACAGGCTTTGGGAAATTCCAATAAAATTTCTGCATTTTTTGAAATTTGCCTTTACATTGGGCCGAAAGCCTCTTAAAGCGTTACGTCTGTCCACAAATCAACACTGTTTCAGACAGTCCAAATATGAAATCATTACCTTCTATCCACAGCAGGCTTGAAAGCCTTGCTGCGCAGGCGGTTCACCCCTCCAATTTGCGGACGTTGATAGAAAAAGTAACCCCTCATTTTCGCCCCCCAAAGGAAATCGTATAGCCCGATCAATTTCAGTGTTTGAACTCCCTGTGGTACAAGGACTTTGCCCCCTTACTTTTTCTACCAGTGTTCGTCTTGACAGGACATCTGAAATCCGATACAATATTCTCAAAAGAATGAGAGGACAGCCAGTCCTCGTTATTGCGATACATGATCTTCCAACAGAAAGGGGGACAGCCTATCCGCAGAGCCTAAGAGAAGCTCTACAAAGTACACGAGAGGATAGCGGAGTGCGCCTTCGTAATTTTCGATACGGAGGACACCATTTGAGCAAGCGAAAGAAACCTGTCAACAACACCGACATTCCCCAGCACCAGATTGATGCTGTTGCCCGTTGCATCCTGCCCGACATTCTCGCTTTCTACGAGAGCATTGAGGGGCAGCGGGAATTTGAAGAATGGAAAAAGCAGCGGCAGGCCGAACAAAAGGAGTAAACAATCAGGGCGGATGCAATCGTCACACGATGCGCCCGCCCTGTTTCTGCCTATTTCCTTTTTCGGGGCCCTCTCGGTTTGGAGGTTGCTTTCCTCTCCAGGCCATTCCGGAAGTGGGTATTCTCAAACCTCTCAAAGAAAACCAATAATCCGAACCCATCTCCTATCGGAAAAAGGTTCGGATTATATGGGTATGGTGCGCGAGGCGGGAGTCGAACCCGCACGCCCTTGCGAGCACTGGCACCTGAAGCCAGCGAGTCTACCAATTCCACCACTCGCGCATTTGGGTGGCACTCGTTCAGCGCAAGACTGATATTACCACAACTGTCCTCCGCTGTCAACACTTTTCGCAAAAATTTTTTCCCGCTGTCTCCACTTGAAGATGGCACTGGAGATCTGGCCCTCTGTGTGGTACAATGGACCGGAGCGCTGACATGACGAGAGGAGGATATCCATGTCCTGTAAAGAGGAATTCATCGAGATCTTCAAGGAGCACATCATCCGGGAGGGGGCCGACAAGCTGCTGGACTATCTGGAGCACAAGAGCGACTTCTTCACCGCCCCCGCCTCCGCCCGGTATCACGGGGCCTATGAGGGCGGGCTGTGCGAGCATAGTCTGAACGTATACCACTGTCTGGTGGACTATCTCCAGCGGGAGCGGGTGCAGGAGCTGTACGGCCTGGACTACAGTGCCGAATCTATCGCCATCGTTTCCCTGTGCCACGATCTTTGCAAGGTGGGCTGCTACAAAAAGGGCTTCCGGAACGTGAAGGACGACGCCACCGGGAAATGGGAGAGGGTGCCCTCTTACACCTTCGACGACCCCCTGCCTTACGGCCACGGGGAGAAGAGCGTCTACATCGTCAACGGCTTCATCCGCCTCACCCGGGAGGAGGCGATGGCCATCCGGTGGCACATGGGCTTCTCCGGCCCGGAGGATCCCCGCACAGTGGGCCAGGCCCTGCGGATGTATCCGCTGGCCTTCGCGCTGGCCACCGCTGATATGGAGGCGTCCTACTTCCTGGAGGATGAGGAGGGATCCTGACGGCACAGAACGGAGCCTGCCGCGGCTGGAGAGGCATCCGGGAGGTCCCGACCCACACACGGGGGCGGCTGAACGCCGTCCCCGTCCCGTCTCTCCAAGAGATTCCCATAAGTGAGGGACGGGCCTTTGGAGAAAAACAGCGCGATCGGCCCGAAAGGATGGACGATCGGCCTAAAAACAGGTATAATAGGATGGAGCGAGCTCCGGGGCGGCAGGCCGCGCCGGAGGATCGGGGCCCGCGCCTGGAACATGGCGTCTATACTCTGGTATCTTGTGGGAGGGCCTTGGATCGCAGGACCGATGAGATACAGAGAGGAACGATATCTATGGAGATCAATGGACAGACTGTCAACGATACGGCCCGATATGACCAGATGGGCCTGTCCCCTGCGCTGATGCAGGCCATCGGCAAAAAGGGCTATGTAGAGGCCACCCCCATCCAGACCGGGGCCATCCCCTTTTTCATGGACCGGAAGGACGTGATCGCCAAGGCGCCGACAGGGACGGGCAAGACCTTCGCCTTCGGCATCCCCATGGTGGAACACACCGACCCCGCTGGGAGCGACGTCACCGGGCTGATCCTGGCCCCCACCCGGGAGCTGGCCATCCAGATCCGGGACGAGCTGCGGGATCTGTGCGCCTTCAAGGAGGGGGTGCGGGTGGTGTGCCTCTACGGCGGCCAGCCCATCGGCAAGCAGATCGACCAGCTGAAAAAGCGGCCCCAGATCGTGGTGGCCACCCCGGGACGGCTGATGGACCACATGAAGCGGCGCACCGTCCGGCTGGACAAGGTGGAGACGGTGGTGCTGGACGAGGCCGACCGGATGCTGGATATGGGCTTCGTCCGGGACGTGACCCACATCCTGGACCAGATGCCCCACCGGAAAAATCTGGGGATGTTCTCCGCGACCATCTCCCGGGAGGTGCTGGACATCTCCTGGGTCTATCAGCGGGAGCCGGTGGAGATCACCGTCCAGGCCGACCAGGAGAACCGGCCCGACATCGCCCAGTACCGCCTGGATGTGGACCGCAGCGAGAAGGCGGACACCATGGTCCGGCTGCTGGAGATGGGGGACTATGAGCGGGTGATCGCCTTCTGCAACACCAAGAACATGGCCGACCGGCTGGCCGGCCTTCTGACCATGCGCGAGGTGAGCTGTGAGGCCATCCACGGCGATATCACCCAGGTCCTCCGGGAGCGCACCCTCCAAAAATTCCGTGACGGCAAGCTCCGGGTCCTGGCCGCCACCGATGTGGCCGCCCGCGGCCTGGACATCGACGATGTGGACGCCGTCTTCAACTACGACGTCCCCGATGAGAACGAGTACTATATCCACCGGATCGGCCGTACCGGCCGGGCCAAGCGCCACGGCGTGGCCTTCTCCCTGGTGTCCACCATCGCGGAGGGCCTGCGGCTGGACGATATCGTCAAGTCCACCGGGAGCCAGGTCCGGACGGTCCACTTCAACGAGAGGGGCGATCTGGTGGCCGCTGCGGAGGGATGATGGGCAGGAGACATTTTTGGCTGGATCTTTTCGCCTGCTTCCTGATCCCCGCCTACACCCTCCTCTTTGCCGGCAGCGTAGAGTGGTTCGGCACCAACTTTTCCGTGATCGCCGTCACCGGCCCGGACCACTACCGGGGGTTCGTCTATTGGGGCATCCTGGCCGGGAGCTACTTCTTCGTCATCCTCAGCCGTTTGGCCTTCGGCCTCCCCCGCCGGTGGATGCGGACGGTGGTCCGGCTGCTGGCGGTGTGCGCCGTCCTGGCCCTGGCCTATGCCATCGCCATCCCCTATCTGCCCGAATATTTCCCCAAATATGCCGCCCTCCACGTGCTGCTGGCCGCCGGGGCCTGTGTGCTGCTGATGATCGATCTGCAGTTCATCATCCTGGTCATGCGCCGCCGGGACCCGGACCGCTGGGCGGGCCCTCTTCGGGCCTGCTGGGCCATGGCAGCAGGCTGCGCCCTCCTCTTCGCTATCCCGCGGATGGTGTCCACCGCACTGGAGGTCTTTTTCACCCTGTCCGCCACCCTGCTGGCCAGACGGGTCTTCCTCCTCCAGCAGGAGGGAGCATGAGCTCTCCGCCCCGCACGATCTTTGACAGAACGGCACAGCCCTTGGGGCTGTGCCGTTCTCCTTGCGCCGTCACACCGGCCCGGCAAACAAAAAGCACCGGCTCGGCCGGCGCCTCTTCCCCCTCCCCCGCCGCCTAGAGAACAGATCTTCGCTTTTTCAGAGGCCACCGCTGTCCTCTGATGGCCTTACAGGCCCCCTCATCTTGTATATTTTTTGCGACCCAGATCGTCCAGCCGTTCGAAGCGGCGCGCTGTCTGCGGACGGCAGCTTTTTCGGCCGCCCGGCCCTTCCTGCCGTCGATCCCCGTCCCCTGCTACATATCATTATTTCGCATATTTTCGACAGGATACAGTGCTTTCTCCTCTGAAAATATCCAATTTTGATCCGACCAGCCGGGCACAGCTCCCCTGCGCCGGAAGGCGGTATCTTGCCCTTCTCGAGGTCCGGCGGCGGGACGGCGGCTCAGGAGAAAAGTCCCATAACCCGGTCTTTTCTGGAACGGATCTTCGATATAGATGGTTGACATTTTGGGAGGATCCGTGTATTTTAAAATGCGGTCGTGGAACTAACGTTCCACGACCGCACATTCCGATCTGCCGCCGCATCCCAGGACAGGAGGGACTCGACGGTGTCTTTGACAAAAAGATACCGGAGCAAAGCGAACTTTGCTCCGGTATGGTGGAGGAGGGTGGATTCGAACCACCGAAGCGAAACGCAACAGATTTACAGTCTGCCCCCTTTGGCCACTCGGGAACTCCTCCATATGCAGTTGTCAGGACCGCCTGCGGCGGTTGGAGCTGGTGGACGGATTCGAACCCCCGACCTGCTGATTACAAATCAGCTGCTCTACCGGCTGAGCTACACCAGCACATAGCGGCTGTCCACCAGCAACGAACGTTATTATAGCAAAGAACAGGAGGGATGTCAAGTAGGAAATGGGATTTTTTTTGAAACACCGCTGAGGGACCTTCAGGACCGGCCGCCGGCCTGGATCTGGCCCCGACGCGGCGGCGAGCAGTATCGCCCTGACCGGGGCGGAGAGGCGCGCAGCGCGCGGCTGTGCCCCCGGTGGCTGGGACCATATACGAGCCGAGGAGGGATCGACATGACATTAGCTGAACTGTCACTGGAGTACCGGGCCCACGCCCACGCGCTGGACCTGAGGATCTGCCAACTGGAGCACCTGATGGAGCAGACGCGGGACGCGGACCGGCGCTGCCAGCTCCAGGACCGGATCCGGATGCTGTCTACCATGCTCCGCGAGGCCCGGGAGCTGGCCGTGCTCACCGAGCGCTATTACGACAGGGGGTATCGCCGGAATGCCAAATACACGATATAGGAAGGGCAAGCTCTACGCCGCCGACATGGCCATGTACAGCCTCCAGATGGCGGCGGACAACAGCCGGGAGATCAGCCGGCTGAAGCGCAACCTCATCCGCGCTCTGCGGGAGGACGTCACCGACAAGCAGCGCCAGGCTCTTTTGATGTACTACGCCGAGGGGAAGAACATGCGGGAGATCGGCGAGTTTTTGGGGGTGGACAGATCCACCATCTCCCGCACCATCAAGCGGGGGGAGCGCCGCCTCCAGCGCTGCCTGCGCTACGGTGCCGAGGCCTATCTGCGGAGCATGGATGACGGCTGAGGGCCCGTCATCTCTTCCGCACCAAAAAGGTGACGGCGAACCACAGGGCCAGGTACAGGGTGATGGCCGCGCCGGCGGAGCCCCCCACGTAGTAGGAGGTCATCAGTCCGGCGATCCCCGCCAGCAGGGCCCCTAAGAGGGAGAAGAAGTGGTACTGCCACATGTTCCGGGCCAGGTTCCGAGCGGCGGCGGCGGGGAGGACCAGCAGGGAGTTGATCACCAGCAGCCCCACCCAGGTCATGGACAGGGTGACCACCACGGCGATGGCCATGGAGAACACCGTCTCCTGCCAGAAGACCCGGATCCCCCGGCTGTCAGCCAGAGCGGGATGGACGGCTGAGAGCATCAGCTGGTCGAAGGACACGGCCCACAGCCCCGCCACCAGCGCCAGGATCAGGGCCAGGACCCCGATCTTCTCCGGCTCCACTGACAGGATATCCCCGATGAGCAGGGAGTTGAACCGGGTGAAGGACCTCCCCCCCAGGGTGGACAAAAAGATCCCCAGGGCCACGGCGGTGGAGGAGAAGACTCCGATCACCGTATCGCTGGCCAGGGCAGAGCGGCGCTTGACCAGATTGAAGAGCAGGGCAAAGAGGATCGCGAAGACCACCGCCGCCCAGGTGGGCTCGTGGAAGCCCCACAGGGCCCCGATGGCCATGCCGGTGAAGGCGGAGTGGCCCAGGGCGTCAGAGAAGAAGGACATCCGGCTGTGGACCACCATGGTGGACAGGATCCCGAACAGAGGGGTGATGACCAGCACCGCCAGCAGGGCGTGCTTCATGAAGTACATCTGTCCCGGCTGGGCCCACTCGAAGGGGAGCAGATCCACCAGCGTATACCAGAGCTCCATCACGCGCCTCCCTTCCCCATCCGCAGATGGAAGGTCTCATAGAATTCCGGGGAGGACAGGACCTCCTCCGGCGGCCCGGATCTGAGCATCCGGCGGTTAAGGAGGATCACCTTGTCGGCGAACTGGCCCAGGGTGGCGAAGTCGTGGGTGGACAGAAAGATGGACAGATCGTATTGGGTGCGCAGCTCGTCCAGCATCTCCAGCAGTTGGTGTTCCCCCTCGATGTCCACCCCGGACAGAGGCTCGTCCAGGATCAGGATGTGGGGCACCGGCTCCAGGGCCAGGGCCAGGAGCACCCGCTGGAGCTGTCCCCCGGACAGCCCCCCCATGGGCCTGTTGAGGAGGTCCTCCCCGTGGACACGGGCCAGACAGGCCGCCGCCCGCTCCCGGTATCTGGCCGGGATGGGCAGCCACACCGGCCACCGGGCGGTGGCGGCGGTGAAGAAGTCCAGCACCGACACCGGGTCCCCCCGGTCGAAGCTGGGGGCCTGGGGGACATAGCCCACCAGGGGCCGGGCCCCGCCGGTGACCCCCCCGTCGGCCAGCCGGATGGCCGGTCCCCCGGCGGGGGAGAAGGTGATCTTCCCCTTGTAGCTCGTCTGGCCTAAGATGCTGCGGAACAGGGTGGATTTCCCCGCCCCGTTGGGGCCGATCAGGGCCACGATCTCTCCGCAGTGGAGGTGGAAGGACACATCCTCCAGGATGGGATCCCCCTCCAGCTTGACGGACAGGCCGTCCAGCTTCAGGCAGCAGGAGTCGGCGCACCCTGCGGCCAGCTTGCCGTGCTTGATCTTCCTCATCCCAGCGGCACCACCCTTCTCCCGGCGAAGCTGTCGATCACCGTCACCACATTGTTGCCATAGTTGAAGTAGTTGCACAGCCTGCCCAGTTCCAGATCGACCGCCTCCGGCTCCGGGCCGTCCATGAGCATGGACAGCTGGGCTACTTGACACCCCGTCTCCCGACTGATGGCCTGGGCGGTGGCATCGGAGCCGTTGACCTCGGTAAAGATCACCGGGATGTTGTACTCCTTTACCAGCTCCGTGATCTCCACGATCTCATGGGCAGACGCCTCGCTGCCCGCCTCCTCCTCGATGGAGGCCAGCAGCTCGATGTCAAGGGCCCTGGCGAAGTACTGGAAGCCGTCGTGGAAGGTGATCAGCCTGGGCCGTTCCTCCAGCTGGGACGAATATCCATCCCACACATCCTGCATGATCTCTTCCTGGTAGACCCGCAGCGCCATATCGCTCCGATCGGCGTTTTTCTCATACACGGCGGCGTGGTCCGGGTCGGTGAGGACCAGGAGATCTCGCAGATTGCCCACCATGATCCGGGCGTTGTCCGGGTCCATCCAGTAGTGGGGGTCCCAGTGGCCGTGGTCGTGACCGTCTTCCCCATCCTCGTCGTGGTGGTGGGACAGATCTTCCAGCAGCTCCACCCCCACGGAGCAGTCGATCACCTGGGCGTCGGAGGTGGCCAAGGCGTCCTCCAGGAACTCCTCCAGCCCCGCGCCGTTGATGGCGATCACGTCGGCCCGCTCCAGCTCTTTCATGTCCTCCATGGACAGGGAGTAGTCGTGGAGGCAGCTCGTGCTCCCGGTGTCCAGCCGCTCCACCTCCACCCCCTCCACCCCCTGGGTGAGGAAGGAGGTGAACAGGTAGATGGGGTAGGTGGTGCATACTACGGTGAGCCGGTCCTCCTCCCGCGCCGGGGCGCAGGAGGGGAGGGTCAGAAAGGCGGACAGCAAGACGATCAGGATACTTTTTTTCACAGGCACCTCCGTAATGTAGGCAAGGGCTCTGCCCTTGCCTTCCACTTGGCCGTATCTTATCCCCTTTGGGGACAGGCAGGGGTAGGGCCCCTGCCCTACATGACATTCTCTCTATCTCTTCGTCTTTTCCAGCAGCTCCAGCAGCAGCCGCTCGTTCTCCTCGGCGGCCTGGGCCAGCTGGGCAGACTTCTCCCTCAGACGGGCCAAGACGGCGTCGTAGTCCGCCATGAGGGCGTCTGCCCGGCGGATGGCCTCGGCGCCGTCGAACCGCTCCACATCGCCGGCGGAGGGCAGCTCCAGCTCCTCCAGGTAGCTGGACACCTTGGGGTCGTAGACCAGCCCCATGGCGGGCACCGCCATCCGGGCCGCGAAGATCAGGGTATGCAGCCGCATAGCCAGACACAGCCTGGCCTGGCCCAGGACCCCCATCAGCTCCCGGGGGACACAGGGCTCCTCCAGCACATAGGAGGGCTCCTCCATCCTTGCCCGGACCCGATCGGTGGCCTCCCGGTCCCGGGCGGGCTGCATGAGGAGGAAGAGGATCTCCAGACCGTGGGCCCGGCGCAGGTGGTCGCACAGCCCCGCCAGCTGGGCGAAGAAGTCCCCCACATTGTCCCAGTCCCGGACGGACACCGCCGCGAAGGGCCGCCCCTGGGGCAGGCCGGCGGCGGCGCACAGGGCCCGGGACCGCTCGGCCCCGGTGGGCTCCAGACGGAACACCGGGTCGGCGGTGACTTGGACGGGGCGCTCCACCCCCATCTCGGCCAGCTCCCGGGCGGAAGCGTGGTCCCGGAGGGTGACCAGGGCGGCCCGCTCCACCGCCCTGCGCACCCGGCGGCGGTTGGCCGGGTCACGGACAGGACCGATCCCGTTGGCATAGAGCATCACCGGCTTGTGGAGCAGACGGGCACAGTGGATGACAGACAGATAGTAGACCAGCGACCGGGTGGAGGTGGCGTCCTGGAGGAGGCTCCCCCCGCCGGACAGCAGTGCGTCCCCCTTCCACAGGGCGCGGAACACCCGGAGCGCCCGGAACCGCGGGACGGCCTCCAGACCGTATTGCTTTCGAGTCAGCTCCGGGTCGTTGGACAGCACCGTCACCGCCACCTCATCGCTGGCGGAGCGAATCGACTGGTGGATCGACTCCAGGATGGCGTCGTCCCCCGCGTTGCCGAAGCCGTAGTAGCCGCTCATCACCACCCGGTATCTCCGCCGGCGCACCCTGTCGTAGACGGACAGGGCGTCCCGGGCCATGCGGCTCACAGAATACCGCTCCTGGACCACCTGGCGGCCGAAAGCCCCCAGCTCCGCCCGCCGCTCCGGGGGGAGGGCCAGGGCGGCGAGGATGTCCTCCAGGAGCTGGTCCTGGGTGGACACCGGGTCGGTGCGGCAGCAGAAATTCGTATCCACCGCCTTGTCCAGCAGCTCCGGCGTGAAGAGCCCGGTGTGCCCCTGGGCCCCGGAGAGGACCGCCGGCTTCCCGGCGGCCATGGCCTCCAGCGCCGCCCGGGACACCCCCACGAACAGGCAACAGGCGGCCAGGATCCGGTCCACGTCGGTGCGGGGACCGGTGAGGACGACGCCCGCCCGCCCGATCCTCTCGTTGGCCTGCCGGGCCAGGGCGGCCAGCTCCTCATAGACGTCGCCCCCCCCGGCGATCACGATCTGCAGGCCGGGGACCTGGGCGCACAGCCGGGGGGCGATGGCGATGAGCTGGCGGGCAGTGTGGGAGGCGGCCCGGTCCAGCCGGCTGACATGGCCCACCACAGGGCCCTCCCCCAGCCCCAGCTCCGCCCGGACCGCCTCCCCGGAGACCGCCGGAGAGAAGCGCTCCGTGTCGATCCCATTGATGGTGAGGGCGATCTGCTCCTCCGGCACGCCGTACTGCTCCATCAGGTAGTCCCGGATGTCCTCCGACACCGCCAGGGCGTGCTCCCCCCAGTTGGACAGCAGCTTGAGCATCCCGCTCACCTGGTAGACCCCGTGGCAGGAGGTGACGAAGGCATACCGCTCCCGCCCCCCCAGGGTCCCGCACAGGAAAGCCGGGATCCGGGCGTGGGCGTGGACGATGTCGGGCCGCTCCCGGCGGAGGATCTGCTTCAGGACCCTCCGCGCCCTGAACATGGCGGTCAGGCTGCGCTGATCCAGGGGGGCGCTGTAGTGGCGGATCCCCGCCGCCTGGATCTCGGGGACATAGACCCCCCCGTTGGACACCACGGCCACCTCGTGCCCAAGGGCCTTCAGGGCCTTGGACAGCTCCACGATGTGGGTCTCCGCCCCGCCGATGTCCAGGCCCATGGTGGCCATCAGGATCTTCATGGCGGCGCCTCCCTTCCTCGATTCACCAGATATCCGCGACCGTCCCAGTGAACTGGGCCTGCTTGGTCATATAGTTCCGAGAGGAATTGATCCCCAGATCGTACACCCGGTTGACGGACCAGCTCCTGCCGTCTGACAGACCGCGGCCCTTCACGGTGATCAGCAGATCCCGGCTGTCCTCCAGCTCCACCAGAGAGGCGGTACCGTCGCTGAAGCTGGCCAGGGTGGTGCCCGGCGTCCGCTCCACCTGGATCTCCACGATCTGCCCGATGGCCCGGCCGCCGCTGGGGTAGTCCACATCATACAGGCTGTCTCCCACCAGGAGAGCATCGGCCACATAGCTGCGCACCCCCCTGGCCCGTATCTGGAAGGTGATGTCCTGCTCCGCCACATTGGTGCCGGTGTGGGGCTGGCTGTCCTTGAAATACAGGGCCACCGCCATGACGGCCACCACTCCTATGACCAGCAGGTCGATGATACTGATCTTGCCGAAGAGCCTGCCGTTCCGATCGACGAGCTTCATCCCTGCACCTCCTGCTCCAGGGCCACGATCTGTCCGCTGCCCATATAGCCCTCGCCCTTGAGATAGACGGTACCGCCTACCCGGACGCTGTAGCCGCCGCCCACAGTGATGGCGCTGTCGGTGACGGTGCAGGGGGCCAGGATCGTGACCAGCACATCCTCATAGCCCTCCAGCTCCGCCTGGACATATCGGCGGCCCTCCTGGTCCAGGACCTGCAGCTTCGCCGGGACCGCCTGGACGGTCACGACCTCACCGATCTGATAATTCTTCACGTTGTCTGCGATCTGGTCCCCGATCTGGATCAGCTTGCTGGTCCCCGGGGCCCAGCGCTGGAACCGGACGGTATACCGGACGGTGGAGGTGGTCTGGGGCGTGACCTCCACAGGGGCCTCGGGCTCCAGGGCCCGCCACAGCAGGAAGGCCCCCACCGCCAGAGCGGCCAGCACTACGATGCAGTCGAACAGATTCAGCCGCAGACGGAACTTCTTCTCTTCCATTTATTTGGCTCCTTTCAGGATATCCAGGTAGATGTCCTCGATATTTTGGGCGAAGATCTCGCCGGTGAAGCGCGCCTCATAGGTCCTCCGGGCCCGGCGCCCCATCTCCGCCCGCTCCTGGGGGCTGTCCATCAGCCGCTCCATGGCCCGGGCCAGGGCCGCACTGTCCCGGCTGGGGAAGATCAGGCCGTCGGCCCCGTCCTCCACCACCCAGGGGTTGCCCCCATAGTCGCTGGCGATGGTGGGCAGGCCTAGGCTCATCCCCTCCAGCAGAGCCATGGAGGTGGCCTCGGTCCCGTAGGAGCAGTTGAGCTGCACATCCAGGATGTTCAGCAGGGCGGCCACGTCAGACCGGAAGCCCAGCAGGCGCATGGTATCCCCCACGCCCGCCGCCTCCACCGCTCTGGTCAGCTCCGCCTCAAAGGGGCCCGTCCCCGCCACCAGGACGGTGAACGCCCTCCGGCCCCCCTCCCGGAGGAGCCTGACCGCCTCTGTCAGGCAGAGGTGGCCCTTGTAGTCCTCCAGCCGGGCCAGGATCCCAAAGACCGTGTCCCCCTCCGGGATAGACAGCTCTTGCCGCAGGGCCTCCCGCTCGGTCTCGGAGGTGCTGGGGGTGGGGGCCACGCCGTTCATCACCACGGCGACCTTCCCCGGGGAGATCCCCCCCTGGATCAGGTCGTCCCGGGCGGCGGGGCTGACGGCCACGATCCGGTCGGCGTAATGCTCGTTGACGAACTTGTTCACCCACCGCCCGGGGGGATAGCGCAGCTTGGCAGGGACGGGGAAGGAGGAGTGGCGGCTGTATACCACCGGGATCCCACAGCCCCGGGCGGCGATCCGCCCGGAGAGACAGCCGTGGGTGTGGACCAGGTCGGGCCTCTCCCGGGCCAGCAGCTCCTTCAGGGCCCGGACATCGTCCCTGTGATAGGAGCGGTCGGCCATGCCGTCCACCTCCAGCACCCGGGCCCCCGCCTCCTCCAGGGGGGCCTTGAGGAGGCTCCCCCGGGGCAGGGCCACCCAGGTCTCGAAACGGCTGCGGTCGCTGTACCGCAGGTAGTTGACGATCACCCGGCCCGCACCGCCGATATTGGTGTCGCTGATCGCGTTGAGCACTCGGATCATCGGGACGCCCCCCTCTCCCCCAGCCGGCTCCGGCCGGCGCACAGGGCCCCCAGGACCAGATAGATCCAGAAGAGGAAGAGCACCCGGTAGTTGTAAAAGGAGTAGTCCGTCATGGCCTGGACCAAAAAGCCGCACACGCCGGCAGTGAGAGCGATCTGATGGATCCGGCTGGTCCAGTCCCGCTCCTTGCTCATAGCCACGCACATCATCCGGAAATAGACGAAGAGGAGGATCAGGAACGCCCCCAAGGCAACGATCCCCGCGTCGCTGAGGATCTGGAGGAACAGATTGTGGGAGTGGGGGGCGGAGATCCCGTTATAGCTGTAGGCGGGGTATACCTTGTTGAAGGCCTCGGTCCCCGGGCCGATCCCGCAAAGCCAGTAGTCCTTCAGCATGGCCAGGGTGCCCATCCAGATATAGAAGCGGTAGGAGGTGGATGCGTCCTTCAGATCCCCGATACTGGAGAAGCGGGAGGTGACCGTGTCGGGCAGCAGGACCCACAGCAGGGCCAGGACCACCGGGGCCAGGAGGATCAGCCGGGGGTCCAGCAGGACGAAGAACACCGCCCCGGCGAAGAGGAGCCCCAGCCAGGCCCCCCGGGACATGGTGAGCAGCATGCACACGCACATCGCGCCGCAGCAGCCCAGCCACAGCAGCCGGCGGGGCCAGTCCCTGGCGGAGAGCAGCTTGGCGCCCCCCAGAGGGACCATCAAGATCAGATACTGGCCCAGCATGTTGGGGTTGTCCAAGGTGGAGGGCACCCGGAAGGTGATGTTGGAGAACATATCGCTGTCCACCCAGGCGGCGGACTGATACCCCCAGCGGAAGAGGTACTGGAGGATCCCGTAGACCGACACCGCCGCCCCCACCAGCACCATCACAGAGATCAGGACATCCAGCTGGGCCCGGGAGGTGACGGCGTTGTACAACACCAGCGAGAAGAGGATGAACGCCACGGTGAGGACACCGGGGCGCAGGCTGGTCGCCAGGTCCACCGAGAAGAAGGTCCCGGCCAGATAGACGGCGCCGTAGAGGAGGATATACCGGTCGATCGGGGCCCAGGACAGCTGCCGCTCCCGGTCCCTGACCAGACTGAGGGCCAGGGAGCAGGTCCCCACCGCCGCCAGGCCCAGCACCGCCATAGTGGGCAGGACGGGGGCCAGGGCCGCGGGCATGACGCACCAGAAGCAGGTCCTGGTGAACACGCTGCCGGCAAAGAGCCTGTCCAGCCCCAGCCTCTCATAGAGCCAGCACAGCCCGCCCCGGAGCTGGGACCACAGCCGGAAGAAGACGCTGCTCTCCGACGCCCGCCGGCTCCACCCCCTGGGGTGGAGGAACCACCGAATCACGCCGCTGGAGCGCCACTGCGCCCCGCAGAAGACACACAGGGACATGAGCCACCGCCACAGCAGGCTGCCGTCCAGGATATGTTTCGCTCGTTCCATAGCTCGACCTCGTTTCCGCGATCGGATCGCGTGTGTGGGGCGCACAGGGCGCGCCCGCTGTCTGTCAGCCGGTCTCACACGGCACGCCGGGGGCATGTCCGCGCCTACGCTCTTCGAATCAGGGATACTGCCAGTTCGGCCTCTTCCACCCGCAGGAGCAGGGCCAGGACAAAGTAAAGGACCGCGCCCAGTCCGGCGCAGGCCCCCAGGCAGAGGACCTCCCCCGCCTTGCCGGCGGGGAGGAGAGGGGCCAGCCCCCCCAGGACGGCCCAGACGCACCCGCCCATGACGGCGGCGGCCAGAGCCATCTTGGCCAGACCGACCGCAGCGGCCCTCCCCAGGATCCTCTCTCCGCTCCGCTGAAGGGGGAGGAGGAGCAGCAGGGCATACATCGTGGCCGAGGCGGCGGAGGCCAGGGCCAGTCCCGCCACGGAGAAGCGCTCCGCCAGGGCGGCGGACAGGGCGATGTTCCCCAGGATGGACGCCCCGCCCGCGATCAGAGGGACCCGCCCCTGCTGCCTGGCGAAGTAGGCCCGGCTGAGGATGTTCTGCAGGGCGTAGCCCGCCATGCCCAGGGCCATCCAGCTCAGGGCGGAGGAGGTGATCTGGGTGGAGAAAGCGTCGAACTCCCCGCCGCCGTAGATCAAAGAGACCAGGGGGCGGGCCACCGCCATCAGCCCCGCCGACATGGGGAACACCAGGAACAGGCTCAGGCGCAGGGTCTGGCGGATGGTGTCTCGGAACTCCCCCTCCCTGCCCCCGGCGGTGAGCCGGGACAGCTTGGGGAAGATCACGTTGGTGATGGAGAGGATGAAGGTCCCCGCGATCACCAGATAGAGGTTGGAGGCGTATTCCAGGGCCGCTACCCCCGCCCCCTCGTAGAGCCGGGAGCCGAACCGGGCGTTGATGGCCTGGTTGATGGGCTGGACCCAGGTGGATACCATCACCGGCCCCATGAGGGCGAAGACCTTCTTCATCCCCTCCGACCGGAAGTCCAGCCCGGGCCGGTATCGAAAGCCCAGCCTTGCCAAGGGCGGGATCTGGATCGCCCCCTGGAGCAGCCAGCCCAGCAGATAGGCCCCCGCCAGGCCGAAGATGCCCAGCTCCCTGTCCAGAGAGAAGAAGTAGGCGATCACCACCAGATTGGACACCGCCGACATGAGGGCGGGGGCGGTGAAGTGGTCCTGGGCCTGGAGGATCCCCACCATGGAGAAGGCGAGGCCCGAGAAGAGCACAGTGGGGAACATCACCCGGGTGAGGGAGACGGCCAGGGCGGTGGTGGCGGGATCGGAGTAGTCAGCGAAGAGGGCCACCAGGGGCTGGGGGAAGGCCATGCCGGCCAGGGTAAGAGCTCCAGTGAGCAGGGCGATGGCGGTGAGGAAGGCCCCGGCGAAGCGCTGGGCCTCCTCCCTCCCCCGTTTCTCCAGATGCTCGCTGAACACGGGGATGAAACAGGCGGCGATGGCAGAGGCGAACACTGCGTCGAAGAACACCCGCGGGATCCGGCTGGCAGTGAAGAAAGCGTTGGCGGCAGGGCCGGTGCTGTAGTGGACGGCCAGCAGCCGGTCCCGGTACAGGCCCAGCACCTTGCCCACCAGGGTGAGGGCCATGACGAAGCTCACCGTTTTGGCCGCGCTGCTCTGCCGTCCCTCCAATGGGTCCCCCTCCTTGTGAACGAGATAACTGGTATATTCTACATCATGTGCCGCTATTTTTCAACCATCCATTCCTGAATGTTTTGTGAACATCCCGCCCCTTCCTGTTTTCCCCATTGAATCCCGTCCATCCTTCTGCTATAATGGCGGGGTACATTTTGGAACATACGCACAAAGGAGCATCCCATGAGACACACCACTTCCCTGTCCCGCCGGGCGGCGGCCCTCCTCCTGGCCTTCCTGCTGGCCATGCCCGCAGGATACGCCGCAGCGGGGGAGCAAAAGATCCAGACCTCCACCCAGATCGTGGAGGGCCTGACCTATCGCAACACCGTCACCGTCAACAACGGCCGGCGGGTGGAGAGCTACGCGCTGGAGCTGGCTCCCGAAGCCGCCGCTCAGCCGATCCTGGTCCAGGGCTCCGGCACCGTCTACGCCGGGGCCAGCATCAACAAGGCGGTGGCCAACGCCCAGGCGGCCGGCTGGCACGTGCTGGGCGGGATCAACAGCGACTTCTTCTCCATGGCCACCGGCGTGCCTATAGGCATCGTCATCGAAGACGGGACCTACAAGTCGGGCACCGACGGGGAGAACGCTATGGCCATCACCGACGGCGCCGTGTCCATCCTGAAGGCCCCGCAGGTGTCCATGTCCCTCTACGACCACACCTCCGGGATCGCCGTCCAGCCCAACAGCTTCAACAAGGCCCGCCACGAGATCGGCGGGATCTATCTGCTCAACGAGCACTTCTCCACCGTCTCCACCCGCAGCGACGGCGCGGGCTGGTATGTGCGGATGAAGGCCCTCCCCGCCGAGGGGGAGGAGCGGGCCCCCGCCCTCACCGTCAACTCCGCCCTCACGTTAGAGGTCACCGAGCTGCTGATCTCCGACCAGTCTCTGACCATCGACCCCGACGAGTACATCCTCACCGCCGCTGACCAGTCCGGCAGGACTGACGCCTTCGCCGCCTTCCAGGTGGGGGACCGGGTCACGCTGACCACCGTCTGCGACGACCCCGTCCTCTCCGGGGCCCAGTGGGCCGGGGGCGTGGGGGACATCATGGTGGAGGACGGAGCTCTCACTGACAGCTCCGATTGGGTCTACGCCAAGGACGGCCGCCAGCCCCGCACCGCCCTGGGTCTGAAGGAGGACGGGACCCTGGTCCTCTACGCCGTGGACGGCCGGAGGTCCGACCACTCCGCCGGCCTGTCCCAGACGGACCTGGCCGAGGAGCTGCTGGCCCAGGGCTGCGTCACCGCCGTCAACCTGGACGGCGGCGGCTCCACCTCCTTCTCCCTCTGGGTGCCGGGGGAGACGGGCCCCGCCCTCCAGAACCAGCCCTCCGACGGCAAGGCCCGGAGCTGCGCCACCTATCTCCTCCTGGCCGCCTATGAGGCCGGGGACGGGAAGGCCGACCGCCTGGTCCTGCCCCAGGACGGCCAGGTGGTGCTGGCCGGCTCCTCCCTGGAGCTGCCCCAGGTGAAGGCGGTAGACAGCGGCCTGACGCCGGTGGAGACCGACCTGTCCTCCCTGACGATCTCCTCCCAGGAGGAGCTGGGGACCATCTCTGACAATGTCTACACCGCCGGCTCCCGGCCGGGGACCGACACCCTCCGCCTGCGCTCCCGCTCCCTGGAGGGGACCGCTCAGGTCCATGTGGTGGACCAGCTCACCGCCTTCACCGTCTCTCAGGCGGGGAGCAGCACCGCCCTCACCTCCCTCCGGGCGCGCCCCGGCGACCAAGTCCAGCTGGCTGTCACCGGCAGCTGGTGGGGCCGCACCGCCCTGCGGGACTTCCAGCCCGTCACCATCACCGTCCAGGGGGAGATCGGCACGGTGGACGCCGACGGCCTCTTCACCGCCGCTCCGACCCCCGGCACCGGCTCTATCACCTTCTCCGCCGGCGGACTGGAACAGACCATCCAGGTGACCATGGCCAACGTCCACAACGACGTGGGCCCCGACCACTGGTCCTATGACGCGGTGGAATACTGCTATGAGAAGGGGATCGTCAACGGGATCAGCACCACCCTCTTCGGCCGGGACCATCCCCTCACCCGCGGGGACTTCATGGTGATGCTCCACAACGCGGTGGGCAAACCGGCGGCCTCCGTCCCCTGCACCTTCACCGACGTGTCTGACAGCGACTACTTCTTCCCCGCCCTGGCCTGGGCCCAGGAACACGGCCTGGCCTCGGGCACCGGAGACGGAGGTTACGCCCCCAAAGCCCTGATCACCCGGGAACAGGCCTTCACCCTCCTCTACCGCGCCCTGCCCCTGCTGGACAAGAGCTGTCCCGACGGAGACCCGGCGGTGCTGGACCGGTTCGGGGACAAGGACCAGATCTCGGCCTTCGCCCAGACCCCCACCGCCACCCTGATCGCCCAGGGACTGGTATCCGGCGGCAGCGCGGGGATCAGTCCCCAGGGGACCCTGACCCGGGCGGAGATGGCTTCCCTTCTCTATCGGGTGCTGGAGCACGAGCCCATCACCGACCTGCCCCCCATCCAGCCCGATCCCGGACAGACTGGACCGGATGAGACGGATCCCGGGCAGACCGGCGGCGTCCTGGCTCTGGACCAGAGCCAGGTGACCTTGGTCTCCGGCGGCAGCGTCACCCTCAGCGCCTCGCTCCTCCCCGCGGTGGAGGGGGCCCAGATCCGCTGGACCAGCAGCGACCCTGACGCCGCCCCCGTCTCCTCCACCGGGATGGTCACCAACCTGTGGCCTGGCGCAGAGACGAAGACCGTCACCGTCACAGCCAGCTGGAACGGACTGACCGCCTCCTGTGCTGTCACCTGCCAGCCCGCTCCGCACACCGGCACCGTCACCAACACGGACAACGGCGTCAACGTCCGCTCCGGCCCCGGCACCTCCTTCGATAAGGTGGGCGCCCTGCGCACCGACGCCCAGGTGGTGGTCCTCGGCCGCCAGGACGACTGGTATCAGGTCCTCTTCCGCAATCCCTCCGGCCAGGCCGCCATCGGTTATGTGTCGGCAGAGTACCTCTCCCTGGACCGGTAACACCGAGATACGCCCCCGCTCCCCAAGATGGGAGCGGGGGCGTCTGCGTGATGTGTCAAAAAACTCCCGTCCCCGCCGCAGCGGGCAAGGCTCCTTTGCCCTCTCCGTCATCCGCTGCGCGGATGCCACCTCCCCCAAAGGGGGAGGCAAGGGCGGATGCGGAGAGGTCTGCGTCTTGGCTCCCCCTCTGGGGGAGCTGGCTGGCCGCAGGCCAGACTGAGAGGGCGTTCCCCCTTTGGGGGAGCTGTCAGCCATAGTCTGGCTCAACGTGTCAAAAAACTCCCGTCCCCGCCGCAGCGGGCAAGGCTCCTTTGGCAAAGGAGCTGTCAGCCGCAGGCTGACTGAGGATCGTATTTTGCCGAAGGCAAAATGTGCGAAGCACGCAAGTATTCAAAAGCCTTATTTACTTCGTATGTTCGCTTCGCGAACGCAATCCTCCGTCACGCCCTTCGGGCGTGCCACCTCCTTTCAAAAGGAGGCTTTATGGTGCTCTCTATCCTGTTGCTGCTGTTTCAACGGCCTTGGCTCCCCCTCTGGGGGAGCTGTCAGCCGTCAGGCTGACTGAGAGGGCCCCCGCCCGCAGGCGGACCGGGATGCTCATCGCCTGTGGGCGGGACGGGGGCTCAAAAACAGTTCGTCGATCTGATGTCATCGTTCCACCATTTTCGTTTTGGTGCGATCTTGACGCTATAATCAAGTCATAAAAACGTCGAATCGACAGAACAGAGGTATGTGGATGGAGGATAAACTGTTGCGCTACACCCTCCGGGTAGACCGAGAACTGTTCCGTAAATTCCGGTATATCGCTGCTTCAGAGGGCCGTTCTGCCAACCGGGAGGTCGAGCAGTGTCTCAAGAGGCGTGTCGCTGAATATGAGGAAAAGCACGGGAGGATCGAGACGGAGGACTAGAGCGCCCCATTCCTATGGGCCCCTCGTTTTGGGTAGGGGCGGGCCTCGCAGGTGCGGCCCAGGATATAGTCGGTGGAGGTGTCCAGCACATCGGCCAGGAAGCAGAGCATCTCCATCGGCATCCGGCGCACGCCGTTCTCATAGTCGCAGTAGGAAGCCTGAGAGATCCCCATCATCGCCCCCATATCAGCCTGCGTCAGATGCCTGTCCCGGCGCAGCTCCTTCAGGATATCAGAATATATCGGTCTCGTCGGTCTCATAAATACCTCATCGATCTACCCAGTGAGATATTTACATTTTGCTGGTCATCCAGTATAATGGCTAGAATTATCGAACCATATCGATTTTATGCGAGGTATTTATGAGATTGCAGGATCATACCATCGCCGTCCTCCGAGGCCACGGCGTCCAAAAAGTGACCAAAGCCTTCACCTACACCGTGGAGCTGGTGGACATCTACCTCCTCCGGTCCCAGGACCTGCTCATGTCCCGGATGTTCCTGGAGGTGGCCCAGCGCCACTCGATCCAGAAGGCCTCTCTGATCCGGACGCTGGAGCTCTTCGCCCAGAGGATCGGCCGCACGGACCCGGAATGGTACCGCAGCACCTTCCCCCACGGGTTCAACGCGCTGGTCTATGTGAAGACCATCGCTCAGGAGGCCCTGGCCTCTTACCGGGCCTTCTTCCAGGGGATGTGAAGGCCCCGCCTCTCCAGCGGGGCCTTCCTGTCATCTTTTTTTCCTCAAAAACGTGAACTTGGTCTCAGAGCACACCACCCCCAGGAAGATGAGGGCGAAGCCGGCCAGCAGCCGGGGGGTGAGGGGGTCTCCCTGGAAGGCCACGGCCAGGGCCACCCCGAACACCGCCTCCAGAGAGAGGATCAGAGCAGCCGCAGAGGGCTCTGACCACACCAGTCCCAGATTCATCAGCGCCAGGCAGGCGGCGGTGGCGATCGCGCACAGATAGAGCATGGGCCACAGCACCTCCGGCTGGCCCAGGGCGGCGAAGTCGAAGGTCTCGGTGGACAGGGCCAGGGCCCAGGCGCACAGGCCCACAGTGACCAGCTGGACCACGGTGAGGAGCATCACGTCCTTCCCCCGGCCCAGCTTGGCGACGGCCACGATGTTGGCCGCGCAGAACACCGCCCCCAGAAGGGTATACAGGTCGCCGGAAGTGATGGTGATGGCCTGGGTGAGGGACACCAGCCCCACTCCGACGATGCACAGTCCGGCGGCGGCCAGATCGTACCAGTCCGGCCGGAGCCGGTCCACCGCCCAGGCTAAAAAGGGGACGATCACACAGTACACCGCCGACAGGAAGGCGTTGTTGGAGGCGGTGGTGGTCTCCAGCCCCACCGTCTGGGCCCAGTAGACCCCGAAGAGCATCAGCCCCGCGAAGCCCCCCCGCCACAGGTAGTCGCGAGAGAAGCCCTTCCAGCGCCGCCACGCGATCAGGGCCACCAGCGGCGCCCCCACCGTGAACCGGATGGCGATGAGGTGGCCGGTGGGGATGCTGTCCAGCGCGTCCTTCATCAGCATGAAGGACGCGCCCCAGAAGAAGGCGGCGGCGAAGAGCATGGGCTTGGCCAGCTTCTTCATGTCCAGCGTCCGCCGCCCGAGGAAGGAGAACTTGGTCTCAGAGCACACCACCGCCACGAAGATCAGGGCGAATCCCGCCAGGAGGCGGCCGGTGACCGGGTCCTTGTAGAAGAGGACGGAGAAGAGCACCCCAAAGACCGACTCCAGGGAGAGGATCACCGAGGCGGAGGCGGGGTCGGACCACACCATGCCCACGTTCTGGAAGAGGAGGGCCACGGTGGTGGCCATGACGCACAGATAGATCATGGGGAGGAAGACCTCCGGCTCCGCCAGGGCGGCGGCGGGGAAGGTCTCGGTAAAAGCCCCGCAGATCCAGGCGTACAGCCCGGCGAAGGCGAACTGGAACACGGTCAGCAGGGTGATGTCCTTCCCTGGGGACACCTTGGCCACCGCCACGATGTGGGCTGCGTAGAAGATGGCGCACACCAGGGTGAGCAGGTCGCCGGTGTTGATGGTGAGCCCCTCAGTGAGAGACACCAGCCCCACCCCCGTCACACACAGCAGAGCGGCGATGATGTTGTACCGGTCGGGCTTGGAGCGGATCACCGCCCAGGCCAGGAAGGGGACGATCACACAGTATACCGCTGTCAAAAAGGCGTTCTTCGAGGGCGTGGTGAGGGCCAGCCCGAAGGTCTGTATCGAATAGGCCAGGAAGAGGAACCCGCCGATCGCCGCTCCCCGCCACAGATAGTCCCAGGAGAAGGACCTCCACCGCTTCCAGGCGGCCAGGGCCAGCAGGACGGCCCCGGCGGTGAACCGGATCGCCAGCAGGAAGAATACCGGCACTGCGTCCAGGGCATTCTTCATGATGAAGAAGGAGGTGCCCCAGATCAGGGCGGCGGCGAAGAGCATGGGCTTGGCAAGGAACTTCATCGTTTTGGGGGACATATGTATCAACTCCAGATTGCAGGATGGGGGCCGGATATGCTATGATATGAGGGGCGCAGGGGCCGCGGCCCCTGCATGGATACCTCAGGCCGGATCAAGAGAAGGGAGATCTCCCATGGACGACATCCTCACAAGAGACTTCTACGCCCGCGATACCCTGACAGCGGCCCGGGACCTGCTGGGCCGTGACATCGTCAGGGTGCTGGCGGACGGCCGGCGGCTGGTGTGCCGGATCTGCGAGACGGAAGCGTATATCGGCCGGATCGACAAGGCGTGCCACGCCTATGGCTATAAGCGCACCCCTCGGACCGAGACCCTCTTCGCCCCGCCGGGGACGGCCTATCTCTACCTGATCTACGGGATGTACCACTGCCTCAACCTCGTCACCGAGGAGGAGGGGGAGCCCGCCGCTGTCCTGATCCGCGGGGCGGTCCCGATCGAAAACGGAGATATTATAGCAAAGAACCGCTTTGGATGCAAGATGGGATCCATGTCCCCCTACCAGCGGAAGAACTTCCTCAACGGCCCGGGCAAACTGTGCCGGGGCCTGGACCTCAGCCGGGCCCAGAACGGCCTGGATCTCACCCGTCCGGAGGGCAGACTGTACCTCTGTCCGGGACGGCCCCCCGCCCCGGAGGAGATCCGGACCGGGCCCCGGATCGGCATCGACTATGCCGAGGAGGCGGTCAGCTTCCCCTGGCGCTTCTGGCTGTGACCCAAACGTGTGCCCCCGGCTCAGCAGAGCCGGGGGCATGTCCCATCACACCGGAGACGATATGGACGTGTTTTTGCACAAACGATTCATTGACAGACCCCGCTATCTATGGTACAATCGACTGGATCAAATGGAAAGGGGGCGATCCCAGTGGACCAAAAGCTCTGCATCGCACGCTGCGCCCCACATCAATGAAAGGAGTTTTATGAAAGCTCATGAAGATCGGCTCCAACAACAAACTCTTCAAGAAAGTGTTCGTCCTTATCATGATATGTCTGGTATCCTTTGGGATCTATATCATCTGCGGCCTGCGCTCCTCCTACTCCTTCGATTCGCTGCTGCGGCGGGAATCCCCCGCGAAAATAGTCCACTGTTCTCTTGATATCTGCTCCGCTGAGGACGGATCGACCCTTTCGATCGATGTAGATTCAGAACTTTTTGAGCATCTTTTTCAAATATTACGGTCGGAACGATACTCAAAACCACTGTCCTCTGTGTTAGGATCCACTGTTTCTGCTTATCACATCGAAGCATATCCTTTCTATCGGATCCTCCTCCAGCATGAAGATCGTCATCGGACCGAAGTCGTTGTGAATGGCAGCTTTCTTCTCATAGGATCTGCCAGAGGGTCCGGCTTAACGGTCTATCAGATCTCCGGCGATACCTCTCTTTTGCAGAAGCTGCGGGATGGGATCCCTGTCCCCCTGCCAGCGGGATGACTTCCTCAGCACCAGCCCCCGGCCCTGATGGGCCGGGGGCGTGTCTGTTATGATGCCGGGAGACGGATCATTCGCTCTCCGCCTGGACCGGCTTCTTCTTCAGCAGGGGGATCACTACGCTGAGCAGGCCCACGATCAGGAACAGGGCGGAGACCGGCCGGGTCAGGAAGGTGACGAATCCCTCGGTGGAGTAGGTCAGTCCCTTGCGCAGGTTCTGCTCCAGCATGGGGCCCAGGATATAGGCCAGGAGCAGGGGGCTCACCGGCAGCTTGAAGTGGTCCATGAACATGGCCAGGGCGGCCATCGCCAGCATCATGCCGCAGTTGAACAGGGTGTTGGTGCTGGTGAAGGCCCCCACGAAGGCGATCACGATCAGGGCAGGATAGAGATAGTGGTACGGGATCTTGAGGATCGAGGGGTACCAGCGCATGGTAAACAGCTCGATCAGCAGGACGGCCACCGCCGACAGCAGCACCGCCTCGAAGACCATGTAGACGAACTCGCCGTGCTGGTCGAAGAGGAGGGGCCCCGGCTCGATCCCGTGGATCACCAGACCGCCCAGGAGGATCGCCGTGGTGGAGTCGCCGGGGATGCCCAGGGCCACCATAGGGATCACCGCGCCGCCCACCGAGGCGTTGTTGGACACCTCGCTGGCGAACACCCCGTCCACGATCCCCTCGCCGAACTGCTCCGGGTGCTTGGAGGAGGACTTGGCCTGGGCATAGGCCACCATGTTGGACAGGCCGGAGCCCATGCCGGGCAGGAAACCGATCCACAGGCCGATGAAGAAGGAGCGGACGATGTTGACGATGTTGTTTTTCCAGTCCTTCAGGGTCAGGCCCTGGCCCTTGAAGTCCACCTGGGCCATCTTGGAGGTGTCGATCCCTCCCTTGCCGAGATCGGTGAGGATCAGCCGGACGGCGAACATGCCCAGCACCAGGGCCAGCACGTCGATCCCACCGAAGAGGTTGTAGTTGCCGAAGGTGAACCGCTTATATGCGTCGATGGGAGAAAAGCCCACCGAGCACAGCAGGATCCCCAGGAAGGCCGAGGCCAGGCCCCGGGCGGTATCTCCCGCAGACAGCCCCACCACCAGGACGATGGCGCAGGCGCACAGGGAGAAGTACTCCCAGGGGCCCAGTTGGAGAGCCAGCCGGGCGATGATCGGGCTGAGGAAGGTGGCGATCAGGCAGGAGACGAAGGTGCCCAGGAAAGACCCCAGGATCCCCGCCTGCAGGGCCTTGACCACCTGCCCCTTCTTGCACATGGGGTAGGCGTCGTAGCAGGTGGCGATGGAGGAGGTGGATCCGGGGATCCCCAGCAGGGTAGCGGAGATGAAGGCGCCGGAGACCCCTCCGATCCACACCGAGATCAGCAGGGCGAAGCCGTTGGCCTCTGACATACCGAAGGTGACCGGCAGCAGCAGGGCCACCCCCAGCATCCCGCTCAGCCCGGGGATCGCGCCGAAGACGATCCCCACCACGCAGCCGAAGAACATCAGCATCAGGGCGGTGGGCGTTATGATGCTGGCGAAGGCGATGCCCATCACGCTCAAAGTATCCATCCAGTCCCCCTCCTTTCAAAACAGGTCGAAACGGGGCAGCATCACCGACAGGACCTCCACGAACAGATACCAGACCGCCCCTGTGGTCAGAGCCGTGAAGATCAGCCGCTTCCACCAGGCCACCTGCTCCCCCAGGGCGAACAGCCCGCACAGGAGGAAGAGCAGCACGGCGGTGCTGACCAAAAAGCCCAGAGATCCGATGACCGCGAAATACACCGCAAGGAGCACCGCGCACTCCCCGATTCGGATCAGGCCGGTCCGGTCGAAGTCAGAGGCGAAGGGAGGCGACTTGTCGCTGTTCTGCAGGAAGATGATGAGCCCGCAGAGCGCCAGTCCCGCCCCTCCGATGATGGGGAACAGGCCGGGGCCTGGGTCGCTGGCCAGCAGTCCTTTGGGTGTGAACCGGGCCGCCGCCCCGCAGGCGGCTCCGCCCAGGAGCATGCACAGCAGGCCGCACAGCCGGCTCTTCGTCAAAAACTTAGTCAAGATAAGCCCTCCAAACAGTCAGGTACCCGATGGGACGATACACATCAGCCACATCAGGCCGCGTCTTGCTCCATCAGGCCGATAGCCTTGGCCACAGTGAAGATCGAATCCCGGGTGTCCTTGGCCCGGGCGATGCTGTCCTCCACACTGAGCCACTGGACCGGCATGTTGATCGTCTCGTGGACGTCCACCACTGACTGCTCGCCGATCAGCTCGCCGATGGCGGCGTTCAGCTTCTCCACCGCAGCGGGGTCCATGTCCTTGGGGCCCAGGATGTAGAAGTCGGTGCCGAAGAGACAGGTGGTGTAGCCCAGCTCATAGAGAGAGGGGATGTCGGGCAGCTGGGGGTCCCGGTCGCCGGTGCCGGCGATGGTGGCCAGGATCTTCAGGTCGCCGGACTCGGTGTATGGCTTGGCGTTCTTGGAGTTGAGGAAGCAGAAGGTCATGTGCCCGCCCTGCATGGCGGCCAGCTTCTCCTGGTCGGTGCCCGCCTCGATCATCTTGAAGGGGGCCCCAGTATCATACATGAGCATACCGGTCATGATGTGGGAGGAGGCCCCGTTCTGGATCCCGGCAGTGATGGTGTCGGGCGCGGCCTTGGCGGCGTCCACCAGCTCCTCGACGGTATCATAGGGGGAGTTGGCGGCCACCACCACCGAGTAAGAGCCGCCGGCGATCAGGTTGGCGATCATAGAGAACTCCTCCACCGGGTCCTTGTCATACAGTCCGGTGGCCAGAGAGACGTACATGCCCGAGTGGTAGTAGAGCAGAGTGCTGCCGTCGGCCTTGGCGGTGCGGGCGTTCTCGAAGGCCACTACGCCGGAGCCGTCGGTCTGGTTGACGATGACGAAGTCCTTGCCGAACTTCTGCTGGAGGACGGTGGCGAAGGCGCGGCCGCTCAGGTCGGTGGCGCCCCCCGCCTTGGCGGGGAGGAGGAACTGGACGGTGCCGGTGGGCCAGTCAGACTCTGTGGTCTGCTGCTGGCCGGAGCCCGACCCGGAGCCGGGACCGGGGGCGGGGCCCTTTTCCCCGCAGGCGGCCAGAGAGAGGGCCAGGCTCAGGGACAGTGCGATCGCAAGCAGCTTTTTCATTTCTATCGTTTCCTTTCCTTTCGTATTTTGACACTTCCCTGGGGAAGATAGTCACGCAGGGGGATCGGAGCCGGCTCATACAGAGCGGCCCCGCGCCGCCACCGGCGTCTCGGTCAGGGAGCCGTCATGCTCCCGGATATAGATCCGGTCGAACAGGTTGATGCAGGTGCAGATGTGGTTGGGGATGACATACAGGGGCTGGCCCACGTGGAGGCCGGTCTCTCCGTCGCAGACGATCATGCCGTGCTCCTCGTTCATCCGGTCGATCCTCAGGTCGGGGCGGCCCAGGATCTGGCCATAACTGGACAGGAACATGGGGGCGGCGTGGAGCTTGGAGTCGCCGGCCAGGGCCTTGGTCCCCGCATCGATCACCGCCCGGTCCTTCTCCGGCGTGCTCACCACCGTGACCTTCATCACGCCGCAGCACTCCTCCGGAGAGGCCGCCCCCTGGACGATCCGCTGGGCGTCCTGGAAGATATAGGTCCCCGGGCGGATCTCGTTCACCCCCTCTGCCATGGCCGCATAGGGGGCGGTGGGGGTGGAGCCTGCGCTCACGTCCCGGAGGGGGATCCCCGCCTCCCGGATCCGCTGCGCCGTCTCCCCCAGCAGCTCCCCCTCCTCCCGGCCGGCAGCGGCGGGATCCAGGGTGGGGCCTCCCTCCAGGACCATGGCCTTGTAGCCGAAGATCCCGGACAGCTCCAGGCCGGGCATACCGGCGATCCGTTTGGCCATCTCCACGGCCCGCGGCATGACCACCCCGGTGCGGTGGGCCCCGATGTCCACCTCCATGCGCACCTCCGCCGTGATGCCCCGCTCCCGGGCGGCGGCGGCCAGGGCCGACGCCCCCTCGACGCTGTCCACGCTGCAGATCATGCGGATCGTCTGGCTCAGGTCCAGGAAGCGCCGGATCTTGTCCGGGCCGATCACCGGGTAGGCCATGAAGATATCGCCGATCCCGCTGTCCGCCATCACCTCCGCCTCGCCCAGCTTGGCGCAGGTGATCCCCTTGGCGCCGAAGTCCAGCTGCATCTGGGCGAGCCGGGGGATCTTGTGCGTCTTGATGTGGGGCCGCAGGGCACAGCCGCCCTGGTCCGCATAGTTTTGATACTTCCTCATGTTGTGCTCCATCATCGCCAGATCCGCGACGATCGCCGGGGTCTGGATCTCATCGAGCTCCATCTCAAAGACCTCCATCCATGGGTCGTCCCCTGTCGGGACGGGATATCCCCGCGAAGGGATGCGCGGTGTTCTGCCTGACCTGTGATGCAGCAAGATCCGTGCCGATCCTCCCGCCTTCCCAGATCGCCGGCGTTTTGCACAAGGACAGCGGACAGATCTTGTCGAAGATGCAGATCTTTTCGGCGATCTCAGGGATCCATCGAAAAAAGCGCCAAAAGATGAGACAAAAAGCTGTTTCATTTTGTGTGGAAGTGTATTAAAATGTTTCATCTGCATCACCGCATGTGAAACAGTGGAACAGTCCTCCGTCATCCCCGACAAAAGACGGCCCGGATCTTATGCAGATCCCACAGGATCCGCCCCCTCCAAAGGGCGGATCGGGGGCCGCCGCTGTTGGCACGATCTTTGCTCCTCCCTATGATCGCAAGAGGTGTTTTGCCTGCCCTCTCAGGAATCTTAAGATCGATCGGAGGTTATGTAACGATCATGTGTCTCCAGTCCAAGATCAACGCCTATGACGCCCAGAAGAGGTGCTTCCTGGGCGGCGTGCTGAAGGAAAGCGGCGGCCAGGTGGCTTTCGTGCAGGAATCGGACCGCCCCTATGATGTCCCGCTGTATATCGCCCCCGGCTTCGTGGACATGCACGTCCACTTTTTCGACGGCTATGGGATCTTCGGGATGCACGCCTCGAGATTCGGCCACAAGTGGGGCGTCCATGTGATGTCCGACGCCGGCTCCTGCGGCGTGGAGAATATCGAGGCCTTCTGCCAGTATATCCTCCCCACCTACCAGGGCGTGGTGTTCCCCAAGCTGTGGATGAACATCTGCCGCTTCGGCCTGCCCAGCAACCATGAGTGCATCGACTTCTCTATGCTGGCCCCCGAGGAGACGGCGGAGGCCGCCCTGCGCTACCCCGGTCTGGTGGTGGGGATCAAGGTGCGCCTGAACTGCGACATCCCCGAGGAGGGGTGCCTCGTCCCCCTGGAGAAGGCCCTCCAGGCGGCGGAGCTGGCCCAGCTCCCCCTGATGGTCCACATCAGCCAGGGCCCCCCCGACTGCCGGGACATCCTCCCCCGGCTGCGGAAGGGGGACATCGTCACCCATATCTACAACGGCAAGCCGGGCAGCCCCTGGACCCAGGAGGGCGCCCCCTCCCCCGAGCTGCTGGACGCCCAGGCCCGCGGAGTGCTCTTCGATATCGCCCACGGCTATTCCAGCTTCAACTTCAAGACCTGTGCCGCTGCGGTCGCCCACGGCTTCTCCGATGTGAGCGTCAGCACCGACATGCACAAGCGCTGCTTCCTGGGCCCTCCCTTCACCTTCGCGGACGTGATGGGCAAGGCCCACGCCTGCGGCATCCCCTTCGAGCAAGTGCTCTACGGCGTGACCCGGAAGCCCGCCGAGATGCTGGGCATGTATGACTGGGCCACTTTGGAGAATATGAGGGACCACGCCACCGTCTTCGCCTACACGGACAACGTCCAGGGCAAGGTCTTCTACGACGCTTTCGGCAACAGCGTGACGCCGGAAAAGCTCTTCGTCCCCAAGGCAATCGTCACCGGCGGCAGATGGGAGGCGCTGACCGACTGACCCGGCGCCGGACATATCAAGGAGGTGCGGCATGACCTACCGCCTGACCCTGGTCAACCTCAAGAGCCCGCTCCAGGAAAAGTTCTATAAGGTCTTCGCCGCCCACCGGATGCCCAAGGAGGAGCCCTGGGTGGAGCAGGCCCGGTTCCAGCTGGACAGCCTGGTGGCCGATATGGAGGACATCTCCTTCTGGCAGAACGTATCTACCGACTGTATGATCAGCCGCGGCTACTCCTATGTGTCTATGCGGAAGATCCGCTCTGACATCCCGGTGGTGGAATCCCCCTTCTTCATCTTCGACGCGATCCACGCCCTGCACGAGTGCAGGCTCCTGTATCCCCGGGAGAAGATCGCCATGATCGCCTCCCGCCGCTCCCTGTTCGGCGTCCCCGACGTGGCGGAGCAGCTGGGGATCGACGTGACCTTCTACTATGCCCCCATCGCCAGCCATGTGCTTGAGGCGGAGAAGTGTATCCGCCAGGCGGTCGGAGACGGCTGCACCGTGATCGCGGCGGGGGCCCAGATCCTGGAGCTGGTGCAGGACCCCTCGGTGCGGCGGCTGATCATCGACATCAACGAGGAATCGATCCACTACGCGCTGACCGAGGCCAAACGCCTGGCCGTCACCTACCGGCAGCAGCGGGAGCGCAACGAGAACTTCAAGACCATCCTGGACACGGTCCACGACGGCGTCTTCGCTGTGGACCAGAAGAAGCGGATCCTGCTGTGCAACCGGGCGGCGGCCGGCTACCTGGACATGAAGGAGCCCGGCCTCACCGGCCGGGACATCCACGCTCTGCCGGCCATCCAGCCCTTCGCAGAGCTGATCGACCGGGCCCCCGCCTCTTCCAACCACCTGCTCCACTACGCGGGCCGGATCTTCACCGTCAACAAGGCGGATTCCTTCCTCACCGACACCAATATCGGCAGCATCCTCACCTTCCAGGACGTCACAGAGGTACACAAGCTGGAACGGAGCATCCACAACAAGCTCAAGCGGGAGGGACATCTGGCCAAGCACACCTTCCAGGACATCGTGGGCAGCAGCCGGACCATCTCCGACACCATCGGCAAGGCCCGGGAGTTCGCCCAGTCGGAGTCCAACCTGCTGATCGTGGGGGAGACGGGGGTGGGCAAGGAGCTCTTCGCCCAGAGCATCCACAACGCCAGTCCCAGGAGGAACGGGGTGTTCGTGGCGGTCAACTGCGCCGCCCTGACCGAGAGCCTGCTGGAGAGCGAGCTGTTCGGCTATGTGGACGGCGCCTTCACCGGCGCCCTCAAGGGCGGCCGGCCCGGCCTGTTCGAGATGGCCCACGGCGGCACGATCTTCCTGGACGAGATCTCAGAGATCTCCCCGGCCACTCAGGCCAAGCTCCTGCGGGTCCTCCAGGAGCGGGAGGTGCGCCGGATCGGGGCCAGCAACGTCATCCCCATCGACATCCGGGTGATATGCGCCACCAACCGGGACCTGCGGGAGGAGGCCAGGGCCAAGCGCTTCCGCAACGACCTCTACTACCGGCTCAACGTGCTCCAGCTCTACATCCCGCCCCTCCGCCAGCGGGACGGGGACTGCATCCAGCTGATGGAGCGGGCGCTGGAGGAGCGGAGCCGGGCCGCCGGCCAGCCCCCGCTGTCCCTGTCCGAGGGCTCCAGGCAGGTCCTCCTGGCCCACACCTGGCCCGGGAACGTGCGGGAGCTCTTCAACGCCGCCGAGCGGGTGTTCGTGCTGGCCAAACGCCCCACGATCCCGGCGGAGGCCATGCAGGACGCCCTCCAGGACCACTTCCTCTCCCCCGCCGGCCCCGACCGGTCCCCGGGCCTGCGCCAGATCCTCCCCCCGGCGGGCCCGGCCCCCGGCCCGGGGACCGGGCCTCTCCCCCGGGGCGGTACGCCCTCCGAGGACGAGTGGGAGCAGCTCCAGCGGGCCCTGTCCCTGTGCGGGAACCACCGCGGCAGGGCGGCGGCCATGCTGGGGATCAGCCGGAGCACCCTCTGGCGCAAGCTGAAGCAGTACCCCACAGACGACGGCTGACACACCGGGCCCCGGCCCCGGCGATCAGGATAATATGACAAGGAGAGTATAGAGATGGATATCGAAGCACGGATCGGCGAACTTGGCTATGAGCTCCCGGAGGTCTCCACCCCCGCCCACCCCTACCGCCCGGTGGTGGTCTTTGACCGGGTGGCCTATATCAGCGGCCAAGTGCCCAAGGTGGACGGCAGGAACATGATGGCCGGGCGCGTGCCCCAGGAGATCTCCGTCGAGGAGGCCCAGCGGTGCGCCGTCCAGGCCACCCTCCAGGCCCTGGCCTATCTGAAGCAGGAGATCGGCGATCTGGACCGGGTCCAGCGCTTCCTCAAGGTGACCGGCTATGTGTACTGCGACGCCGGGTTCGACCGCCAGCCCCAGGTGATCAACGCCTGCTCCCACCTCCTCCAGGAGATCTTCGGCGAAGCGGGCCAGCACGCCCGGGCCGCAGTGGGCATGGCCGCCCTCCCCGGACGCACTCCGGTGGAGATCGAGTTCGTGGTGGGCCTGAAGGACTGATCCCCCGCCGGATCCCGGCACACAGCACAGCCCCGCTCCCGTTTCGGGAGCGGGGCTGTGCTGCATAGGGGCAAGAGACCTCTGGCTGAGCGGGCCCATACCAGGCGCGCTAGACCAGTCCTCTGACGAACCGGGCGATCGTCTGGCAGTCCACGGCCAGGTTCAGGTTCTGTCCATCGTCATACCCGGCGGTGATCAGGCCGATCAGATCCCCATACATGTCCAACAGGGCGCCGCCGCTGCTGCCGTGGGAGACGGGGGCGGTGAACTGGATCATGGACACCTTCTCCATATCCCGAAAGCCTGAGATGATCCCGTCGGAGACCGAGTTGAACAGCCCCAGGGGGCTGCCGATGGCCACCACCTTCTGTCCCCGCACCAGTCTCCTGGTCCCGTCGGAGATGGGGATCGGCTTCCTGCGCTTCTCCATGCGCAGGACCGCCAGGTCGAAGTCCTGGTGGTATTTGATGAGCTCGCTGGTGTAGAAGATATCCGTCTCCTCCTCCAGGAGGATCCCATAGTAGCGCCCGCCGTTCACCACATGGAGGTTGGTGAGCACATACCCCTTATCGCTGACGATCACGCCGGAGCCCGTCTTGAAGCACTGGTCCCGATCGTCGAAGACCTTCAGCATCACCACAGAGGAGGCGGACCGGGCCAGTTCCTCGAACTCCAGGGGCTGGCGGGCCCCTCCGGCAGTGGCAGGCCCTCTGGGGGGCGTCCCAGGGGCGGGGCGGTCCCGCTCCGGCCTGCGGACGGCGTCCACAGAGATCGTGGGCCTGCCGCTGCGGGGGACCTCCTGCCTCTCCCTCTCCACGGGGCGGGGAGCCGGGGCGGGCGGGGCGGCCTTCACCGGGAGGGACAGCCCCAGCAGCTCCCGATCCTCCACCGCCGCCTCCCCCGTGGGGCTGATATAGAGCACGTCGCAGCCCAAAAGGAACAGCAGGTACAGGAACAGGTATCCCGCCAGCTTCACCGTCCCGCCGCAGGCGAACTTGGGGAAGCGGTCCATCTTCACGGTCTCTGTGAAGAGGACGGGGAAATATGTATCGATCCAGTAGAGGATCTTCACGGCGAAGTTGCGCAGGATAGCGTCCTCGCTCCGCCCCCGGACCCGCCGGAACTGCTCCACGATCTGGCGGAAGCCCTCTTCCAGGGCCTCCTGCCAGATCCGGTTCTCGAAGCGGAAGGGGAACCGGACCTGGCCCCCGCCATACAGCTCCACATACCGGGCCGCCTCTCCGGCGGGGATCTGGCTCCTCAAAGCCGGCTCGAATGCCCGGCCGCCGCGCCCGCCCTGGCCGGCCCAGGCCCGGAGCCTGTCCATGTCCCTGGCGCAGCTCTGTCCGCCTGCGTATCGGAGGAAAAACGTCTCCTTGGTGAAGTTGGAATATCTCCCGTCCAGCAGCATGAAGCTCTCCAGCGCATCGCCGCCGGGGGCCCTGACTGCCGTTCGGAACTGCTGCCTGAAGTCGTTCATGATGCGACGCTCCTTTGTGGATCAGGATATCGGGCCGGTCTCTGTCAGTCCTTCACGCCGTAGATCCGGGCCAGCTGGAGGGTCCGCTCCGCCCAGCGGGAGTGGGTGTTGTACTCGTTCATGCGGACCGCCCCGGCGCTGGAGGACACCAGACTGGGGCTGTCGGGGTCCCAGCCCAGGATCTGTTCTGCGTCCCGGCAGTCGGCGGCGGAGACCTTCAGGCAGTCGTTGACCACCGGGATCTGACTGGGGTGGATCACCGTCTTGCCCACGAAGCCGCACAGCAGGTCCAGCTGGACCTCCCGCCGCAGGCCCTCCTCCCAGCCGGGCCCGGCATAATACTCCCAGACCGGACCGGACACCACATAGCGGGGGGCGAAGGTGGCCACGATATCGGTGAGCAGGCCGGCCACCGGCCGCAGGTCGTAGATCGTCTCGCCAACGTGCCGCCGCAGACCGAAGACTTGGCACAGGTCGTTCCCTCCCACCCGGATGTTCAAGATCCGGTCCGAGACCTCCTCCAGCCGGTCCCTCACCTGGGCCAGGCCATCATACCGGCGGCTCAGATCGATCATCGCCGGCGCCTCCAGGATGGGCATGTAGCAGTAGTCCCCATCGCGGCCCATCTCCCGGATCGTCCGGAGATACGCATCGCAGTTCTCTGTGAAGAACTTGGGCAGGATGAAGCCGGTCAGCAGCCCGCCGAAGACCGAGAAGACATCCGCCAGCTCCTCCATCTGCCGGGGGGAGCGGACCCGGACGAAGACCGGCGGGAGACGGAGCTCCTCCTCCCGCGCCGCGGCGGCGAGCTGGGACAGGGTGTGATACAGCATCCGCTCCGCCTCCTCCACGGCCTCCTCCCGGACGGTGTCCTCCAGGCAGAAGGCCAGGGAGAAGGGACGGGGGATGCGCTGCTGCCGCAGAGCGTCTGCGATGTGGCTGTGCATGTTGGCGGGGCAGTACAGCAGAGGCCCCACCTCGAGGCCGGCGATCCTTCGACTCATATCCAGATGAACCTCTCTATCCACATGTGATGGCCCAAACAGGCAGAGATGATTATATCACAAAAGAGCAGACTTTGGAACAGGGGATCTTGCGCCGGGGAGAAAAACGGGAAAGAAGTTTTTTTGGATCTTTTTGTTGAAAATGTTGATAGTATGTGGTATAGTATCAGGCAAGGCCCGACGGTATGACTACTAAAGAGGGACTATGGACATTATGTTTCGACAGGCAGCATTAAAAGATCTGGACAGCTATTTCGCTCCCCTTGCCCAACGACAGGGGAAGTGCGTCTATTTTTACCGGTTCCCAGGGACCTCCCCGGAGGTGGACGCTTTTCTCCGGCGATACTACGAGGCGGCCCGGCGCAGCGGCGTCGTCATCGACGGCCGCCTCCCCAATCCGGACACCCGCCAGCTGGCCTATTTCTCCGAGATGATGGGGATGGACTTCCAGCTGGACAAGGGCTTCCTGTCCGCCCGGCTGGGCAAATGGCTGCCCCGCATGTCCCCCGCCCAGCGGGAGGCGGTGGCCGGGGCGGTCTTCGCCACCCTGGAGGACCTGGCCCGCCAGGGCAAGAACGAGAACATGCTGCGCAACGCATATATCAAATATATGTGTTGGCTATACTACAGATTCGAGAGGATCGTGAACCAGCTGGGGGCGGACCAGCCGCCCAAGATCCTCTACGACGGCGCGGCCGGCCACTATGAGCTCCAGCTGCTCACCGTCCTGTCCAGGGCCGGAGCGGACATCGTGCTGCTGGAGCGGGAGGGAGACGGCGGCTATGCCAAGCTGGATCCCTCCTCCGCCTTTTCCCGGCTGTATCAGGCCGCCGGACTGGTCCCCTTCCCTCCCGGCTCCAGCCTGAAGGAGCTCCAGGAAACCCTGGCCCGGGAGGCGGACCGCCAGCGCCTGTATGGGCCCCCTCCCCACACCTCCCCCTGCACCAACGCATGGATGGACGCGCCGGCACTGAGCCAGGCGCTCACCAGCGCAGGGACCCGGGGGGAGGATCCCCACTTCTTTTACAACTGCTTCATCGCCCAGTACGGCGTGGAGGACAAACTCACCTTCTCCGGCGACCTCTTCGCCTTCTATCAGCGGCTGAAGAGCGAGAAACGGCGGGTCTGTGTGGTCAGCGGCGGGATCCGTCCCCCCGCTCCGGAGGAGATCGGGGCCATCCGCCGGAAGAACTACTCCACCATCGAGCAGATGGCCGGCGACCTGGTCCAGAACATCCGGTGCTCTGACCCGGAGCTCCAGCGCCTCATGGTCCGGGCCTTCCTGGACATCATGCTGGAGGGGGACGGGCAGACGAGCACGACCAAGGCCACCAACCAGGCGGTCTACCTCCTGTGCTGGCTCCGGCGCTGGCAGAAGGAGCTCTTCGACCACTGGCGGATGCCGGAGATCTCGGTGTTCCTCCTCTTCGGCGGATGCACCACCGAGCACGAGGCCCGCTTCCTCCGCCTGCTGGCCAGGCTCCCGGTGGACGTCCTCCTCCTCCAGCCCGACCTGAACAAGGGGAGCTGCCTGAACGATCCCGCTCTGCTGGAGCTGCGCTGTCCCGGCTCCCTGCCTATGGATGCCTTCCCGTCAGAGCCCTCCCAGATCCGGGTGCGCACGGCGGCCTATCAGGCGGAGCGGGACCTGGATGACATGATGTACCGGGACTCGGGGCTCTACCGGGACCGGCAGTATGCCAAGGCGGAGAGCGTCACCCTGAAGGTCATGTATGAGGAGATCGCCATCCTCTGGGATCAGGAGCTGAAATACCGCCCCTCCTTCCAGGTCATGGGGGACACGGTGGCCCTCCCCGTCCTGCTGGAGAAGATCTGCGGGGTGAAGGACGGCCAGACCGGCCCATATTGGCAGGACATCAAAAAGCTGATCACACCGGACACGGTCCTGGTCCCCCGGATCCCGTGGATCAGGCCCACAGACCCCAACCCCATGAAGGCCTGCGCCGCCCAGTTCCTGCAAAACGGGAAGCTGCTGAAACGAAGGATCGCAGAGCACAAGTCCTACCCCTATAAGATCCTCCGAAAGGAGATGCAGGACTACCTGCTGGACAAGCTCCAGCTCCTGCTGGATCAGCGGATCGTGGCGGGCACCTTCGAGAACGGCACGGAATACACCACCGTCGCTGTGGCCCTGGCTCTGGACAAGGAGCTCCTCCGGCTGATCCAGCGGTTCGACTTCACCAAGAAGAACCCGAAGGTGGTGGCGATCGCCGCTGCGGAGGAGGTCCTGTCCCTGGAGGACAGCATCCTGTTCGCCTATCTGAATCTGATCGGGTTCGACATCCTGTTCTTCGTCCCCACAGGATATCAGTGCATCGAGGGGCACTTCCGCCACCCCTTCGCCAACGAGCAGCAGATCGGCGAATATCTATACGACCTGTCCCCCCCGGATCTGAGCGCACCGCCGGGACGGGGCCGGAACCCGATCAGAAAACTATTTGGAAGGAGTCGTTGAGTCTATGGGATTGAATTTTCGCGGCGCCCCCGCCGGAGCCGGCCAGCCCCCCGAGGTGGTGGCCGTCCAGGAGGCCGAGGAGGTCCAGCAGTACGACATCCAGGCCGACCGGGAGCAGATGACCAAGCTGATGGTCAACTCCCCGGAGGTGGATGCGATCACCAGCCAGATCGAGGTATACGACCTGGAGTCCATCGTCTCCTTCGGCAGCGGGGCGGCCGAGGAGATCTCCAAGTGCTCCGATGCGATCCTCAACAGCATGGATATGTCCCAGCTGGACGGCTCCAGCGCTATGCTCACCACCCTGGCCAAGATCATGGACAAGTTCGATATCGAGGAGATCAAGGACGACCCCGGCCTGCTGGGCAAGATCTTCGGCGGGATGCGCAAGAAGCTGGACAAGATCCTGGCCAAATACCACACTATGGGCGAGGAGGTGGACAAGATCTATGTCCAGCTCAAGCAGTATGAGTCCGAGATCAAGCAGTCCAACCGCAAGCTGGAGGAGATGTTCCAGGCCAACGTGACCTATTACCACGAGCTGGTGAAGTATATCCTGGCCGGGGAGCAGGGCTGTCACGAGCTGGAGGCGTTCATCGCCCAGCGCCGCTCCGACATGGAGACCACGGGAGACACCTCGATCCAGTTCGAGCTGACCTCCCTGGAGCAGGCCCTGATGATGCTGGAGCAGCGTACTCAGGACCTGCGCACCGCCGAGAGCGTGGCCATGCAGTCCATCCCCATGATCAAGACCATGCAGTTCAGCAACATGAACCTGGTGCGGAAGATCAACTCCGCCTTCATCATCACCCTGCCCGTCTTCAAACAGGCGCTGACCCAGGCCATCATGCTCAAGCGCCAGCGCATCCAGGCCGAGGCCATGTCCGCCCTGGACGCCAAGACCAACGAGATGCTGATCCGGAACGCGCAGAACACCGCCGAGCAGTCCAAGATGACCGCCCGCCTGGCCTCGGGCAGCTCCATCAAGATCGAGACCCTGGAGAAGACTTGGCAGACCATCGTCTCCGGCATCGACGAGACCCGGCAGATCCAGGAGAACGCCCGCAGACAGCGGATCGAAGACCAGAAGCGCCTGGAGACGATCAAGACGGACTTCAACAGAAGATATCACATACCCAAGAAGTGATACCACAATATAAAAACGGAGGGACCGAATATGGCGATCAATTTGAGCAAGGGACAAAAAGTGGACCTGACCAAGGGCAATCCAGGGCTGTCCAAGATCCTGGTGGGCCTGGGCTGGGACGTGAACGCCTTCGACTCGGGCGCGGCCTTCGACCTGGACGCCGCAGCCTTCATGGTGGGCAGCAGCGGCAAGTGCCCCACCGAGAAGGAGTTCATCTTCTACGGCAACCTGGAGCATCCCAGCGGCGCCCTGAAGCACATGGGGGACAACCTCACCGGCGAGGGGGATGGAGACGACGAGCAGATCGTGGTAGAGCTGGCCCAGGTGCCCGCCAGTGTGGAGCGCATCGCCTTCACCGTCACCATCTACGACGCTGAGAGCCGCCGCCAGAATTTTGGCCAGGTGTCCAACGCCTATATCCACATCCAGGACATGACCTCCGGCGCCGACCTGATCCGCTACGACCTGGGGGAGGACTTCTCCATCGAGACGGCGATCGTGGTGGGCGAGCTGTACCGCCACAACGGCGAGTGGAAGTTCAACGCCATCGGCAGCGGCTTCCAGGGGGGCCTGGCCGCCCTGTGCGGCCACTATGGGATCGACGTAGCTTGAACAGGGAGGGACAGATATGCCTATCAGTTTGAAAAAGGGCCAGAAGGTCAGCCTGACCAAGGACGCCCCCGGCCTGACCAGGGTGGTCGTGGGCCTGGGCTGGGATGTGAACGCCTATGACACCGGCGGGGACTTCGACCTGGACGCCGCAGCGTTCCTGCTGGGGGACAGCGGCCGGGCGGCCAGCTCCGACGACTTCGTCTTCTACGGCAACCTGAAGCACACCTCCGGCGGCGTGGAGCACCAGGGCGACAACCTCACCGGCGCCGGCGACGGAGACGACGAGCAGATCAAGGTGGACCTGACCAAGGTGCCCGATCCGGTCGCCCGCATCGCCTTCACCGCCACGATCTATGAGGCGGAGGAGCGCCGGCAGAATTTCGGCATGGTCAGCAACGCCTTCATCCGGATCTACAACGAGGCCAGCGGCGAGGAGCTGCTGCGCTACGACCTGGGAGAGGATTTCTCCATCGAGACCGCCGTGGTCTTCGGCGAGCTCTATAAGAACAACGGCGAGTGGAAATTCAACGCCATCGGCAGCGGCTACCAGGGCGGCTTGGCGGCCCTGTGCGCCAACTATGGCGTAGACGTGGGATAAGGAGTGGTATTCAAATGGCTATCAGTCTGGAAAAAGGGAAAAAGGTCAGTCTGAAAAAGGGGCGCTCCGCTGGACTGGGGGAGATCCTCGTCAATCTGAACTGGAACACCAAGCCCGCTAAGAAGGGCCTCTTCGGCATGTTCGGCGGCGGCTCCCAGGGGATCGACCTGGACCTGGGGTGTCTCTTCGAGCTCAAGGACGGACGCAAGGGCGTGGTCCAGGCCCTGGGCAACGCCTTCGGCTCCCTCCATCAGCCCCCCTACATCGCCCTGGACGGAGACGACCGCACCGGCGCAGTGACCACAGGGGAGAACCTGCGGATCGACGGCGACCAGATCTCCTTCTTCAAGCGGATCCTGGTATACACCTTCATCTACGAGGGGGCCGCCAACTGGCAGCAGGCCGACGCTACCGTCACCATCAAATACCCCGGGGCCGAGGACCTGATCGTCAAGATGGATTCCTACAACTCCAACGACGTCATGTGCGGTCTGGTGCTCCTGGAGAACGTCAACGACGAGACCTTCAGCGTGGAGAAGATCGTCCAGTTCTACCCCGGACATCCCCAGCTGGACGCCGCGTTCCACTGGGGCCTGCAGTGGCGGGCCGGCAGAAAGTGATCGGATAGGAGGATATCGAGATGTCTGTGAGTTTACAGAAGGGCCAGAAGGTCAGCCTGACCAAGGACAATGCCGGGCTGAGCACCGTGGTCGTGGGCCTGGGCTGGGACGAGGTCCAGAAAAAGGGCCTGCTGGGCGGGCTGTTCGGCGGCGGGCAGCAGGAGATCGACTGCGACGCCTCCGCGCTGATGCTGCGCAGCGGCAAGCTGGTGGACAAGATGGACGTGGTCTTTTTCGGGAACCTGACCCATCCCACCGGCACGGTCCGCCATATGGGCGACAACCTCACCGGCGCCGGCGACGGGGACGACGAGCAGATCGTCATCGACCTGGCCCATGTTCCGGCGGAGTACGACCGGATCGTGCTGGTGGTGAACATCTATCAGGCGGTCCAGCGGCATCAGCACTTCGGGATGATCCGCAACGCTTTCATCCGCATCGTGGACGCCCGGACCAATCAGGAGCTGTGCAAGTATAACTTGTCCGAGAACTACGACAACATGACCGCCATGATCTTCGGCGAGGTCTACCGCCACAACGGCGAGTGGAAGTTCAACGCCATCGGACAGGCCACCACCGACCCGGGCCTGGGCGAACTGATCGGCCGGTATGTATAAACGGGCCTCCCTTTGGCGACCATGGTATAGAGACTGACTGATGCTTGAATCACAGGAAAGAGGAGGGCTTCAAGCCCCCCTCTTTCCCAATTTTTCAGAGGAGAAGATCCTATGCACTTCAATGGACTATCCGACAAAGAAGCTGCCCAGTCGAGAGAAAGATACGGCAGCAATGTGATCCCGGATTCAGAGCCCACCACCTTCTGGGCGGAATTCAAAGAGACCTTCGGCGACCCCATGATCCGGATCCTCCTGGCCATCGCGGCCCTGATGATCGTCATGTGGGCCTTCGGCTACGCGGAGGTCTACGAGCCCGTGGGCACCATCGTGGCCGTGCTGATCGTGGCCTTCGTCTCGGCCAAGACGGGGGTGGCCAGCGACACCAAATACCGGGAGCTGAAGGACAGCACGAAGAAGGACCAGTGCAAGGTCTACCGCAACGGCGTGATCACGGTGATCGATGTGGACGACGTGGTGGTGGGCGACAAGGTGCTGCTCCAGTCCGGCGACAAGATCCCGGCGGACGGCATACTGGTATACGGCGGACTGAAGGTGGACAACTCCGCCCTGAACGGCGAGGCGGAGGAGTGCGCCAAGACCGCGGCAGAGGGCGAGTCCCATCTGGCTGAGGAGATCACCGGCGACACCTTCGTGGACGCTCACTCCCTGTTCCGGGGGGCGGTGCTCTTCGACGGCGAGGGCGTGATGGACGTGCAGAAGGTGGGCCTGAAGACCATGATGGGCAAAATGGCCGAGGAGATGCAGGACGAGGAGCCGGATTCTCCCCTAAAAGTCAAGCTGTCCAAGCTGGCCGATATGATCTCCCGGTTCGGCTACATCGGCGCCATCGTGATCGCGGTGATGTATCTGGGCTATTTCGTCCTGTCCGCTGGGGGCTTCGGGCCTTACTTCGCCCTGGGCACGGCGGAGATCGTCAAAGATGTGGTGGAGGCGGTGTCCCTGGCCATCGTGATCATCGTCTGCGCCGTCCCCGAGGGCCTGCCCCTGATGATCTCCCTGGTGCTGATGCAGAACACCAGCAAGATGCTGGACCACAACGTGCTGGTGCGCAAGGCGGAGGGCATCGAGACCGCCGGCTCTTTGAACATCCTGTTCAGCGACAAGACGGGCACCATCACCAAGGGGCACCTGGAGGTGGTGGAGTTCTTCACCGCCGACGGCATCTCCATCCCCCTGGCGGAGCTGTCTCAGCACGGCAAGATCAAGGGCCTGCTGGACCTGGCCATCGGCAAGAACACCCAGTCCATGTTCGACGCAGAGGGCCGGGTGATCGGCGGCAACGCCACCGACCAGGCTTTGGTGAAGTTCATCGGGGCGGAGGTCCTGGACCGGCTGTCCAAGACCTACACCGTCCTCCAGTCCCAGAGCTTCAACTCGGCCAATAAATTCAGCCAGGCCCAGCTGAAGGAACTGGGCAAGACCTTTTACAAGGGGGCGCCGGAGAAGTTTTTGGCCTCCTCTGGGAAGTATCTCAGCCTCAGCGGAGACATCCATGTCGTGGATCCCGACCGGCTCAGCGCCAAGATCGACGAGCTGGCGGGCCGGTCCATGCGGGTGCTGGCCTTCGGCTACTCCGACAAGGAGATGACCCAGGACCAGATCAACTCCGACACCACCCTGATCGGCTTTTTCGGGATCCGGGACGACGTCCGGCCCGAGGCCCGGGAGGCCATCGCCGCCGTCCAGGACGCGGGGATCCAGGTGGTGATGATCACCGGCGACCGGCTGGAGACCGCCGTGGCCATCGCCAAGGACGCGGGCCTGCTGAAGACCCAGGACGACGTGGCCCTCACCTCCAGCCAGCTGAGCAAGCTGTCTGACGAAGAGGTGAAAGGGATCATCCCCCGGATCCGGGTCATCGCCCGGGCCCTGCCCACCGACAAATCCCGTATGGTCCGCCTGTGCCAGGAGATGAACCTGGTGGTGGGCATGACGGGAGACGGTGTGAACGACTCCCCGGCCCTGAAGCGGGCGGACGTGGGCTTCGCCATGGGCAGCGGCACCGAGGCGGCCAAGGAGGCGGGCAAGATCGTCATCCTGGACGACAACTTCCGCTCTATCAAAGACGCCATCTGGTATGGCCGCACCATCTACCACAACATCTTGAAGTTCTGCAAGTTCCAGCTGGTGATCAATGTGGCCGCCGTGGTGGTCAGCGCCATCGCCCCCTTCTTCGGGGTGGAGGAGCCTCTGAAGGTGACCCATCTGCTCTTCGTCAACCTGGTCATGGACGGCCTCGGGGCCATCATGCTGGGCAACGAGCCCGCCCGGGAGCACTATATGACCGAAAAGCCCCGCCGGCGGGACGAGAGCATCGTCAGCCGGTCCATGATGGTCCAGATCGTGACCATGGGCATGTGGCTGACGGCTCTGAGCTTCCTCTTCCTGAAGCTCCCCTTCTTCGAGCAGTTCTTCGACACCACGGAACAGAAGCTCTCCGCCTACTTCGTCCTCTTCATCTGGTGCGCCCTGTTCAACGGCTTCAACGTCCGGGACGAAGGCTTCCAGATCTTCAGAGGACTGGAGGAGAACACAGGCTTCATGAAGGTGTTCATCGCCATCATCCTGGTCCAAGCGCTGATCGTCAACGCCGGACTGATCCCCGCGGCCGCCTGGGTTGGCAATATGTTCAGCTGCGTCCCCTTCGGCGCAGCGGGCTGGGGCGTGGTGGCGGCGCTGGCCGTGACCATGATCCCGGTGGATCTGATCCGGAAGGCTGTGACCAAGCGGGCCTGAACAGCTCTGTCGGGGCTTCCCTGGAGACAGGGGAGCCCCTTGCAGGATCTTTTGCAGATCTGGATATGGAGGTCAGATCGGGATGAAAAAACTGCAGTACAACTCGCCGGCGGTCCTCAGCTTCTTCCTCATGTCCCTGCTGGCCCTGGCGCTGGGGCAGCTGACACAGGGCTGGACCACCTGGCGCCTCTTCTCCGTCTACCGGGCGCCCCTGACGGATCCCCTCACCTATGTGCGCTTCTTCGGCCACGCTCTGGGCCACGCCGATCTGGATCATTTCCTGGGGAATATGCTCCTCCTGCTGGCGATCGGACCGTCTCTGGAGGAGAAGTACGGCAGCGGGCCTCTGCTGACAGGCATCGCGCTGACTGCCCTGATCTCCGGCCTGCTCCAGTTCCTCTGTTTCCCCCACACGGCTCTGCTGGGGGCCAGCGGGATCGTCTTCATGCTGATCATGCTGTCCTCCCTGTCGGGCATGAAGGGGGGCAGGATCCCCCTGACCCTGGTCCTGGTGGCCCTGCTCTATCTGGGCCGCGAGGTCTATTCCATCCTCTTCGTGGAGGACAGCGTGGCCAACTCCATGCACATCGTGGGCGGCGCATGCGGGACGGTCTTCGGATACGCCGCGGCGCGGGAGCGCCTTTGACCCGAAATGAAAGGGGGCCGGGCCCCTGCTGATGAAATGAAAGGGGGCCGAGCCCTATGCCGTCCTACTCTTCCCAGGACCTCCTGCGCATCGCCAAGCGGTTCAACAACCCCAAGCGGACCTACCTCCTGGTGGATCCCCTCCAGGCAAAGCATGTCCCGGTGAGCCCCAAAAGGGCCCTGGAGATGATGGAGTCCCTGGGGGACCTCCTGAAGAAGTATCCAGGCCCCCGCCTGGTCATCGGCTTTGCCGAAACAGCCACAGCCATCGGAGCGGCGGCGGCCAGCCGCTCCCTGGGGGAGTGCGTCTATCTCCACACCACCCGGGAGGAGATCCCTGGGGCGGAGGACTGGATCTTGTTCTCGGAGGAACACAGCCACGCTGTGGAGCAGAAGCTCTGGGGCGGCGGTCTGGCGGAGCGGATCGACAAAGCGGAGCACATCATCTTCGTGGACGATGAGATCTCCACCGGCAAGACCCTCATCAACATGGCCGCACAGCTCCGGGCCCGTTTCCCCCGCTTGGCCGGGAAGGAGCTGGTGATGGCCTGTCTGATCGACCGTCTCTCGCCAGAGCACGAACAGCGGCTGGCAGAGGCGGGGATCCGGTGTGAGCGGCTGGTCAAGCTCCCCCAGGCGGACTACGACGGGGCGGTGGCGGATCTGAGGGTCCAGGAGGCCGCTCCCCCTCCTCCGGCGGAGGAGCACACCTTCCTCCACTGGGAACTGGACTGCCCTCCCCTCCCCGACCCCCGAAAGGGGGTCCCGATCCGGTCCTATCTGGACTGCTGCGGGCAGATGGCCCGCGCCTTCCTGGAGTCCGCTAAAGGCGGACTGGCGGGCCTGGACAGCGCGGTGGTGCTGGGGACAGAGGAGTGCATGTATCCCGCCCTGGTCCTGGGGAAGGCCCTGGAGGAGCGGGGGCTCTCTGTCCGCTGCCACGCCACCACCAGGAGCCCCATCGGGATCTGCGGCGCCCCCGGCTATCCCATCACCTCGGGGAGCAAGCTCCCCAGCTTCTATGGCGGGCCCCGAGACACCTACATCTACGATCCCGCTCCCTGCGGCGCGCTCATCGTGGTGTCCGACGCCCCCGCCTGCCGCCGGGCGGCCCTGGAGGCCCTGATCTCCGCCTGGGCCCCCTTCGGCCCCCGATCCTTCTTCTTCATCCAAGGAGGCCGCCATGTTTGGTACTTATAAGCAAGAAGATGTGACGATCCTGCTGAAGGACATCACCGGGATGGTGGAGCCTCTTGGGACGCGAGAGCGGGAGGTCAGGATCCAGAGCGGCGTCCACTACTCGGAGATGCTCCCCATCGAATATGTCCCCTCCTCCGCCTATCTGGCCGCCTATCACGACGCCCTGGCCCGGTATGCCGCCATGACGGCGAGGACGGCAGCCTGTGTGGCCGAACAGATCTGGCAGGAAAAGGGGGCGGAGGCCGTCCTGGTCTCTCTGGCCCGGGCAGGCACCTCCACCGGCGTTCTGATCAAGCGGTATCTCGCCCGCCGGTACGGCGCATCCGTGGCGCACTACACGATCTCCATCATCCGGGGCCGGGGGATCGACCGCAACGCCATGGACTGCATCCTGGCCCGCCACAGACCGGAGCAGATCCAGTTCGTAGACGGCTGGACAGGGAAGGGGGCGATCCAGCGCGAGCTGGACCAGGCCATGGAGGGATATCCCGGCGTGGATCCCGGGCTGGCCGTCCTGTCCGATCCGGGCTGTCTGGCGGGGAAGCGGGGGACCTATGACGACCTGCTGATCCCCAGCTCCTGCCTCAACTCCACGGTGTCCGGCCTGCTCAGCCGCACCTTCCTCCGGAAGGACATCATCGGGCCCCAGGACTTCCACGGCGCGGCCTTTTACCGGGAGCTGATGGACCAGGACCTGACCTACCCCTTCATCGACACTGTGGCCAGCCATTTTCCCGCAGAGGCCCCCCCGCCGGAAGAGGCACCGGCCTTCTCCCGCACCGCGGAGGAGGAAGTCGCCGAGATCTGTGCCTACTTCGAGATCGGCGATCGGAATCTGGTCAAGCCGGGGATCGGAGAGGCCACCCGGGTGCTGCTGCGGCGGGTGCCTTGGATGGTCCTGGTGCGCAGCCTGGACGACGAGGCCCACCTGGGCCACCTGTATCAGCTGGCGCGGGAGAAGGGGGTCCCGCTGGTGGAGCGCCCCCTGGAGCACTACAGGGCCTGCGGTCTGATCCGCGCCCTGGCGGACAGCTGACCATGGGAAGGATCTTGTTCGCCAGCGATCTGGACAACACCCTCCTCTTCTCCTCCCTGCACAGAGGGGACACCGACCGGTGCGTGGAGCATCTGGAGGGGAGGGAGCAGGGCTTCTGCACCCGCAGGTCCCTGGAGCTGCTGGAGCTGCTGAACGGAAGGGTGGAGTTCATCCCGGTCACCACCCGGTCCGCCGCCCAATACCGGCGGATCCTCTGGCCCGCCCCCTGCGCCCCCCGGTATGCGGTGACCACCAACGGCGGACTGCTCTTCCACAGAGGGCAGGAGGATCCGGAGTGGTGCGGGCAGTCCCGGGCCCTGGCTGCGCCCTGGCAGGAGGAGCTGCTGGACCTCCAGGGCCGCCTCGGCCAGGCCCCCATGCTCAAGCGGGCTCGGATGGTGGACGGCCTCTATCTGTTCGCCGCCTGCGACGATGGGGAGAGCGCCCAGGCCGGGGGCCGCTTTTTCACCGGGAAGACTGGGCTGGACATCGCGGTGTCGGGACGGAAGGTCTACTTCTTCCCGCCCCCGATCAACAAGGGGGCGGCCCTCCAGCGGCTGAAGGAGCGGTTCCGGCCTGACAGGACGATCTGCGCCGGAGACAGCACGATCGACCTCCCGATGCTCCGGGCCGGGGACGTGGCGGTCCTCCCCCGGGAGGGGATGCTGGAGGAGGGGGATCTGCGGATCCACAGGGGCAGGGGCCCCTTTCCAGACTTCGTGCTGGAAACTGTGCTGCACGAGGTCCTGTGAATCGAAGATGCCCCTCTCCGGCGGGATGCCGGGGAGGGGCATATCTCATCCTTCCGAGGACGGATCTGGGGAGAAGAGGATCCACTCCTCCTCCCACTGCACTGCCAGGCCCTGAGGGGTCCAGGCGTATCGGGCGCTCAGGTCCTGGGAGAAATTGGTCTGTCCGTCCATCTCGGGCAGGGCGCTGGTATAGGAGGTGACGGTCTGTGCCGCCTCCTCGGCCACCTCGCCGGAGCAGGGGATGCCGGTGGACCAGTAGAGGGCGCCATCCACCATGATGGCGGGACGTTCCTCCCACTCCGTGAGCTCTGTCCCCCCGCTGGCGCCGGGCTCCGGCAGCGGCGCGGAGGTACCAGCGCCGTTCAGCTCTCCAGCTCCGCTCCCCATGGGCTGTTCCGGCAGGGCCTCGCCCCCCGCCATATCGTCCGCCTGGGTGCTGGCGAACGCCCCGTCCATCTCGTCCTTCGGCAGCCCCTTGCCGCCCCCTGCCATGCCCGGCCGGACCGCTCCATAGCCCAGGAGGATCACCACCGCGAAGCTGGCGGCCAGGGCTGCCCAGGACCGGGCCCCCAGCCGGCGTTTTGGGGCCAGATACCTCTCCGCCTCCTGGATCAGGTCGTCGTCAAGCAGGCCGATGGCGTCCAGGATATGTTCTGTCGTCATACTGCCACCCCCTCCCGCTCCAGCTCCAGCTTCAGTTTCCCCCGCATCCGATGGAGCCGGGACTTCACCTGGCCCTCCGTAAGTCCGGACCGCGCCCCCAGCTCCCCCAGGGGCTCCAGGTGGAAATACCGCCGGACGAACAGGGCCCGGTCCTCCGGACGCTGGCGGCGGAGGAAAGCGGAGATCAGGGCCGCCGTCTCCTCCGCTTCCAGGGCCTCGTCGGGACGGCGGAGGTCAGGGAGGCAGTCCTCCAGCTCGTGGAGGGCCACCTCCACCTGGTCCCCGCCCCGCTTGGCCGCCCGGAGCCGCCGCCACCGGTCCAGAGACAGGTTCCGGGCCAGCTTGCCGAAAAAGGCGGACAGCATCCTTGGCCGCTGGGGCGGCATCGCGTTCCAGGCCCGGAGCCAAGTGTCGTTGACACACTCCTCCGCATCCTCCTCCCGGTCCAGGATCCGGCGGGCGATGGTGTGGCAGTAGGGGCCGTATTTCTTCTCGCTCTCTGCGATCGCCTGCTGGGACCGGGCCCAGTACAGGTCGATGATGGCTGTGTCTTCCATGGTCGGGCCTCCCTCTCTCTATCATGATGCCCATCTATGACGTGGGACGGGACGGCCTCGCCCCGCCGCGCCCTGCAAGGCCCTGCGCAGGGGCGCATATCATGCGCCCGCGGGCCGCCTCTGCATGTGATCTTGGCTGACGGGCGGATGATATCCGCCCCTACACTCTCTAATAGACGCAAAGACCGCGCCGAAGGTTCCCCTCCGGCGCGGTCTTTTGTAAAATTTTTCAGGCCAGCGGCTCGAAATCAGAGGCCGGGTGCTTGCACAGGGGACAGATATAGTCGTCGGGCAGGACCTCCCCCTCATAGACATAGCCGCAGATCCGGCAGATCCAGCGCTTCTTCCCCGTGGCAGAGGCGGGAGAGACGGCGGGCTTGATGTGCTGCTGATAGTAGGCATAGGTGACGCTGGGGGCGGAGGACACCGTCTCCCCATCCAGCACGTCGGCCAGGAAGAGGGTATGGGTGCCCAGGTCGGTGGCGGACACCACCTTGCAGCTCAGCCAGGCGCTGACGTATCTGGTCAGATGACAGATCCCGTCCGTCCCCCGGGCGATGCTGTCCTGGAAACCGGCGAACTTGTCCTCATCCCGCCCCGACTGATAGCCGAAGCGCTTGAACACCTCGAACCCGGCCTCCTCCGACAGGACGGACAGGGCGAACCGCCCCGTCTCCTCCACCATATCGTGGGTGTAGTTGTCCTTGCTCACAGCGACCACGATCCGGTTCGGTCTGGCCGTCACCTGGATGGCGGTGTTGATGATACAGCCGTTGTCCTTGTCCCCCCGGCGGGCGGACAGGACGAACAGACCGTAGCTCAGGGAATACATGACTTTATTATCCATAGGGGACCCTCCTTTCCCCCTAGTATATCCGATCTTCCAAAAATTATCGGTTGACATTGTAGACCGATCGTGTTATGATAGGTCTACAAAGTAGACCAACCACTGACGGCCCCCTATATCACGGTGTCACATATTTTGACGATCGCTAGGAGGGGGCCTTCCCCGCCCGCAGGCGGGACGAAAGGAGGATCTGTGATGGACAACATCGATCTGACCAACAGCGAGTGGTATGTACTGGACTGTTTGTGGGAGCGGTCCCCCCAGACGGTGATGGAGCTGGTGGCGGCGCTGGGGGACCGGCTGGGCTGGGCCAAGAGCACCACCATCACCACCCTGCGGCGGATGGAGGACAAGGGCCTGCTCCTCTGCCAGATCCAGGGCCGGGCGAAGCACTACTCCCCCGCCGTCCCCAGAGACCGGGCAGTCCGGCGGGAGACCCGCTCCTTCCTGGACAAGGTCTACCGTGGGAGCGTGGGGCTGATGGTGTCCGCTATGGCCCAGGACAAGGCCCTGTCCAAGGAGGAGATCGACGAGCTGTATGAGATCCTGCGCAGGGCGGAGGAGGGACAGATATGAGATGGCTGATCCAGTGGGCCGTGTCCAGCGCGGCCCTGATCCTGATCGTGCTGGCGGTGCGGTATCTGTTCCGGAACAGGCTGTCCGCCCGGCTGAGATACGCCCTGTGGGGAGTGGTCCTCCTGCGGCTGCTGGTCCCCCTCCAGATCCAGCTCCCCACCGCCTCCGATCCCCTGCCGCTGCTGGCCTCCGACCTGGCAAGGCCCCTGGAAGAGCGGCTGGACGCAGAGAACGAACGGCTGAGTTTGGCCTACACCGCCCTGATCCCCTCGGAGCTGGTGACCTGGGAGGAGATCCCGCAGAGGGAGGACACCTATCTCAACGTCCCCCTCCCCTATGACCGCGCCCCCCTCCCCTCCTACATGACCGTGGACAAGGAGGACGTGATCTACCAGACCATCGGCGCGGGGGACTTCAACATGGACCGCAGGGTGATGCGGCTGTGGCAGACGGGGGCGGGCCTCACCGCCCTGGTCATCCTGGGGTCCAACCTGCGCTTTTCCCTCCGCCTGCGCCGGCGGCGCCGCCCCCTGGAGACCGACTGCCTCCCCCCGCCCGTCTATGTGGCGGAGGGCCTGCCCTCCCCCTGTCTCTTCGGCTTTTTCCCGCCCGCGGTCTACCTGACCCCGGCCGCGGCGGCGGACCCGGTCCTCGAGGAGCACGCCCTGGCCCACGAGCGGACCCACTATCGGCATGGGGACTGGTTCTGGTCCCTGGCCCGGTGCGCCTGTCTGGCCCTCCACTGGTACGACCCCCTGGTGTGGCTGGCAGCGGCGCTGTCCAAGGCGGACGGCGAGCTGGCCTGTGACGAGGGGACGGTGGCCCGGCTGGGGGAGGAGCGGCGGCTGGATTATGGCCGGTCCCTGGTGGACCTGGCGGCCCAGCGGTCCGCCCGGCCCGCCGACCTGCTGTCCATGTCCACCGCCATGACCGGCGGGAAAAAGTCCATCCGCCAGCGGGTGACCGCCCTGGTGAAAAAGCCCGAAACGGGGAAGACCGCCCTCTTCGCCCTGGCGGCGGTGGTGATCCTGGCCGTGGTGTTCGTCTTCGCAGGTCGAACAGAACAGCGGCCTGATCTATACGGGCCGTACAAATATCAAGTGGGCAGGACCCAGGCAGTCCGTTACTCCCCATCCCCCCTCTCCAGCCAGACCTACCCCGACGCCATCACCGACCCCGACCTGCTGGAGAAAGCTCTGGACATCCTGGACCACGCCGCCGACCTGCTGAACACCCCCGAGGAGCTGGACCTGGATCTGTCCGACGCTCCGTTCCTCTCTCCCCGCGTCACCCTGCTGGAGGGCCCGGACGACAGCGGACACACCTACCTGCTGTACACCGCCCACGCAGCCAATAGGGACCAGTGCTATCTGGTCACACCCGCTGAGATCGGCGCGGGGCCCTGCTCCGTGGCGGCTGTTCTGGACACCTCCGCTCCTGGGGCCTTGGAACTGCTGGCCCGGCAGCAGCGTCACCGGAAGCTGGAGGACCTGACCCCGGCCACCTTCGACTACAACCAATATCACACCCACCTGGGAATGGCTCAGGGCATTTGGCTGAACATGCCTATGCTCCACGACGGCCGGGTGCTCACCGACCCGGAACAACTGGAGCAGGTAAAGAAGCTGCTGGTTTTGGAGCCCATTCCCCGGAGCGGCCCGCTGGAATGGGAGTGGGACGGGGACTGGACCCATATCATCGCCTTTTCCACCACCCCGCCGGACCCGGACTGGACAGGGGCAGACGCCGCCGACGTTTACTATATCCTGGACACAGACGAGGGCTTCTATTACGTCTGCTTTGGAGACATGAAGGAAGGCGGGTACTATATCGGCACCATCTCCAAGGAGAACTGGGACCGGGCGAGGGAACTCCTTGAAAACGCCCCTTCGGTGGACGACCGGCAGCACGCCTATGGATAGATCGGTGCGGGACAGCGGAAACTCGACATCGTACAGGACCTCGGTACAGCAGTCTCCCCTCTTCGCCCCCTGCGCCCCCGGCAGCTCTGAGCTGCCGGGGGTTTTGTCACTTTTGCGCACGGAAAGGCCGTTAATTTCCCGCTTTTCTTCCCTTTTGCCCTGTTAAAAAGCCGTTAATTTCGTTGTATTCTCGACAAAAAGCCAGTATCATGTACCATTGAACAGGAAGCCCCTCCCTCCGGGGAGCGGCGGCGGATAAAAACGAGGTATCTTTGTTATGAGTCTTCGCGTAGGCATCGACATCGGCTCCACCACCGTGAAGGTGGTGGTCCTCAGCGAACAGGACAAGCTGCTCTTCCGCTCTTACGAGCGGCATTTCTCCAAGACCCGGGAGCGGGCCCTGGAGACCTTGGATTCTATCCGGGATCTGCTGGCCGGACAGAGCATCAAGGTCACGATCACCGGCTCCGCCGGCCTGGGGGTGGCCACCGCCGCGGGCATCGACTTTGTCCAGGAGGTCTACGCCACCGCTGCCGCTGTGGATACATACATCCCCGACACCGACGCGGTGATCGAGCTGGGGGGGGAGGACGCCAAGATCATCTTCTTCGGCGGCGCCCTTGAGGAGCGGATGAACGGCTCCTGTGCCGGGGGCACCGGGGCCTTCATCGACCAGATGGCCACCCTGATGAATGTGACCGTCAACGAATTGGACGAACTGTCCCTGAAGCACGAGAAGATCTACCCCATCGCCTCCCGCTGCGGGGTATTCGCCAAGAGCGACATCCAGCCCATCCTGAACCAGGGGGGCCGGAAGGAGGACGTAGCCGCCTCCATCTTCCAGGCGGTGGTGGACCAGACGGTGGCCGGCCTGACCCAGGGCCGGGAGCTGAAAGGGAAGATCGTCTTTCTGGGCGGGCCGCTCCACTTCCTTATGGGGCTGCGGCAGCGGTTCGTGGAGACTCTTAAGCTGGACGGCGACCACGCCGTCTTCCCCGAGGACGGGGACTGCTTCGCCGCTATGGGGGCCGCCCTGTGCGCCACCGACTACGCCCCTGTCCCCTTCGAGGAGATCATGCAGAAGCTGGAGGACAGCGCCGGGGCCACCACCGTGGTGGACACCATGCCGCCCCTGTTCACCAGTCAGGAGGAGTATGAGTCCTTCTGCCGCCGGCACGACAGCGCCGCGGGCCTGTCCGTCCTGCCCATCGACGAGTACACCGGGGACGCCTATCTGGGCATCGACGCCGGCTCCACCACCACCAAAATGGTGCTCATCACGGCCGGCGGCGGCCTGCTGTATCAGTATTACCACTCCAACCAGGGCGACCCGGTGGCCATCGTTCTGGAGCAGCTGCGGGAAATTTATAGGCTGTGCGGCGACCGGATCCAGATCAAAGGCTCTGCCGTCACCGGCTACGGCGAGGACCTGATCAAAAACGCATTCAGCTGCGACCTGGGTCTGGTGGAGACCATGGCCCACTACAAGGCGGCCGCTCACTTTGAGCCCGACGTGGACTTCATCATCGACATCGGCGGCCAGGACATGAAGTGCTTCAAGATCCGCAACGGCGCGGTGGACTCCATCATGCTCAACGAGGCCTGCTCCTCCGGCTGCGGCTCCTTCATCGAGACCTTCGCCAAGGCCCTGGGGTACAGCATCCAGGACTTCGCCAAGCTGGGCCTGTTCACCCAAAAGCCGGTGAATCTGGGCTCCCGGTGCACCGTGTTCATGAACTCCAGCGTGAAGCAGGCCCAGAAGGACGGGGCCAGCGTGGAGGACATCTCCGCCGGGCTGTCCATCTCCATCGTGAAGAACGCCATCTATAAGGTGATCCGGGCGGCCTCCGCCGACGATCTGGGCAGGCATATCGTGGTCCAGGGGGGCACCTTCTACAACGATGCGGTCCTCCGGGCCTTTGAGCAGGAGATCGGCCGGGAGGTCACCCGTCCCACCATCGCGGGCAGCATGGGGGCCTTCGGGGCCGCCCTGGCCGCCCGGGACCTGGGGCTGGAGAGATCCTCACTGTTAAGTGTAAAGGCTTTGCAGTCCTTCACCCACATCGCCAAGCCCGCCACCTGCGGGCTGTGTACCAACCACTGCTCCCTGACGGTGAACTCCTTCGACGGCGGGCGGCGGTTCGTCTCGGGCAACCGGTGCTCCCGCCCCCTGGGGGAGGAGCCCAGCCGTCTGCCCGACCTGATGCGGTACAAATATGCCAAACTCCGGGCCCTCCAGGGCAAGGGGGAGGGGGACGGCTCCCGGGGGAAAATCGGCATCCCCTTCGGGCTGAACATGTACGAGAACCTGCCCTTCTGGTTCGAGCTGTTCACCAGGCTGAACTTTGAGGTGGTCCTTTCCCCGGAGTCCTCCCGGAAGCTGTATTTAAAGGGCCAGCGCACCATCCCCTCGGACACGGTGTGCTACCCGGCCAAGCTCCTCCACGGCCACGTGGAGGCCCTGGTGGAGGCGGGGGTGGACGCCGTCTTTTACCCCTGTATGCCCTACAACTTCGACGAGGGGGCGGGGGACAACAACTACAACTGCCCCGTGGTGGCCTACTACCCCGAACTGCTGGCGGCCAACGTGCCTGATCTGAAGCAGGTCCGCTATCTCTGCCCCTACTTCGGCCTCCACCGCCCCAAGGACATGGAGCGCAAGGCGGGGGAGTGGTTCTTCAACGAGTTCCAGATCCCCAAGCGGGAGACGGCGGCGGCGGTCAAGTCCGCCTATATCGCCTACAGCGCCTATAAGAACGACCTGCGGAACACCGGCCGCGCCTATATCGACCGGGCCCGGGCCGAGGGCCGTCCCATCCTGGTGGTGGCCGGCCGGCCCTACCACATGGACCCGGAGATCAACCACGGCATCAACGACCTGATCACCTCCTACGGCTTCGTCCTGGTCACCGAGGACGCGGTGGCCTATCTGGAGGACAAGGCCCCCCGGCGGGTCCTCAACCAGTGGACCTACCACGCCCGGATGTATGACGCTGCCCGGTATGTCTGCACCCAGCCCGATATGGAGGTCATCCAGCTGGTGTCCTTCGGCTGCGGGATCGACGCCATCACCGGCGACGAGATGCGCTCCATCCTGGAGGGGGGCGGCAAGCTGTACACCCAGCTGAAGATCGACGACATCAGCAACCTGGGGGCGGTGAAGATCCGCATCCGCTCCCTGATGGCTGCTATTGAGGCCCGGAAGATTCCGTAAACGCACGTAGGGGCGCATATTATGCGCCCGCAAAACAGGTCATTCCACGAAAAGACGGGCGGATGATATCCGCCCCTACAGGATCGGCACACGCCTACAACCCGTAGGGCGCGACGACCCCGGCGCGCCGCTTTCCCAACATCGCGCCTCTTCAACGAACGGCGGGCCGAGTCGTCCCGCCCTACAAACCATCCACTGTCACACCGGAAAGGAGTTCCCACCATGGCAAAACTGGTCTATGACAACACCGGACGCCTGCTGTTCACCCGGGAGATGAAGGAGGAATACACCCTTCTCATGCCCCAGATGCTCCCCGTCCACTTCGGCATGATGAAGAAGCTGCTGGAGTGCGAGGGGTACAAGGTGGATATGCTCACCACCAACCACCGGGGGATCGTGGATGAGGGGCTCAAGTATGTCCACAACGACACCTGCTACCCCGCCCTGCTGGTCATCGGCCAGCTCATCGACGCGGTGAAGCACGGGGGCTACGACCCCCACAAGGTGGGCCTGCTCATCACCCAGACCGGGGGCGGCTGCCGGGCCAGCAACTACATCCATCTTCTGCGCAAGGCGCTGGAGAAGGCGGACATGGCCTACATCCCCGTGGTATCGGTAAACCTGTCGGGGCTGGAGAAGAACCCCGGCTTCTCTCTCTCCCTGCCCTTTGTCCGCAAGGCGGTATACGCCATGCTCTACGGCGATCTGATCGTCAACGTGGCCAACCAGGTCCGGCCCTATGAGGTGGAGCCCGGCGCCGCCGACGCCATGATCGACGCCTGGTCCCAGCGGCTGGTGGACGGCTTCCAGGCGGGGAAGGGCATGAGCCGCAGGCAGCTGCGGGCCAACTTCGACGAGATCTGCTCCGACTTCGCCGCCATCCCCGTAGAGGGTGACCCCAAGATTCGTGTGGGAGTCGTGGGGGAGATCTATGTGAAGTTCGCCCCTCTGGGCAACAACGACCTGGAAAAATTCCTCCTGTCCGAGGGGGTGGAGCCGGTGGTCCCCGGCCTGACCGACTTCATCATCTTCAAGATCCACAACCGGGTGACCGATGTGGACCTGTACGGCGGCAAATGGATCAAGAAGTTCGGCTGCAAGGCGTTCATGAAGTACATCGAAGGCTGCCAGCGGGACATGATCGAGGCCCTGGAGAAGTCGGGCCGCTTCCGCGCCCCGGGGACTTTCCAGGAGCTGCACAGCCTGGTCCAGGGCTACCTGGGAGACGGCAACAAGATGGGGGAGGGCTGGCTGCTCACCGCCGAGATGCTGGAGCTGATCCACTCAGGCACCAACAATATCGTCTGTACCCAGCCCTTCGGCTGTCTGCCCAACCACATCGCCGGCAAGGGGATGATTCGCAAGCTGAAAGACGAGCACCCCTACAGCAACATCGTGGCCATCGACTACGACCCCGGCGCCACCAAGATCAACCAGGAGAACCGCATCAAGCTGATGCTGGCCAACGCCAAGGGCCTGGCCCACCAGGAGCCCGTCCGGCCCCGCCCCCAGCCTCAGATGGAGCGGGAGCCCCAGCTGGCCCACGCGAACATCTGAACCGAGCGCCCAGAGGGATGGGATCCCTCCGGGCGCTCCTCTGTATGGGACAGGGTTTGACAGACCGCATGTCCTGTGCTAGAATGTCTCTCCAGCTGGGACCTGTACCGCAGATCTGACCCAAGGAGGGATATCATGAAGATCGAACACATCAAAGACAAAGGGATAGATATCGCGGCGATCTCCAGCGATGAGAAGGTGATCGTGGACGTACAGTCCGCCCTGGACCTGGCCATGACCGTGAGATATGAGACCGGCACGTCTGACATCGTGCTGGATAAGGAGCTGATCTGCGAGGACTTCTTCATCCTCAGCACGGGGACGGCAGGGGAGATCCTCCAGAAGTTCATCAACTACCACGTGCGGGCCGCCATCTACGGCGACTACTCCCGCTATACCAGCAAGCCCCTGAAGGACTTCATCTATGAGTCCAACCAAGGCAAACACTTCTTTTTCGTGGCCACCAAGGAGGAGGCCATCCAAAGATTGGAACAGACAGGATGACAGCAGCGTACAGATCCCAGAAAAGACAAGGGGCCGTCCACCAGGACGGCCCCTTTCGTCTCATATCAACCTCACCTGTACCTCGTCCCCCTGGGCGGAGACCTGAAGGGTATCCCCCTTTTTCAGCCGGCCGGCCAGCATCAGGTCGGCGGCGGGATCCTCCACCAGGTCGGCGATGGCCCGGCGGAGGGGCCGGGCGCCATACTCCCGGCTGCTCCCCCTCCTGGCCAGGAGGGAGACGGCCTCCTCCTCCACCGCCATGGCCACCCCCAGCTTCTCCAGCCGCCGGCGGGTCTCGGACAGGAGCTGCCGGGCGATCTCATCGAGGGTGGCGCTGTCCAGGGGGTGGAAGACCAGGGCGGCGTCCAGCCGGTTGAGGAACTCGGGGGCGAAGGTGTTGGCCGCGTCGGACAGCACCGCCCGCTCCAGCTCCTCCCGCTCCGCCTCCCCTCCGGCCGTGAAGCCCAGCCGCCGCCCCTTCGCGAACCGCTGGGCCCCCAGGTTGGAGGTCATCACCAACACGGTGTTGCGGAAATCCGTCTTCCGCCCCTGGGCATCGGTGAGCACCCCCTCCTCCATCACCTGGAGCAGGATGGACCAGATATCGTGGTGGGCCTTCTCCAGCTCGTCCAACAGCACCACCGACCAGGGGTGCCGCCGCACCCGCTCGGTGAGCTGGCCCCCCTCCTCATGGCCCACATAGCCCGGCGGGGATCCGATCAGCCGGGAGACGGTGTGGGCCTCCATATACTCAGACATGTCGAAGCGGAGCAGCGCCTCCTCACTGCCGAAAAGGGCTCCGGCCAGGGAGCGGCATAGCTGGGTCTTGCCCACTCCGCTGGGCCCCATAAGGAGGAAACAGCCCACCGGCCGGCGGGGGTCCTTCAGCCCCAGGCGGCCCCGGCGGATGGCCCTGGTGACGGTGTCCACAGCCTTGTCCTGGCCCAGGAGGCGGCGGCGCAGCTGGGCATCCAGCTCGGTCAGGGCCTGCTTGTCCGCCTCATCCGGGTCGCAGACGGGCACCCCCGTCCACTGGGAGAGCACCGCCTGGATATGGCGGGGCTCCACGGCGAACTGTCCCCGGCCGGCCTGCCACCGCTGACGTTCCTCCTCCAGCTCCCGCTTGAAGTCCCGCTCCACATTGCGGAGGATCGCCGCCTGTTCGAAATCCTGGCGGCGCACCGCATCGGTCAGCTGACGGCCGGCCTGAGACACCCGGCCCTCCAGCCGCTGGAGCTCCGGGGGCAGGGCCTTGCCGGACAGCCGGGCCTGGGCCGCCGCCTCGTCCACCAGGTCGATGGCCTTGTCCGGCAGGAAGCGCTGGGGCAGGTAGCGGCAGGACAGGTCCACCGCCGCCTCCAGGGCGCTGTCAGAGATGATCAGATGGTGGTGGGCCTCATACCGGGCCCGGAGGCCCTGGAGGATCTCCAGCGTCTCCCCCCGGGTGGGCTCCTTCACAGTGACGGGCTGGAACCGCCGCTCCAGGGCGGCGTCCTTCTCGATATACTTCCGATATTCGTCGATGGTGGTGGCGCCGATCACCTGGAGCTCCCCCCGGGAGAGGGCGGGCTTGAGGATGTTGGCGGCGTCGATGGCCCCCTCGGCGCTCCCCGCCCCCACGATGGTGTGGAGCTCATCGATGAAGAGGATGATGTTCCCCGCCCGGCGCACCTCCTGGAGGACGTGCTTCAGCTTCTCCTCGAACTCCCCCCGGTACTTGGTGCCCGCCACCATGGCAGACAGGTCCAGGGCATAGATCCGCTTGCCCAGCAGGTGCTGGGGGGCAGTGCCGCCGGCGATGGCGGCGGCTAGGCCCTCCACCACCGCCGTCTTGCCCACCCCCGGCTCCCCGATGAGGGCGGGGTTGTTCTTGGTCCGGCGGGAGAGGATCTGGACCACCCGCTCCAGTTCCTCCCGCCGGCCGATCACCGGGTCCAGCCGCCCCTCCGACGCCATGCGGGTCAGATCCCGGGCGCACTGGTCCAGCTGGCGGGTGTCCCGATGGTCCCGGACCTCCGGCTCCCGGGGGCGCGGCTTCGGAGGCGGGGGCACCTCGCCCCCTAGAGAGGCGGTAAGGCTGCGGTACAGCGCCTCGTCGTCCACCCCGCAGTGGGCCAGGAGCTGGGCCGCCCCGCTGCCCTTGGTGCGCAGGAGCCCCAGGAGCAGGTGTTCCGAGTTCACCGCCTGCTGGCCCAGACGGCGGCTCTCCTCCACCGCCCCTTGGATCGCCACACAGCAGTTGGGGGTCAGTCCCTGGTGGATCGACCGGGCAGGCACCCCCGTCCCCACACGCTGGGCGATGGCGGCCCGGAGGCACCGGCTGTCCGCCCCCGCCTTGCGCAGGGCCATGGCCGCAGGGCTGAACTCCTGGCCCGCCAGTCCCAGGAGAAGGTGTTCGCTGCCCACATAGCTGTGCCCCAGACGGGCCGCGTTCTCCTGGGCCAGGCGGATCGCCCCCAGGGCGGTGGATGTGAATCGGCTGTCAGACATGATAGCTCACCTCGAGATCAAGTGTTTTTACCATCATGCCCGATCTTTCCCGCCTTTAGCCATGAGGAGGGCCCTGTCCCGACATGCCGAGATTTTTCCGCCCGCCCCAAAAATAAACATTGCATTTTTAAAAAATTGTGGTAGAATAGGGAGTACCATTTTAATGGAGGTGTACTTAACTATGGCCTATGTTATCAGCGACGCTTGCATCAGCTGCGGTTCCTGCGCTGACGGCTGCCCCGTGGGCGCCATCTCCCAGGGCGACTCCCAGTATGTCATCGACGCCGGTGCCTGCATCGATTGCGGCTCCTGCGCTGGCACCTGTCCCATGGGCGCTATCTCCCAGGGCTGAGACCAAAAAAACAGCGCCGGTGATACCGGCGCTGTTTTTTTATGCCCGCAGGCGGACCGCGTCCAGCCTGGCCGGACAAATGGAGCGGACCAAGATCCCATGGGCCTCGTCTCTCAGCGGTCCCGCCCCGAGACACAGGGCATCGTCACAGATGCTCCACGAAGGTCTCCAGCTGCTCCCAGGACAGATCCATCTCCTCGATGGCCCGCCAGCTGGGAAAGTTCCCCTCCAGCTCGGTCCATGTGAGGAACCAGAAATCGTATTCGATCCCCACATGGACGGGGAGGATATCCTCGATGATCTTTTTCAGCTCCTCGAACCCGGCCGGCTCCCCGGCCACCCCCGGGAAGGAGACGGCCACCTGGCCCCGGCCCCGCTCCTCGGCCATGGCGGGGATCCCGCAGCCGGTGATGGTGTCGTTGATGGCCTCTAGGGTAAAGCTGTCCCCGCCGATCCTCAGCAAAGCGGCCAGGGCGGCGGCCAGCTCTCGGGGGCCGGAGGTCACCGGCCGGCGGGCGAAGAGCTCTGCCAGGGCCTCCAGCCCCCATCCCTCCGCCGTGGTCAGGGAGGTCTCCCGCCCCACCTCCTCCAAAACCTCCATGGCCCCGTCCAGAGCCTCCCCCTGGACGTCCAGCTCCCCTCCGCAGAAGGGCGCCTCCAGGTCGTAGACCCCCAAAGGCCGCAGCAGATCCCGCAGATACTGGGCGTGGCTCATGTCATCCCCTCCACCGTCAGCCTGCCCAATACAGGCAGTACATCTGATCCCACCGTGACATCCGACGCCGGAGCGGTAAGCGCATAGTTGGCCACCCCGCCGCAGCTGTAGATGATGTGGCCCAGCTCGGCCCGGAGGACGTCCCGGCCCAGCATCTCCCCGGTGAAGCGGCCCCGCAGGGCGGCCTCCGTCTCTGCCAGCACCTCGTCCCGGTCCCAGCCCTCTCGATGCTCCACCTGGACAGCGACATCCACCGTCACCGTCTTCGGGGCCCGGACCCGCAGGTCCACGGCGATCTCCCGGCGCTGGTCGAAATAGTCTTGGAGCTCCGCCAGCAGCTCCGCCCCAGGGATCCCGGACAGGGTGGCGGGGACGATATCCACCGACCCCACCCCCCGAGGGCGGGGGATCACCGCCGCCGCCGCCACCTGGTCGAAGGACAGGGCCCCCTGCTCGTAAAAGGCGGCGTTGGCCCCGTTGGGCAGGCGTCTGAAGGTATCCAGCACCCGCTCCCGCAGGGCCCCGTCCCCCTCGCCGTCCGCCCCGCCGGTGCAGGCTCCGGGGTTGGTGCAGGAGGCGATCCCCATAGGAGCCACTGCCATGGACCGGATCGCCCCGGCGGACACATTCCCTGCCGCGCCCGGCTCCAGGGCCCGGACGGGGGCCTCCGCCGTCAGCGCCCCCGCCTCCAGGACGGCCGGCCGGGTGGTCTCGAACCGCACCAGCCCCGCCGTCATGCACACCGTCCCCTGGGGGATCTCTCTGGGGACGGAGGCGGCCTCCCCGGCGGTGAAGCGGACCGTCCCCTCCGCCGCCGCGGCCGGCTTGCGCGCCAGTCCCCGGAGCTGGGCGTGACGGTCCAGATGCTCCCCCTCCGCCGTCTGGGGGAAGGCCTGCCGGGCCACCCAGTCCGCCTGGATATACAAGGCGTACACCTGGGCCGCCACCGCATAGAGCCGGGCGGACAGATCGCACCCTTCCCGGGGCTCCAGCCCTGTCCGCTCCCCAAAGCTGGCCAGCAGCTCCTCATAGATCTGATCCACTGTCTTCATCCATTCCCTCCTCATGCCGGGCTCCAGCCGCCTTGGCTGTAGACCTCCATCTGCGCCGTCAGCGCCTCCCCCCGCCGCTCTAGCCGGACCGTGAGCAGACCGGTCCCATCCCGCTCCTCCAGCTCTACCGACTGGACGGTGAGCTCCGGCTCCTCTCTCAGGGCCTCGGCCACATATTGTGCGGCCAGGGACCGGCGGAGGGCAGGCTTCTCCCGCCCCAGCCGGTACAGCCTGCTGCCCAGCCGGGGCAAAAAGGGCAGGCTCCCCCGCCGGGCAGTGAGGCGGAACAGCGCCCGGGCCAGGGCCTCCTCCCGCCCGGAGAGCACCGTGAGCCCTCCCTGTCCGTCGGGGACATAGTCCCCCTCCTGGATCTTCCGCTCCATCGCCCTCCTCCTCTCAGCTCAGCACATCGATCACTATATCCCGCACCACCTCATAGAGGGCGCGGCCGTTGAGATACAGCTCCCCGTCCAGTTCCAGCCGCTGGCCCAGCTTGACGGCGCAGCTCCCCCCAGCCAGCCGGACCTCCCCGGGCCCCAGTTCCCCGCCCTCCTGAACGGTGCCCAGGATACAGGGGGACTCCCCCTCGGCCCCGGCCTTGAGGACCAGCACCTTGTCCCCCGCCGTGGGCCTCCAGCTGTACCCGCCGGGGCCGTAGACGGTGAGCCACCGCCGCTCGCCCCCCAGGCTCACCCCGGCGGGGTCGCCCCCCAGGGTGACGGTGCCCAGTTCTGCCGCCGCCGCCCCCGCCGGGAGGCCCCTTCTCCGCTCTGATGTCCACATCATCCATCACCTCAAAGATATCCAGATCCCCTCCGGGGAACATCACACCACCACATCCGGCGGAGCCAGCTCGATCCGGCTCCGGCAGCCCTCCCCGTCCATCGAGACAGCGACCTGGACGGCCCGATAGCGGCCGTTCCAGTCCCACCCGGACCTTTGGAGGTCCACCAGATCCCCTGGCCAAACGCAGAAGGGCTCCCCCACCGTCACCTCCACCCGCACCAGCTCAGCGGCGGACCGCTCCAGCTGGAACTGTCCTGAGTAACGCATGGCCTTATAGCTGCTCCGGGCGGGCATGGCGATCACCCGGCGGGCCATCCCCCCCGCCGACTGGAGGGGGGCGCTGTCCACCTGCTCCACCCGGCCGCTCCACCGGTCCCGGACCAGCACCTGAGACAGGGCCCCATACCGCCGGTCCCGGCGGACCAGAGAGATCACATCCGTGCTGTCATCCACTGTCCGCACCCTGGCATCTGTCCAGCCGGAGAGGACCAGCCGGCCCTCCCGGTCGAACCGGGGCGCGATCCCGCCGTGATACCGGGCGAAGTCATAGACCACCGACCACTCGCTGCTCCCGGCGGCCACCGAGAACCGCTCCACCGGCGGGAGGGATCCGCCCGGGGCGGCCTGAATCCCATAGGGGGCCACGTGGTCCCGCAGGATGTCCGCCTGGGTGGCGCACAGATAGTCCTGGCCCAGGGCCTCGTTGTCCAGCAGGCGGGCGGCCATCCCCCGGCCGGACACCTCCAGCAGCCTCCCTTGGTCGGTGACGCTCACCTCACATTCATCCACCACCCCGGTGAACACCCGCTCTCCCCCGTGGTCCGCATGGAAGCCCACCCAGTCCCCCGGCCGGGTGGACTGCCCCCCGTCCCAGGGACATGTCAGCCAAAAGCTGTCGCAGGGCGTCCCGGCGGTGTGTTCCATCCGCCAGGCCAGGAGGGCAGGCAGGGCCCACTGCGTCCCCCGGGCGTCGGTCACATAACCATTCAGCCCACCCGCACCTCCTCCCCCACCCGGATCAGGTTGGGATTCTTGATCTGGGGATTGAGGGCCACCAGTTCGGCCAACGACAGTCCATACCGCCCGGCCAGGGCCCACAGTGTATCCCCTCTGACCACAGTGTGCCAGCGGGGCTGCGCCTCCGTCCCGCTCTGGAGCTGGGCAGTCCCCCGGCGGTCCTCCCCTCCGGCGGAGACTGCCAGCCCGCTGTAAAAGCTGTTCTCCTCCCAAAAGGCGAAAGAGTAGCGCACATAGTCAGGCCTGGGGGCCTGCTCTGCCCGCAGGGAGACGAAATAGGTGTTGGCCGCCTGCCACAGGGGGTGGACCAGCAGCCCCGGCCCTCTCTCATAGAAGACAGAGGCCAGCCGCTGGAACTCCTGATAAGCCCCTGCTCCCACGAACTCCCCCTCTCCCTCCATCACCCGGTGCTCCTCCCCCAGGTCCTGGAGCTGATAGCGGCCGAAGGGGGTCTTATGGACCGCCATAGCTCTTCGGTAGTCGATGGAGTATGCCCGGGGGTTATGGGGCCAGGTGTAGTCCTTATAGCGCATCGGTGACAGATCCATCTGCCGATCCCTCCTCAATAGAGATAAAAGCCCCCGTCATACCGGCGGCTGTCCCGACGGAAGGCCCGGTCGGCCTGCTCCGCCCAGTCCTGCGCCCCGAGGACGGAGAGGGGCCATCCCCCTCTCCCGGGCCAGGGGGCCCCGCCCCCCGACCCTGCTCCGGCGCTGACGGCCCGCCCCCTCCCTCTGACAAAGGGGGCCAGTTCCCCAGGGCCGGCCGTCTCCCAGGCCCCGCCGTCCTGCCATGCCCCTCCCCCGCTCCGCCCCCTGAGCGCGGCCCCGCTCAGGGCAGAGGCGGCCGCCCGCTCCAGCCGCTCCAGCTCTGCCAGCACGGGATAGCTCCCCTTCCCAGGCTCCTCCGGCCCGGTCTCCCGGCGGAGGCGCTGTCTGGAGCCCCCCTCCGGGGACGGACGGGGGAGCCCCAGATCCCCCTCCGCCATATCCTGGCCGTTCCCCCCTCTGGGCGCCGGTCCAGCGGGGAGGGGCCCCCTGTCCTCAGCAGGATCTCCCCCCTCCTCCGGGGGCTGGAAGGCCCCTCTGCCCTCCGCTCTTTGGGCGAGGGGCCGTTCCAGCTCTCTGGTCCGCTCCAGCAGGCCGTCGGGATCCTCCAGCATCTCCTCCAGATAGTCGATCAACCGCTGTCACCCTCCTTCAGTTCCTGGAACCGGACCAGATCGAAGGCGGGATTCACCGCCCCCTGGACCTCCCCGGTCCGTCCGCCGCAGACGGGGCACCGCTCCTCTGCGGCCCAGGCCCGGCAGGCGGGACACAGCCGGGCCAGCTCCTCCTCCCGATCCAGCAGGGCGTTGACCAGACACCAGAGATAGTCCCGCCCCTTCATGGCCCTGGCCCGTTCCTCGGTGGGCAGGGCATGGGCCTGCCGCAGCACCCGCCACCGCAGCCGCTCCCCCGGGTCGCTCCGCAGAGACTCCTCCATCTCCTCCAGTCCCTCCTGGGAGAGATCCAGCCCCGGGTCGCTCTCCTGTCGGAAGGCGCTCCACCGTCCGGCCAGGGCTTGGATCTCCTCCGCTGTCAGCCCGGCCAGCACCGCCCGGCCGCTGTCGAAAACGGGCGTATGCCCCTCAGACAGCTCCAGGGCCCTGGCCAGGAGGCAGGCGTTGGAACACAGGGCCCGCTCCCGCCCTTCCCCGGCCAGTCCGGCGGCCTCCCGCCGGGCCTGGAGGACCTCCAGGGCGGAGAGCAGCCGCAGATCCAGCCCGTCTCCCAAAGAGATCCTGTCCCGCCCGGCCAAAATAGACGATCGTGCGCTCATGCCCCCATCTCCAGCCGCTTGGAGGCCACCAGCGTGACCTTCTCCAGCACCATAGACCCGATGTCGGCGCTCTCCTGGATGGCGCTCCACTGGCAGCCGGAGTAGACGATCTTCCGGTCCGGCTTACATATCACCAGAGAGAAATCCTCCATGGCGTAGAAGTCGATCCCGTCCCGGATGGCCTCATCTGTGGCATAGAGCCGGGTCAGCTCGATCACGTGGGCCGCCTGGCCCGGAACGGTGGCCACCGGCTCGGTCTCGCCGAAGGCCTCCACTGCGGAGCTGCTCTTGGTAGTGCGGGCGGTGTAGCTCTGGACCACCGCCACCCGCACCCCGTCCGCCTCCAGATAGATATCGCTGCTGGTGGGAAATCCTGAGATGCTCATGGTCCGATACCTCCTATCCTTATCACGCCTCGCCTGTTCGCGGCACTCACACCGCGATGTGTGCCGTCAGCCAGATCTGGTCCAGTCCATGGGCCACCGCGAAAGACAGTTCCACCAAACACCGGGTGGGGTCCTCCGGATCTTGGTCGACGGTCACTCCGTCATACCCGGTGATGATCTCTCTGGCCAGCTTGTTCTCCAGCTCCAGCACCACCTGGGTGCGGATCGCCCCCCGGCTCTGGGGGGTGTTCTTGGCGCGGCGGAACCTGGCCCGCAGGGCGCTGCGCAGCCCAGGGATCACGTCATCCACCACCCGGATGGCAGACAGGTCCCGCCATGTGGCGTCGGGCGCGCCGCCGGAGGTGGTCCGGGTGGTCACCCCCCTCACCACGCTGACAGTCCCGCCCAGGCTCTCCACCGGGGTGACGCCCCCCAGGATCAGTCGGTCGATGTCCCTGTCCTCCAGCCGCCGGTCCAGGCCGCGGAGGCCCAACAGCTCCGCACCTCCCAGGGGGAGGGCTGGGTCCCCCTCTCCGGCGATGGCTCCGGCGACGGCCGCCGCCAGGGCAAGCCCAGAGAGGCCCGCCCCTGCCCTGTCCACCGTCCCCGGGGCCGTCAGGATCGCCCGCTCATGGTCCAGGGCCTTGGCCCGGGCGATCATCCCGTCCACATCCTCGCCCCTGTCTCCAGCCACCACACACAGCCGCTCCCGCCTGGCCCGGGAGGCCTCCGCCACACTGTCCCGCAGCGCCTTCTGCACCTCCAGATCGGTACTGCCGCAGATCGTCAGGGCGATGTCCTCCGTCCCGGCCAGCAGCGTGAAGGCCGCCTCATAGCCCCCGGCATCAGCCACCGGGACGGCGGCCACAGCGCAGGCCCCATTTTTCAGGGCCAGCCGGATCAGCTCCGCCATCCCCTCGTCCCCGCCGTCGCCGAAGAGGCCCACCGCCTGCTCATAGCTGGTCACGATCTGCACCGCCCCCGCCGGGGCCGCAGGGCTCACCGCCGCCAGCCCCACCATCCGCCCGGCGCCCCTGCCGCCGGCCAGACTGGACGCGTCATAGGAGGAATACACCCCCGGACGCTGATGTACTGCAATGCTCATCCTGTCACCACACCTCGCAATTCAAGATCTGTGAATCCGCCTCCGCCGTCAGTGACGGCACACAGCCAAGCGGCACACACCGCCTCCGCCGGCCGCACCAGCCTCCGGCTCCCGGGATCCCGAACGGTCGCCCCGCAGGACAGCTCCCGCAGGTCCATCCCCTCCGGCCCGCCCAGGAGGAGGGCCCCGGCCAGAGCGTCGAAGGTCCGCTGGATCCCCTCTCCGCCTCCCCGCTCCGGAGCATAGATATCCAGCCCGAAAACGAGCTCCGCCCTCCTGCCATACCGCTCCTCCCAGCGGCCGGACCCCTCGTCATACCGCTCTCCCAGGTAGTTCTGGAATCCGGCCGGTCCCATCCTGCACCTTCGAAGAGATACCACCACCACCGGCTCCTCCCGCTCCTGCCGGGCCTCCCCCGGCCAGGCGGTGACGGCCGGCACCCCCCGCTTTCTCAGATGATCCGCCATCATCTGACGGATCCGCTCCAGCCCCGTGCTCATCCCGCCTCCTCTCCGGGACAGAGCACCGCCCACCAGTGGGGACAGATCCCCGTCCCTGCCAGGTGGGCGGACCTGACCCGATGGGTTTTGCCCCTCCACTCCACCACCGAATCCAAGTCCAGGGGACAGGCGGCGGGGCCCAGATAGCGGAGGCGGTCCTGCCGTCCCAGTCCCAGAGGGCCGGCAGTCTCCTGCTCCCGCCCCTGATCCAACACCGGCTGGACGATCGCCCGGAGGACGACGTCCTCCTCCTTCCCATGCAGGACCACATCCTCCCCGAACCGGTCCAGGATGTCCTCCCACAGCCGCTCCATCATCCTTCCACCCCCAAAAACACGAATCCCATGTCCTTCAGCCAGGGGGACAGCAGTTCCTCCGCCTGCTCAGACAGGCTCCTCCCCCTCTGGCCCCTCCGCTCCCGCCGGACGGTCAGATCCCCGGCGGTGAAGGAGGCGATCTGTCCGCCCTCCAGGTCCTCCAGCCAGTCCATCACGGTCATCGCCGCCGCCAGCGGGAAGGCCGGGCCGCAGTCCTCCGGGGCGATCCCCTCCTTCAACGCCCCAGCCAGCCGGTCCCGGACCGCCTGGATCAGGGGGAGCAGCAGCTCCTCCCGGTCCTCCTTGGCTCCCATCGCCCTGCACAGGGCCGCGATCTCCCCTGTCATCATCCGATCTCCAGCACCCGGCTGGCCTTGGGGAACACTTTGGCAAAACCGCTGATGGTGGTGATGGCGGCCCGCTCCAGCTGCCGGTCGATGAGCTTGTCATGCTCCACCAGCACGTCGCCGCTCTGCACCATCTCCAGGGCAAACCGCCGGTCCAGGCCGATAGCGGTCTTGGCGGGCAGGACGCCGGTGCGCAGCAGGGCGGCCCCCAGGGGGGTGGTCAGCTTGCCGGTGCCCTGGAAGTTCAGCCCGGTGAGGGGGTTCTGGAACTCGGGCAGCTTGAGCAGCTGGAGCATCACGTCGCCGGACACCAGCAGGGTGTTCATCACATAGGGGTCAAATTTGGCCCAGAAGTCCACCAGGGCCTCGTAATTCAGGCTCTGGCCCGCGGCCAGGGCGGTCACCTGGGCGGCGTTCTCATTACCGTCCCCGTTGATGAGCACATCCACCGCATCCTCCAGCTGGGCGCGGGCGATGTGGGCGCCGATCTGCCGCAGAGTGACGGAGAACAGATCCAGCTTCTGGAACCGCACCGCCTCATAGCTGGCCACCAGCATCCGCCCCCGCTTTTTCAGCTTCACCAGATCGGTCTTCACCTTGATGGAGGTGGAGGGGATCGCCGCCCCCTCGGCCACCAGCCGCAGCTCCTTCTCCTCGCCCCCGGCCTCAGAAGCGATGGAGCGGTAGTCCATCCCGTCGATCTTGGTGACGGCGGCGGTGATGTGGGGGAGGATGTCCCCCTCCTCCATCCCCTGACGCACGGTGCGGGCGATGTACTCGGGGAAGAGCACCGCGGCGTCGGAGGTGCGGAAGAAGGCCTCCACCGGGTCGCTGGCCTCCCCCTTCACCTTGATGCCGAACCGCTTGAGCTGCCGCTGAAAGGCGTCCAGCCCCTCCAGTCCGGTGCCCCGATACCGCTCACTGGGGTCCAGCTTCTCCAGCACCTGGCTGAAGGACCGTCCCGCCTCCCGGTACATCCCCTTGTCCAGCTTCAGATTGTCGTAATAATATGCCATGTTTACCTCCTATTTCACATTGCGTCATGTAGGGCAAGGGCTCTGCCCTTGCCTGAACAGGTTTTTGCTCTCTTAAGAAGGCAGGGGCAGAGCCCCTGCCCTACAGGACATTCCCCCCAGCGTCTTAGCTCCCCCCTTGTGGGGGAGCAGTCAGCGGCATAGCCGCTGACTGAGGGGACGTCCCACCCGCAGGCCAGACTGAGGTGTCTCACCCCAAAAACGCTCTGTTTTCCTCGTCAAAGGGGACATGCTTTGTCTCATAGTTCAGCTGCGTCTTCAAGGGGAAGCGCTCTCCAGCCCTCCGGGCGTAGGACCTCCTCAGCTCCTCCAGCTCCTGATGAGACAGCTTGTCCGCCAAAGACCTCATAGCCCGTCCGTCCAGCTCCCGGTCGGCCAGCACCGCCATCCGGACCACCTCGCCCCGCAGCTCCTCCAGATATTTCCGGCCCAGGGCGGCCTCCTCCTCCAGCCGTTCCAGGGCCTGGCCGCCGCCCCAACGGGCGGTCTTCACCACCCCGGCCCGGGGCTGAGCGGGGACAGCCACGAAGGAGAATTCATACGCGTCCTTCGCCCCCTCCAGGCTGGCCCAGCACAGCTGGCCGCCGTACTCCTTCCCCTTCTCGTGGCCGCAGTCGGTCTGTGCTCGGTCGCAGCCGCAGACCGAGCACACCGCATGTTCCACGGCGCACCCCACGCTGACCTCCTTTTTGATGCCCCCCTCGATCTCGGCGATCAGGTCCCGGTCGCTCTCGGTGCGCACCATGTAGGCATAGCCCTTCAGCCAGCAGTATCCGTCCCCGGCTCTTGTGGTCCGCTCCGGCTCCCGGACCACCTCGGTCTTATAGATCCGGGCGGCCTGTCCTCTGGCCGACCACTGGTGGTCGAAGATCCCCGCCTTCCCCACGAACATGGGGGCCAGCTCCTCCAGGGTCTGGGGGGCGAACCGCTCGAAGTCCCGGTCGATCTCGTTGTCACACAGCCGCACAGAGAAGGTATACACCTCCTCTGCCTCCATCGGCCTCCGGGCCAGCGCCCCGATCAGCGCCAGATCCTGCTCTGTCACCGCCGCGCCCTGACCGCCTGCGGCCTCCTTCACGATCTTCATCCGACTTCCCTCCTCGTCTTTTCTGCCTGAGCCCGATACAGCTCCGCCTTAGCCTCTTCCACAGCGTCCTGGAGATCGATGTCCTCCCAAAGGATCTCCGCCCGCCCCCCGTAGCCGTGGAGGCGCAGCCACAGCTCCGCCACCCGGCACAGGGCGGGCTCCACCGCTCTGCGGATCGCGGTCACCTCACTGGTGAGGATATCCGCCTGCTGGGTGCTCATCCGCTCGGTAGAGGACCAGGACAGTCCCAGGAGGAAGGGCGGGATCCCCGTCCGCGCCACCAGCTGCTCCAGGATCTGGCGCACAGGCACCTGACTGTCCAGGATAGGGCTGTCCGCCCCGATCACCTTGATGTCCACATCCCCCACAGCCACGAAATCCCGAACAGACCCGGTCCGTCCCGCCTCCATCGCGGCGGACCACTCCCGGGCGATCTGGCCGCACCGCTCCTGGGCAAAGCTCTCCTCCCCCTCGCCGGGCCTGCACACCACGGCGAAGCGCAGCTCTCCCGCCCGCTCCCAGTTCTGGCCGGTAGCCTGGAAGATCTTCATCAGGATCCCCGCTAGGAAGGGCATCGACCGCAGGAGGGACACCCCGCAGGGAGCGTCCCCGGTGGGCTGGAAGGGCGTGAAGAGGAGCAGCTCCTGGAAGGGCAGCTCCCGTCCCTCTCCAAAGCCCGTCCGGCACAGGGCAAAGTCCAGGGGGCTCTCCCCGATCTCCGCCTCCGCCTGTCCTGGATCGGCGCAGAGCAGGGCGGCGATCTCTCTCCCCTCAGGATCCAGCACGATCTCCCCCAGCCCGTGGCCGCAAGTGAACATATCATCCAGATACCGGTCCAAAAAGGACTGCACCCCCCGCTGTCCCCAGCCGGTATCCACGGTGCGGAAGAGCTCCTCCAATCCCTTTTGGGCCCTGGGGTCCTCACATCGCACCCCCACGCCGCCGCACAGCCGCACCAGCTTCCAAATCGCGGCGTCCACGATGGGCACCCCCTCCCGGATCGCCCGGTAGAGGGCCGTCTCCGCGGTGCACAGGGGGATATACCGGTCCAGCACGCCGAAGGGCGGTCCCTCCCCCCGCCGCACCTGCACCATAGCCGCAGGGGGCTCCCTGCGCTTCTGCTTCCACCATTTCATGCGATCCCTCCTTCAGATCGATCTCTCGTCCCGCCCGCAGACGAAAAAGCCTCCTTTCAAAAGGAGGTGCCCCAGTTCGTAAACTGGGTCGGGACGCAGGCGCTGCACTAAAACGCCCCTCTCTCCACGCACCCGGCAAACACGCCGCTCCGTCCCTCCTTCCCGGCGACGGTGACGGCGAAGTAGCGGATCTCGTCCATGGCGTGGTCGTGCTCCTTGCGGACCTGATCCTGTCCCTGGGCCTTGTCGTCCCACCGGTAGAGGGAGAACTCCCGTATAGCGTCGTCACACCCTCTGCAAATGACGATCCTCCCGCTCTTGAGCAGCTGTGCGGTAAGGCGGATCCCAGACAGCACCTGGTTGTCCGCCCTCTGCACCCGCCAGCCCCGGCGGCGCAGGGCCTCACAGAAGCTGGCCGCAGAGGGGTCGGCCACCACCGCCCGGATGGGCCTGTCCCCGGCCAGGCGTGCCAGGTCGTCGGCATACTCCTCGTCGGTCTTCTGCCGCCCCTCCGCCCGGGCGTCATAGTAATACTCGTCCACCCGATACCAGATCCCCTCCTTCCGGCCCCACAGCCCCATAGACGTGGGGCTGGCGGTCCCGTAATCCACCGACACATACCACCTCTCAAAGGGCCCCTCCGGGACCTGTCCCACGAAGCTCTCGTCAAAAAAGTCATAGACCAGTCCCTCGGCCGCGGCCCACTCCCCCAGCACGAACCGGCGGTAGAAGGCCCCCTGAAAGGTGCTGGCATACCGCGAGCGCACCTGGGGGGACAGCCCCGGGTTGTCCTCCATGGTGAAGTGGAGGCGGAGGACATCCTTCTCCTCCGCCTTCAAGATCCACTCCTGATAGAACCAGTGGGCCGGCGACTCCGGGTTGCAGGAGAACCACAGCCTGCTCCCTGTGATGGAGCACCGCGCGGCGGTCTGCTCCACGAAGGACCGGGGCATGAGGGCGGCCTCGTCCAGGAGGGCCCCCGCCAGGGTGATCCCTTGGATCAGGGCGGCGGAGCCCTCATCCTTCCCTCCGAAGAGATAGAAGGTATTGCTCCGCCGCCCCAGCCTCACCTGGATGACGTTCCTGCTCACCTTGTCCTCCCACCGGAACCCCATCCCCTTCAGGACGGGCATCACCTCGGCCAGCAGGTTCCGCCGCACCGACTGGATGGTCCGCCCGCACAGGGCGAAGCTCCGGCCCTGGAAGGAGCGCATGGCCCAGCAGAAGAAGGACAGGCCGGTACACAGGGTCTTGCCGCTGCGCACCGCCCCGTCGCAGATGATGGCCTGCCGTCCCTGATCCGGTGACCCGGGCCGCCACCAGGTGAGCACCCGCCGCTGTTTTTCTGAAAACACCATCGCCCTGTCCTCTTTTATCCCGCATCTCCTCCCATCGCCTGGAGGAAGCGGTCCACCTGGTCCTCGCCGCTGTGGTCCACCACATCCAGCAGCCGCTCCAGCAGCCGCCCTCGATCCACAAATCTCAGCTCCACCACGCCGTTGCTCCCCCGCTTGAACTCGGTGAGGGCGTCCAGCTCCAGCTCCTCCACCCCCTGCCACTCCTCCGGCGGGAAGCAGGCCAATTTGACGGCGTCTCCCGCCCCTGTATTGGCCAGCCTCCACATCTGCTTCACGATCTGCTCCCTGTTCGGGAGCCTCACTGCTTTAGCCATCTCATCCCTCCTTACGCCTATGGAGGACAGGGGGCGAAAGTTGTACGTTTGGATACACCGAACAAAATTTTTCTTTTCTGTTTGTTTCGCCGCTTTTCTCATCTTTCAGCCGATACACTGTGCCTTGTTTGAAAAAATTACCACTCCGCTCCAGGAATAGAGCTCCAGCCTTCTCCACATCCTGATCATACCCGCAAATCGATGGATACGGAGGGATCCTTTATGAAAAAGTTCCTATCATTCCCGCTGGCGGTCCTGATGCTGGCCCTGTCCGTCCCCCTCGGGGCCGCGGCCCCGGCGGACAGCGGGCTGTCCCTGTCCTGCACCTCCTGCGTGCTGATGGAGAAGGAGACGGGGACCATCCTGCTGGAGGAGCGCGCCCACGAGAAGCTGGAGCCGGCCAGCGTGACCAAAGTCATGACCCTTCTCCTGGTGATGGAGGCGGTGGACGCCGGCCAGATCTCCCTGGACGACCCGGTCACCGTCTCGGCCTACGCGGCGGGCATGGGCGGCTCCCAGGTCTACCTGGAGGAGGGGGAGCAGATGTCCGTCGCTGAGATGATCAAATGTGTCACCGTAGTGTCGGGCAACGACTGTTCCGTCGCCCTGGCGGAGCACCTGGCGGGCAGCGAGGGGGCCTTCGTGGCCCGGATGAACCAGCGGGCCCAGGAGCTGGGCATGGCAGACACCAACTTCCTCAACTGCACCGGCCTGCCCGCCCAGGGCCACGTGACCTCCGCCCACGACATCGCCCTCATGTCCCGGGAGCTGATCCTCCGCCACCCCAAGATTCGGGAGTACACCACCATCTGGATGGATTCCATCCGCAATGGGGAGTTCGGCCTGACCAATACCAACCGTCTGGTCCGTTTCTACCAGGGGACCACCGGCCTGAAGACGGGCTACACCAGCTCCGCTGGATACTGCATGTCGGCCACGGCGGAGCGGGACGGCATGGAGCTGATCGCCGTCGTGATGAAGTGTCCCTCGATCAGCCAGCGATTCGACGACGCCAAGGCCCTCCTGGACTACGGCTTCGCCAGCTACAGCCTCACCACTGTATACCCCGAGGCCCCTCTGGCCCCGGTGGACGTCCTTCTGGGCGCCGCCTCCCAGGTCCAGCCCCAGCTGGCGCGGGACTGCCGTCTGCTGGTGCGCAAAGGTGAGGCGGGCCAGGTGACCACCCGTCTCACCATGGCGCAGGACGTGGAGGCCCCAGTGGAGCGGGGCCAGATCCTGGGCCGTCTGGAGATCCTGGTGGGGGACCAGGTGCGGGACACCGTCCCCATCCTGGCCTCCCAGGACGTAGAGCGCCTGTCTGTCCCGGGGATCTTCGGCCGGATGCTGAGCAAGCTCCTCATGGCGGAGTAAGGCCGAAGCTCCCATCCCCCAGCACGATCCTTCCCGAAGAGAGGGGCCCCATCGGGCTCCGCCTGACGGCGGAGGGCCTTCGGCCGTTCGGCACACCTCCGAAGGACGAAGGCCCCTCTTCGGGGCGGTCCCCCTCCTCCGGCCCCCTCTCTTCTCTACCCCTTGGCGCTCTAGGAATTTCTTTTCGATTTCTCCCCTGTTTTCCACTATTTTACTTGACGGATCTCAAACTGTGTTGTATAATTTTTATAAATATACCCCGGCACTTTTGACGGTCCCATGTCAAATTTACTGATACTATTATGCGAAAGACAGCACGAGGTGATGAATATGTCCAAATATGTTGAAAAACTCTCCCCTAACGACCTTTATTTGGAGCTGGAGGCCTTTTCCGAAGGGCGTTCCACCCACGCCTGGCGGTGCTTCGGCGCTCATCCGGCCAAGGACGAGAACGACGCAGAGGGCTATCTCTTCCGGGTCTGGGCGCCCAATGCCGTTAAGATCACGATCATCGGCGACTTCAACAACTGGGATCTGGAGGCCACCCCCATGACCAAGCAGGAGGGGGGCATCTGGGAGGCTTTCGTCCCCGGTCTGAACCGCTACGACGCCTACCAATACGCCATACATAAGGCGGACGGCAGCGGCTTCGTGGGCAAGGCGGACCCCTACGGCTTCCATGCCGCCACCCGGCCCGACGTATCCAGCAAGCTCTACGACCTGGACACCGGCTACCAGTGGGGCGACCGGGACTGGCTGACCTACCGCTCCAAGAACCCTCCCTACCGCCGGCCCATGAACATCTACGAGTGCCACCTGGGCTCCTGGCGGCGCACCGGCGAGGGACAGTTCCTCAGCTACCGAGACATCACCTCTTATCTAGTGCCCTATGTGAAGGAGATGGGCTTCACCCACGTGGAGCTGCTCCCCGTCACCGAGCACCCTCTCGACGCCTCCTGGGGCTATCAGTGCACCGGCTACTTCGCCGCCACCAGCCGGTTCGGCACCCCTGACGATCTGAAATACCTCATCGACCAGCTCCACCAGGCGGGGATCGGGGTCATCATGGACTGGGTCCCGGCCCACTTCCCCCGGGACGCTTTCGGCCTGTACAACTTCGACGGCACCCCCACCTATGAGTACGCAGACCCACGGAAGGGGGAGCACAAGGAGTGGGGCACCGACGTGTTCGACTTTGGCCGGCCCGAGGTGCGCTCCTTCCTGTTCTCCTCCGCCATGTTCTGGCTGGAGGAATATCACATGGACGGCCTGCGGGTAGACGCGGTGTCCTCCATGCTCTACCTGGACTACAACCGGAAGGCGGGGGAGTGGATGCCCAACATCCACGGGGGCCACGAGAATCTGGAGGCGATCAAGTTCTTCCAGGATCTGAACACCGCGATCTTCGCCGCCCACCCCGACGTGCTCATGGTAGCGGAGGAATCCACCGCCTGGCCCAAGGTGACCAAGCCAGTGGACGACGGCGGGCTGGGCTTCAACTTCAAGTGGAACATGGGCTGGATGAACGACATCTGCCACTATATCAAGCTGGACCCCTACTTCCGTCAGTTCAACCACCGCGACATCACCTTCTCTCTGATGTACGCTTTCTCGGAGAACTATATCCTGCCCCTCTCCCACGACGAGGTGGTCCACATGAAGGGCTCCTTCTTCGGCAAGATGCCCGGGGACAACCCGCTGAAGTTCGCCGGCGTCCGGGCGTTCTACGCCTACATGATGACCCACCCGGGCAAAAAGCTCACCTTCATGGGCGCCGAGCTGGGGCAGTGGAACGAGTGGCACTTCGAATATTCTCTGGACTGGCATCTGCTGCAATACGCCCCCCACCGCCAGACCCAGGACTTCTTCAAGGCCATGAACGCTTTCTATCTGGAGAACTCCCCCTTGTGGGACCAGGACGACTCCTGGCAGGGCTTCCAGTGGCTGTGCGCCGACGACAACAACGCCAACACCGTGGCCTTCCTGCGCTGGGACCGGAAGGGGCAGCCTCTCCTCATCCTGTGCAACTTCTCTCCAGAGCACCGTCAGGGCTACCGGGTGGGCGCGCCCTTCGCCGGCAGCTGGGGGGTGGCATTCAGCACCGACGACCCGGCCTACGGCGGCGAGGGCCGGGGGGACAAGGAGCCGGTCAAGACCGAGAAGATCCCCTGTCACGACCAGCAGCAGTCCTTCACCGCAGATCTGCCCCCCATGTCCGCCGTGATCTACCGCTGTGTGCGCAAGAGCCCCGTCCGCAAGCCCAAGGCCGAGAAGACCGCCGGCGCCAAGGCAGAGAAAAAGCCTGCGGTGAAGGCCAAGGCAGCCCCTGCGGCGGAAGAGGCCCCCAAGAAGCGCGGCCGCAAGCCCAAGGCCGAGACGGCGGATAAGCCCAAAAGGGCGGGCCGTTCCAAGAAGAAGGAAGCATGACCCCTCCCCCTCAGCCTGTGGCTGACAGTTCTCCCGCCGGAGGGCTGAGCCCAGATCCCCCGCCTTCTCCACGGCCTCCCCTCCGGGGGGACCGCGACGGAGAGGGCCTCCTCCCGGGCACCCTCGGGGCCCAAGGGCCCCGAGCTCCTATACAACGCATAGAGATGCCATCGCGCCAAAAAAGCTAAGAGGTGAACAGCATGAAGAAAGAAGTCGTCGCCATGCTGTTGGCCGGAGGCCAAGGCAGCCGCCTTTACGCTCTGACCAGCAACGTGGCAAAGCCCGCCGTCCCCTTTGGCGGAAAGTATCGGATCATCGATTTCCCCCTGTCTAACTGCGTCAACTCCGGGATCGACACCGTGGGCGTCCTCACCCAGTACCGTCCCCTGGAGCTGAACGCGTATCTGGGCAACGGCCAGCCTTGGGACCTGGACCGGTCCGACGGCGGCGTCCATATCCTCCCCCCCTACCAGCGGGAGGGGGAGCAGGGCACCTGGTACAAGGGCACTGCCAACGCCATCTACCAGAACATAGGCTTCCAGGATCTGTACGACCCCGAGTACGTAGTGGTCCTCTCCGGCGACCACATCTATAAGATGGACTATTCCGAGATGGTCTCCTTCCACAAGAAGTCGGGGGCGGCCTGCACCATCTCGGTGCTGGAGGTCACCATGGAGGAGGCCAAGCGCTTCGGCATCCTGAACGTGGAGGCCAACGACAAGGTCTATGAGTTCGAGGAGAAGCCCGCCCAGCCCAAGAGCAACCTGGCCTCCATGGGCATCTATGTCTTCACCTGGTCCAAGCTGCGCAAATACCTCATCGACGACGAGGCCGATCCCAGCTCCTCCAACGACTTCGGCAAAAACATCATCCCCAACATGCTCAACGCAGGCGAGGTGATGATGGCTTACCGCTTCGCCGGCTACTGGAAGGACGTGGGCACCATCGAGTCCCTGTGGGACGCGAACATGGACCTGCTGTCCCGGAACAGCGGCCTGGACATGTACGACGAGAGCTGGCCCATCTACGCCCGCACCCCCATCAAGCACCCCCACGTCACCGGGCCTGATGCCGTCATCTCCCACTCCCTGGTCACCGGCGGCAGCCGGGTGGAGGGCACTGTGGCCAACTCCGTCCTCTTCAACACTGTCACGGTGGAGAAGGGGGCCGACATCCAATACTCCATCCTCATGCCCGGGGCCACCGTCAAGGAGGGGGCCAAGGTGGCCTACTCCATCGTAGCCGAGGGGGCCACGGTAGAGGCCGGCGCCGCCGTGGGCGCTCCTCCCGACGGCAGCGACGGCTGGGGCATCGCCGTGGTGGCCGGAGGGGTCACCGTGGGCGCGAACGCCTCCGTCCCCCCCAAAGCTATGATCCGGGAAGATGTGAAAGGAGGTGAGCAGGCGTGAACGATCTGCACGGCATCCTGTTCGCGTACCGCTCTGACGCTAACCTGGGGGAGCTGACCCGCCCCCGCAACACCTGTTCTCTCCCCTTCGGCGGGCGGTACCGCCTGATCGACTTCATGCTCTCCAACTGCGTCAACGCCGGCATCACCGACGTGGGCGTCATCGTCCACCAGAGCTATCAGTCCCTGCTGGACCACCTGGGCTCCGGCAAGGACTGGGATCTGAGCCGCAAGCACGGCGGCCTGCGGATCCTGCCCCCCTTCAGCTACACCGAACTGGGCCACGGCGAATATCGGGGCAGCATGGAGGCCCTGGCCGGCGTGCGTGACTACCTGTCGGATATCCGCCAGGACTATGTGCTCCTGGCCTGGGGCGATGTGGCCATCAACCTGCCCGTCGACCGGGTCTTCCAGCAGCACAAGGACTCCGGCGCCGACATCACCATCGTCTGCACCCCCACCCTGAAGGGGGCCCCCCAGTTCTCTGAATACATCGAGGTCAGCGAGGAGGGCCGGATCACCGACCTGTCCGTCCACCCCACCTCCGCCGGCAAGGCCCTGGAGTCTCTGGAGATCTACATCCTGTCCAAGCGCCTGCTGCTGGACATGGTGGACTACTGCGCCGCCCACGATGTGACCAATCTCAGCCGCGGCGTCCTCCAGCCCCGGCTCAAGTCCCTGAAGATGGTCCCCTATGTCCATAAGGGCTACGTGGGCCGCTTCCAGTCGGTGAGCGACTACTTCCAGCGCTCCCAGGACCTGCTGGACCCGGAGGTCCGGGCCGACCTCTTCGACCCCGCCCGCCCCATCCGCACCAAGGACCAGTCCAACCCCTCCACCTACTATGGGCCCGAGTCGGTCTCCAAGTGCTCTCTGGTGGCCGACGGCTGCTTCATCGAGGGCGAGGTAGAGAACTCCATCCTGGCCCGGGGCGTCATCGTGGAGAAGGGGGCCAAGGTCTCCAACAGCGTGCTCATGCAGGGCACCGTGGTGAAGACCGGCGCCTCCCTGTCCTACGTCATCGCCGACAAGGCCGTAACGGTGAACGACGGCCGGGTGCTCATGGGCCACCTCACCTATCCCCTGGCCATCGCCAAGGGCTCTGTCGTCTGATCTCCCATGTAACATCCACCCGTAGGGGGCGGCCTTCTGTGCCGCCCCATTCCTAAATAAAACCGCTTTCAATACTGCCGTCCCCAACTTGGGACGGCGGGGCGGCCCGGAGGCCGCCCCCCTACTAACGACCGAAAAGAGGACTGATTTATGAAGATCTTGTTTGCCACCTCCGAAGCCGCTCCCTTCATCAAGACCGGCGGTCTGGCCGACGTGGCCGGCTCCCTGCCCCAGGCCCTGGCGGCCGAGGGCCATGAGGTGAAGGTGATCCTCCCCCTGTATGAGGGCATCAGCGAGGACTGGCGCGCCAAGATGACCTTCCAGAAATACTTCAACGTCACTCTGGCCTGGCGCCAGGTATACTGCGGCATCTTCGAGCTGGAGCACGACGGCGTCACCTTCTGGTTCGTGGACAACGAGTACTACTTCAAGCGCTGGCAGCTCTACGGCCATTTCGACGACTGCGAGCGCTTCGCTTACTTCTCCCGTGCCGTGGTAGAGGCCCCGGGACAGCTGGACTGGGCCCCGGACATCATCCACTGCAACGACTGGCAGACCGCCCTGGTGCCCGTCTACCTCCTGGAGGAGAAGTATCGGATCCCCCAGCTGGCGGGGGCCCGGACCGTCTTCACCATCCACAACATCGAGTATCAGGGCCGCTATGGCGACCAGGTCCTCCAGGACGTGATCGGCCTGGACCGCAGCTACTTCAACGAGGGGATGCTCTCCTTCCACCGGGACGTGAACCTGATGAAGGGCGCGATCATGGCATCCAACTTCGTCACCACCGTCTCCCCCACCTATGCCCAGGAGCTGCGCACCCCCTTCTACGCCCACGGTCTGGACGGGGTGATCAACCAGCAGAGCGGCAAGCTGGAGGGCATCCTCAACGGCATCGACGTGGGGCTGTACGACCCCGCCAAGATGGAGGGCCTGGCCTCCATCTTCACCTTCAAGACCTTGGCCAAGGGCAAGGCGGCGTGCAAGGCCGCTCTCCAGCAGGCGGTGGGCCTGGCGGAGGACCCGGACGTGCCTCTGATCGCCTGCGTCTCCCGCCTGGTGGGCCACAAGGGCTTCTCCATGGTCACCGACGCCATCCACGACATCATGGGCCTGGGCACCAAAGGCGTCCAGATGGTGGTGCTGGGCACCGGCGACTGGCAGTATGAAGAGGCCTTCCGCCACGCCCAGGGCCAGTATCCCGGCCGCTTCTCCGCCCAGCTGACCTACTCCGCCCCCCTCTCCAACCAGATCTACGCGGGCGCGGATATCTTCCTCATGCCCTCGGTCTCCGAGCCCTGCGGCCTGAGCCAGATGATCGCCATGCGCTTCGGCACCATCCCCGTAGTCCGGGAGACCGGCGGCCTGAAGGACACCGTCACCCCCTACAACAAGTACGAGGGCACCGGCCGGGGCTTCACCTTCGCCAACATCAGCGCCAGCGACATGGTGTGGGTCCTGCGGGAGGCGGTGGACCTGTACAACAGCGACAAGAAGGCGTGGAAGGGCCTGCAGAAGGAGAGCATGACCGCCGATTTCTCCTGGAAGAGCTCCGCCCAGCAGTATCTGGACATCTACCAGCGGATCCTGGGCTAAGGACCTGTGGCCTGCCCCTCCCTTCTGCATAGACAGGCCATCCTAACACAAGGGAGCATTTCGTATCGAGAAAGCAGGTGGAGGGATCTTATGAATCCTATATGGGCATCAAATCGCGGATGGGCATTGACGATCCGAAAAAGAGTCCTATGCCTGTTTGGCCTGCTGGCTGTTATGAGCCCCTTGGTCGGCTGCCGGTCCACCCCTCCCCCCTTCCCGCCGGACGCCGCTGCCGTGGTGGATATTGTGGAATCTCTGGGCTTTGACTGGACCCTGTCCGAGGAGGACACCGTCTCCTATCCCGACGGCCGGGTCACCTTCTCCCTGTACGGGGAGGGCTATCCCGAGGCGCTGATCGGCTGCTCCGGTCCCCAGGAGGCCAAGGCGATGCAGCTCTTCTTCGAGATGCCCCTCCTCCCGGAAAAGCCCCGGTTCGCCTGGGAGGACTGGGAGGACCACTTCTCCCTGGCCGAACAGCTCTACGGCGGCTTTTCTGACGAGGGAGAGCTCTACCGGGCCTTCTCCGCCCAGGAGATCCCCGAATCCGTGGACCTGAGCAGGATGCACACTTGGAGGGCGGAGCTCCCCAGCGCCCGCTGTACGGTCAGCTGGCGGACCGAGCGGACCGGGACGGCCGGCGGTCAGGGCCCCTCCGAGGGCTGGACCGGCAGGCTCAGCATGACGATCCTGGAAGCGGAAGACCTTCCGCAGGTGCCGGAGGACGGCTCCCAGTCATAACGATCCAGGGCCCCGTCCGGGAGGACGGGGCCTTTCCCGCCTCCGGAACAAAAAAATACTGGCCAACTCATATTTTTACCCCTCCCCACCGTTGACGCTCCCCCGAGAATCTGGTAAAATCAAGGTCTGTGAGAATCTTTCTCTCTGCGATCATATAGACAGGAGGAACTGTTATGCCCGGATATACCCCTGAATATACCAAGGAGCAGCTCACCGAGATGATCGAGGGCAAGCTCCAGCGCAACTTCGGCTGCACCGTCGAGACAGCCAACAACAACCACATGTTCAAGGCATGTGCTCTGGTCCTGCGGGACATCATGTCCCGCCACCGTATGGAGACCAGCAACCAGGTCTGGGAGAAGCAGCAGCGCCAGGTCCACTATCTCTCCCTGGAATTCCTGATGGGCCGCTCTCTGGAGAAGAACGCCTACAACCTGGGGCTCCTGGACACCTTGAAGGAGGCCCTGGAGGGCATGGGCTTCTCCGCCTCCGACCTCTTCGAGTCCGAGCCCGACGCCGGGCTGGGCAACGGCGGTCTGGGCCGTCTGGCCGCCTGCTATCTCGACTCCATGACCACCCTGGAGATCCCCGCCACCGGCTACTCTATCTGCTATGAGCTGGGCATCTTCAAGCAGAAGATCGTAGACGGCAAGCAGGTAGAGCTGGCCGACAACTGGCTGGGCCTGGGCGACGCCTGGCTCATCCCCAAGATGGAAGAGGCTGAGGAGGTCCGCTTCGGCGGCCAGATCGTGGACCGCTGGGAGAACGGGGTCAACCGCCCCGAGCACATCGGCTACACCGCCGTGCTGGCCATCCCCCGGGACATGAAGATCGCCGGCTATCAGACCAACCACACCAACACCCTGCGCCTGTGGGACGCCAAGAGCCCCGTCCCGGTGGATATGTCGCTGTATTCCCGGGGAGAGTATCTCAAGGCGGTGGAGCAGCAGGCCATGGCCGAGGTCATCGCCAAGGTCCTCTATCCCGACGACAACCACGCCGAGGGCAAGTCCCTGCGGCTGAAGCAGCAGTATTTCTTCGTCTCCGCCACCGTACAGTCCATCGTCCGCCAGCACAAGGCCCAGTACGGCACCCTGCGCAACTTCGCCCGGAAGCACGTGATCCAGATCAACGACACCCACCCCACCCTGGTGATCCCCGAGCTGATGCGTATCCTCCTGGACGAGGAGGGCTACGGCTGGGACGAGGCCTGGCACATCGTCACTGACGCAGTGTGCTACACCAACCACACCGTCTTGGCCGAGGCCCTGGAGCGCTGGCCCCAGAAGCTGATCGAATCCCTCCTGCCCCGGATCTGGCAGATCCTCACCGAGATCGCCCGCCGCTACCAGACCGAGCTGGAGCACCGCTACGGCGGCGACACGGGGAAGATCGCCCATATGGCCATCATCTGGGGGGGCGAGGTGCGCATGGCCAACCTGTGCGTCTGCGCCTGCCAGGCGATCAACGGCGTGTCCGCCCTCCACTCTGAGATCCTGAAGCGGGACGTCTTCCGGGACGCTTATCAGGCCGATCCGGCCAAGTTCAAGAACGTGACCAACGGCATCGACCACCGCCGCTGGCTGTCTCAGATCGATCCCAAGCTGGACGCCCTGATCCGGGAGTGTACCGGCGGCGACCAGTACCTCCTCCACCCCGAGGCCCTGCGGGACTTCGAGAAGTCCGCCGGCGACCCCTCCGTCCTCCAGCGCCTGGAGGAGATCAAGGCGGAGAACAAGCGCCGCTTCGCTGCCTGGGTGAGCCGGGAGTCGGGCGTCATCCTGAACACCGACGCCATCTTCGACGTCCAGGTGAAGCGCCTCCACGAGTATAAGCGCCAGCTGCTCAACGTGCTGCACATCATCCACCTGTACGACCAGCTCCGGGACAGCCCCAATATGGAGTTCACCCCCCAGACCTTCCTCTTCGGGGCCAAGGCCGCCCCGGGCTATCATGTGGCCAAGCAGATCATCCAGCTGATCAACTCTCTGGCCGCCCAGATCGCCGCCGACCCCGTCTGCAAGGATAAGCTGCAGGTGGTCTTCCTGGAGAACTACCGGGTTTCTCTGGCTGAAAAGCTGATGCCCGCCTCCGAGATCTCCGAGCAGATCTCCACCGCCGGCAAGGAGGCCAGCGGCACGGGCAACATGAAGTTCATGATGAACGGGGCCCTCACCATCGGCACCCTGGACGGGGCCAATGTGGAGATGCACCAGCAGCTGGGCGACAAGAACATCTTCCTCTTCGGCCTGACCACCGAGCAGGTGGACCAGCGCAAGCGGGAGGGCTACCGTCCCCACGAGATCTACCTCCACGACCCGGTCCTGAAGCGGGTCCTGGACCAGGTCTCCGCCGGCTTCTCCAACGGCGTGTCCTACTCCGACCTGACCCAGCGCCTGCTCTTCGGGGCCGGCGGCAGCCAGGCGGACGAGTATATGCTGCTGGCCGATTTCAACAGCTACTGCGACGCCCACCGCCGCTCTCTGGAGGCCTATGCCGACCGGCCCCGCTGGAATCGGATGTCGATGATCAACATCGCCCGGTCGGGCATCTTCGCCGCCGACCGCTCCATCCAGGACTACGCCCGGGACATCTGGCACGTGCCCACCAGGAAATAACGAAAAAAGCCGGGATATCTCCCCAGAGGGGCTTGCTTTCTGGGCGAGATCATACTAGAATATAGGGCAAGCGATGAAAACGTCCGCCCCGAGGGGCAAATTATCCCCGGCAGAGCCGCGACCCGTCCGGGGAGCGATTTGGAGGTCGAAAAACATGAGCAAGATAAGAAAAGTAGGGTTCACCGAGACCGTCCTGCGTGACGCCAACCAGTCCCTGATCGCCACCCGCCTGCCTTACAGCAAGTTCGAGTCCATCCTGGAGACCATGGACAAGGCCGGCTACTACTCCGCCGAGGTCTGGGGCGGCGCCACCTTCGACGTGTGCCTGCGCTATCTCCAGGAGGATCCCTGGGAGCGCCTGCGGAAGATCCGCAAGAAGATGCCCAACACCAAGCTGCAGATGCTGCTCCGGGGCCAGAACATCCTGGGCTATAAGCACTACCCCGACGACGTGGTCCGCAAGTTCGTGGAGCACTCTGTGAAGAACGGCATCGACATCATCCGAATCTTCGACGCCCTCAACGATGTGCGCAACCTGGAGGTGGCCATCGACGAGACCGTCAAGCAGGGGGCCCACGCCTCGGGCACCATCTGCTTCACCAGCAGCCCTGTCCACACCCTGGAGAAGAACGTCCAGATGGTGAAGGAGCTGCAGAAGATGGGCGTGAAGTCCATCTGCATCAAGGATATGGCCGGGATCATGGGCCCCAAGGAGGCCTCTGACCTGTGCAAGGCCATCAAGGACGCCGTCCCCGAGCTGCCCCTGGTCATCCACACCCACTGCACCACCGGTCTGGCCTTCATGACCTGCCTGAAGGCGGTGGAGGCGGGGGCCGACGTGCTGGACACCGCCATCTCCTCCATGTCCGGCGGCACTGCCCAGCCCGCCACCGAGACCCTGGCCTATGCCCTGCGCGGCCTGGGCTATCAGGTGGACCTGGACGACAAGCTGCTGATCGACATCGCCGCCTATTTCAAGGGCGTCCGGGCCGACTTCATCAAGGACGGCGTCCTGGATCCCATCTCCCTGACCACTGACACCCAGTGCCTCAACTATCAGATCCCCGGCGGCATGATCTCCAACCTGATCTCCCAGCTGAAGATGATGAACGCCATCGACAAACTGGACCAGGCCCTGGCCGAGACCCCCAAGGTCCGCGCCGACCTGGGCTATCCTCCCCTGGTCACCCCCACCAGCCAGATGGTGGGCTCTCAGGCCGTGCAGAACGTGCTGGCCGGCGAGCGGTACAAGGTGGTGGGCAAGGAGATCAAAGCCTACTGCCGCGGCGAGTACGGCCGCACCCCCGCCCCCATCGACCCCGCGATCCAGAAGAAGATCCTGGGCAGCACCCCCCTGGTGAAGGGCCGCTTCGCCGACTCTCTGGAGCCCGCTTTCGAGAAGACCAAGGCCGAGCTGGGCGCCACCGCCAAGAGCGATGAGGACGTGCTGAGCTACATCGCCTTCCCTCAGGTAGCTATGGCTTTCTTCAAGGACCGGGAGGCCGGCTTCCCCAAGAAGGCAGACCCGGCCAAGAAGACCGGCGCTCCCGCCGCCCCCAAGGCTTCCGACCTGCCCCCCATGCCCGCCTGGCAGGGCCACGTATACTATGCCAACGTGCCCGCCTCCGCCGGCGCAGGCTACACTGCCCGTCCCATCCAGCCCTTCGCCGCCAGCTATCAGCCCCCGCACCTGGTGCTGGCCCCCAAGGACTCCTGCCCGGGCACTTACACCATCACCATCGACGGCAAGCCCTTCCAGGTGTCCGTCGCCGCCGCTGACGGCCCTGCTCCCGCAGCAGCACCCGCCCCCGCCCCTGCGGCTGCTCCGGCTCCGGCCGCCGCGCCCGCACCTGCCCCCGCGGCAGTCCCC
>RAYO01000072.1 GCA_003612335.1 bacterium 1xD42-67
TCCCAGGACGAGGGCGATAAGACCGAGCCGGACGGCGGATCCCAGGACGAGGGCGATAAGACCGAGCCGGACAGCGGTCCCCAGGACGAGGGCGATAAGACCGAGCCGGACGGCGGATCCCAGGACGAGGGCGGTAAGGCCGAGCCGGACGGCGGATCCTCAGACGGAGCAGATGCACCTGCGGCCGGAGAGGAGCAGGAGGCCACCCAAGAGGAGCATAGGATCGTGCGGGCCCTCAAAAACACCAGGACACTGGGATTTTCCCTTGAAGTCACATATCCTGATGCTGTGGCAGAGAGCACAGATGGAGGAAAGACGACCTACAAGGTGACGGCCAGCGGCGTGACCATCACAAAGCCCCAAAAGGGCGGCATAGACGACGGCGGCCGGGGCTATTCCTTCGTCGTGACCGGGCCCGATGGGACGGAGCATGTGACGACCCTCAAGGCTGGTGAAACGAAGACAGTGGACGGTCTGGGCACCGGGATCTACACGGTGGAAGAGGTGGATACCGCCCATACCGCCATCTTCCGCACACCGGGCAATGTGGTCTATGCGAACGAGATCGATGTGCCCACCGTAGTGATCATCAACAACTATAGACCAAAGGAGTTTGGTGCCTATCGGGTCGTCCACGAATATTATAAGAACAGCGTCGCAGCGGAGAACCTGCAGGGGCGCAGCGAGATCGCCGTTGTCGCAGACCTGCCGCTGGACGGCACGGCCTATGTGAAAGAGGAGAACCCCAATGCGGTGGAACAGCCTGACTTCAAGGGGACGACCTACAAGTATGACAGCGTCGTCTATGGGACGATGGAGGAAGGGGACAGGTACAGCCCAGACAGTACGATGACCGGTGTCACCGCCACAGAGGATGGCGGGGAGATCATCATCCTGCGGTATGTGCGCTCCACCAACCCCACCAGCCATGAGACCAGGCTGACCGTGCGGAAGGTCTGGAAGGGCGATGAGGCCAAGGACCGCCCTGAGGAGATCAAGGTGAAGATCTTCCGGGACGGCGAGGACTGGAAGACGATCGTCCTCACCGCCCGTGATGGCTGGCGGTGGAGCGACAGCGTCGCCAATGCCGAGCACACCTACCAGGTGGAAGAGGTGGCCGGCGGCGAGATCGAAGGGGCCTACATCGTGGACAACGGCCAGCCAGTTGAGCTGAAGGTGGATGGCAGCGCTACGATCACCATCACCAACACCAAGAAGGACCCGGAGAAGGGGGATCTGACGATCGCGAAGACAGTGGCCGGCGGCAGCACAGAGCAGGCGTTCCAGTTCACGGTCGTCCTGAGCGATACCACCGTCAGCGGCACCGTTGACGGCGTGGCCTTCACCGACGGCAAGGCCGCGATCTCCCTCAGACACGGCGAGAGCAGGACCATCCACGGTCTGCCTGCCGGGATCGAGTACTCCGTGACCGAGACCGGCGCGGAGGGCTACACCGTTACCGCCAAGGGAGAGACAGGGATCGTCCCCGCCGGCGGAGAGGTCAAGGCGGAGTTCGTCAACTCCTTGGACAGCCAGCCCCAGACGGGCGGTCTGACGATCGCCAAGACCGTGACGGGCATCGGCGACCAGGAACGGCGATTCACATTCACCGTGATCCTGAGCGACAGCTCGATCAGCGGGACCTTCGGCGGCATGGAGTTCACCGGCGGAACGGCCTCCATCCAGCTGAGGAGCGGCGAGTCGGTCTCCGCCAGCGGCCTGCCCGCCGGCGTGAGGTACACCGTCACCGAGTCAGGAGCCAACGAGAAAGGTTATATCACCACCGCCTCCGGTGAAGCTGGGACCATCCCGGCTGGGGGCAGTGCCTCCGTCTCCTTCACGAACCATGTCCCGGAGGACCATACCCCCCAGTGGGACCCGGAAGAGGAGGAGTGGGAGTATATCGATGATGATGAGGTCCCTCTGTCCGATACTGACCCGGAGCCCCAGACGGGAGACGGTTCCCTGACCCGGCTGTGGGCGGCGGTGTGTGTAGTCTCTCTGCTGGGAGGAGCGGCCCTGATCCTCACTGCGATCTTTAAGAAGAAGTCCTGACCCAGAGGGCCCCGACGGCAGCTCTGGGACCTGCTACGATCAGAAAGGAGCTTACTATGAAGATATCGAAGATCCTGCCGTTCCTGCTCGCCCTCGCGCTGGCGGCCAGCTGCGGCGCCCCTGCCCAAACGCCCACAGAGGAGGACGAAGTGGTCTATATCGGTCAGACCGTCCTGGAGGAACTGGAGCTGGAAGATGAAGCGGTGGCTCTGGCCTCCTCTCCCGCGGCTATCGATACCCTCCTGATGCCGGAGGCCTCCGGCACGGCGGTGAAGGAGAACACCAAGGCCATCATCGACTACTCCAACACCAAGGACGGCTATGTGATGGCGAAGTTCACCGGTACCACCACCAAGCGGCTGAAGGTGCAGGTGGCTGGGCCTTCTGCCTCTACCGCCAGCAAGCTGACCTACACCTATGACCTGCCGGCTGGGACCTGGGCGACCTTCCCCCTGTCCGACGGCAACGGGAGCTACAAGGTCTCCGTCCTGGAGAACACCACGGACAAGAAGTATGCGGTCGTGGTCAGCGCTTCCTTCCAGGTCACCCTGAAGGATGAGTTCGCTCCCTATATCCGGCCCAACCAGTATGTGAACTACGAGTCGGCCACCAAGACCGTCGATAAGGCGGCGGAGCTGTGCAAGGGGGTCACCGACCCCCTGGAAAAGGTGGAGAAGGTCTATGATTTCACCGTGAGCAATCTGACCTATGACAAGGCCAAGGCGTCCACGGTGAAGAGCGGTTACCTCCCGGTGCTGGACGATGTGCTGGCGTCGAAGAAGGGGATCTGCTTCGACTATGCGGCCCTGATGACCGGGATGCTCCGCAGCCAGGGGGTGCCCTGCAAGCTGGTGGTGGGTTACGCCGGCACCGCCTACCACGCCTGGGTCAACGTGTGGACCGAGAAGGACGGCTGGATCGACGGCGTGATCTATTTCGACGGGACCACCTGGCAGCGGATGGATCCCACCTTCGCCTCCTCCTCGAACCGGAGCGAGACCATCATGAAGTATATCGGCGATGGGAAGAACTACACGGTCAAATATCTGTATTAAAAGTGGGAGTTTTGGATGAAAAGTAAAGTAACGAACGAGGAGATCGCAAGTCTGTGCCTGGAGCTGTCTCTCCTCCTCCACTCCGGCGTGGGCATGGGCGACGCTCTGTCCCTCCTGGCGGAGGAGGGGGAGCGGCCCGAGCTGCTCTCCGCCATGGCGGAGCAGGTGGATGGGGGCGCCCTCCTGTCCGCCGCCCTGCGGGACAGCGGCTGTTTCCCCCTGTACGTCTGCGGTCTGGTGGAGGTGGGCGAGCGGACGGGCCGTACAGAGGAGGCCCTGGCCGCTCTGTCCCGGTACTATGAGGACCGGGTGCGCATGGCCCACCGGGTGCGCAGCGCCCTTCTCTATCCGGCTGTGATGCTGGGTCTGATGCTGGTGGTCATCGCGGTGCTGCTGGTGAAGGTCCTGCCCATCTTCGACGATGTCTACGCCTCCCTGGGCGGCCGGCTCACCGGTGTGGCCAGCGGTCTGCTGGCCCTGGGCCGCTGGCTGGAGCAGGCGATGCCGGTGCTGTGGGCGCTGCTGGCTCTGGTGGCCGTGCTGGTGCTGGCCTTCGCAGTGGCGGAGCCCTTCCGGGCCAAGCTGCTGGCTGTATGGCGGCAGAGCCACGGGGACAAGGGGGTCTCCCGCAAGCTGAACAACGCCCGCTTGGCCCAGGCCATGGCCATGGGCATGGCCAGCGGCCTGCCCGTGGAGGAGGCGGTGGCCCTCTCCGCCGGCCTGATCGAGGGGGGTGCCAAGAAGCGGTGCCTGGACTGCCAGAGCCGCCTGGAGGGGGGCGAGAGCCTGAGCATCGCCCTGAAGAGCAGCGGCCTGCTGCCCGCCAACCAGTGCCGCCTGCTGGAGCTGGGCCAGCGCAGCGGCGCGGGAGACTCCGCCATGGAGAAGATCGCCCGGGACCTGACCCAGGAGGGGGAGACCGCCCTGGATGCTCTGGTGAGCCGGGTGGAGCCCGCTCTGGTGCTGGTGTGCTCTCTGCTGGTGGGGCTGATCCTCCTGTCTGTGATGCTGCCGCTGATGCACATCATGGCGGCGATCGGGTGACGCCATGAGGAGGATCAGGAGCGGCTGGATCTCCCTGCTGCGGGGGCTGCTGCTGCCGGTGGCCGTGGCGGCTGTGCTGCTGTGCTTCGCCACCGCAGTGGAGAGCCTGGACAGCGGGCGGGTGGAAGAGGACATGCGCCAGCTGGAGGAGACCCTGCGCCGGGGCTGTGTGGCCTGCTACGCCGCTGAGGGGATGTATCCTCCGGACCTGGAGTATCTGGAGGAGCACTATGGGATCCAGATCGATGAGACGCGCTATACCGTTCGGTACTCCGCCTTCGCGGAGAACCTGATGCCGGATATCACAGTTTTGGAGAACACACCATGAGAAAACGAGGAAGCCAACATCATATCGACGGACTGCTGGCCCTGCTGCTGTTCGGGGTGTTCGCAGTCTGTGTGCTGGCGGTGCTGCTCACCGGGGCCAGAGCCTATCGGGGCCTGACCCAGCGGGACCAGGCGGCCTACAGCCGCCGGGTCTGTGTCCAGTATATCGCCACCCGGGTGCGTCAGGCGGACGGCTTGGACAGAGTGAAGGTGGAGCCTTTCGGCGAGAGCCAGGCCCTGGTGCTGTCGGAGGACGGCTATGCCACCCGGGTCTACTGCTATGAGGGCTATCTGATGGAACTGTATGCCAGTGTGGAGGAGGTCCTCCAGCCGGAGGACGGCCAGAGGATCATCCCGATGGGCGGCATGGAGCTAGCCCTGGAGGATGGCATGCTGTCGATGGACATCACCGACGGACAGGGCGTAAAGGACAGCCTGCGGCTGTCCCTGCGCAGCGGAGAGGGGGCGGCGGCATGAGGAGCAAGGCGCCTCTGATCTTGATGGAGCAAATGGTCATGCTGCTGGTCTTCGCCTTGGCGGCGGCCCTGTGCCTCCAGGCTTTCGTCAAGTCCGACACCCTGTCCGCCCGGAGCGAGGCCCGGGACCGGGCGGTCACCCTGTGCCAGAGCGCGGCGGAGATCATCCGCAGCAACGGCAGCAATTTTAATACGTCGGCTGAACAGCTGGGCCTGGAATTTGGCCAGGGCAGCACCATGTTCCGCTATTACGATGAAAGCTGGGAGCCGGTCCCCGGTCTGGAGGGGGCCTACTGCCTGAGCGTCTCCGGCCTGTACGATACGCCGCCCGGCCTGGGCAAGGCGTCTGTCTCCGTGTCTGAGGCGGAGGGAGATACGCTGTTCGAGCTGGAAGTGGCCTGGCAGGAGGAGGTGGGCCCCATTGGATAAGAGGAGGTCTTCTCCTCCGGCTGTCGGCGGGGCGTCTCTGCTGGTGGTCTTCGCGGTGCTCTGTCTGACGGTCTTCGCCCTGCTGAGCCTGACCACTGTACAGGCCGACGTGCGGATGGCGGACGCCTCCGCCAAGGCGGTGACCGACTACTACGCCGCCGACTGCAAGGCCCAGGAGGTGCTGGCCTGTCTGCGGACGGGGGCGCCCACGCCGGAGGACGTATCGGTGGGCTGGAGCAACGCCCTTTACGGAGACTGGGTGGAGCGCATCTATTACTATACCATTCCCATCACAGACCGTCAGGATCTGGAGGTGGAGGTGGCGATCGGCCTGGACAGAGCGGACTATGAGATCCTGCGGTGGCAGGCGGTGTCCTCCGGGGAGTGGGAGATCGACGATTCCCTGGAGCTGTGGGACGGCACACCATTTTGACAGGACCGGTATAGCAAACGGATACATGACGATCACGTCCTCTCCCTGCGGGGAGAGGACGTGACTGAGAGGAGCATATATGGCGGAGCTTTTAGATTACTTGAGACGGGCCGTAGAGGACCAGGCGTCCGATCTGTTCATCGTGGCAGGCGGCCCGGTGTGTGAGAAGCTGGACAAGCGGGTGCAGCCCATCAGCGAGGGGCGGGTCTTCCCCAAGGAGACCCAGGAGCTCATCCTGGGGATCTACGCCCTGGCAGGCCGGGACCCGGAGCGGTTCCTCCGGTCGGGAGATGATGATTTTTCTGTCTCCGTGCCCGATCTGGCCCGATTCCGGGTGAACACCTACCGGCAGAGAGGGTCCCTGGCGGCAGTGGTCCGGGTGGTGGCCTTCGACATCCCGGATTGGAAGAAGATGGGGATCCCTCCCCAGGTCATGGCCCTGTCGGAAGTGAGCCACGGCATGGTGCTGGTCACAGGGACGGCAGGGAGCGGCAAATCCACCACCCAGGCCTGCGTGCTGGACCAGATCAACCAGACCCGGGAGGCCCATATCATCACCCTGGAGGACCCGATCGAGTATCTGCACCGGGATAAGAAGAGCATCGTCAGCCAGCGGGAGATCGCTATCGACACAGAGGACTATCTCTCCGCCCTGCGGGCCTGCCTGCGGCAGTCCCCCGATGTGATCCTGTTGGGGGAAATGCGGGACGGAGAGACCATCCACACCGCGATGACGGCAGCAGAGACCGGTCACCTGCTGATCGCGACCCTGCATACCAAGGGGGCGGTGAACACCATCGACCGGATCGTGGACAGCTTCCCCGGGAGCCAGCAGGACCAGGTCCGGATCCAGCTGAGCATGGTGCTGCATACGGTGGTGTCTCAGCAGCTCCTGCCCGGTGCAGAGGGGAATTTGGTGCCTGCCTTCGAGGTCATGCGTATGAACAACGCCATCCGCAGCCTGATCCGGGACAACAAGACCCACCAGATCGACAATGCCATCGCTGCCGGAAGCGGAGAGGGCATGATCGCCATGGATCAGTCCATCCTGACCCTGTATAAGGAGGGGAGGATCACCAAGGAGACCGCCATGGTCTTCTCAGACAATCCGGAGCAGATGCGCCGGAGGATCGGAGCATGAAACAGTCCCCCGCACCGGGATTGATATGCTCCCTCTATAAGAGACAGTGAAAAGATAGAACTGTCATTATGGAGGGAGCATATGTTATGTCAGAGAAA
>RAYO01000073.1 GCA_003612335.1 bacterium 1xD42-67
TAGACATTTGGTAGACCTGGGTATGACTTACCTGAAAACAGAAAAAGGGCCGTCCGAAAGGACGGCCCCTGGGGGGACGATGCGTATCAGTTCAGCTCCAGAGCCTCTTTCACCTTGTTGATGATGTGGGCCCCGATATCCCGGGAGGCGTCCACGGTCTGGGCGCCCAGGTGGGGGGTGACGATGAAGTTATCGCAGCCAAACAGGGGGGAGTCGAAGCCAGCGCCCTCGGTCAGGCCGCCGGCGGCCAGCTCGTTCTCCATCACGTCGGAGGCGTAGCCGCCGATCTTGCCGGCCTTCAGGGCCTCGTACATGTCCTTCTCGTTGACGATCCCGCCCCGGGCCATGTTCAGGACCACGGCGTCGTCCTTCATCCCGGCGATGGACTGGGCATTGAACAGATCCTTCGTCTCGGGGGTGAGGGGCATGTGGATGGTGACGAAGTCAGAGACCTTCAGCACTTCCTCGATGGACATGCTCTTGGCGTGCTGCTGCTCGAAGACCTCAGCGGGGAGGTAGGGATCGTAGGCCACCACGTCCATGAGGAACGCCCGGGCCAGCTCGCCCACCCGCTGGCCGATGCGGCCGAAGCCCAGGACGCCCAGGGTCTTGCCCCGCAGCTCCCGGCCCACGAATTTATACTTGTCCCAGTTCTTGTTGATCTTCACATCGTTGCAGGCAGGGATGGTGTGACGGGACATATCCAGCATCTTGGAGATGGTCAGCTCGGCCACAGCGTTCCCGTTCAGGCCGGGGGCGTTGAAGACCTGGATGCCCTTGGCCTTGGCAGTGTCCATGTCGATGTGGTTCAGGCCCACGGAGCACACGCCGATGACCTTCAGGTTTTCGGCCGCGTCCAGGATCTCCTTGTTGATGGCGGGATCCACCCGCATGATCAGGACCTCATAGCCGCCGATCATGCTGGCCAGCTCCTCCTGGGTGGGGAGGATCTTGGTGTCCACTTCCATGTACTTGCCCAGTTCCTCTGCGATGGCGGGGGAGACGACGTCGATGATGAGACATTTCATAAGCCAACATTCCTTCCTGTCTGTCAGATTTGGGCCATGGCCCATTCCCTGTCAACTATTATGCCACATTTTCCTCCTGTTGAAAAGTAGATTTTTCCCGCGGGTTGCCACAATCAAAAAGCTGTGGTATAATGGGGTATCCTACAAAAAAAGCGGGGTGTTTTTGTGAACTTTCAACATCTGAAGTACTTCCTCATGGTGGCCGAGGAGTTGAACATCACCCGGGCGGCGGAACGGCTGTACATCTCCCAGCAGTCCCTGTCCAACCACATCGGCAACCTGGAACGGGAACTGGATGTGAAGCTGTTCACCCGGTCCCCCAAGCTGTCCCTCACCTACGCAGGCGGCCTGCTGGTGGACACAGCGGCCCAGATCCTGGACCTCCACAGTCAATATCTGTCCAAGGTGGGGGACATCAACAAACAATATATGGGGGTGCTGCGGGTGGGCATCTCCCACACCTGCGGACTGGCCCTGCTGCCCGACATCCTGCCAAGATTCCGGACGGAGTTCCCCCAGGTGGAGTTCTCCCTCTACGAGGGCAACTCCACCCAGCTGGAGGACGAGCTGTCCCACGGCCGGGCGGATCTGATCATCTGCTTCCAGCCCATCATCCTGGAGGACGTGGCCACTGTCCCCCTCACGGAACAGAGGCTGGTGGTGGTGGTGCCCCGGAGCTTCACCGACCAGCGCTTCGGCGACCAGGCGGAGGAGATCCGCCGGCAGTTCCAGCAGGGGGCGGACATCCGGGCCTTCGAGCACCTGCCCTTCGTCCTCATCAAGCGGGGCAACCGCACCCGGAACATCGTGGATCAGTTCTTCAGCCGCTACTTCTTCAAGCCCCAGCTGATCTTGGAGACGGAGAACACCGTCACTACCCTGGCCATGGCTCAGGCGGGGATCGGGATCACCATCTGTCCGGAGCTCTTCCTCCGGGCCTTCCCCACTCCAGCCCCGGGAGCGGAGGGGGTGGACCTCTTCCCCCTCACCGATCCCTCCACCTTCAGCCGCCTGGTGGCCGGCTACCGGGAGGGCCGGTATCTCTCCCACTTCGGCCAGCGGTTCGTGGAGATCGCCCAGGAGGTCCTGCGGTATAGTCAGCACACTTGAAGATCGGTCTTACTTCTTTTCGACCACGCCAACTATAACGAAAAGGGCCCGCCTCACCGGCGGGCCCTTTCCCTGTCCAAAAATGGGCGCAGTGCGCCCTCATTCCCATTATATGTATGAGAACGTCCCCCTTTCCCCTCTTGCCCGCCGGTAATAGAGGGCATATCCCCTCGATAAAACAAGGAGGGATCACCATGGACAAGACCAAGAACTACCAACTGAACCAGTGGGCGGCGGGGGACAAGGTCCAGCGCATCGACTTCAACGCCGACAATGACAAGATCGACGGGGCGATCGCGGCAGTATCGGCGAGGGCGGGCGCCCTGGAGACCGGCAAGGCGGACAAGACCGCTCTGGACGCCGCCAAAGCCACGATCCCCAAGATCGCCGCAGGGAGCTACACCGGCAGCGGCGCGGCCAGCAGGACCATCTCCCTGAGCTTCACCCCCAAGGCGGTGCTGGTCATGACCCAGGACGGGCATACCCGTTCATCCAACTATATCATGGGGGGACTGGCGGTCACCGGATCGCCGGTCAAGATCGTCAACGGCGCCGAGGAATTCACCGCCGTGACCCTGGTCAGCAACGGGTTCCGGGTATACTACAACATTGACGATGACTATTACAAGGTGCAGTCCAACTTTAAAGATCGGACCTACCACTATATCGCTTTCGGCTGACGCAAACGCCCTCTCAGTCTGGCCTGCGGCTGACAGCGCCCCAGAGGGGAAACGCCCTCTCAGTCTGGCCTGCGGCCAGCCAGCTCCCCCAAAGGGGGAGCCAAGACGCAGACCTCTCCGCATCCGCCCTTGCCTCCCCCTTTGGGGGAGGTGGCACGGCGGAGCCGTGACGGAGAGGGCAAAAGCACCCCCGGACCGTGATGGTCCGGGGGTGTACGCTTTGGGGTGTGCGTGGAACTTACTCAGCTTCGGTAGCTTCGGAGACAGTATATGTGGCAGTTACTTTTTTGCTATCTCCACCGTAGTTCCAGGTCACGGTGACGGTATATGTTCCGGGCGCTTTCTCAACACCGGCAACACCGGGGGCATCTTCATCAGCTCCAGCGTCGGCGGCGGAGGTGTTGAACAGGAACGCAGTCCCGCCCCAATTGTTGTGGAAGTAGTCGCTCTCATCCTCTTTGAACGTTCCGGCCCAGCTCATGTTGGTCGCGAGATCAAAGGTCGTGTTACCACACTTGACCGTCATATCGGAGACCTTAGCCTCAGCGTCGATGCCGTCATTACGGGCCCAGCGCAGCATGACGTAAGGAGTGCTCTTCAGGACGCGATCAGCGGTCTCCGCAGTAAAGCCTTCGCCGACCCACATCTTCACGATAGCAGTATCCTCCTTGCCGTTGTCCAGCTCCCAATCCCTGGTGTACTTGATCAGGTCTTCAACGTTATCGATGACAGCTACGTTCAGGCTCTTGATAGCGGAGGTAGCCACGCTGTTGCCATCCAGCACCCAGCCGGTGATAGCAGTCTCGAGGCTGCCGTTGTTGTCCCAATCCACACGGTACACATAGGTGCCGGCGGTGAGGGCAGCGACAGCGGCACGGGCGGCAGGACTCAGTACGATCTCGTTGCCCTCGGCGTCGTAGAACTTCAGGCCCATGCCGGCCAGAGCGGACACATCAGCCCCATCACCGATGACGATCTTAGCGTTTGCGGCGGCTTCGATGCTGGCGCCCTCTTCCAGGGTGACAACGCCGTCGATCTTCAGGGTCGCCTTCGCGCCCAGAGTGATCTCGCCAGTCAGCTTGACATCATCCACGGCGACGGTGATATCGGTGTTGCCGGTAACGGAGACGCTGTCCAGGGTGACTTCGCCCGTGACCCCAGTGAAGGTCAGGTCGCCGGTGACGCTGGCACCAGAAACGGTCACGTCGCCTTCGCCGGTGATGGTGCCGGCGGGAACGGTGCCGGTCACGGTCAGGGTCTTGCCCTCGCCGACAGACACATTGCCCAGAGTGCCGGGGCTGGGAACGGTGACGTCGTTGCTCTCGGTCAAGGCGGTGGTGATGTCGGAGGTGTTGGAGCCGCCGGGAATGACGACAGGCTCAGGATCCTCACTGCTGCTCTCGGCCTCATCAGCAGATTCGATGACAACGTACAGGTCGGTGATCAGGTCGGAGCCGCCCTCGTCGTCATAGACCACATAGTACTTACCGGTGACACAGTACTTATCGGAGTCGAACTTGTTGGCCAGAGCGCGGCCAGTGGTGCCCAGCATCAGCTCATAGTCAGCATTGTTGTCGGTCATGATGGTGCCGGACAGGAGGTCATCAGCGCCCTTGGTGGTGGGAGCCATGATCACATTGATCTGGGTGTCGCTGTTGGTGACGTAGGTCTTGCCGCCGATGGTCAGAGCGTCGCTGCTGTTGTTGATCAGCTTGTTGGTCAGCGTGGTGGCGAACTTGTCGTCGTTGCCAACATTCTCGATGAACTTGTCGTTCTCGTCGGCCTCATAGAAGCCGTCGGCATCGATGCTGTAGTTCTCATACAGGGTGTTCTTGGTCCAGTTCTGCTTGGTCTTGATGGTCTCCTCCTTGCCCTCCAGCAGGACGATCCAGGTGTAGACCTCCTCGTTGTCGGACTTGTCCACGGAGGTGCCGTCCTTCTTCAGCAGGAAGAGCAGGCTGTCGGTGCTGTTCTTCACGGAGCCCTCGGAGGCGTCCACGAAGACCACGGAGGCGGGCTTGCCGGCGGTGTCGCCGTCACGGAGGTACCAGGAGTTGTCTCTGGTAATTCCGGTGATGTCGGGCACGTTGGCGATGCCGGTGTACAGGTTGATGTTGTCGTTCTTGTCCTTAACGATGAACAGGGTGCTGCTGTTGCCGCTCACGGCACCGGCGATGTTCACCTTGTTCTGCTCGATGGAGGTGGCGGACAGCTTGGCAGTGGTGGTTGCCTTCTCCAGGGTGTACTCGCCCTTGCTGTTGCGGCTGTAAGAGTACCAGCCCTTGACAGCATCGGACTCCAGACGGTTACCGCTCACGATAGAGTCGGACAGGTCGGTGCCGTTAGCGGCCTTGATGGACTTCACGGTGATGGTCTCGTCACGGCCGTCGGTGAAGTAGGCCTCGGCCACCACCTTGGTGGACAGGTTGGTCTCCTCAGCGATAGCGGCGACGTAGACATAGTTGCCCACGGACATGGAGGCATCGTCCACATAGATGGCGTAGCCATACTTATCCAGCACGATGGAGGCGTCCACGCCCACAGTGTAGGTGACAGCGCAGCCGTTGTCGGCGTCCACCTCGGCCCACTTGGCGTAGTCATACTTGGTGCCGTCGATGGTCACGGAGCCGCTGGCATCGCCAAAGTCCTTACCAGTGGCATTGGAGTAAGCGTTGACCTCGCCGGCCTGAACGTCGGCCTTGGCCACGGTCTGGACGTCGCCGTCAGCGTAGGTGTAGAGGATGTAGTCGTCCTCGGCGTAGTCCACAATCTGAGCGAAGTCGTCCACGTTCAGGGCGTTGTCAGTGGCGTCGCCGGTGAGGACGGTCACATCCACGCTGCCCTTGCTGGAGCTGTAGTCGTCGGTGGCCTGCATCACATAGGTGTTGATGTACACCAGAGTGACGTTGTTGTCCTCATCCTGATAGACCTCGGTGAGCACGCCCTTGCCGGAGTTGCCGCCGTCAGAGCTGTTGCGCACGAAGTAGTCGTCCTTGTCGGGAGTACTGACATCATCGCCGTCCACATAGACAGACAGGACGTTCTTCTCACCGGAGGTAGTCAGCTTGCTCACGTTGCTGCTGCCGATCAGGTTGAACAGTTCGCCCTTGCTGGCCTTGGCAGTGTAGGTCTTGATGGGCTCCTTGTTGAAGGAACCGATCACGCCGCCCTTCTCATAGGACCACTCCTCAGCGGGGCGGCCGAAATCGTCACGGTCGTTGTCCTCGCTGATGTACAGGCCGTAGATGGTGAAGCCCAGGGTGTGGCTGTACTCGTTGCCGGTGTAGTCGGGCTTGCCGAACTCATAGGCGTCGATGTACTCCACGCCGGTAGTCAGGCTGCCGCCCACGGTGTAGTACTCGTTGACGATGGTGTTGAACCGGACGGGGGTGGCGCGGGTCAGAGTGTTGAAGCTCATCACGGCCACGTTGTCACGGGTCAGGCCCTCGTTGGCGGTGGGGGGCACGATGCCCTCGAACATGGTCAGGCGGGTGGCCAGGGTGATCGCAGTCAGAGCGTCCTGGGACCAGTCGCCGGTCAGCTCATTGTGCTGATAGTAGCCCAGGGCCTTGCCCAGCATCAGGGCGGCCTGCGCAGTGGTCACAGGGTCGCTGGGACCAAAGTAGCCGTTGCCGTAGCCGTTGATGATGCCCAGGCTGGAGGCCAGGTTGACATAGCCGTTGGCATAGTGGCCCACAGGCACGTCGGCATACTGGCTGCTGCCCTCGAACTGGGTGACGTTCAGCTTGTCGCCATAGAGGAGCTTGCAGACGATGATGGCCATCTGGCCGCGGGTGACGATCAGGTCGGGGCCGAAGTTGCCCTTGTCGTCGCCCAGCATCACGCCGATCTCCTGCAGGATGGTCGCCGCGGTGACGTTGGAGATGTCGTCCGCGTCGTTGAAGCTCGCGGCGCTGGTCCCGATCACCATCATGCCCAGGAGCATGACGGAGGCCAGGGTCAGGCTGAGAGCCCGCTTC
>RAYO01000074.1 GCA_003612335.1 bacterium 1xD42-67
GTCATGTCCGTGTACTTCTTCACCACAGAAATGAACTTCCTGACGTTGGTTTTCTTCTGCTCCTGCTGTTTCACTTCCCGCCCCAGGGTTTCCACGACGGCCTTTACCTGTTCCTGCTCCTGTTCATAGTCACGGGACAGCTTGATAAACCGTTCATCGGACAGTTTGCCGGAAATATTGTCCTCACAGAGCTTTTGTCAAGGGTAAATTTATCGATTCTGGCTAGAGATAACAAAATAGAGTACTAGATTGTAATTATAAATGGCATCACCATTAACAGCAGATAGGACCCAAGCCGGAACCATTTGATACATCCGGGAATCTCCTGGCGCATCTTTCTGGACAGCGCCCCGGTGATAACGGTCAGTAGAAGCACGGGACTGGCCATACTCGCAAGGCTGAATGCCACGCCGGTGGCCCCGGCCAGGGGAACCGGCAGAGTGAAGGAGTAACCGATCATTAGCAGCAGCGGCGCACAGGGAGTAAATCCATAGGTCAGCCCAGCGCACAGCATGGGCAGGACGCCAGCTTTTCCCTCCAGCTTACCACAGTCATGACAGCCGCGACAGGAATGGTGTTCGTTCTTCATCTCCAACACCCAGCGTACTGCCAGCACAGCGCCGATCCCGCTCATGGCGAACTGTGCGGCCAGCCGGAGATTGAAGCCGCTAATGTATCCGTCCTGGCTGATAAACTGCCTGCTGATCGCCGCGGCCACCATGCACAGGAAAGTAACGCTGATGAGCTTTCCCGTGAAGAAGCTGACAAAGGACAGCACACCCTTTTTCACTCCATTGGAGTGGGACACCACATAGGTGGACAGGAAGGTGCTGATGATGGGGCTGCAACAGGTTCCGCAGCCAAGCCCTACGGTTGCGGCGGTGGTTACAGTGGGGAGTAATACGCTCATATCCATCACTATGCCCTCTCACTGGCGATCAATGCCGCACCGATGGCCCCGTTGAACTGCGGATGGCTGGCAACGTACACATCCTTCATCAATTCTTCCTCAAAGGCTTTGCGGATGCCCACATTCAGCGCCCCGCCGCCGGTCATCAGAATGTCGCCGTTCTTCTCAGACTTTTTCATCATCTTAATAATCCGTTTTGCCATGGAAATGTGCATCCCGGCCAGAATGTCCTTCCGGTCAAACTGCCGCGCAATCAGGGAGATGATCTCCGACTGAGCGAACACCACACAAGTGCTGTTGATGTCACAGGGGGCGGTGCTTCCCAGGGACAGAGGCCCCACCTGGTCAATGGTCGTTTCCAGAATCTGCGCCGCCACTTCCATGAATTTTCCGGTTCCGGCGGCGCATTTATCGTTCATCGTAAAATTTTTGATGTTGTAGCCGCTGTCCAGGTAGATGATTTTGCTGTCCTGCCCTCCAATGTCGATGATCATGCCGGGGCGGTACTCCTTGGGGGCTGTGACCCGGACGCCATAGGCGTGGGCGGTGATTTCGGAAATATCATCATCGGCCACCGTGAGAACCTTCCGGCTATAGCCGGTTGCCAAGGTGTAACGAATATCGCTTCTGGCGATACCGGCCTTTTGGCAGAGCTGCTCCATCATCTGCTGGGCGGCCCCGTTATTGTCGATGCCGGTGGAGCATACCATCGTCTCTACCACCTGCCGCTCTTTCAACAAAGCGCCCTTTAAGTAAGTGGAGCCGCCGTCCAGTCCAATATAATAACTCATACTGTTCCCCTCGCTTTCTGTTCACTGAACTGCTTCAGCTTCAGCAGCTCAATAAATGCCTCTATGCGGATACGGAGCTGTTCCACATCTTCTTCGTTGTAGTCGCTCTCCACCCGGATGATGGGGATGCCCTCTTTCTCCAGTTCTTCCTCCAGCACTGGGTACTCGTAGTCATAGACCAGACAGCCCCGCAGCACATGGTAGATCACACCCTGGATTTGATGGTCCTTTATCATCTGCTTAATGCGGAAAACCCGCTGCCGGTTATCTGTGAAGGTGGGACAGGTGCATGGCCGGGTGTAACGTCCGGCCAAGGCCCGCATCATACCGTTAAAACTCCGGTCAGTGACGGTCAGCGGGTCATAGAGCGCTCGCTCTCCCATACAGGTTTCGTCCCCTGCCAGCATCCCGCCCATTTCCTCGATCAGCAGAGGGATTTTCAGATTGGGGTACATAATGGGAGAACCTGTTACCAAAACGCGGGGGCGATTGGCTTTGGCCGCAAATTGTTTCCGCTCTAACCGCTGATCCAATTCGTCATTGAGCTTTCGCATACATTTCGCCCACTCCAGCGGCGGCATATAGGCGAAAGCGTTCATTACCGCCATAACCTGTGTGCCGTGGAGCAGGGGCGGATTATTCTGGCGGTAGGCCAGAAAACGGGACATCTCATATTGGGCGCAGCCTTTCTGGTTTATAGCCTCCGCCAAAGACTGCGGCGTCACTTGCTACCCGGTCACTTCCTCCAGAATGGGAATCAGGCGGTACAGCTCCCGCACATATTCCTCCATATCCGCATCCCGCTCCTTGGAGGACGGGACGTGGAGCGTCACTGTGGGCTTCAACCGCTCCAACATTCCCGCCAGCTTCTTCTTACAGTCGCAGGTAACGGGAATCACCATCAGAGAGCAGTTGGAGTAGAGCGGCGATACCTCGATCTCTCCAAAGCCCATAACAGACTTCACCAAAGGGCAGGCATCCCTCGGTACAAGGTCGTCACCGATGGTATAGGCGGTATAGCTGCCAGAGCAGAGGCGGACGGGCATGGCTCCGGCTGCCCAGATCAATTCACTAGGGACCATTACGCAGTAGGTCCCAACCGTTTTCATCCCCTGGGAACGGGAAACATCCTCCAAATCTACAAACCCCCGCCGAAGTACATCCAGAAAAGGCTTCATGGCCTGTGGGATGTCTCCCAGCTCCTCTGTCCGTCTCAGATAAGAGGCTGCCACCCGCGTGGATTTCTGAACAAAAAGCTCCCGCTGGCGCAGACTGTATTCCGGCATTACGGTTTCCTCCCTTTAGGTGCGTATTTCGAGATAAACGCCTTGCGGGAGGAACGGTAGACGTCCTTGCCGCAGAAAGTCAGCCGCAGAGCATTGTTCTCCGGGCATTTGTGGATGCACTCGCCGCACATGAGGCAGTCCACAGTCTGGACATTGGCCTTGTCCCGCTCGGTATAGATATTTTTCAGCCGCATAGGACACGCCTCATAACAGGCCCCGCACTCGGTACAGGCGGTGCAGTCCTTTTTCAGCTTGAACAGGTTGAATTTATAGAAGATGCCCAGCAGATACCCCATAGGACACATCAGGCACCAGAATCGCTTGATGAAGAAGCTGCCTACCAGCAGGAACACGGTCAAAAAGCCGGTGAGGGCGTAGCTGGCCCACCATCCGCCCAAAGCAGTGGAAAACACCTTATTGGGGCAGATATCGCAGAAATCGCCGCCTACAAATACAAATCCGAGGAATAAAATGATCCACAGCCATTTCAGCGGCTGGATGGCCTTGTTCATCCGGTCTGTCACCTGGATGGGCCGGATGTGAAGCACCTTCCGAAGCTGGTCCATCAGGTCTTGCAGCAGCCCAAGGGGGCACATGAAACCGCAGAGCATCCGTCCCAGGAATACCAGGGACAGCAGCAGCGTCCCAAGGAAGCAGAGGACATATCCCCAATTTCGGGTGAACAGGATGGGGAGGTGGGTCAGGTAGTAGCAGCTGGATTCCAACGTCTGATCCAGATTGAAGGGACAGCTGAACACTGGAATGGCGATCTGATTGAGTGCCTGTCCTTGATGGATGATTTTCCCCGCGTAGGTCCAGAAGAAGAAACCGAAAATCAGAAAGAGCCATCTTATCAGCAGGAATTTGGAATTTGTCCGTTCCCGCAGTGGATGCCCGCCGCCGAAGCCGGGGCGCTCCCGGCCATAGACCGCGTGGGCCGGGTCTTTCCGGCTGTACCACTCCCGGACAAAGTAAATGATCACAATGCCCAGGGCGGTGAGCGCCAAGATCATGAGCAGTGGGATATGGGCTTTGAAAAAGTGGACGGTGAAGTATTCATAGTCCTCCACAAGATAGTACATACGGTAGATATTCTGACTGTCCGGGGAGTAGGAGACGGTGAAACCGCTGCGGAGGGTTTCGATGGGCAGGCCGCTGATCCAGCCGTGGCTGTCGGTATAGTAGGCAGTCTCCGAACCTTCCCCCTCCGTTACGATAACCTCTGTATTGGTCAAAGGCTGGTTCTGGTAAAAGACCTGGATATACTTTCGCTCGGCAAAAGCCAGTTCAAAGGGCAGCTCCGGGATGTTGAACTCCCTGGGAGCCAGCTCGTATGTATGAGGTCCAATGTCAGCCCTGGCAAAATCGTGGATGGTTTCCAAGGTCCCATTGCCGTCAATATCCCCCTGTCGCACCGGGAGAACCGCTACAAAATAGCCGATCAGGTCCTCTCGAATGGGAGACATATCTGCGCCGGTAATCGCCTGTACTTCTTCCTCGGTTTTGCCGTAGAGCATCACCGCCTCCGGGTCAACATCCGTATCATATCCGTGTTGAAGTTCCCTGTCCGGTCCAAGGGTAAACCAGAGAGAGGATGAAGCCTGGGCGGGTTTTGTCTCACTCTGGGTATAGGCGTAGTTAAAGGGCATCATCTGAAAGTCATACAACACAAAATCTTTTGCGAAAAACGCTGCCAGCGTCAGCAGGGCGCAGATGATCCAGACCGCCGCCGTTCCATATTTGACTTTCTTCACACAGCCACCCCCTTCTGATACTGTCTCTGCCGCAGCATTTCCGAAAAAGCCTCCATGCGGATGCGGAGCTGCTCCACATCCTGCTGGTTGTAGTCAGTTTCCAGGCGGAACACCGGGATATTCCGCTCCCCGCAGAGCATTTCCAAACGCTCCAGCTCAAAGTCGTATTCAATCTGGCCCTTTAGTACACAGTAGACCACGCCGTCAATACTGCGGCGGTTCAGCAGTTCGGATGCCGCCGTTTGCAGAGTCCTGTTTTTGGCATAGGAGCCGGAGCAATCCGCCTGATAGAACCTCCGCGAAAGGGTGGATAAGGTAATATTCGCTGTTTCCTCTATCTGCAAAGCAGTTGTGGCCCTCTGCACGGTGTAATCGAGGTGGGCTGCAACGTGCAAACCTACGTCTTGAATCAAAAAGGGAATTTTGTAGTTGGGAAAATAAATTGGCGACCCGATCAGAAGCACATTCCCGCTGGTGCGGTTGGGTTTACAGGTATGGCTTGCCCCGATTTTGTCATTTAACCGGGCAAGCAGTTCCGTCCATTTAGGGAGATCATCGGCGCAGTAGTAACTGAAACAGGTCAGCATCCGCCAAGGCGCTGACAGCAGAGTGGGGCGTTCCTCTGTGAGCCGGAGGAACCGGCGGATTTCATCATGGGCTTGCGCCACCAGACTGGCAGCGTTGCGCAGGGAGCGTCGGGTCAGGTGTTTTCCGGTATGTGCGGAGATCGCCTCAACACACAATTCTAACTGCCGCTCATATTTGAACAGAGCAGGTTCATGTTTGACCGGCGGGATGTCGAGGGTGTGGACCTTCAATCCTTCCCGCCGAAGCAGAAAGGCCAGTTTCCGGGTGCTGTCGCTGACGATAGGGAGCAAAATCAGTGTATCCCGGACCGATTCTTCTATTCCCAACATCAACCCCAGGATGGAGCGGCTCACCGGGTCGGCATCCCTGGGGGCCAGTTCACCGGCCCACGCGCCGGTTTGCAGACTGCCGCCCAAAACCCAATAGGGCGCAATGCCGAAAGCGTGGATCAGTTCCTCCGGGAAGCCACTGCCCAATATGATCACCTTCGGGTGCTGAACGCGGCGCACAGCGAGGGAGAAATGAGCCTGGACCAGTTCGAGGAACCGTTCCGCTTCCTTGAATGGCGGCATTTCCCGCATCAGCCGCTCCGCGATATTCTGATGTTCCGCTTCATAGGCGGAAACCTCTTTTTCTTGCAGCTTCATACAGGCTGCCTCCTATTAAAAAATCATCCTGCCTGTGTGCCGCCGGTCACAGGTGCCACAGGCAGGATGTTGTTTAATACCAATCGTGCTTTTCATTCCGGTCCAGAGCGTTGATCTGCGCCATTTCCTCGTCTGTCAGCACGAAATCATACAACTCTGTGTTTTCCTTGATATGGTCGGGATTGCTGGAGCCAGGAATGACCACCACGCCCTTTTGGAGATTCCACCGGAGAATCACCTGAGCGGAGGATACGCCGTGAGCCTTTGCGATACTGGAGATCACCTCGTCTCCCAGCAGCTCCCCCGTATGGCCCCGGCCTCCCAGGGGATACCAGCCCTGGACCACAATGCCCAAGTCCTGAATATAGGGAATTACCTCATTCTCCTGATAGTATGGGTGGATCTCATTCTGCACCAGCGCCGGAGTGATGGACACCTGGGGCAGAAATTCCTCCAGCTCCTCCACATACCAGTTGGACAGGCCCAGGGAGCGGATTTTGCCCTCCTCTATGAACTTCTCCATAGCCTGATATGCTTTGACATCGTTCCGGTCTGGGTGGTGCAGGAGCATCATGTCCACATACCCCAGGTCCAGCCGGTCCAGACACGCTTGGATGGACTGCTCCGGGTTTGCCATTTCGCTGCCCGGATAAATCTTCGTAATGACGAAAATATCTTCTCTTTGGAGGCCCAATTCCTCCATGGCCTCCCGGACGGCTTGGCCCACTTC